>CAWVRK010000012.1:0-54550 GCA_963932955.1 uncultured Flavobacteriaceae bacterium
GATTATGTGGTAGGCCAAGATTGTGAAGACGAAGATACCGATGCAGATGACGATGACGATACTGGTGAAGACAACGAGCCTGTAACAGGCTCAATTACAGGAACTTGGAAAATTGAACCTATTGCAGGTGCGTTGGGTGTGGGTCCAACTAAAGGAAACATCACTTGGTGGTCAAACAGTGGGGAAGATGTAACGACAAGAGCTTGTCTTATGGATGATGAATTCGTATTTAGAACAGACGGTTCATTCTCGAATGTGATGGGAGAAAATACTTGGTTAGAAGGATGGCAAGGAGGTGACGGTTGTGGTACACCTGTGTATCCACATAACGGTGCTGCTACTGATTACACGTATGCGTACGATGCTGACGCCGGAACAATTACTGTAAACGGAGTTGGAGCGCATCTCGGTCTTCCAAAAGTGCACAACGGAGGTGAATTGGTTTCTACTTCTGAAGCTGCAGGAATCGAAAGCATTACTTACAACATTGTTGAAATGTCAGCTGATAGAATGATTGTCGACATTGAATTTGGTGGCAATGGCTTTTGGACGTTCATTCTAAAAAAAGAAACTGATCTATCGGTCAAAAATCCAGATTTGAATTCAATTGATATATACCCAAATCCAGTTACAAGTACTCTCTATATAAATTCTTACACAATTGAACTAACAAAAGTTGAAATATTCTCATTGTTGGGCAAAAAAGTAAAGGAAGTTACAACAGACTTTAATTCAATTAATGTAGATGAACTAACCAACGGGATTTATTTTATTAAGGCTTATTCCGGAAATAGGCTCATAACTAAAAAAATGATTAAAAAATAACATTTAGTCATCTACAATGTAAGTGTAACTCTTTGTTAAATTTGGCCTTATAAAATTTTGGTTCAACAAAAAGGTGAAGAAAGCGTAGATGTTTTTGGTTTGTAATACAGTCTTTTTGGTGCTTCAATTATACTATTGGTTTCAAAGCAATTTTAAACATTTACAATGTTCCATAAAATATAGCAAAAAGTTAAGCTTTTATAATGCGTTTGCAGCTGATATTTTACATAACGTAAATTATCAGTTGCGAATGTTTTTTAGACGCTGCGAAGCAAACCGCTTAATAGTTTAATGACCCAAGTTCCAATTATTCTTATGAAAGCGAAAGCTTCTGGGATATTTTACATAATAGAGAATTATAGCTACATATCTAGATTATTCTAACGAAGCCACAATTAGCTTGTCATAATTACTATCGATATAAGTCAAAAGACATTATATCTGTAATTATGTCAAATATCGCCCAAAAGCGCTATTACGCTAATTGCAGTAAAATGTACTATAATTTACATTATGTTAAATAGGTTTTTTTAAAACAAACAACCACTATACTACTCTTATTTTGAAAACAATAAAGATGATTTGGGATCTTAAAAAAATTTAATCCTTGAAAAAACGTTTGAAACCGATGCGTTTGAGCATCTTCTTCTCCATGTTCCAGAAAAATTGGAACTGACCAAAAAGAGCACCGACAAAAACCAAAGTAATTTGGTATATCGGAAAAATAAGTAGAATGCGGACAGGCCAATACACGTAAGGAGTTGTCGTTTTTCTGTCCAAACCAATCAAATGGGTAATCGGATCTGCCAAGCGTGTGGCCAAAGTACCGTTGATGGCAAAAACAAGAAGAATCAAAAGGATTTGAAAATTGGATGTGATGCCCCAGCGCGTTTTTAACTTGTCCATGGTGATGATTTCATTCGTGTGTAAAAATACATTATTCTATCGCATTTGAATGCAAAACAGCTTGGAAAATAAAAGTTGAAATTGGAAAAACCTTGTTTTCAAAACCTTACAAAATTCCAAAAAAAAAGGCCTGCATTGCAGGCCTTTTAAAAACGATGGGTGGAAGACGGGATTCGAACCCGCGACCCTCGGTACCACAAACCGATACTCTAACCAACTGAGCTACAACCACCATGTTTAACGGGTGCAAATTTACACTATTTCAACAATTGCACAAACATTTTTTTTAAATTAAATCCCCCAATTCACGAACAGCTACATAACGCTCTGTGCTAAAGCCTTCTGCACTTTCCACACCAATCATTCTTCCCAAATCATTGGCACGGTACAACACACTATTGATGAAGTTTTGACTCGTAATTGGCGATTCGGGCTCCTTGCTGTTCGGGTCGAAAAACTGGGAAGCATGTGCTTTTACTGCCTTTTCTTTTACATCCATAAATCCGGTGACGTCTACCACAAAATCGGGTTGGGTGTTTTTCCACTGCATGTAATGATATACTTGTTTTGGCCTCCAAGCAGCTTGCGAAATCTCTTCAACTTTAGTTGTGATCTTTCGCAATCCAGACAAAAAACAAGCATCTGAAACCAATTGACTTCCTTTAGGATGGTCAAGATGCCTATCCTCAATTGCATTGCACAGGACCACCTCGGGTTGGTATTTACGAATCACTTCGACGATGGCCATTTGATGTGCTTTGTCATTGACGAAAAAACCGTCTTCAAAACCCATATTCTCTCGCAGGACTGCCCCGATGATTTTTGCTGCATTCATCGCTTCCTGAGTTCGAATGGCCACAGTACCACGGGTACCCAACTCTCCCCTGGTAAGGTCCACGATACCGACCTTTTTGCCCTTCGAAATTTCTTTGGCAAGGGTAGCTGCGCATCCTAATTCTACATCGTCGGGATGGGCTCCAAAGGCCAATATGTCTAATTTCATAAAATTCTTATTTTACACGTATTTCAAATAAGCACAGCCTGGCCTAACCCTCAATCCAGTCGAGGACTTCTTGTGAAGACGGTCGCGTTTTTGGAGAAATTATTTTTTCCAAAACCCCTTCCCGATTCAACAAGTATTTTTGAAAGTTCCATTTTACTTTTGAATCTTGCAGACCGTTCTTGCTTTTCTCCGTTAAAAAAGCATACAATGGATGCTTTTTCCTTCCTTTTACACTTATTTTTTCCATCATGGGAAAGCGAACTCCGTAATTCAATTCACAAAAAGCAGCAATTTGATCGGAAGAACCCGGTTCTTGCCATAAAAAATCATTGGATGGAAAGCCGATGATGACCAAGCCCTCATCTTTGTAGCGCTCGTACAATGCTTGTAGTTCTTTGTATTGTGGTGTCAAACCACACTTAGAAGCCGTGTTTACAATCATGATTTTTTTTCCTTTCAAACTTGAGAAATCAAAGGGATTTCCTTTCAGGTCGTTGACAGTAAATGAGTATATTGAATTGATTTCTTGCATTTGAGGTTGTTCTTTAGTGGTTTGATTGAATTGAAATGACAAGCAAACAAGGACTAAAATGCTTAAAAAAAAGGTTTTCATAAGATCTCTTGTTTAAATTTTCAATACTCAAAAATACGAATTCCTTTTTAAAAAAATCGTAGAATTGCTCGATTTCAGTATCTTCGTTGCATGGTTGCAGTAACACTACTTGGAGGCGGCAATTTGGCGCAACATTTGGCCAGTGCTTTTTTTGCCGCTAACGGCATTGAACTTCGTCAGATTTACAATCGCAGTCTTGCGCCCATAGCGAAGTGGGAAGGAAAAGTCTTGGTCACAGACCAACTGGAAGCTTTGGTTGAAACAGACGTATGCATCATCGCTGTAAACGACCAATCTATCGAGGCTTTGTCAAAAAAAATAGCACCATTCAACGGCCTCCTACTTCACTGCTCTGGAAACCTTGATTTAGACGTCCTGCAAGCAAATACTCGGACGGGAGTACTCTACCCTTTGCAAAGCTTTAGCAAAGACAAGAAAACCGACTTTGGCAAGGTTCAACTTTGCTTGGAAGTGTCTAACACAGCAGACCATTCCAAGCTGCTTTTTTTGGCCAATTCTCTTTCTAAAAAAAATATTTGGATGACTACTGCACAGCGAAAAAAACTCCACCTCGCTGCGGTATTTGTCAATAATTTTGTGAATTACATGTATACATTGGGTGAAGAAATCTGTGAAGAAAACGGCATTCCCTTCGAAATCTTACATCCCTTGATTGAAGAAACAGCCCATAAAATTACCTTCCTCCCTCCTTCTCAGGCACAGACAGGTCCTGCAATTCGAAAAGATACACTAACTTTGGAGGCGCATAAAAAACAGTTGCAACACCAAAAGAAAGAAATTTACAGCTTGCTGACAGCAGCATTGCTAAACACCCAAAAATAAAATAGTTCCATGGAAAAAAGTTACAAAGAATGGATGCCACAGATTGACACCTTTATACTTGATGTCGACGGTGTTTTGACCAATGGCATGATCACAATCTACCCCAATGGTGAAATGCTCCGTCAAATGAATATCAAAGACGGCTATGCGCTGAAAACAGCCGTAGACGCCGGATACCGTGTCTGTGTGATTTCGGGCGGTAGCAACGAAGGCGTTCGTTTGCGGTTGGAAGGATTGGGGATTACAGATATTTTTCTTGGTATTCACGACAAATCAACGCGCTACCAAGAATTGCTCGACAAATACCAGCTTTCTCCCGACAATATTTTGTACATGGGCGACGACATTCCGGACTACCCAGTCATGAAAAAAGTAGGGTTTGCTTGTGCTCCCAGTGATGCCGCTCCAGAAATCAAAGAAATATGCAAATACGTCTCTCCTAAAAAAGGAGGGGAAGGATGTGTGCGCGATGTGATTGAGCAAGTGCTCCGGGTTCAAGGTAAATGGAATGGAAAATTCGATGCCAAATACGATTGATTTCCGAAATTCCTAATTTTTTTTCTCCAACATCGGAACAAATTTACATTCTTCCAATTCGTGTTTTTCAAAATGCTTCAAAGCGGTTCTTTTGTACAAATACATGATTTGTTTTGTAGTCCCAACAGGAATCACAAGCATCCCTCCTAGCTTCAGTTGTGCAAGCAGTGCTTTGGGAACAAATGGCGCTCCGGCAGTTACGATGATTTTGTCAAAGGGAGCATGGTCTGGCAAGCCTTTGTAACCGTCACCAAATCCTAAATACCTAGGTCGATACCCCAACTTGGGCAAAAACAGCTTGGTTTTCTTAAACAGTTCGTTTTGACGCTCTACACTAAACACTTCTGCTTGCATCTCCATCAAAACCGCGGTTTGGTAACCTGATCCCGTTCCTATTTCCAATACTTTATCGCCAGGCTTGATTTCCAACAGTTGCGTCTGATACGCAACGGTATAAGGTTGGGATATGGTTTGATCTGCTAAAATGGGAAATGCCTTGTCTTGGTAGGCAAAACTCTCGAAACTAGAATCCAAAAACAAATGCCTTGGAATTTTAGCAATGGCAGCCAATACGTTTTTGTTTTCAATTCCTTTGGCAGCAATTACTTTTGCCAGTTGATTTCTTAGTCCTTGGTGCTTGAGGGTGTCTTTCACAAATAGTTTACATTTTGAAGGCTTAAAATTAGCAATTAATCCCTAAAGATCTCTATTTTTGTGCAAACATATTTGCAGTGTTTGGTTTCTCCTTTACAAGACAATCACTGCCAGTTCCTTTTTGGACATATCCGTATTGAGTCGTAACAAATTGTAACTATTAAAGTCAACCTATGAAATTAAAAGCAGGAGTTTTAGGAGCAGGTCATTTAGGAAAAATACACCTACGGTTGCTGCAGCAATCTGAGCACTTTGAATTGATCGGGTTTTACGACCCTAGCAAAGAAAATGCCACCGCTGTATCAAAAGAATTTGGCTACAAAGCCTTTGATACCATTGACCAGCTACTTCGAGAAGTGGATGTTGTGGACATCGTTACTCCTACCCTCTCCCACTTTGACTGCGCCCAACAAGCCATCGCAAGAGGAAAGCATGTTTTTATAGAAAAACCCATCACCAAAACTTTTGAAGAAGCCTCGGTACTCAGAGACATGGCAAAAGAACACCAGGTTCGCGGTCAAGTAGGACATGTCGAACGTTTCAACCCTGCATTTACAGCTGTAAAAGAAGCCATTCAAAGCCCCATGTTTATCGAAACACATCGCTTGGCCGAATTCAACCCCAGAGGAACTGACGTCCCCGTAGTTTTGGACCTGATGATTCACGACATAGACATCATTCTGAGTGTGGTAGATTCAAAAGTAAAAAACATCCAAGCAAGTGGTATTTCTGTGATTTCCAAAACCCCAGACATTGCCAATGCGCGCATTGAATTCGAAAACGGTTGTGTGGCCAACCTAACGGCCAGTAGAATTTCGATGAAAAACATGCGGAAAACACGATTTTTCCAAAAAGATGCTTACATCTCAGTCGATTTTTTAGAGAAAAAAAGTGAATTGGTACGTATGAAAGAGGCTCCACAAAACCCTGGTGATTTTGACATGATTTTGCAAAATGCTGAAGGGGTGAAAAAGCAAATTTTATTTGAAAACCCGACCGTAACCAACAACAATGCCATTTTGGACGAATTGGATTCTTTTGCCCATGCAATTCGCACAAATACAACTCCTGTCGTTTCCTTGTCTCAAGGTGCAGAAGCGTTGAGAGTAGCACAGCAAATCATCGATCGTTTTTAAGCAAAATACTACCAGCTCAATCAAACCAAGTGTTTGACCTTTTCATCACTGACAATCACCCCGTCTTTGAGACGGATAATGCGATCTGTTTGTGCTGCGATATCTTCCTCGTGGGTAACAACAATCAAAGTCATCCCCTCTCGGTGAATTGATTTTAGCAAGTCCATCACTTCGCCAGTAGTCGTTGAGTCCAAAGCTCCTGTGGGTTCATCCGCCAACACCACTTTGGGTTTGGTGACCAAGGCCCTCGCAACCGCTACCCGCTGTTTTTGACCGCCAGACAACTCGTTTGGCAAATGGCTGGCCCAATCCTTCAAGCCCACTTTCTCCAAATACTCCATCGCCATGAGCTGTCGTTCCTTTTTTGCAACTCCTTGATAATAAAGTGGCAGTGCGACATTTTCCAAAGCGTTTTTATATGCAATCAAATTAAAAGACTGAAAGACAAAACCCAAAAACTTATTTCTGAGTTGGGCAGCTTTTTTTTCATCCAAATTCTCAATCGGAAGTTTGTTGAGCAGGTAGTCCCCCTCGTCTTGCGTATCCAAGAGGCCCAAAATGTTTAGAAGCGTTGATTTTCCGGAACCGGAAGCTCCCATAATGGCAACAAACTCACCATCTTCAATACAAAGATCCAAGCCTTTTAGTACATGGAGAGCTGTGCTTCCTATCGAATAGGATTTGTGCAATTTTTGAATGTCAATCATGGCTGTTTTTTAATAACACTAAAATATAAAATCTCTTGTTAAGAACATGCAAATACTATGTTAAAGAAAGTAAATACCCTAACTTTGTAGTCTTATGAGTACTAAAAATTACATTGAATTGCACCGAAAAACAAAAGGAATCGTTTTGTACGATGGTCCCTGTAAACTTTGCAATGACGCAGTTTACTTTCTGCTAAAGAGAGATGCGCAAGCCTATTTTCTCTTTGGAAGTTTGCAATCTAAAGTCGCTCAAAACTTTTTAAAAGAGAAGGGCATCGACACTTCTAAAACAGACAGTCTTGTGTTTGTTACAGCCACTGATGTCTGGATGCGTTCGAACGCCGTATTGCATGTTTGCGCTGCCTTGAAGGGCACTTGGAGCTGGTTTAAAATTTTTCATTACATACCTGAGTCAGTTAGAGACTCCCTATATGATTTTATTGCAAAGAACCGTTACCGGTGGTTTGGAAAAAGTGATTCTTGCCCATCGCCGAACCCCCTCTTTAAGGAACGCTTTATCGATTGTTGAACTCCTTTTTGAAATCGATTTATAGTTTGGTTTTTTGGGGGTAATCGTCGTCCCAATTTTGAACATGAGGACTTCCTAGTTTTCCTTCAGATTTGGCGATCACCATAGACACACAAGCATCTCCTGTTACATTGATCGTAGTTCTCAACATGTCCAACGGACGGTCGACCGCAAAAATCAAAGCCAAACCAATCGGCAATAGCTCTTTTGGAAAACCTACAGCATCCAAGACGATGACCAACATGACCATACCGGCTCCGGGTACTGCTGCCGAACCAATAGAAGCCAGCAAAGCTGTCAATATGATGACCAACTGATTGCTAAAAATCAATCCCTCTGGCCACAGAACTTGCATGATAAACACGGAGGCCACGGCTTGATAAAGACTTGTACCATCCATATTGATGGTTGCGCCAACGGGCAGTACAAAACTCGAAACTTCTTTGTCTACTCCGATGTGTTCTTCCACTCTTTCCATCGTAACAGGAAGCGTCGCAGCACTTGAACTGGTTGAAAAGGCAAGCAATTGCGCTGGTGCGATTTGTTTTAAAAACCAAAGAGGTGCTTTTTTTGTGTACATTCCGACGACGATCAAATAGAAAACAAGCAGCAACAGCAACCCGACAACTACGACACCTACATAACGCAACAAAGCGAAAAGCACAGAAGTATCGTTTGTCGTAACGATGACTGTTGCCAGCAGAGAAAGGACGGCAACTGGTGCAAACAACATGATCAAATCCACCATTTTTAAAATCACATAATTCAGGGCATCAAAAAATTTCTTGAGTGGTCGTACCTGTTTTTCAGGAACCAACAACATACTGATGCCTAAAAAAATGGTAAAAAAGATTACCTGTAACATACTTTTGTTATTGCTCATCGCTGCAATGGCATTGTCAGGAACCATGTCTACAACAAATTGCAAAGGCCCCCTTTCTTGCTGTTTGCTGGCTTCAGAAATGCGTTCTTGAATTTTTTCATTGCTTGCATAGGTTTGTTTCAGTTTTGCCACGGTCTCAGAGGAAACTCCTTCTCCAGGCTTGATCAAATTGACCATGCCCAAGCCAATCGAAATCGCAAAAACTGTGGTTGTCATGTAGACAAGGATGGTTTTGATTCCCATAGATTTGAATTTGGAAATATCTTTTAAATCCGAAATTCCTTTGATCAAAGAAGCTAAGATCAGTGGAACTGCGATGAGTTTAAGCATGCGAACAAAAATGGATCCAATCGGTTCGATCCAGTCTTGAACAAACTCTTTTCCTGATTCTAATTGAAGCATGATCAAACCGAAAAAAATCCCAAGAACCATCCCGATTACTATTTTCCAATGCAATGCCAACTTTACCATAAGGTGTTTTTTAATATTCTAAGATACAGAAACTCGAGAAATACAAGGGCACTAATGCCACATATTTTTTCCTGAGGGATTCTGCTTTTTTATAGAATCAAGTGTTTTTTGAATTTTTGCCGACAGTGCCTTCAAAGAAAGCTGTAAAATTTTTAAAATCATGCTCTTTTTGACCGGTGATTTTATAGGGAGCAGCGATGCGCACCATCTTTTTTGGATAATCCAATGCGACTTTTACTATGGGAACATTCGCATTTTTAGCAATGTAATAAAACCCTGTTTTCCAAGCACTGACTTTTTTTCGAGTTCCCTCAGGGGACATGCTAAAGACAAAGGTCTCATGAGAATCGAAAAGAGCAACTATCTTTTCGACAAAATTTTGTCGATTAGACCGGTTTACAGGAATGCCACCCATCGCTTTGAAAAACCAACCAAAAGGACCTTTGAAAAGACTATCTTTTCCAACAAAACGGGAATTGATTCCCGTAATGTAACGGATCAAAATACCCACAGGAAAATCTACCCAACTGGTATGTGGTACTACAATGACAACGTATTTTTGCAAATAGTCAGGAAATATCCCTACGATTTTCCATCCCATAACTTTAAAGAAAAACCATCTGACAACTTGTTTCATAGCGGGAAGGTACAACAATCTAGAAAGGTGACATAGCACAAAAAAACCGTAAACATATGACAAACATCAAACGCTCTTTTTTGATGACTGTCGAGTCACAGAACAAAAGGCTGATTTGACGCTAAAGAAGTAAATAACTCTGCAAAGCCAACTCATAGCTATCCAATCCAAATCCCAAAATCACTCCTTTTGCATTTGCAGAGAGCAGCGATTGATGACGAAAGGATTCCCTTGCATGGGTGTTGGAGATGTGTACCTCGATCACGGGTGTTTCTATTCCTTTGATGGCATCTGCCATCGCGATGGAAGTATGTGTATACGCACCTGCATTCAAAATGATTCCTTCATAAGAAAAACCTACTTCGTGCAGCTTGTCAATCAGTTCGCCTTCGTGGTTGGACTGAAAATACTCCAATGAGGCACCTGGGAATTTATGTTTCAATTTAGATAGGTATTCCTCAAAAGAGTTGTTTCCATAAATAGAAACTTCTCTTTTTCCCAAAAGATTTAAATTTGGTCCGTTGATGATGATTATTTTCATAGCCAAAAATTATAGATTTGTTACAAATTTAAAAATGTTCTTGAATAACGCCTTGCTTTTTTTTTAAATTATTGAGAAAAATTAATGGAATTTATCAATTCTTCATGAATAGCTCGGCACGAGAAATGATTCCATTTTGCTTTTGGTATCTTTGCAAGTATGACTTGGAAGCATCTTTTAAAGGATTATCAAACTTACCTACAGATTGAAAGAGGGCTTTCCAACAACACCATTGAGAGCTACCAAAGAGATGTGCGCCAACTCATAGACTACCTTGACACACACCAAATCAATGCCAAACCCGTATCTATAGACAAACAGACACTTTTGGGCTTTGTGTACGAACGCGCAAGAAGTTGCACTCCAAAATCGCAATCGAGACTTATTTCTGGATTGCGCAATTTTTTCGATTATCTCGTTTTTGAAAAATACCGTTCTGACAACCCAACTGAACTTATAGAAAGCCCCAAAACCATTAGAAAACTCCCCGATACGCTCTCTCTCAAAGAAATAGATCAATTGATCGGAGCCGTTGATTTGAGCCTTCCCCAAGGAGAACGGAACCGGGTGCTCTTAGAAACGCTCTACAGTTGTGGATTGCGGGTAAGTGAACTAATCTCCTTAAAAATTTCAGACCTGTTCTTTGAAGAGGGGTTTATTAGAGTGATCGGCAAAGGAGACAAACAGCGCTTTGTGCCCATCGACGCACACACTCAAAAAGACATCAATACGTACATCCATTACATCCGTTGTCATGTACTTCCGCAAAAAGGTGCGGAAGATACCTTGTTTTTGAACCGGCGAGGAAAACAACTCAGTAGAGTTATGATTTTTACAATCGTCAAAAAAACAGCTTTCGAAGCGAATATTTCAAAAAAAATCAGTCCCCACACATTTCGTCATTCCTTTGCGACCCACCTATTGGAAAGAGGTGCAGACCTGAGGTCAATCCAACAGATGCTTGGGCATGAAAGCATCACTACGACCGAAATTTACATGCACTTAGACAGAAAACACCTCAAAGAAGTGGTGGAGCGTTTTCATCCGAGAAGCCGAAAAGCGTAAACAAAAGATATTTTTGCTTCCCGACACTAGCATTTTAGACAAAAAAACCTCTTTTAGCATGCTAAAAGAGGTCTGTATAACGTATTGAAAAACTAAGCGTTGAACAAGTCTCTGCCAAGCATCAAATCATTTACTTTTTCTGAAACGGATGCCAATACTGCCGCGTCTTCAAAGTTTTCAATAACCTCGTCGATCAAAGCGACCACGGTCTCCATATCCGCTTCGTTCAATCCACGTGTTGTCACTGCAGCAGCACCAATTCGAATTCCCGAAGTTACAAAAGGAGATTTATCGTCGAATGGAACCATGTTTTTATTGACCGTAATATCCGCTTTTACCAAAGCTTGTTCTGCATCTTTTCCCGACAGGTTCTTGTTGCGCAAATCAATCAACATACAATGATTGTCTGTACCTCCCGAAATCAGTTTGTAATCTTTTGCCACAAAAGCAGCAGCCAAAGCGGCAGCGTTCTTTTTGACGCGTATTTGATAGTGTAAAAATTCATCCGTTAACGCTTCTCCAAAAGCAATGGCTTTGGCAGCGATTACGTGTTCCAAAGGACCACCTTGCATTCCTGGAAAGACCGCCGCATTTAAGAGACCTGACATTTTTCGCAAAGAACCATTTTTTAAGGTGATTCCCATTTTATTTTCAAAATCTTGTCCCATCAAAATCATTCCTCCTCTAGGACCTCTCAACGTCTTGTGAGTAGTCGTGGTTACAAAATGGCAATGGGGAATTGGATCGTTCAACAACCCTTTGGCAATCATTCCCGCAGGATGTGATATGTCTGCCAACAAATAGGCACCTACACTATCCGCAATCTCACGAAAACGCTTGAAATCAATATCTCTAGAATAAGAAGATGCACCAGCGATGATGATTTGGGGTTGTTCTTGGGTCGCTACTTCTTGAATTTTATCGTAGTTCAAAACACCTGTTTCAGCATCGACTCCATAAAAGGAAGCTTGGTAAGTTTTTCCTGAAAAATTTACAGGAGAACCGTGTGTCAAATGCCCTCCATGAGAGAGGTCAAAACCGAGAATTTTATCTCCGGGCTTTAAAACTGCTAAGTAGACAGCAGCATTGGCTTGGGATCCCGAATGAGGTTGTACGTTTGCATAGGCAGCACCAAACAATTCTTTGGCCCTGTCAATTGCTATTTGCTCTACGACATCAACGACTTCACAGCCTCCGTAATACCGTTTTCCTGGATACCCTTCAGCGTATTTGTTGGTCAACACAGAACCTTGTGCTTCCATAACTTGTTCACTGACAAAATTTTCTGAAGCAATGAGCTCCAAGCCTTCCAATTGTCTTTCTTTTTCGTCTTGAATTAAGTCGAATATGATTTGATCTCGTTGCATTTTTAAAAATATTTACGTATTGCTAAATAAAAAAGCAAAATTACAAATTCTCTTTTGTATTTTTCTTAGAATTTTAAAATAATAATAAACAGTTTCTGAACAATGGTATGTTTTCCAACAAGCATTTGAGTGGCAGCTCAAAAGTTGTCAAGAACCGTTACTGAATCAGTGCCTTTTTTACAAATCTTTGAGCGTTTTTTCTACCGCTATTTTATCTTGTTGTTCTCTTTGTTTTTGCAACAGTTCTTTCAATCGCTGCTGGTGCAGTAATTTTTCCGCTCGAAGTTTGTTCGTCTTTCGAAGCATCAATTTGCTGTGTTTGGCTTTGTTTTTTGTGTTTTTGGCCTTTCCTTGTTTGGGCATGGTTGGAAAAAATTATATGAGAATTTTGAGGTGCTCTCGCAATAGCAAAGATACAGAAATGTTGGCATCCCAAAAAAAAGGCAGTTCGAAAATAATAGTTTCCAAATATGCACTACTTTTACTTTTTGAAGGAAGCTCCAAAGCCACAAATATGACTGAAAAAATACCGTTTGATGAATTGTCCCAAGTATTAGAAGGCACACTTCGCACCGACACCCTTCACCGACAACTCTATGCAACTGACGCTTCTGTCTACCGCAAAACACCTTTGGCAGTCGTCTACCCTAGCGATGAAACAGATATTCAAAAAATAGTGAGCTTTGCTTCCAATCACAAAATAGCAATGACTGCAAGGGCTGCAGGCACTTCCTTGGCTGGCCAATGTGTGGGTGATGGAATCGTCATAGATACTTCCAAGCATTTTAAAAAAATAGGTGCTTTGGACCTTGTCAATAAAACCGTCACTGTGGAACCCGGTGTCATTCGAGACGATTTGAACCGTTTTTTAAAACCACACGGTTTGTTTTTTGGTCCCAACACGTCTACTTCGAACCGTTGTATGATTGGTGGAATGGTGGGCAACAACTCCTCTGGAACAACTTCCATACAGTATGGTGTCACGCGAGAAAAGGTCCTTCAGATGAAAACCATTTTAAGCGATGCCTCTGTGGTGGTTTTTAAAAAGGTAAACACACAAGAATTTCGAGACAAAACTATCGGAAACACTTTGGAAAACAAGATCTACAAAACCCTTTATGAGGAACTTTCACAAACAGCGGTGCAAAATGAAATCCACAAAGAATTTCCCGATCCAAGCATACATCGTAGAAATACAGGTTATGCTGTTGACTCCTTATTAAAATTCGAGCTTTTTGGTGGAAATGTTCCAGAAAGCAACCTCTGTGAATTGCTCTGTGGCAGTGAAGGCACCTTGGGAATTGCAACAGAAATCACACTTCAACTGGATGTTTTACCTCCAAAAAATGCGGTTGTGGTGGCGGCTCATTTTACAAGTGTTCAAGAGAGCTTGGAAGCGGTTGTACTGGCAATGCAACACAATTTGTACACCTGTGAATTGATGGACCGGATTATTTTGGACTGTACTAAAAACAACAGAGCACAACAAAAAAACAGGTTTTTCTTAAACGGAAACCCAGAAGCCCTTCTGCTTTTAGAGGTAACTGCTTCGACTGCACAGGAGGCCGAAAAATTGGCCGATTTGTTGATTGCGGATTTGCAATCTAACAACTTCGGGTACCACTACCCCAAAATTTTTGACAAAGACATCCCAAAAATTCACGAACTTCGAAAAGCAGGATTGGGCTTGTTGGGGAATTTAATTGGAGATGACAAAGCCGTCGCTTGTATTGAAGACACTGCAGTACCACTAAAAGACCTACCAGCATACATTGCAGAGTTTACCCAAATGATGGCCGATTTCGACCAAAAAGCCGTTTACTATGCACATGCTGGAGCTGGAGAAATTCATCTGCGTCCGATTTTGAATTTAAAAAAGAAAGCAGATGTCGTCTTGTTTCGAAAAATCACCAACAAAACCGCAGAGCTCGTAAAAAAGTACAAGGGGTCCTTTAGTGGCGAACACGGTGACGGAATTGTACGTTCCGAATTTATCCCCACGATGATTGGCTCAAAGAATTACGAACTTTTGAAGCGTATAAAAACAACCTTCGATCCTTCGAATTCGTTCAACCCGGGTAAAATTGTCAACCCATTACCCATGGACAAAAGCTTGCGGTATGAACCCGGACGCAAAGAACCTGTCATTCCTACTTTGATGAATTTTGACGACAGTCAGGGTATTCTAAAGCATGCGGAAAAATGCAACGGCTCTGGGGATTGTCGCAAACCCGTCGCTGCTGGAGGAACCATGTGCCCGAGCTATCGCGCAACCAATGCTGAAAAGGACAGCACGAGAGCACGTGCCAATGCACTGAGAGAATTTTTGACGCACAGTACAAAAAAAAATAAATTCAACCACAAGGAATTGTACGAAGTTTTTGACTTGTGTATCAGTTGCAAAGCCTGTGCCAGCGAATGTCCGAGCAGTGTAGATGTCTCAGTCTTGAAAGCAGAGTTCTTACACCAATACCATCAAGAAAACAAGATCCCGCTTCGCACAAAGCTCTTTGGAAACAATTCCAAATACAACCGCTATGCTAGTTGGGCTCCCCAGCTGAGCAATGCCCTTCTGGGAACTGGGATTGCTAAAAAAATACTGGGCATTGCACCGCAACGACAGCTTCCAAAGTTGGCCCCCACCACATTGCGAAAATGGTACCAAAAAAATGCAACCAGACTCCACAGGAACGGCAGTCCACATGGTAAAGTTGTTGTTTTTTGTGATGCCTTTACAAATCATTACGATGTACAAACAGGAATGGATTGTTTGGAACTCTTGTCCAAAATAGGGTACAAACCGCTCATCGTGGACCACGAAGAAAGCGGAAGAAGTGCCATTTCAAAAGGATTGCTCACCATCGCCAAAGAAAAAGCAAGAGCAAATGTAGCTGCTTTTTCCAGTATAATTTCCAAAAACACTCCTATGGTCGGTATTGAACCTTCAGCTATTTTGACTTTTAGAGACGAATACCTGCGTTTGGCAGACGAGGGTGAAAAAGCAGCGCAGATTTCCAAGCACACCTATACCATTGAGGAATTTTTAAAACTTGCTATTGACAAAAAACACCTGACTCCTGCCCTTTTTACCAAAGCACACAAAACCATTAAAATCCACGGGCATTGCCATCAAAAGTCACTGAGTTCAATGGAGCCTACTTTTTCGATATTAAACCTGCCTGTCAATTTCAACGTGACTTTGTTAAATACAGGCTGTTGTGGAATGGCTGGTTCTTTCGGTTATGAAAAAGAACATTACAAAACCAGCATGCAAATGGGTGAAAACAGTTTGTTTCCTAAAATTAGAAAATTGGGTCCCGAGGTGCTCATTGCTGCAGCAGGAACGAGCTGCAGACACCAAATCAAAGACGGGGTCGCACGTGACAGCATGCACCCCGTCAGTATTTTAAAAGAAGCTTTGCTGTAGCTTGCAATCAATCCTTTCGACTGCAATGGGTTGTTTTTGAATCGAACCAAATTCTTTTTTTTATTAAAAAAAACAGAAGCGTCTGGAGACGTTTCGATTTGGTTTCAAATACGGGTGTTTCGCATTAATACACTTTTGTTTTTAAGCTGCGTGCAATCGTTGTTTATAGTGTTTCATTTTAAAACACTATCTTTAAAGGGTACTTACAACCTCCACAACATGTTAAAAAACAACTTCTTAAAAAAGGTTTTTTCAAAACTACTTTCCGAAAATTCAAAACAACAGATAGAAAAAATCATACTAGGCATCGCGATTGTGAGTTTTGTGGTGCATTTGGCACTGATCTATTTGGTGGATTTCAATTGGATTGCATTTGATTCGGATCGCGAGCTTTTAAAAAACCCCATTGCGGCAATTTACACCCCGTTTTCATTTATTTTGATTTATGAAGTGTACCTGTTGATTTTTTACTTGCCAAGATCTATCACTACTTATATTGGAAAGCAATACGAAATCATGACGCTCATTGTAATTCGAAGATTGTTCAAGGATATTTCAGCCATCGAGCCTTCCATACGTTGGTTTGAAATCAAAGAAAATTTGCAATTTACATACGACTTGATTTCAGCAGTACTCCTCTTTTTTATTTTGTATCTATTTTATTTGGAAAGCAAAAAAAAACGACAAGGAGATTCCAGTACTCAAATAAACATAGCTCTTTTTATCAACATCAAGAAAATGATAGCAATGTGCTTGATTCCCCTGCTTTTTTCGCTAGCTGCTTTTAGTTTATTTTCCTGGGCAAAGGGAAGTTTTGCTACGCCAGATTTAGGGCAGGCATTTAAAAACATCAACCACCTCTTTTTTGACCAATTTTTCAGTATTCTGATCAGTGTGGATGTAATTCTGTTGCTGGTTTCCTTTTTTTATACCGACGATTTCCACAAGGTGATTCGGAATTCGGGATTTATCATTTCAACCATATTGATCCGAATGTCCTTTGCAGCTGATGGATTGACGAACACAGTATTGATTGTAACAGCCGTTCTTTTTGGTTTGACTATTTTGACCATTCACAACAAGTATGAAAAAATAAAAGACTGAGTCGTCTTGCAATCATTGTTTAGAATCCTTCGGCGGCAGTCTTGACAAACATTCTCTGAAAACGCTCCAACCTAGGAATGGAAACCTTTTGAATATAGCGGTTGTTGGGATTGTTTTTTTCAAAATTCTGATGTTCTTCCTCCGCTTTGTAGAATTTTTTAAAGGGTAGAATTTCTGTTTGCATTTTTCCTGCGTAAATTTTTCGATTCAAAACGGAATACAAGGAATCTATGGCATCTTTTTCCTTCTTGTTTTGGTGAAACACAACAGACCTGTAGGCTGTTCCAAAATCAGGAAATTGCCCATAAGTGGTTGGATCTTGCGAACCAAAGTAAACTGTCAATAAGTTTTGATAGGAAATTTTGGAAGGATTGTAATAAACTGCAACCGTTTCAGCGTGTCCCGAAGCACCGCTACTTGTGGATTTATAGGTAGGATTCTCCTCCTGTCCACCAGAATAGCCGGAAACTGCTTCTTCCACGCCATCCACACTCTCAAAAATAGTTTCCACACACCAAAAGCAACCACTAGCAAAATAAGCTACTCTTAAAGAGTCCTTTGGTGTTTGCGCCTTGGCTTGATTTCCAAATATTACAAAAACCAAAAAAATACGGGTGTAAAAAAGAAGAAATCGCTTTTGTTTGCACATATTAAAAGGGCTACGGTAGTTTAATGCTGTACTGCAATATAGCCAATTTTCAGGAATTCATAAGCTCGCTACTTGGACGTCAAGGGCATTTGTAAACACTGAGAATGTTTTTTGTTGGTTTTCCTTTTTCTAATTGTTACATTTGTCTTTCAATCCAAAACCATATATGGAACAGTTTATAGTATCCGCGAGAAAGTACCGTCCTCAAGTTTTCGAAGACGTAGTGGGGCAACAAGCCATCACAAATACTTTGGAAAATGCTATAAAAAACAACCATTTGGCACAGGCACTCCTTTTTACAGGTCCACGTGGGGTTGGAAAAACAAGCTGTGCTCGGATACTCGCCAAAAAAATCAACGACCAAGAAGGAGCCCACATAGACGAAGATTTTGCATTTAACATCTTCGAATTGGATGCTGCATCCAACAATTCAGTAGACGACATTCGCTCATTGACGGACCAGGTAAGAATTCCACCTCAAACTGGAAAATTTAAAGTGTACATCATCGATGAGGTTCACATGCTTTCCCAAGCGGCTTTCAACGCTTTTTTAAAAACCTTGGAAGAACCACCTGCCCATGCCATTTTTATTTTGGCCACCACTGAAAAACACAAAATCATTCCAACCATCTTGTCGCGTTGTCAGATTTTTGATTTCAAAAGAATCGGTGTGTTGGACGCTAAAAACCATTTGAAAAAGATTGCACAAGAACAGCAAATAAACGCGGATGATGACGCCTTACACATCATCGCTCAAAAAGCAGATGGTGCCATGAGAGATGCGCTTTCTATTTTTGACCGAGTCATTAGTTTTTCAGGAAAAACGTTGACACGAGAAGCCGTTACGGAAAACCTCAATGTACTGGATTATGACGAATATTTCAAGGTTACGGATTTATTGTTGGGAAACAACATTCCTCAAGTACTCATCCAATTCAACTCTATTTTGAGCAAAGGTTTTGAGGGACATCATTTTATCAATGGACTGGCCTCTCATTTTAGAGACCTCTTGGTTTCCAAGGACGCACAGACCATTCCACTTTTAGAAGTGGGAGATGCTGCTAAAAAGAGGTACCTGACCCAAGCCGCTGCTGCTCCACTGCCCTTTTTGATGCAAGCCATTGAAAAAGCCAATGCCTGTGATCTCAAATACAAAACGAGTAAAAACCAACGCCTGCTTGTAGAACTTAGCCTCATGCAAATAGCATCCCTCACATTCGAGGCAGAAAAAAAAAAAGCAGTAACTACATAATCCCCGCCTCTTTTTTTAGGGCAAAACAGGTCAAAGAAGTTTTAGAAGTTCCCAAAGCAAAAGAACCTGATGCTCCAAAAAAAGAACCGGAAACCCCTTCCAAACCCGAAGAAAGTTCAAGTCCAACTACAAATAGCACCAAACCAACGCCTGTCTTAAAAGGGACACGTATGCGTACTTCTGCCCTCTCTCTCAAAAGTGTACATCAGAAAGTAGCTGCATTTGCTGGCGTAGAAGAAGCGGAAATCGACAGGGACACACTTCCAAAAACACCTTGTAGTGAAGAAAAATTGCTCAAATTATGGAAGGGATATGCAGAAGATTTGCACAAATTAGGAGATAAAAGTCTTTCATCCATTCTCTCCGCTTCCTCACCCACATTGAACAACTTTGCAATCCATTTGACACTCCCAAGCAAATTTATGGAAGAACAGTTGCTGCGTGCACGTCCAAAAATATTAAAATTCCTAAGGGAAAGTGCCAACAATTTTAGCTTAGACCTTCACATACAAGTACTCGAAACCGAAGCCAAAAAGTTTGTGTACACCCCACAAGAGAAATACGAAAAATTAAATGAAATCAACCCCAATATAGAATTGTTACGAAAACGTTTCAAATTGGATCTTTAGACTTTTAAAAAACATTTTTTTTAGAAGACTTATTTATATCTTACCAAAAAATAATCGCTGTGCACCAATTCAATAAAATATTAATCGGAATCGCATTCTCGCCAAACTTAGAGCAAAATATTTTTGAGTCCATTCGACTATCAAACATGTTCAATGCCCAATTGATTTGCGTACATGTTGGAAAGCAAACAGCAGAAAAGGAAGCGCAACTTCAAAAACTCATCGCAGGGGCACCAAAGCTTGAAAAACCTATCAAAACATTCTTTCAAGAAGGAATTCCAAGCAAAGTGATCTTGGATGTTTGTCGTCAAGAAAACATTGACTTGTTGATTTTAGGGGCACTTCAAAAGGAAAACATTTACAAGTACTACGTAGGTTCCATTGCCCGTGTATTGACTCGAAAAGCACCTTGTTCGGTCTTGTTGTTGATCAAGCATTCCATTACGAGAATCCCCTGCAAACATATTGTCGTCAATGGTCTAAAAAACCCAAAGACAGAAGAAACCTTGCGGACTTCCTTTTATGTTTCTCAAAGTTTGGGATGTAAAAAAATAACCATCATAGAAGAAATCACCCAAGGGGAAATTCACGTAAAAATCAACGACGACCTCTCGTTGAGAAAGGCAAGCATTGCAAGGGAACGCTTAATGACAAGAGAAGACATTCGAGTCAAAGATCTTTTGAAGCGCATTCGCGAAGATTTGAAAAAAGAAATCTCGATACATACCCAAAGTATTTTTGGAAAAAGAGGGTATTCCATTGGCCACTATGCACGTGTTGTAAGAGCGGACCTTTTAATCATGAATGCCCCCGACAAAACCTCTTTGCTCGATCGCATATTTCCTCATGACATCGAATACATTTTGTCAGAATTGCCAACAGACGTTCTAATTGTAAAATAACTTATGGTAAAAAAACAAGCTACTCTTAAGACTTTTGTAAGTGACATTCCCAAAAACATTTTTTCGGGATTTGTTGTTTCCTTAATCGCCCTTCCGTTGGGGCTTGGATTGGCACTGGCCTCCGAAGCTCCGCCAATTGCAGGCATCATCTCTGCCATCGTTGGAGGGGTTGTTGTGGCTCTTGTAGGAGGTTCACATGTCACCATTACTGGTCCTGGAAATGGCCTCGTCGTGGTGTTGCTCAGTGCCATCACCACGCTTGCTGCTGGTGATTTGCAACAAGGCTATCTCTATACCCTGGCAGCTATTGTCATTTCAGGCTTGCTGATGATTTTACTCGGCTTTTTACGTTTGGGTATTTTGAGCGATTTCTTCCCATCCTCCGCAATACAAGGCATGCTGGCAGCCATTGGAATCGGTATTTTTGCCAAACAATTTCACGTCATGTTTGGGAACCTAAGTTTGCAAGGCAGTACGATCGATTTGCTATTGGAAATACCGAATACCTGTTGGAACTTTTTTCATGACGACCAAAACCAAATTGCTGCAATTGTTGGTCTTCTAAGCTTGGGGATTATGGGCTATTATTCAAAAATCAGAAACCGATTTTTTCAATTGATTCCGGCGCCAATGTGGATTGTCGTACTGGCAGTTGGAATGAGCTATTACTACAAGTTTATAAGCACTACCCCTTACCCTATTGCCAAAGAATTGCTGATCAACATTCCCAAAAACATTCTTAGCAACCTCGCTTTTCCAGACTTTTCGATTATCGGTACTTCTCAATTTATCAACGTGGTCATCTCCATCACTCTGATTTCCAGTATTGAATCTCTTTTAAGCATCAAAGCGGTGGACAAACTGGATCCCTTGGCAAGGCGTTCCAACACCAACAAAGATTTGAAAGCACTAGGTTTGGCGAGTAGTATCAGTGGGTTTTTAGGCGGTTTGAATGTCGTAACAGTGATTGCAAGAAGCTCGGTAAATTCGAACAACGGAGCCACCAATCGATCTGCCAATTTCTTTCACGCCAGTTTTTTGGTGCTCTTTTTGCTCTTGTTTCAAGAGCAATTGAGAAAAATTCCATTGCCTGCATTGGCTGCAATATTGGTGTATACAGGCTACAAATTGGCAGACCCAAAGAACATTTCAAAAATAGTTCGCATTGGAAAAGAACAATTGTTTATTTTCTCTACGACACTTATCGTGACAATATGTACCAATCTTATTTTAGGCATCTTTTCTGGCATCCTCATTACCTTTGTCATCCATGTTATCGTAAATAAAAGTTTGTTTGATTTTACACGAAATATTTTGAAACCAAATGTATTGATGTACAAAGAAGCTGACGAAAAACAAAATTATTACGTCAGTGTCGTCAATTTCTGCACCTTTTTGAATTATTCAAAATTAAAATCCAAATTAGACCAAATTCCCGAAAACCAAGATGTAATCGTGGATTTTTCAAGGTGTAGTTTTGTGGACCATACCGTCATGGAAAACCTAAACAATTACATGAGTACTTTTACGTCCAAAGGAGGGCATTTTGAAGTCATCGGGCTGGACCTTCATGGGGCAGACACAAACCATCCTTTTGCGATGAGAAGAATCTCAGCAACCAAAAGAATGGCCGCGAGAAACCTGACCAAAAGACAAAAATCCTTGCAGAGTATTGCCAATGATTTTCATTGGAATTACCAACCTTTTCGTAAAAAACCCTTTCCTTTACTCAAAGATTTTGGCTTTTTCAAAACCAAGAGTATTCTCAAAATTAAAAACGTTCTCTACAACGAACACTGTACATTGTTTGATGTCTTGTACACCGAAGGAGAATTCATCGCCAAACAAGTTGTTCGCAGCACCATGATGCACATCAAATTAGATAAAAAAGCTCCTTTCTTTACGCTCGATCGAGATGGACTCTTCGAGTATATTTACCATTTGACCGGATACAAAGACATCCCAATAAAGGGGCATCCCGACTTTTCCAAGCGTTTTTTCTTGTATGGAAACGACCAAAAAGCCATCGAATCTTTTTTTACAGATGAATTGGTTTTGTTTTTTGAAAGCAATACCTATTACCACATAGAAGCTACAGACGCTGGATTGCTTATTGTACACAAAGAAAGATTGGCGAGCGTCAAAGAAATAAAAGCGCTGGGAGACTTTAGCATCCGATTGCACGACATCATTAAAAATTAAACAACCTATATTATGTTAGGATTGAAACTACCAACGGATCCAAGATGGGCCGACATCGCAGAAAAAAACATTTCTGAAATTTTAATAGACCACGCTCATTGTGAACAAAAAGCCGCCTCTACAGCGATCTCTCTCATTGTCAGTTTTCCTGAATACACAGATTTAGTAACGGACATGATCGCCTTGGTCAAAGAAGAAATGAGTCATTTCAAATTGGTACACGACCGGTTGATCCGTTTGGGCATTTCTTTGGGAAGAGACCGAAAAGACAGCTATGTATTGGCTCTGTTGAAATTTTTCCCAAAAGGGGGGAGTCGAACGGACCAATTGGTACACAGACTGCTCTGTGCCGCTTTGATTGAAGCAAGAAGCTGCGAACGCTTCCGATTGCTATCTGAGCATCTTGAAGACAGAGAACTGGCTACCTTTTACAGAGATTTGATGGTCTCAGAAGCCAATCACTACACCCTATTCTTACAACATGCGCGCAACTACGGCAACCGCAAAGAAGTAGACCAAAAATGGGACTCCTTGTTGGAGTTTGAAGCCGAAATCATCAAAGAGCTCGGTACCCAAGAGACAATTCACGGATAGGGATTTATAAATCAAGTCTCGCATACAACATGAAGCAAGCCGAACTCAAAGAATTTCTCGATCAAAAAGTCGTGCAGTACAACACCTTGGATTTTATAGAGACCGATCCAGTCCAAATTCCCCATCGATATGCCGCAAAAGAAGACCGAGAAATTTCTGGTTTTTTAGCAGCCACCATCGCTTGGGGCAAACGAGACATGATCATCAAAAACAGTTTGAAAATGATGGACTTTTTGGGGAATTCTCCTTTTGATTTTATTCTGAATCATTCTGAAAAGCAACTGGACTCCATCGATTCTTTTGTTCACCGAACCTTCAACGTGGAAGATTTTAAATATTTTATCAAAGCCTTGCAACACCTCTACAAAAACCATGGAGGATTGGAAAGTGTATTTACCAAACACCAAGGTGCAGATTCGATGCAAATAGCCATCCACGAGTTTAAAAAAGTGTTTTTTGAAATTCCCCATTTGTCCAGAACAACCAAACATGTCTCAGATCCTTTGAAAGGTTCCGCAGCCAAGCGCATCAACATGTATTTGCGGTGGATGGTCCGGGAGGATAATTTAGGGGTAGATTTGGGACTTTGGAAAAAAATTTCTCCAGCACTCCTCTCCTGCCCTTTGGATGTACACTCGGGAAATGTCGCTCGAAAATTAGGGCTACTCACACGCAAACAAAACGATGGAAAAGGACTCAAGGAATTGGACAGAGCCTTGCGAAAAATGGATCCCTTGGACCCCGTAAAATACGACTTTGCCCTTTTTGGATTGGGTGTTTTTGAAAAGTTTTAAAATCCATCTGCAAGTTCAACTTGAAGATTCGAAACGACTCAACACCTTACTTGCCATGCGTTCGCTGTATGTATTGATTTTCCAGTGTCCCGGACTCCATCCTTTTAAAAAACGATGAAAATCGGTCCATGCGAATGGGTACAATTCGCGCCACGAGGTCTCCAAAGCAGTAAAATCTACTTGCTTTCCTCGACGAAGCACCGCTGCTTCAAGCGTTCTAAAATACACCTCCAACAAGTCCTCTTCCCATTGTTCACAAAGGCGATCACTCAAACAACTCCCAACAAAATAAGCCACATCTTGCATTCCACAACCGCCACCTATGTATTGAAAATCCAAAGCGGCAACCTGTGTTCCGTCTTCCGAAAAACAAAAATTAGCCAATTTGGCATCTCCATGGACAATTGTTTGAAAGGGACTTGAGTGCAAGACATGAGCGATCTTTTTTGCTGCTCTTTTCAAGGGAATATCTGTCAATACGGCCCATTCATCTGGCCGTGTTTCCAAATGCCAGTAGGTCCCATTTTTCCATAAATTCACAGGCGTTTCCTGAAGAAATTCTGCGTGAAAATGGGCCAGCCATTGCAGACAGCTATTTAATTCCTCACGCGTGACAATTGATTTACGCGCTGAATAGCCAGCAGCATCCAAATCTTCCAAAACCATGCACACTTCCGATCCTTGCTTCGCAATGCCCAAGCAATTAGGAATGCGACTCTCCGAGGTACATCGAAAACTCCACGATTGATACCAGGCTGTTTCCACTTCATAGGATTTGACTTTTCGGTTGTGAGAAAAACTGGAATTCCAGCCTCTTGGATGCGCTGCTTCGCTTGGCGGGCAAACGTGCTTTACAACAACTGTTTTGACGGAACCATTTTCCAAGCCCACACGTAGAATACTGCCGTAACCACTCCACAGACTTTGCAAGGTTTCAACAAGGAAAAGCGAAGAAGCTCCTGTTTTTTCGAGAATCGTTTGTTTGACAAAGTCATTCATCCATAAAAAGTATTGGATTACAAAGATAGGAATTCATCGAATTGAAAATAAATACTTGCGGACAAATTAAGAATCTCAATTAGAAAATTCCTCGTAAAATCGTAACTTTGAAACTGCCAAGTGCTTTTGCTTGGTCAAGCAACACAAAAATGCACCCAAAAAAACTTCATTTGCATCTTCTCCAGTCATTAACTGTTCCAAAACAATTTTCGGAATCCCGTTTGCAAGAGGCGGCAGTGGGTTTATTTAATAATATTTCTACCAAAAGCGGCCTTAAAAAAGCGCTTAAAAAAAAACTGATTTATCTGAATGGAAAGATTGCTTCTACGGCCGATTTTGTAAGAGGCGGTGAAAAGCTTGAATTGTTCCAAGATACGACAAGTGCAACCAAAGCTCAAATAGACCTGCCTGTTGAAGTGTTATTTGAAGACGATCACCTTGCTTTTGTTTACAAACCCTCGGGAATTACTGTCAGTGGCAACAAAAAATGGACTTTAGAGAACGCATTGCAAAAAGCCTTGGGTCCCAGTTCCCAATTCGACGCATTGACCCGTCCAGAACCCATACACAGATTGGACCATCCAACTTCGGGAGTGCTTTTAATCGGGAAGACTTCCACAGCAGTCATTGCCTTAAACCAGCTCTTTGAAACTCGTAAGATTGTAAAAACCTATCTGACAGTTGTCATCGGTGAAATAAGTCCTTCCGGAAGTCTCGAAAACAAGATCGACGGCAAAGATGCCAAAACTTCTTTTGCACTAATAGACCGGATAGCCTCCCCCCGCTTTGGATTTCTAAACCTTGTCACATTGCAACCGGAAACAGGGAGAAAACACCAAATCAGGAAACACCTGTCCGAAATGGGAAATCCCATTCTTGGAGACCGCTTGTATGGCAAAGAAACAAAGATTCTCAAAGGAAAAGGCCTGTACTTACATGCCTCCAATTTGGCCTTTGTACACCCGGTTACAAAAGAAAACCTAAGGGTTTCTGCAGAAGTCCCTAAAAAATTTATAAAATTGTTTCCAAACAAAACAGCTTAAAACAATTCAGTACTCCTGGCTCATACTAGTTTTTTACACGTTCACGATTTAAATATGCTCTTACTTTGCTGTGACTTTTCGGAGTGACTAAAACCTCTCATAAGCATTGGAATACTGAAAAAAACTGGAGATTTGTACGATTTTAACTGTAGTTTTGTTTTTCTATAACTGACAACCATTAACCATGAACATCCTCTCAGAATTGGAATCCCGCAGCGGGTCAAAGTGTGAATTGTGCAATAGCCACAAGGAACTGAGCGCTTATCAAATAAAACCCGTTCATACAGGTGGTATTGACGAACAAATTCTTGCCTGCGCAACCTGTACCGATCAAATTGAAAATCCAAAAAAAACAGTTCCCAATCATTGGCGCTGTTTGAATGACAGTATGTGGAGTGAATTTGATGCGGTAAAAGTAGTGGCTTGGAGAATGCTACATCGCTTGAAAAATAACGGATGGCCTCAAGATTTACTGGACATGCTGTACTTAGAGGAATCTGTTGAAAAATGGGCTGCCGCAACCGGTGAAGGGTTGAGTGAAGAGGATAGAATCATCCACAAAGATGCCAATGGCGCCTTGTTGGCTGCCGGAGATACGGTTAATTTGACCCAAGATCTGGATGTAAAAGGAGGTGGAAACTTCACCGCAAAACGTGGCACAGCCGTCAGAAACATCTCTTTAACGCAGGACAACGCTGCACATATTGAAGGAAGAATCAACGGCGTACACATTGTCATTTTGACAAAGTTTGTAAAGAAGTCATTCCCTAAAGACTAGGACAAATGCTTGGCACGTGTGAACTGCCGCAAAGTGTGCTTCCTACTTTTATTTATCAAAAGCATAGGTATAGCTAAAGCCGATAATTTTTGTGCTTTTGGTAAGGACGGCATTCAAGGATTGTTCCAACCGAAAAAACAGGTCGATCTGACCCCATTTTTTAAAACTGTACTGGCTGCCCAATGTAAGTCTGTATTTGTGAAAACCATTCTCTTTTCCTTGTTGGGTCCGATTGAAAATTTCTGCTGAAAATTTGGGGTCTAATTTCCAATTGCGCACATTGTAACTCACAGAACTTTTCAAACGCAAGTTTTTCTTCGCGTTGTCCTCTTCTGCTTCGGAAACCCCGATTTCGTTTTTGTTTTGAAAACGCAAGCGGTGTTTGAAGTTAAAACGTTTTTGTTTGTGCTTGTATGCAAGGTCTATGTGGTACCGAAAAAAGGAATCATATCCTTGTTTTTTTCCTATGTTGTCATTTTTTTTTGCAAACCGAAGTCCACCTCCAATTTCAAAGTCCTTCGGAAATTGGTAAGAAAGCCCGATTTGTGTAAAATATTGATCTATCTCTGAACTATTTTCTTTCAAACGCAGTTGCTCCTCTAGTTCCAAATTCAATTTTTTGTGGAGTTTGACCTCCACGTTGATACTTGACCAGGTTTCAAAATCAGTATTTGTTTGTGCAAATGCAACGGAAGAAATGAACAAAAACAGTGCTGTACAAAAATTTGAAAATAGATTATTTGTACGCATTTTAATTACTTTTGGGTACTTTTAAAAAATAGATGGTGATCAGTGCAGTGTCTCGTAAAAAATCAACATTACCAATCTGGATTCTCTCTATGTTCAACCCCGTTCTGGATTCAAGGTCTTCTTTTAGCAAATGATGATTTTCTGGTTTGATGTTTTCAATGACTTCGTAGACGATCTCTCTAGAAACTTGGTGTTTCGATGACCAAAACAGCTCGGTCAAATACAAGACGAGGATGATCATGGCATTCGCAGATAAAATTTCTGAATAACTCATCTTTCCATTGGCCAAAGAGTTGATTACAGAAACACCGATGACCACAAACAAGTAAGTCATCTCTTTGATGTCTACTGTATTTGTTCGGTAGCGAATGATGCCGAAAATAGCAAAGAGACCGAGGGCCATTCCCAAATCCAATTCGAATTTTTTAAGGGTAAAGCACAAAAAGAAAACGATCACACTGATCATATAATAGGTAAAAAGAAACGCCTTGTTTCGAGCGTATCTGTAGTACAAACAACGAATAATGATGGTTAAAAAAGCAATATTGATTCCAAAACGAAACATCATTTTGTAAAAATCATCATCGAAAAGGGGGATTCCATAAAATTCCATAGTTAAGCAGTGAGTTTGTTTAGTTTGATTAATTTTCTTTTAAATTGGTTGTACTTTAAGTTTTCGTAGAGGTTGACCATTCCGATGCAGTATTTACTGATGCTGTAAGGAAACTGTCTGTGATTTCTCAATTCTTTGACGATGGCTGAGCTCCTGTCAAAACGTTCCTGTTTTACTTCAATGATGGCGATGCCTTCGTATGTCTTTTGAACATCCCCTAAAGTGTAGGTTAAATTGAAATCTATTGTAACTCTTTCGTTGCTTTGCATGTTGACCAATGTAATGCGGTTAAAGCCGTTCATCAGTGCAGGTGTCAAATCTAATTTTTTAGATGTAATTTTCTCAATAAAATTAGTGGAGGCAAGCGACAATTCATTTTCAAAATTTTTGATGCGAATTCTCGATTTGGTGGTTCTCCCTTTGTGGTCTTTTTGCTTGATTTCTAAAAAAAACAACTCCGACTCAACGTATTTGCGCATGCGCACTTTTAGTCGGTTGATTTTTCCATTGTGGTGCTCACGGTAAAATTTTTGATCTTTGGTGTCAAAATACAAAGAATTGTAAGTCATGACACGGTTGTTATCAATTTCTAGAACACGGTATTTCTCTTTCAATGTTTCAAGTAAAACAGGGAGCATTTTTTTGGAAACTACAAATTTAGTGTCTGTCCGTTTCATCAAGGCAACTGCGTCCATCTCTTTCAAAGTGATGGGGGAAATCTCCTTGGCAATTTTATGGATGTCAGTCAGCATTTGTAATTTGGTATAAAGAAAAACAAACATAAAAAAATTAAAGGAGATGGCTCCTGTTTTTCTGTTTTATATCTCGTTAAGCAGGTGTTATTATTTTATTAATCTTTTGACCATCACAGAATGAGGTCCCACATGTTCGATTTCAAAAATTTTTCCATAAAACTCAAAGCCTTGTTTTAGGTAAAAGTCAAAAGCAATGACACGAGCGTTGCACCACAAAACCTCAGTATCCAAAGAACGCAATTGTACTTCAGCTTCTTGCAAAAGGATTTTTCCAAAACCTCAATTTTTGAAAAGACTCCAAAGTTGACATCCCCCGCAATTGGTATTGACTTCCCTTCAATGAAGGGTGAGTGGATTTCACAAAGCTTGTAACAGCCAATAATTTTTTGTTTTCAAAAGTCCCAAAATGGAATGCATCTCCATCCAAATCGCCTTGAAACTTATAGGGCAGTGGACTGTTGATTCTCAAGATCATCAAACGAATGTCATAGGTTTCTCCTACAGTGATTTTCCTTACTTCAACCATTTGAAATAAGGAGGTTATAGGCTCAATCAGAAGCGCTGACACCTCTAAGGTGTTTCCAAACAGAAATTGTAACGTACATAAGAACAATCAATGGCACGGCAACAAATTGTAACAAGAGGAGCAGCAAAAGTGACGATCCCAAAAAGAGGTATTTGAACGCATTGTCCCTCCATGAGAAACTTTTAAATTTCAATGCAAACAAAGGAATCTCTGCATTCAACAAATAAACACTTACAAAAGTTAGTGCCAACAACAAATATTTGTTTTGCAAAAGCGCTACGACAAAAGTAAATTCGGAATGCTTGCATATCAACGGTAAGGACACAATCAGAAGTGTATTGGCAGGAGTTGGCAATCCTATAAAGGAAGATGTTTGGCGCGTATCAATGTTGAAATTTGCCAATCGGTATGCAGAAGCCAAGGTCACCAATAAACCACAAAAAGGCAGCCACTGAAAGGTTGCTGCTACCAACAAAGATTCCAAGGTGTCTTCAGTGCTCGCTTTGAAAAGCATTTGCATCATGACAATTCCAGGAACCAACCCAGAAGTCACCATGTCTGCCAAAGAATCCAATTGTTTTCCCAACGCCCCTTCTGCCTTTAGCAAGCGTGCGGCAAAACCATCAAAAAAATCAAAGCCAATACCGATGACCACAAACAGTGCTGCCGTTTCCAAATGCCCAAAAACGGCATACAAAACGGCGATACATCCAGACAAAAGATTGACTAAGGTAATCAGGTTGGGAAGGTGTTTTTTCAAGGCCATGAATTATATTTTTGTAAATGTATGAAAAGCATTTAAAATTCAATTGAACCAGGTGACGAAAGTTTTCTCAACTCCCACAAGTCTCTTTGACGTTTCTATCTATTTTAGGAGACAAATTTCCATGTTTTGTATTATTTTTCTTAGTATTGTTTCTAAAACTTGCCATGCCAATCATTGCCTCCGATTTTAAGACTGTTTTCCCCTTTTCTAACGGACATTTCAATACCGTGTACCGAAACTTATTTACCTGTCCAAGAATTCTTTTTCAAAGAGAGAGAATTCCTACTGCAGATGGTGATTTTTTAGATTTGGACAGCGCCTCTGTCAATTCGAAACATGTGGCGCTGCTGCTGCATGGACTTGAAGGCAGTTCACAATCCAAATACATCCTTTCGACTGCACTTTATCTGAACCGTCAAAACATCGACGTTATCGTTCTCAATATGAGAGGTTGTAGTGGAGAAAAAAACCGCTTGTACAAATCCTACCACAGCGGAGAAACGGAAGATTTGAATGCGACAGTCCTACATATAGATAAAAACTATGACTATCAAAGCATCTCTTTGATTGGATTTAGCATGGGAGGCAACATGGTCTTGAAATACGCTGGCGAAAGAAAACTCAAACCCGCTATAAAATGTGTAGTGGCAATTGGACCTCCTTGCGATTTGAAAGGTTCCGCAAAAACGCTTTCCGAAAAGAGTAACAGCCTGTATATGAAGCGATTTTTAAAAACACTGACAAAAAAAGTCGTCCAAAAAAGCATCGATCACCCCAAAGAATGTTTGGACATAAAAACCATAAGCAAGTCCAAAAGATTTTTGGATTTTGACAACCTCTATACAGCGCCCTCATTTGGTTTTAAAGATGCGGAAGATTATTGGAAGCAAGCCAGTTCAATCTTTTACCTAGAAGACATTCAAACTCCTACCTACTTACTTTCCGCTAATGACGATCCTTTTTTGTCCGAGAGTTGTTATCCCTACAAACTCGCAGAAAACCATCCCTTATTGTTTTTAGAGACACCTAAAACCGGAGGACATATTGGTTTTTCCCATTCTTTTCAAAATAGAAAAAACACCTGGTGCGAACAAAAAATCCTCTCCTTTATTAGTGAATATCAAGACAAATAAGATATTGATTTAAAATAGTAATATATTTGCACTAACATCTCATATACAATTTTAATTCTTTGAAAAAAATTTGTTTTCTTTTCCTGCTTTTCACCATTCATCTGACCTACGGTCAGCGCACCAGAAAGTACTCCAATGAGTTCTTAAATATTGGTGTAGACGCAGCAGGTTTGGGAATGAGCAAATCAGTAACGGCGATTGCTTCAGATGTAAATGCCCTCTATTGGAATCCGGCAGGCTTGTCAAAAATTACTGTCAACCAAGGTTCCTTGATGCATATGACCCATTTTGCGGGTATTGGAAATTACGACCACATGGCAGTTGCCATTGCTCCCAAAGAAAAAGACGGTGCTGTGCTAGCTTTTTCAATCATTCGCTTCGGTGTAGACGACATCTTGGATACCACGGAACTCATCGATTCGAATGGAAACATCGATTTCAACAGAATTCAGTTATTTTCGGCCGCAGACTACGCATTTAATTTTGGTATCGGATCCACCGTTAAAAAGGTGCCCAACTTGCATGTCGGCCTAAATGCAAAAATTATTCGACGAATTGTGGGTGATTTTGCCTCCTCTTGGGGTTTTGGTTTGGATGCCGGAATTCAATACCAACTAGGTTCGTGGCAACTGGGATTGATGGCAAGAGATTTTACCACAACCTACAATTTGTGGCGTTTTGACCATGACAACTTTGAAAAAATTAGAGCTGCTATTCCAAATCAAAACCAAGAATTACCTGAAAAAAACGAATTGACACTCCCCAAAGTTCACTTCGGTGTCGCAAAAAAATTCCAACTTAAAAATAAAAATTTCCATTTATTGTCAGAACTAGACATGCACTTTCGCTTTGCAGAGACAAACGACCTTATTTCCTCAAGCTCGGCAAGTATGAGCCCCTCACTGGGATTTCAATTGGATTATGGAAATTTAGTTTTTCTCAGAGCCGGTGTTGGAAATTTTCAAAGTATAACAGAATTTGACGGTAGCAAAACCCTTACATTAGAACCCAATATTGGTTTGGGATTCCGCTACCACGGAATTTCAATTGACTACGCACTTTCGAACATCGCCAGTGTCGGAAATGCCCTGTATTCCAATACTTTTTCGGTCAAAATAGATTTTGATTTTTTAAAAAAACCCGGAAAAAGCAACTAACTTATGTTGAACACCTGTCTCTTCGTTTGGTCGACAAGCCTTTCTTTTTTATTTTCATTTGATTTTTTCCTCCTATGAAGAACCTGTTTTTAGCTTTGTTATCCGGTGTGTTTTTAGCCATTTCTTGGCCTACGTATGGGTTTCCCCTGTTTCTATTTATCGGCTTTGTTCCGCTTTTATTGGTAGAAAATAACATTCGAAATTCAAAACAAACAAGGAGCAAGCGAAAAATATTTGGCCTCGCCTATTTGACTTTTTTACTCTTTAACAGCGGCACTACTTGGTGGTTGTATTACGCAAGTCCCTTTGGCATGTATTTCGCTATTTTGGTAAATTCGCTTTTGATGAGTTTGGTATTTCTTAGTTACCACTTCCTCGCCAAAAGAATCCCTTCCAAATTGAGCAAGGTCGCGTTGATTGCACTTTGGATCGGTTTTGAAAAATTTCATTTGAACTGGGATTTTTCCTGGCCTTGGCTCAATCTCGGAAATGGATTTGCCAACCATCACAAATGGATACAATGGTATGAATACACAGGAGTTTTTGGAGGTACTTTGTGGATTTGGATAGTTAATATGGGCCTTTATGGTGCCTTTGTTCAATTTTTGAAAGACAACAAACCCAAAGTCTTGTTAAAGGGAATACTCGGCTCAGTTGGATTGGTCATCATCGGGATTTCAGCTTCTCTATACAGCTACCACTCCTCTCCTACTAAAGGAGAAAAATCAACGGTGCTGGTACTGCAACCAAATGTTGATCCCTATACTGAAAAATACCAACTGTCCAATTATAGAATGGCGTTGGATTTGGTGGAATTGGCGTCCGAAAAAATGGACAGCACAGTTGTATTTGTCATTGCACCTGAAACATCTTTGCCCAAACCAAGGGCTATAAAAGATTTCGAAAAAACTTCAGAATACGCTGTTTTATCAAAATTTGTTGCTCAATACCCGCAATCAGCTTTTGTTTCAGGCATTACTTTTTACGAACGTTTTTCTTCTCAATTGCCTCCGAACAAAACGGCCAATTTTTTCCAAGATCACAAGGATTGGTACAACAGTTACAATTCTTCGTTTATTTTACAATCCGACGAAGAATTGCAAATCTATCACAAATCCAAATTGGTCGTGGGTGTCGAACACATTCCATACCGAAGCCTTTTGAACCCAATACTGGGCAATGCTATGATTGATTTGGGTGGGTCGGTTGCCACTTTGTCCCCTCAAGAGGAACGAGCGGTCTTTTCAAATGCAAACATCCATTTGGCACCAATCATCTGCTACGAATCGGTTTATGGAGACTATGTAGGACAATACATTGAAAAGGGGGCTGATTTTTTAACCATCCTTACGAATGATGGCTGGTGGAGAAGCAGTCAAGGACACAAACAGCATTTGAGTTTGGCACGGTTGCGAGCTATCGAAACAGGCAGAAGTATTGCCAGAGCTGCCAATACGGGCATCTCTGCGCTCATCAATGAGAAGGGGGACCTTTTGAGTGCACTTCCCTATGGCAGCAAGGGTTCTTTAAAGGGTGATATTACGCGCTCGAATAGGACAACTTATTACTCCCATCACGGAGACTATATATACAGAATCTCGATGTTTGTTTTGGTGCTTATCCTCTTAGGCTCCTTTGCCAAGAAAAAACAACCCCTTTGATAAATTTCTTTTAATTTCGTTTTTTACAGAATTCTAAGGCTGCTTGAATTTCAAAAAAAATCTCCTTCCCAAAATCAGGAAGGAGATTTATTTATAAAACATAGCGAAACTTATGCGTTTTGCTTTTTGATCAAATTCAAAGCAGATCCTTCGTGGAACCAAGCTATTTGACTTGCGTTGTAAGTATGATTCAATTTGATAGCATCTGTGGACCCATCAGCGTGAACAACCTCCAACGTTAATTGTTTTCCAGGAGCAAAATCCACCAAATCAGAGAAGGCAAAGGTATCATCTTCTTGAATCAAATCGTAATCTGATTCGTTGGCAAAAGTCAAGCCCAACATTCCTTGTTTTTTCAAGTTGGTTTCGTGGATCCGTGCAAATGATTTTACAATCACAGCAGCCACCCCTAAGTGACGTGGTTCCATAGCAGCGTGCTCTCGTGAAGAACCTTCTCCATAATTATGATCTCCAACTACAATTGAAGAAACACCTGCCGCTTTGTAAGCTCTTGCAGTTGTTGGAACAGCACCGTATTCTCCTGTTAATTGGTTTTTGACAAGGTCCGTTTTTTGATTGAATGCATTGACTGCCCCAATCAAACAGTTGTTGGAGATGTTGTCCAAATGTCCACGGAAACGCAACCAGGGCCCAGCCATAGAAATGTGATCCGTTGTGCATTTTCCAAAAGCTTTTATCAACAACTTCGCTCCTTTGATATCTGTTGCCAAGGGTTTGAAAGGAGTCAACAATTGCAATCTTTCTGAAGACTCAGAAACACTGACATCAACAGCAGACCCATCTGCAAGAGGTGCTTGGAATCCAGCATCTTCTACAGCAAATCCATTCTTTGGCAATTCGTCTCCTGTAGGTTCGTCAAACATCACTTCTTCTCCGTTTTTATTGAGCAAGGTGTCCTTGGTAGGATCAAAGTCCAAACGACCGGAAATGGTAATCGCAGCTACCAGCTCTGGAGAGGCTACAAAAGCATGTGTGTTTGGGTTTCCATCTGCTCTCTTGGCAAAGTTTCGGTTAAAGGAGTGAATAATGGAATTTTTAGGTGCATTTTTAGGATCTGAATACCTGGCCCATTGTCCGATACAAGGTCCACAAGCATTTGTAAATATTTTTGCTCCCAAGGCCTCAAAAGTTCCTAACAAACCATCTCTATCTGCCGTGTACCGCACTTGCTCAGAACCGGGATTGATTCCGAAATCAGCTTTCGCCTCAATTCCTTTGTCTACGGCTTGTTGTGCGATGGATGCAGCTCTTGATAAATCCTCGTAAGAAGAATTTGTACAAGATCCTATCAGTCCCCATTCTACTTGTAAAGGCCAATCATTTGAAGTCGCCTTTTCAGTCAAATCAACACCCGCTTCAGTAGCCAAATCTGGTGAGAAAGGCCCGTTTACATGGGGCTTTAACTCGTCTAAGTTGATTTCAATAACCTGGTCGAAATACTGCTCGGGGTTATTGTAAACTTCAGCATCACCTGTCAAGTGAGCAGCAACTGCGTTTGCAGCATCTGCTATATCGTTTCGATCTGTAGCACGTAAGTAGCGCTCTATGGAAGCGTCGTACCCAAAGGTAGATGTGGTTGCTCCAATTTCAGCACCCATGTTGCAAATGGTTCCTTTTCCTGTGGCAGACATAGATTTGGCGCCTTCTCCAAAATATTCTACTATGGCTCCAGTTCCTCCTTTTACAGTTAGGATACCTGCAACTTTTAGGATGACATCTTTGGGAGCTGCCCAACCTGAAAGTTTTCCTGTCAATTTGACGCCAATTAATTTTGGGAATTTCAATTCCCAAGCCATACCGGCCATTACGTCCACAGCGTCTGCTCCACCAACACCGATGGCAACCATTCCCAATCCACCCGCATTTACGGTATGAGAATCCGTTCCGATCATCATTCCTCCTGGGAAGGCATAATTTTCTAGTACTACTTGGTGGATGATTCCCGCTCCTGGCTTCCAGAACCCAATCCCGTATTTGTTAGAAACAGATGACAAGAAGTCAAATACTTCTGCACTTGTTTTGTTTGCAAACTTCAAATCTTCTGCTGCACCTGATTTTGCTTGGATCAAGTGATCACAGTGCACTGTTGTTGGAACGGCTACCTGTTTTTTTCCAGCTTGCATGAATTGCAACAATGCCATTTGAGCAGTTGCGTCTTGACATGCAATTCTATCCGGCGCAAAATCAACATAGTCCTCTCCTCTCTTGAAGGCGGTCTTTGTGGAGCCGTCCCAGAGGTGATTGTACAATATTTTTTCAGCCAATGTTAAGGGTTTCCCAACTACACCGCGTGCAGTATCTACACGATCTGCCATACGAGCATATACCTCCTTGATCATTTCAATATCAAATGCCATAGTCTACTTGTTCTTTATAGAGTGTTATTACAAAAATATAAATTGGATGCTAATATACAAAAATGCTCCGGTATTTGAAAACTCAAAGCGCACGGAATATTGAGGTTGCACAAAGATAAATGAGATTCTAATTTATTGAATGTGAAAAATCAATTTTTGAGAATCAAAAAGGAAAAAACATGAGAAATCGTTAAAAAAAAGTAGGCCTGTAAGCCGGATTCTGTCACCGCAAATGCGGGTTCTTATCATTTATCTAGTTCCACAATTACTTGTGGAATCCAACTGCCTACCCCTTGGATCGGGCGAGTAACCCTCAAGCTCCAATGTACATGGCATTGCATCGTATAGAGTTTACCTGGTTTCACTACAGCCGAACTGTACTTGCTTTCTGTTGCACTGGTCCTCAACTCACGCTGGACGGATGTTATCCGCTATACTACTCTACGATGTCCGGACTTTCCTATCCCAATACTATTGAGACGATAAGACAGCCTACTTTTATGTTGTTTCTTTTACAAGCCCTGCTCTTTTGAAAGCGAGGCATTTTTGTTACACAGTTGGACACAAAGGTCTTTGTATCAATTAGGATTTTAAACGAGCTTTCACATTAGGAAAACATGTCTTTTACCTTGTCAAAAAAGGACTTGTCAGAAATTGTCGGAGAGGGCGTGAAATTTTCGTCCTCCAACATCTCTTCAAAAAATTGTTTTTGTGTTTTGTTCAATTCTTGAGGGGTCCAAACATTGACGTGCACCAATAGATCGCCCGTTCCATACCTCTCGATACTCGGCAGTCCTTTGCCTTTCAATCGGAGTATTTTCCCAGACTGTGTTCCTGAATCAATTTTGATTTTTACTTTTCCTGTAACCGTCTGAATCTCTTTTGCTATACCCAAAACAGCTTCCGAAAAACTGATGTACAAATCGTAGTGCAAATTTGTGCCTTCTCTTTTGAGTTTTTCGTGAGGGATTTCTTCAATCACAACCAATAGGTCGCCGGCAATGAAATTGTTTCCTGGAGCATCGTTTCCTTTGCCTGCCACTTTGAGCTGAACACCTTCTGTAACGCCTTGAGGAATGTTGATGGTGACGGTTTCTTCCGTAACAATCAAGCCATTTGCATCAGCTTCTTTTGGTTTGCTCGAAATCGTTTGTCCCGTTCCTTGACAGGTTGGACAAGTAGCTGCTGTCTGCATTCTTCCCAACATGGTATTGGTCACGCGCATCACTTGGCCTTGACCATTACAAGTAGCACAGGTCTTGTAGGAGACCCCTTTTGCTTGTGTTTTTCTGCGAACTTTAACTTTTTTATCCACACCATTGGCAATCTCTTCCAATGTCAGTTTGACACGAATGCGCAGGTTACTTCCTTTGATTCTTGCTGGTCCTCTAGAACGACTTCTTCCGCCCCCAAAACCGCCGCCAAAAATATCACCGAATTGGCTGAAAATATCATCCATGTCCATACCGCCACCGCCGAAACCACCGAAACCGCCTTGACTTCCGTCAAATGCACTGTGGCCATATTGATCGTAGCGCGCTTTTTTATCAGAGTCGCTTAGGATTTCATAAGCTTCTGCAGCTTCTTTAAATTTTTCTTCGGCATTTTTGTCATCTGGGTTTTTGTCCGGATGGTATTTAACCGCCATTTTTCGGTATGCTTTTTTTATTTCTGTAGTAGCGGCTGACTTTGATATCCCCAATACTTCGTAATAATCTTTTTTCATCTTGATAAGTTTCCGTTTTCTGATTTGTAGCTATTCAGAAACACCTCGTTTACAATTAGTTTCCTATGACGACTTTTGGATAGCGAATCACTTTTTCACCAAGTTTGTAGCCTCTTTCAATGACGTCGATGATTTTTCCTTTCATCTTTTCTGACGGTGCAGGTATTTGTGTGATGGCTTCGTGCAAATCCGCGTCAAAGGCATCTCCCGCTTTGGCATTTACAGGCTCCAAACCTTTTTGCTGCAAAGTGGTGGTTAGTTTGTCATTGATCAATTGCATCCCTTTGAGCAATTCTTTGTCTTTGACTTTTTTAATTTCTGCCAAACCTCTGTCAAAATCGTCCAAAATTGGCAATAATGACACCATGATGTCTTGTCCTGCCGTTCGAAACAATTCAATTCTTTCTCTACTGGTTCGTTTTTTGTAGTTTTCAAACTCTGCAAACAGACGCAAGTACTTGTCTTTTTCAGCTTGTAATATTTCTTCTGCCGTTGGTTCGTCTACTGTTTTTTCAGCAGCTACCTCTTTATTTTCCTCCACAGCTTCCGTTTGGAGCTCTTCGTTTGTAAGTTCTTCTTTGATGGGTTCTTCTGTACTCATTGTATTTCAATTGTTTTGTATGCACTTATGTAAGCAACAATAAAGCCATGACGTTTTTTGTGTCAAAATGTCATTTGCTATGTGCGTGCAAAGATAGCTATCTGTCCGAATATGTATGGAAGAAACTTCTTTTAAATTTTGGAAAGATTAGCTGTATTTGAAAACAGGTCAAAATCAATCTGCGATCCGTTCAATTTTAGCGCCGATTGCCTTCAAACGACCTTCGATGTCTTCGTAACCGCGATCTATCTGATCGATGTTGTGAATGGTACTCGTCCCATTGGCGGAAAGGGCTGCAATCAACAGAGAAATCCCTGCTCTAATGTCGGGAGAAGTCATGGTCGTTGCTTTCAAACTCGATTCGTGGTTCATCCCGATGATGGTGGCTCTGTGCGGATCACAAAGGATCACTTTGGCCCCCATGTCTATAAGCTTATCCACAAAGAACAAGCGGCTTTCAAACATCTTTTGATGGATCAAAACTGAGCCTTTGGCTTGGGTGGCTACCACCAACACAATACTCAATAAATCTGGTGTAAAACCGGGCCATGGTGCATCAGAAATTGTGAGTATGGAGCCGTCTATATAGTTTTGTATTTCGTAGGATTTCTGTGAAGGGATGTATATGTCATCGTTTTTCTTTTCCAATTGGATGCCCAATTTCTGAAACACCCTTGGTATCTGACCAAGGTCTTTCCAACTGACATCTTTAATGGTCAGTTCTGATTTTGTCATGACGGCCATTCCAATCCAACTTCCAATCTCAATCATATCTGGCAACACCCTATGCGTACATCCTTTCAATGCTTTTACACCCTCAATTACTAAAAGGTTGGAACCAATACCACGAATGTTTGCACCCATGCTGTTTAGCATTTTTGACAATTGCTGAATGTAGGGCTCACAGGCAGCGTTGTAAATAGATGTTTTTCCAGTAGCGAGCACTGCTGCCATCAAAATATTGGCAGTTCCGGTAACAGAAGCTTCGTCTAAAAGCATTTCTTTTCCAAAAAGCTCTTCGGCTTCAACACCGTAGAAGTGTTCTTCTTTGTTGTATCTAAAAGTAGCACCCAACTGAATAAATCCTTCAAAATGGGTGTCCAAACGACGTCGCCCTATTTTATCTCCACCCGGCCTTGGAATATAACCCTTCCCAAAACGAGCCAACAAGGGACCGACAATCATGATGGAGCCACGGAGCGAACTGCCATCTTTTTTGAATTCTTCAGATTCCAAATAGCCCAAATTCAAATCGTCTGCTTGAAAAGTATAGGTATTGGGGTCGTGTTTGTCAATTTTCACACCCAGGTTTCCCAGTATAAAAATCAACTTGTTGACGTCTATGATGTTGGGAATATTTTCAATTCGAACTTTTTCTGGTGTTAGCAATACCGCGCATAGAATTTGCAGTGCTTCGTTTTTTGCTCCTTGGGGGGTGATGGTACCTTTCAATTGATGCCCACCTTCAATTTTAAATGTTGCCATTGTTCGATGCGTAAGAAATTAGTTGTGCCTTTTCAAAGGAAATAAAACAATCTTGTTTGGTTTTGTAACCGTGTGAAAAATAAAAAAAATCTTTCAATCTTTTACCTAAAAAATTATTTATATCGGTGTTGGCTGTTTTTACTGCGGTTGTTTTTGTTACGGTTGTTGGGTTGTTTCGGGGACTGTTGTTTTGAATTGGCAGATTTTTTGAGCAGGTTTTCGCTTTTGGAAAGAACTTCATCGCTGTCAGTCAAATCAATTTCACCATTTGACAAATCCAACAAGTGCTTGTAGATAATTGCATCTTCTACCGTGTCTTTGTTCCAGTTAAGATAGCACTTTTTCATGTGGTTGGCGATGTTGAAAATCAAAGCGTTTCTCATATCGCTTTCTTCCCATGACAAAGCAACTTTGATCATGGTTTGTATGTTGTGTCCGTAAAAGCGGTAACGGGAAGCTTGCTTAGGATAAGCCAAAGGTTCTGGTTTGGCTTCCAGTTCTTCTTGATCTGGTTTTCCATAAGGAGAATCGACATCCAAATTAAATTCGGACATGATAAAAATTTGATCCCAAAGTTTGTGTTTGAAATCAGGTACGTCTCTTAGATGAGGCTGTAGGTTTCCCATCACATCTACAATGGCATTTGCCATTTTCTTCCGTTCTTCAAGGCTTCCCAATGAGACACAGTGGTCTACTAATTTTTGGATATGTCTTCCGTATTCCGGAATAATCAATAGTGGGCGGTCTGAATTGCATTCTAAATTAAATTCCATCAAGCTAAGTTGTCTTTTTTAAATATGTAAATACCATCCATTTGATATGGATAGCTTTTTTTAATACCAAAGAGTTGAAGTGGTTAAAAATACGATAGGAGGAAAACTCTTAATAATATAAAGCAAAATTAACTAAATAAATTTGGTTTGGCAACATTAAAAAAAAATCATGTTTATTTTTAGAAAAACTCGAAGATTGATTTTGAACAAAAAAAGGGATTTACGAAATCACTTCTTTAAAGTTGCCAACATTGCAGCTCCAATGATTCCAGCGTTATTTTGATACTCGGCAGGCAATACAGGTGTTTTTAGAATTAGTTGGTCTTGGTATTTATTGATTTTTTTACTCGCCCCTCCTCCTAGCACAATTAAGTCTGGAGAAAAGGTGCGTTCTACAAATTCTAAAAAGGAATTGAAACGACTGCCCCATTCTTTGTAAGTAAGCGCTTCTTTTTTTCTTACGGAATCAGCAGCATAGTACTCAAACCGTTCGTACTTTTTGTATGGAACTGTTCCCAGTTCAACATTGGGTACCAAAACACCGTCGAAAAAAACACCTGAGCCCAAGCCGGTTCCAATGGTTATCATGATGACAACTCCTTTTTTCCCTTTCCCTACACCAAAACTCATTTCTGCCAAGCCCGCTGCATCTGCATCGTTGGCTACTGAAAATGAAAGCCCTGTAGCAGCGGCAAATAATTGATCGACTTGAACGCCTAGCCAGCTTTTGTGAATGTTTCCATGAGAACGCGCCATTCCATTTGAAATGATGGCAGGAAATCCACAACCTACTTTTCCTTTCCAATCAAAATGTGCAACCAATGCAGCTACTTCATTAGCCACTTCTGACGGAAGGGCTCCTTTAGGTGTTGGAATGCGATATCTTTCTGTAATCAATTCTCCCGTATCCACGTTGACTATAGCTCCTTTAATTCCAGAGCCTCCAACATCTATTCCCAATACTTCCATAAACTTTATTTCTTGGTTAAAAATCCGAATATCGCAATTGTATTGCAAATTCGCAACATTTCCCCAAAAAAAGAAACCATAAAAAGGCCCCATTTGTTTTATTTGTTTCAATCTCAATTCATTACTCTATAGAAAGCGAAATCAAACTGCCAAGTCACTAAGACACCTTTGAATGAGCAGCAAACAAACGTCAATTAAAAAAGAGGAAATATTCAACAAGAACTCCCCAAACTTTTACGATGATTTGGTTTGTAAACTACAAAAGAGTTAGTACTTTTGCCAAAACCTAAGCACCATGAAAAACACGAAATACGTTTTTGTTACAGGAGGCGTTACTTCATCACTTGGAAAAGGAATCATCGCCGCTTCTTTGGCCAAACTTCTCCAAGAAAGAGGGTATTCAGTGACCATTCAAAAATTAGATCCTTATATCAATATTGATCCAGGAACTTTGAACCCCTACGAGCACGGTGAATGTTACGTAACTGATGACGGTGCAGAAACGGATTTGGATTTAGGACACTACGAACGTTTTCTAAATATCCCTACTTCGCAAGCAAACAATGTGACTACGGGACGTATTTATCAATCTGTCATCGACAAAGAACGAAAAGGTGCTTTTCTTGGAAAAACTGTTCAGGTGATTCCTCACATTACCAACGAAATCAAAGAGCGCATTCAGATTTTAGGAAAAACTGGAGACTACGATGTAGTAATCACGGAGATTGGAGGCACCGTTGGTGATATTGAATCCCTCCCCTATGTAGAATCTGTACGTCAATTGTTGTGGGAATTGGGAGACAAAAATGCAATTGTTGTGCATTTAACTTTGATTCCTTTCCTCGCTGCAGCTGGGGAATTAAAAACAAAACCAACGCAACACTCTGTCAAAATGCTGATGCAGAGCGGTGTCAATCCTGATATCTTGGTCTGCCGCTCGGAGCATGAAATTTCTGATAGCATCAAACGCAAACTGGCTTTGTTTTGCAATGTTAAAAAAGAAGATGTAATCTCTTCTTTGGACGCAGATACGATTTACGATGTTCCCAATCTGATGTTTGACGAAGGTTTGGACAAAGTGGTGTTGGACAAATTAGATTTGTGTGACAACGACCAACCTAAACTGGTTGAGTGGAATCATTTTTTAAGCAAACACAAAAACCCAAAAAACAAAGTAAGAATTGGATTGATTGGCAAATATGTAGAATTGCACGATGCCTATAAATCCATATCAGAAGCTTTTATACACGCAGGTGCGGCTAACGAAGTAAACGTTAAAATCGTTTGGATCCACTCGGAAGACTTGACATTAGAAAATGTGCCACAAAAACTCAAAGGCTTGGACGGAATCTTGGTCGCCCCTGGTTTTGGAAATCGAGGAACAGAAGGAAAGGTGGACGCAGTTCGCTTTGCTAGGGAGCATCAAATACCCTTTTTGGGCATTTGTTTAGGCATGCAGATGGCCGTGATTGAATACGCTCGAAACGTACTGAATATTGAAGGTGCAGGTTCCTTAGAAATGGATGAAACGTGTAAAAATCCCGTAATCAACTTGATGGAAGACCAAAAAAACATTACAGAAATGGGCGGCACCATGCGTCTGGGAGCTTGGGATTGTGAGATCGTTGAGGGCTCTAAAGTTTTCAATGCCTACAAACGCACACTGATCAGTGAACGTCACAGACATCGCTATGAATTCAACGATCAGTACCTAAAAAAATTGAAAGATTCTGGGATGAAAATAACAGGGACAAATCCAAAAACTGGATTGGTAGAAATTGTAGAAATAGAAAATCACCCTTGGTTTGTCGCTGTACAATACCATCCTGAATATAAAAGTACCGTATTGAATCCACATCCTTTATTTGTCGATTTTGTAAAAGCAAGCTTGGACTTTTCTACTCAAAAATAAAGGAAAGTTTCCACTCAATCAAACACAAAAAAACAACAGAGTTCAAACAGAAACAACGCAATGGAAGAAAAAAAATTTGATAAGAATTCGATAATCGGTTTTCTCTTACTTGGTGCTATCATGTTGTATTACATGTACACCAATCAGCCAGAACAGTCTACTTCCGAAGTTCCACAGACAACAGAACAAACAACCGAAGTAGAAATTACAAGTCCACAAATCACCAACCCTGTGGTTTCAAAAGCATTGCTTGCAGCAGATGCACAAGAACGATACGGAAATTTTGCTTACGCTTCTGGGTTGCAAGTAGCGGTGGATGGAACAACTGTTTTGGAAAACGACTACTTAAAATTGACCTTTTCAAACAAAGGGGCACAGATTACAGAGGCTTTGGTCAAAAACTACCAAACTTATGATGCGCTGCCCTTATACATGATCCAAGATGCCAATGCTTCATTCAATGTAAATTTTGGCACCACAAGCAATCGCATTTTCAACACCAAAGACATGGTGTTTCAACCTCAGTTAACCAAAAATAGTGAAGGGTCTGTACTCTCATTGAAATTAAAGGTTTCTGAAAATGAGTATTTGGAGTACCGCTATGAATTGCTTCCCGATTCTTATATGATTGGATTTTCAATGAGATCGGTAGGTTTGAGTGCCGTCATCAATAACGGAACTCCTGTAAATTTAACATTTGACCTGAAAGGAATCCGACATGAAAAAAGCATGTCATACGAGAACCAAATGAGCGCTTTGTACTATGAGAAAGAAGATGGAAAAATGGATGACCTTTCCATTTCTGGTGAAGACAGCGAATTGGAAAAAAATGTGGATTGGATTGGATTCAAACAACATTTCTTTTCGACAATATTGTTAACAGACACACCTTTTAAAACTGCCAAACTATCCTCAAATACCCTTTTTCAGGATGAAGAAACGGATTCCGTTTTTACAAAATCTTTTGCTTTGCAAACTCCTTTGTATTTGAAAAATGGTGAGTTGGACTACAACTTTAATTTGTATATCGGTCCCAATGATTACGATTTACTTGCCAGCTATGACAAACAAATAGAGAATGTAGTTGAGCTGGGTTGGGGCATCTTTGGATGGATCAACAAAAACGCATTTATCCCTCTATTTACAAAGTTGGGAAATATACTTTCCAACTATGGGCTGATCATCATCATCATGACGCTCGTAGTACGAATCTTTATGTCTCCTTTGGTGTACAAATCCTATTTGTCGAGTGCCAAAATGAAAGTACTTAGACCCGAAATGACTGAGATCAACGAAAAATACCCTGGGAAAGAAAATGCGATGAAGCGCCAACAAGAGACCATGGCTTTGCAGCGAAAAGCCGGTGTGAGTATGATGGCAGGATGCATTCCCGCATTGTTACAAATGCCTGTCTTTTTTGCCTTGTTTCGCTTTTTTCCAAGTGCCTTGGATTTGCGTCAAAAAGGATTTTTATGGGCGGATGATTTGTCGTCTTACGATTCCATTTACAAATTACCTTTTACCATCCCCATGTATGGAGATCACATCAGTTTATTTCCTATTTTGGCCTCGATCGCCATTTTCTTTTACATGCGTATGAACCAGAGTCAACAAATGAGCATGCAACAACCAGCACAAGAAGGAATGCCAGACATGCAGAAAATGATGAAGATGATGATGTATTTTTCTCCGATTATGATGTTGGTTTTCTTTAATAGTTATGGTGCCGGGTTGAGCTTGTACTACTTTGTTTCAAACTTGTTGACCATCACAATCATGTTGGTCATCAAAAACTTTATCATTGACGAGGACAAAATTCACGCACAAATTCAAGAGAACAAAAAGCGCCCAGAAAAGAAAAAAAGCAAATTTAGAGAGCGTATGGACGATGCTATGAAACAGGCTCAAGAACAACAAAAGAATCAAAAGAAAGCTAAAAAGTAGTTTTAAAACCTATTCAATATCTACAGCGGTCCTCAAAAGGGACCGCTTTTTTTGGTTCGATAAAAAAAAGAAATCCTAATTTCTGAAAACCTTTATTCAACAGTGTCTCATTACTACGCAAAGAAGAGGAAGGCCACACAGTAGCCTCGCTATTAGTCCGTGAAAAATTGAGATACGTATAGCAAGAAGTAATATCTTAAGCTTTATTCTTTACGCATACAGCTTTTTTCGCAACTCTTTTACTTTTGGATCGGACAAATATTCGTCAAAAGTAGCGTACTTGTCAATCACACCTTTAGGAGTAATCTCGATAACTCGGTTGGCCACAGTTTGAGCAAACTCGTGATCGTGTGTGGAAAAAAGAACAGTTCCCTTGAAATTTTTCAAAGAATTGTTCAAAGCCTGAATGGATTCCAAATCCAAATGATTGGTAGGCTCGTCGAGCATCAGTACATTGGCTCTTCCCATCATCATACGTGACAACATGCAACGAACCTTTTCGCCACCCGAAAGCACGTTGCATTTTTTCAAAGCCTCTTCCCCACTAAAAATCATTTTTCCTAAAAAGCCTCTCAAATAAACGGCTTCTCGTTCTTCTTCTGTTTTTGCATACTGACGCAACCAGTCCACCAAGTCTAATTCTGCATTTTCAAAATATTCCGAATTTTCCAAAGGCAAATAGGATTGTGTTGTTGTAATGCCAAATTGATAAGCCCCAGCATCTGCTTCCATCTTTCCGTTTAGAATTTCATAAAAAGAATTTACCGCTTTGGAATTTTTTGAAATTACAACCACCTTGTCCCCTTTTGACAAATTGATGTTGATGTCATTGAACAACATCTCTCCGTCAATCTCTTTGGACAATTTTTCGATGTTTAAGATTTGGTCTCCTGCTTCTCGTTCCCTTTCAAAAATAATGGCGGGATATCTTCTGCTCGAAGGCTTGATGTCCTCCACATTCAATTTCTCGATCATTTTTTTACGACTCGTTGCTTGTTTGGATTTCGCCACGTTGGCAGAAAAACGACGGATAAATTCTTCCAACTCTTTTTTCTTATCCTCCGCTTTTTTGTTTTGTTGCGCCCGTTGCTTGGCCGCTAATTGGCTCGACTCGTACCAAAAGGTATAGTTTCCTGAATACTGGTTGACTTTCCCGTAATCAATATCTGAGATATGGGTACACACTGCGTCCAAAAAATGACGATCATGCGAGACCACAATAACCGTATTGTCATAATTGGCTAAAAAATGTTCCAACCATGCGATGGTTTCAAAATCCAAATCATTGGTGGGCTCATCCATAATCAATACGTCCGGATTCCCAAACAGCGCTTGGGCAATCAACACTCGTACTTTTCTCTTTCCATCCACATCCCCCATCAAAGTGTAGTGCAATTCGTCTTTGATCCCCAATGAAGAAAGTAGGGTTGCCGCATCGCTCTCCGCTGTCCAACCTCCCATCTCTTCAAAAATCACCTGCAACTCCCCGATTCTATCCGCATTTTCGTCGGTATAATCTGCATACAAGGCATCCATTTCTTCTTTGATGGCAAACAACTCTTTGTTTCCTCTCATCACCGTCTCTAAAACTGGAAAGCTATCAAAAGCAAAATGGTCCTGAGACAATACAGACATGCGTTTTCCTTTTTCCAAAGAAACCTGTCCTGAGGTTGGATCCATCTGACCCGTTAGTATTTTGAGAAAGGTAGATTTTCCTGCGCCATTGGCACCGATGATGCCGTAGCAATTGCCTTGAAAAAATTTAGTACTTACCTCGTCAAACAAGACGCGTTTTCCGAATTGTACGGATAAATTGGATACTGATAACATGCTGATAAAATTTAAGTTGCAAAATTATAAAAAAACTACGAAGTAAGGCTTTTAAATCAGGAGGATTTCCCGAGTATTTTCAACTCTTAAAACACAGCGAAGGAGAGTTGTGAAAAAGGAGTTTTCAAAGCTCTAATTGTCGAAGACCCTCACCCAAGGCCATGGCCACCGCATTGCCCAGATTGAAACTGCGTACTTTTCCAGGAAAAGGAATCTTGACACATTGTGAAGCATGTGCCTTCAAAATTTCTTTAGGCAAACCATCTGCTTCACGTCCAAAAACCAACCAATCTCCAGATCGGTAGTCAAGGTCATAATAAGACTGGGTCGCTTGGGCACTAAAAAAAAAGACACGACTCAAATCAGGAATGCCATCCAACAGTTTTTCAAAACTCGCGTGGTGTATCAAATCCAAATCAGCCCAATAATCCAAACCCGCTCTTTTGACGCGTGTGTCAGTAATTTCAAACCCCAAGGGATGTACCAAGTGCAATTTGCTTTGACTCCCCACACAGAGACGCCCAACATTACCAGTGTTGTTAGGAATTTGAGGACAAACCAAAACAATGTTGAAATTTGATGTCTCCATTAAAATCGAACCTTGGTTTCCAAATAATGCGAATCGATGCCATAAACTGTTTTCAAAGCAGCTATCTTCTGATCCAATGCCTTGACATCATTTTCCTTCGAAGATTTTGTAGCGACCAACAGCACATTTTTACGTGTGTGTTCGTTGGATACAAACTCAAAGATTTTAGTTTGGTAGTTTTTCTTTTCCAAAATCAAGGCGCGCAGAGTGTCTGTCACCATCTCGTATTGGCGTTCCTTAAAAATTCCGTATTTTAAAATCGGGTCGCTTTGCTCCTTTCCTTTCAGTTGTTGTCGTATTTGTTTGTGACAACAAGGCGCACAAACAATAAGACCTGCTTTGGCGGCAATGCCTTTGGTAATAGCATCGTCTGTAGCTGTATCACAGGCATGCAAAGCGATCAAGATGTCCACTTTTTTATTTTGATACGCTTCGATGGGAGTACATTCAAATTTGAGCTGATCAAAACCACAGGTATCCGCTACTTGATTGCACATATCCACAAGTTCAGGCCGAAGTTCGATTCCTGTAATCGTCGCATTGATTTTGCGTTGTACCACCAAGTAATCGTAAAGTGCAAACGTCAAATAGCCCTTTCCCGATCCCATGTCCACAATTTGAATCTCTTTGGGCAGCTTGGCATTTGCAATCAAACCCTCCATGATCTCCAAATACTTATTGATTTGACGAAATTTGTCTGCCATTTTTGGTATGACATTGTTGTCTTGATCTGTCAGTCCCAAATGCTGTAAATAAGCACCTAATTGGGCTCTTTTGGCTTTGGGTTGATCATGCGTTAACGGCGGCTTGTTCGCAAAGCTCGCTGCAGATTTTTTGTAGGAAATGGCTTTCTTTTTTGAAAGAAACACCTGCAAATCTTCCTTCAAGGCAAACACTACTGCTGTACGAAATGTATTGGATAGGTATTCTTGCAAGACTTCAATTCCTTCAAGGACAGAGTAGTTTTTTACTTGATCATTGGTTTTGTAATGGTAGGTAAACGAGAGTTTGAGTTCCTCTTGAATCAATGCCAATCGTACATAGATATTCCGAAGACCTTCCTTTTTTCGAATGGGTTTGCTCAAGGTTATTTTGACAAAGGTGTCCTCGGCAATCGTACTTTGAATGGTTTCTGAAAAAAGGGAAAATGTACTCATGGGAAAATTATTTGGCTATTGTTGTCGTATTGACGCGTATTACAAAGCGTCCAGACTGGCTCTTAAAGTTTCTATTTTAGCCAGCGCATCTGCTTCTTTTTGACGTTCGTTGGAAATTACTTGGTCTGGAGCATTGTTGACAAAACGCTCGTTGCTCAATTTCTTTTGAACCGATTTTAAAAAGCCTTCTACATAGGTCAATTCTTCTTGAATCTTTGCAGTTTCTTCTTCCACATCAAGTGCCTCCAACAGGGGAATAAAATATTCATTCGACTTGACACGGAAACTCAAAGCACCCTCCACACTCTCTGTGACTTGAGTAATCGAGGTGGTATTCCCTAGTTTTTGAATGACGTTATCAAAATCTGCAGCGGACTGCTCATGGTTCCAAACAAAAAGTTCAATGGCATCTTTGAAAGCGATGTTCTTCTCTTTTCTTGCTTTTCGAATTCCAGAAATCACCTCTGCAGCAAATTCAAAATCCTTTAGCAGTTGTCTGTCGAAAGGAATTTGTTTGGGATACTCGGCAATGACAAGTGCTTCTGCTGTAGTTCGGGTCTCGATGAGTTGCCATATTTCTTCTGTCAAAAAAGGCATAAAAGGATGCAATAATTTCAAATTTTCCTCCAAGGCAGCAATGACTGCTTGGTAAGTTACCGAATCAATCGGTTGCTGGTAAGCAGGTTTGACCATTTCCAAAAACCAAGAAGAAAAATCGTCCCAGATCAGTTTGTACAAGGTCATCAATGCTTCACTGATGCGATAGTTTTCGAAAGACTGTTCTACTTCTTCCAATACTTTTTGAAACTTTGCTTGGTACCATTGTACGGCTTTTGCAGCAGATTTCGGTTGTTCGATTGTTTTTGAAACTTCCCAGCCTTTTACCAATCGAAAAGCATTCCATATTTTGCTAGAGAAATTTCGTCCTTGGGCACACAATTCTTCGTCAAACAACAAGTCATTGCCAGCAGCAGCACTCAACAGCAACCCTGTTCGAACACCGTCGGCACCGTATTTTTTCATCAGTTCGATCGGATCTGGAGAGTTCCCCAAAGATTTGGACATCTTCCTGCGTTGTCCGTCACGTACCAAGCCAGTAAAGTAGACATTGGAAAAGGGTTTTTCTCCTGGAAATTCATAGCCCGCAAAAATCATACGCGCTACCCAAAAGAACAAAATATCAGGTCCCGTAACCAAATCGTTGGTTGGGTAATAATATTGAAACTCTTCGTTGTCGGGATTTTTGATGCCGTCAAACAAGGAAATGGGCCACAACCAAGAAGAAAACCAAGTATCCAAGGCATCCGGGTCTTGTGTCAAATCAGCCAAGCCCAACGCATTGTTTTTAGTGATTTCTTTGGCTTTTACCAAAGCTTCTTCTTTGCTTTCTGCAACCACGTAATCTTCCAATCCTTCTCCGTAGAAATAGGCAGGAATTTGATGTCCCCACCAAAGTTGGCGGGAGATGTTCCAATCACGGATATTTTCAAGCCAATGCCTGTAGGTATTGTTGTAGTGTTTGGGGTGAAATTTAATTTCTTCGTCTTCCAAAACTGCTTTTAACGCAGGTTTGACGATTTCTTCCATTTTTAAAAACCACTGTACAGAAATTTTAGGCTCGATGACCGCTTTGGTTCTTTCTGAAACCCCTACTTTGTGAAGGTGTGGAACTGTTTTGGTCAAGGCACCCAAAGTTTCGAGTTCTTTGGCTATTTCTTTGCGCACCACAAAACGGTCCTTGCCTTCGTAATGCAAGCCCAATGAATTTAAACTCGCGTCGTCATTTAAGATATCTATAACTTCTAGGTTGTGTTTCTCACCAATAACCTTGTCATTGAGATCGTGCGCAGGTGTAATTTTCAAACACCCCGTTCCAAATTCTAAATCCACATAACTGTCTTCTATGATGGGAATGGAACGGTTTGCTATCGGAACGATTGCCTTTTTCCCTTTCAAATGTGCAAAGCGTGGATCTTCAGGATGGATGCAAATGGCAGTATCTCCCAATAGTGTTTCAGGGCGTGTGGTTGCAACAGTTAAAAATTCATCAGCACCTTCTATGGCATACTTGATGTAATACAAGTTTCCTTGTTTTTCTTCAAACGTTACTTCTTCATCGGAAAGGGTTGTTTTGGCTTCTGGATCCCAATTGACCATCCGGTACCCTCTGTAAATCAGCCCCTTGCTGTACAAATCCACAAAAACTTTGTTGACTGCTTCGCTCAGACTGGGGTCCATCGTAAACGCAGTGCGTTCCCAATCACAAGAAGCACCTAATTTTTTCAATTGCTCTAAAATGATTCCCCCGTGCGTGTCTGTCCAATCCCATGCGTGTTTTAAAAACTCCTCGCGTGTCAAATCGGCTTTTTGAATGCCTTCACTTTTGAGTTTGGCTACTACTTTGGCTTCCGTAGCTATGGAAGCGTGGTCTGTACCGGGCACCCAACAAGCATTGTAACCACGCAAACGCGCCCGTCGAATCAACACGTCTTGAATTGTGTTGTTCAGCATGTGCCCCATGTGCAAGACGCCTGTCACATTGGGCGGTGGAATGACGATGGTATAGGGTTCCTTTTCATTGGGTGTAGAATGAAAGTATCCGTGTTCTGTCCAATAGGCATACCATTTGTCTTCTACTTGTTCGTGGTTGTATTTGTTTGGGATCATTTTGGGTCTGCTTGTTTGTGTATGTGCATCGAATTATTTTTTCAATTCTTTTAGGTCTCTTTTTAATTCACAAAAACTCCTTTGAAAAAAAGCAACTGCGAGCATTCGCAAAAGTACGAATCTCTAGTTTAACTCAAAACTAACAGCTATCAATTTTGTTTGTTTAAAAATATGTTTATTTTTACATGTGCTAATAAAAAAATCCAACATATGATAACGACACGCTATACAATTGCTTTTCTATTGACCTCTTTGTTCTGTCAAGCTCAGATCACCGAACCTGAAGAAACTTTCGATGCAAATGCTCCTGCATTTAAATTTGAAAAAGAAATCATTAATTATGGCAAAATTAAAAAAGACGCTGATGGAAAACGTTCGTTTGTGTTTACCAATACCGGAAACAGGCCCCTGATCATCGAAAACGTAAAAGGAAGTTGTGGATGTACCGTGCCCACCAAACCCGAAGCACCAATTATGCCCGGAGAAACGGGAACTATCAAAGTAAAATACGCCACCAACCGCGTCGGACGCTTTTCCAAAACGGTGACCATTACATCCAATGCCTCTGAACCCAAAAAAGTGGTGCGCATCAAAGGCGAAGTCTTGGCTCCTAAAGAATAAAGAAGGATTTCATACAGATAACATTATTAAAAACCCTTTGCAAAAATATGCAAAGGGTTTTTTTGTTGTTTTTTACGAAGAAGATTTTATAATGAACTCGTATACCGCTTCTAAAATTCGAGTGTCTACTTCTGTAAACACTTCCTTTTTAAGTGCGTACATTTTTGCGGCAGTTTCCTTTGCTTTGTCGAGTTGGAAAATTTGCTTCTGGGCGCCTGTACCCCATGAAAAAGAAGGATGACTTTTTTCAGGCGCACCATCCCCAAATATATTGGCACAGACTCCTACTACGGTTCCTGTATTAAAAGCAGTGTGGATGGCAGTAGTACAGTGATCTCCAATAAAAGAACCGCAAAACTGCTCTCCCGAAGCCTCAAGTTTAGCAGTAACTTCATTCCACAAAAAAACTTCACTCAAGGTGTTTTTCATATTGGAAACAGAAGTCCCCGCACCCAAATTGCACCAAGCTCCAATGACAGAATTCCCCAAATATCCATGGTGACTTTTGTTAGAATTTTCAAAAATTACTGAATTTTTCACCTCACCGCCTACGGTGCATTTGGGGCCAATTGTGGTCGCCCCATAGAGTGTTGCTCCCATCTTTAAAACCGATTGTTCTCCCAATGAAAACGGGCCTCTGATGGATGTGTTCTCCATCACAACAGCATCTTTTCCAATATAGATTGGGCCGTAACTGGCATTTAAGGTTGCGTATTCCACCACAGCACCTTCTTCAATGAAAATGTTTTCAGGACAAAGTACACGGTTGGTTTTGGAAATGGTTTGCGAATTGCAACCTGCCGTCAGCAATTCAAAATCCGCTCGCAAGGCCCAATCATTTTTTGCATACAAACAGGTCAATCCTTCCAAACGAACAAGAGGTGCTCTACATTCCATGACATCGTAAGTGTCAAAATCTACAGCATTCTGATTGTCCATTGTATAAAAAGCGATGACCTCTTCACCACTTGCCAAAAGTTGGTTTTTCTTCAAAGACTTTACTTGTGCTGCCAAAGAGGGAGTCGGCAATACGGCCGCATCTACAAACACATTTTGTTCCAGTTCTAACATTGGAAATTTTTCTTCCAAATAAGTTTCCGTAAGAATGGTTGCGGTGGTTCCTAGAAACAATTCCCACTTTTCTTTGATGGTTAAAATCCCAATGCGAAGCTCACAAACAGGTCGTGTGTAAGTAAAAGGCAACAGCTGATTGCGAACGGTGCCATCGTAGAGAATAATGTTCATCTAGATAAATTTTAAAAGCAAAGGTATCGAAACACAAGTGCAATTGAAAATAACGGTGTTGAATTGTTTTTTTTATGTATCTTTTGAGTCGTTTATCAGTTCACAAAGCCTCAAATATGATCCGTACCCTCTTTCCATTTATTTTGTTTTTTTTCACACTCCTCTTTACAGCGTGTTCCTCCTCTTCTTCTGAATCGGAAAC
>CAWVRK010000013.1:0-53578 GCA_963932955.1 uncultured Flavobacteriaceae bacterium
TGTTGCTTTGTATTGGGTTGTGATTCCCGTATACCCAATAGACAAAAGTTTTTTGTACAGTGTGATGGATTGGTCATAATTCTTTGCATAAAAGGAAGCCAAAGCAGCATACTCCAGGTAAGAAGTGTCTTTCTTACTCAAGGCATACACCAATTCGAATTTTTGTGCGGCCTGATTGTACTTTTTCCCGTTGAAAAGAGTAGAACCCTTCGCAGTAGCGCTTTGAACAATTCTACTGAGGTCCTCCGCTGCTTTTTGCCCGTACTTGTTCATTCCGGATTCTTTTTGAAAACGGAGCAATTCCAAATAGGCTTCTCCAGCGAGCTCTTCTTGTGCAGAATTTGTTCCGTCTTCAAAGAGAGCTGCTGCTTTGAGGTAATAATACTTCTCAATTAATTTTGGCGCAGCATTTTCTACTAGCAGAGAACTTACGACCTCTAGTTGGTCAAGGGAGGCAGCATAATTTTTCTTTTTAAGCGCTTTCTCTGCAGTTTTTAATTCTTTTTTTTGCGCTACCACTCCAAAAGTCAAAGAAAGTGATAGCAGCAGAATAAGTTGATTTTTCATGTATATAGGTTTGATCATATTAATTTTCTGAAGAAGGCGTTTCTGAAGTACCACTCGTTTCTGAGGTGCCTTCTTGCCCTTCTACTTCGCCTTGCAATTCCACATCTTCTTCCTCTTCGTGCATGACTTTTGCAACGGCAGCAATCGAATCAGAATCTTTGATATTGATCAGCTTGACTCCTTGGGTAGCTCTTCCCATGACGCGCAGGTCACTGACTTCCATGCGGATGGTGATTCCAGACTTGTTGATGATCATCAAATCGTCTTCATCTGTCACGTTTTTAATCGCAACCACATCGCCTGTCTTTTCAGAGACATTGAGTGTTTTTACACCTTTCCCTCCACGGTTGGTGATTCTGTAATCTTCGAGACTGGATCGTTTTCCGTAACCTTTTTCAGAGACCACCAAGATATTGCTATCCATATCATTGACGGCGACCATACCGACCACCTCATCGTTTTCATGTGCCAAGGTAATTCCGCGAACACCGGAAGCATTTCTACCCATCGGCCTGGTTTTTTCTTCTTCAAATCGAATCGATTTTCCAGATTTCAAAGCCAACATGACTTGGCTGTCGCCTGTGGTCAATTTTGCCTCTAACAATTCGTCGCCTTCCCGAATGGTAATCGCTGCGATTCCATTGGTTCTCGGTCTGGAATATTGTTCCAACAGGGTCTTTTTGACCTGGCCTTTTTTGGTGGCCATGATGATGTAATGGCTGTTGATATAATCGAGGTCTTTGAGGTCTTGCGTCACTAAAAAGGCTTTGACTTTGTCATCGGGTTCAATGTTGATCAAATTTTGCAGCGCGCGTCCTTTGGCAACTTTTCCGCCTTCTGGGATTTCGTAAACTCGCATCCAAAACACTTTTCCTTTTTGGGTAAAAAACAGCATGTATTGGTGGTTGGTTCCCACAAACAGGTGTTCTAAGAAATCTTCACTTCTGGTAGACACGCCTTTTTGTCCTCTTCCCCCCCTGTTTTGTGTTTTGTATTCGGAAAGCAACGTACGTTTGACATAACCTGCATGAGAGATGGTCACGACTACTTGAGAATCTGGGATCATGTCTTCAATTTTCATGTCCGCACCTGCATATTCAATTTCAGAACGACGGGCATCGCCATATTTATCGCGAATGGCTGTCAGCTCGTCTTTGATGATTTGCATTCTTCTTGGCTCTTTTGCCAAAATATCTTTCAAGTCAGTGATCAATACCATAATCTCGTCGTACTCTCCTCTTAGCTTGTCTTGCTCCAGTCCTGTAAGCTGACGCAAACGCATTTCTACGATGGCCTTGGCTTGGATTTCTGACAATTCAAAACGCGCAATTAAGCGCGCTCTCGCTTCGTCAGGATTGTTTGAGCCTCTGATAATTTTGATTACTTCGTCAATGTTGTCACTTGCAATGATCAATCCCTCTAAGATATGTGCTCTTGCTTCTGCCTTTTTTAGTTCAAATTCTGTTCTTCGAACGATGACCTCGTGGCGGTGTTCGACAAAATGATGGATCAGCTGCTTTAAGTTCAACAATTCAGGACGCCCGTTTACCAAAGCGATGTTATTGACACTAAAAGAAGTCTGCAAAGCCGTATACTTGAACAATTTGTTCAATACGATGTTGGGAATTGCATCTCGTTTCAAAATATAAACGATGCGCATTCCATTTCTATCCGATTCATCTCGGATGTTGGCGATGCCGTCTAATTTTTTATCATTGACCAATTCCGCAGTTTTTTTGATCATTTCTGCCTTGTTGATCTGGTAAGGGATTTCTGTCACAATGATGCAGTCACGCCCTTTGACTTCTTCAAAAGTTGCCTTGGCGCGCATTACGATGCGTCCTCGACCTGTGTGGAAAGCGTCTTTGACTCCTTCATAGCCATAGAGTATTCCTCCCGTAGGAAAATCAGGTGCCTTGATGTAGTGCATCAAGCCGTCGATATCAATGTCTCTGTCTTCTATATAGGCGATGGTACCATCGATGACTTCTGTCAAGTTGTGAGGAGCCATATTGGTGGCCATCCCTACCGCAATTCCCGAAGCTCCGTTGATTAGCAAATTGGGGATTCTGGTTGGAAGAACAGTGGGTTCTTTTAGGGTGTCGTCAAAATTGAGTTTGTGGTCGACAGTATCCTTTTCAATATCCGCCAACATGTCTTCGGATATTTTTTGCATGCGCACCTCGGTATAACGCATTGCTGCTGGACTATCACCATCTACAGAACCAAAATTTCCCTGTCCGTCCACCATCATATATCGGACGCTCCAGTTCTGTGCCATTCGCACCATGGAATCGTATACAGAAGTATCACCGTGGGGGTGGTACTTTCCTAAAACTTCTCCCACTATTCTCGCAGACTTCTTATAGGAGCCCGTCGCCTTGATTCCCAACTCATGCATTCCGAACAGAACCCTGCGATGCACGGGTTTTAAACCGTCTCTTACATCTGGTAAGGCTCTCGAAACAATTACGGACATAGAATAATCTATGTATGCCGACTTCATCTGTTCCTCTATATTGATAGGGATCAACTTTTCTCCATCTGCCATAAAAATATGTTTAGTTTAGTTAGTTCATTTTAGTGAATAGCAAGATACACTTTTTAGCCTTTTTTACCCCTTTTACAGCCGTTGTATTTGCTTAGAGTTATCAACAATTTTAGGGGTTTTTTAACACTTTGTACTGCGCTGATTTTCAGGTAGTTTTTGCGCGTAATTTGAAGCAAGGTCTTTTTTTTAAGAACAATCACATGTGATTTGTAAATTTTAATGAAAAATCCATTAAATTTACCTAAAAACAGAGACTATGGATGATAATTTTTCGCAAAAAGTAAAAGACGTGATCGGATACAGCAAAGAAGAAGCCTTGCGACTGGGTCATGATTTTATTGGTACCGAACATTTGATTTTGGGAGTTCTTCGTAAAGCTGAGGGGAAAGCCATATATATTTTAAATTCTTTGAACATCAATTTGGATTATTTAAAGAAAAAAATCGAAGCATTGAATCCTTCCACGCCTTCTTTTAACGAAGATTTTGAAAAGAAAAAACTACACCTGACCCGTCAAGCAGAAAAAGCGTTGAAAACGACCTTTTTGGAAGCCAAACTTTACCAAGACGAATCTGTAAACACAGCTCACCTTCTCTTGTGTGTACTCCGGAATGAAAACGACCCGACAACAAAATTATTAAACAATTTTGACATCAGTTACGACGATGTAAAAGCTTTGTTCAAACAAATGAACAACGATACAGACGACAGCCATGAGTTCCCAACAGCAGAAAGTGCAAATCCTGGACAGTTTGAAGATGCTGACAAATCAAATCCTTTTGAGTCCCAACCCAACAAGGGGAAAACTTCTCAGAAATCAAAGACACCCGTATTGGATAATTTTGGCCGTGACTTGACCTTACTTGCAGAAAACCAAAAGTTAGACCCTGTGGTGGGACGGAAAGAAGAAATCGAACGAGTTTCCCAAATTTTAAGTCGACGCAAAAAAAACAATCCGATGCTCATCGGTGAACCTGGAGTTGGGAAATCTGCAATTGCAGAAGGCTTAGCGCTCCGCATCGTCCAAAGAAAAGTATCTCGTATTTTGTTCAACAAAAGAGTGGTTTCTTTGGATTTGGCAAGTTTGGTTGCCGGCACCAAATACAGAGGTCAATTTGAAGAGCGTATGAAAGCCCTGATGAACGAACTGGAAAAGAACGAAGACATCATTCTCTTTATCGATGAAATTCACACCATAGTAGGTGCTGGAGGCGCTACGGGTTCTCTCGATGCTTCCAACATGCTCAAACCAGCACTCGCAAGAGGGGAAATCCAATGTATTGGAGCGACGACCCTGAACGAATACCGTCAAAACATTGAAAAAGACGGTGCTTTGGAACGCCGCTTTCAAAAAGTAATCGTGGAGCCAACCTCTATTGAAGAAACGGTCACAATTCTAAAAAACATCAAAGAAAAATACGAAGACCACCACAATGTGACTTATGCAGAAGCTGCGATCAAAGCTTGTGTCACATTGACCAACCGGTACATGACTGATCGGTTTTTACCCGACAAAGCAATCGATGCCTTGGACGAAGCGGGATCTCGAATTCACATCACAAACATCGTGGTTCCCAAGCAAGTGCTCGAGTTGGAACAGAAATTAGAAACCATCAAAGAAGAGAAGACCAACGCAGTCACGCGTCAAAAATACGAAGAAGCAGCTAGGCTAAGAGACGACGAAAAAAACATAGAAGCAGCTTTGAGATCTGCCCAAAATCAATGGGAAGAAGCTTCCAAAGAAAATAGAGAAATCGTAACAGAGGACAATGTGGCCGAAGTGGTTTCTATGATGACTGGCATTCCTGTGAACAGAGTTGCAGAAGCTGAAAGCAGGCGTTTGAGCGATCTTCCAAAGAAAATCAAGGGGAAAGTCATCGGGCAAGACGAAGCCGTCTCAAAAGTTGTCAAAGCGATTCAACGAAACCGCATCGGACTAAAAGATCCGAACAAACCCATCGGCTCTTTTATCTTCTTGGGACAGACCGGGGTCGGAAAAACACAATTGGCGAAAGTCTTGGCGCGCGAACTGTTTGACACAAGCGATTCTTTGATCCGTGTTGACATGAGTGAATACATGGAAAAATTTTCTGTATCTCGATTGATAGGAGCGCCTCCTGGTTACGTAGGTTATGAAGAAGGTGGGCAGTTGACAGAAAAGATTCGAAGAAAACCCTATGCCGTTGTCCTGCTTGACGAAATCGAAAAAGCACATCCCGATGTGTTCAATATGTTGTTGCAAATACTGGACGAAGGTTTTGTGACGGATAGCTTGGGGCGTAAAATCGATTTTAGAAACACCATCATCATTATGACCTCCAACATCGGAGCCCGTCAATTGAAAGATTTTGGTGGCGGCGTTGGCTTTGGTACTTCTGCCAAAGCAGCACAAGCCGATGCACATGCCAAAGGAATCATCGAAAGTGCCCTTAAAAAATCCTTTGCACCTGAATTCATCAATCGCATCGATGATATCATTATCTTCAACGCTTTGGAAAGAAAAGACATTCATCAAATTATCGACATCGAATTGGAAAAACTACTGGCACGCATCAGCGACTTGGGCTACACACTAAAGTTGAGCGACAAAGCCAAAGATTATATTGCCGACAAAGGCTTTGACAAAACCTATGGCGCCCGACCTTTGAACAGAGCCATTCAAAAATACATTGAAGATGCTTTGGCTGAAGAAATTGTCAATGCCAACCTCAAAGAGGGGGATGTCATTTTTATGGACCTCGATTCGAAATCTAACGAACTGACAATTCAAATCGAGAAAAAGAAAATCAAGAACTAATTCCTTAGGAAATAATAGTACAGAAAAAGCTTTGGGTTTATTCCAAAGCTTTTTTTGATTTGGACTTGGGCAAAAACACTTCTGCCAACAAACAGCGTACACTGCCACCTACACAGTTCTCTATGGTAGACAAAGGAGATCTGATAATTTGAGTATGTTTTTCAAGCATTGCTATTTGTTCCGATCGAAGACTTTGAAAAGCAGCTTCAGAAATGACGGTGTACTGCTGTCCAAATGCATTTTCAACTTGCAACAGATTGCCTGCAAAATTGGCTGCTTGGGCTTCTGAGATCACCAAGAGTTCTTTTGCGTCTTCTTTGAGGTGTTGCAAAAGGTTTTTTCGTTCCGATTTATCGTCGATGCTTTCCAAACACAGTACAGCAAAATGAGTCCCCACACAGAGCACCAAGTTGGTGTGGTCTCTGGGAACCCGGCCCCCTTCCACCGTATGGAATGCTGTAAAGACCACTGGCGTGTATTCGAAATCTTCACAGAATTCAATAAAGAGTTCTTCGTCTGTTCTTGCTGACAAGGCACAATATGCTTTTCGGTGCACGCGATCCAAAACCATGCTTCCAGTTCCTTCTAAAAAATAGCCATGTGCCGCTGCACTTGTATAATCGACAAAACCAGCGATTTCAAAACCGGAAGTTTCTAAAAAACCAAACAAATCCTCGGTTCTTTTAAGGCGGCTGTTTGGAGCAAAAATGGGGTACAAACCTACAGTACCGTCTTCATGAAACGAGAACCAATTGCTGGGAAAAAGCCCATCGAGCGTAGTGCGTTTTTCAGTGTCTTGCAGCACCAAAACACGAATTCCAACCCGCTTTAATTGCTGTACAAGAGCATCAAATTCGGCAAGGGCTCTTTCTTGTATTTCCATATAGGAAAGCTTGCTGAGTTCTTTTTGATACAAGTTGTTGACTGCCGTCTGTTCGTTCTTGCGAAAAGACAAAGGACGCACCATCAAAAGGTTGTTTGTCGTTTGCTTCATAGAGATGTCTTTGTGTGAATCATGGGATTAAATTGGAGCTCGAAACAAAGGCAGTGTCACGTGAAAAGATCTGGTTGTAGTCTTTTTGAACTTCAGGTCTGTATACGGTTAGATCTTATTTTTCAGATACTTTTAGAAAAGCGACCATTTCAGCAACCATGTCTTTTTCTTCGGGATAGGTTTCCGTTTGGATGTCTGCGATGGATTTTGGATCGTAGGCATCTTTAATATCAGGAACCAGTCCATTCTGTTGAGCAACTCCAAAACGACAGCTCTCAATTTCGAAGTTTCGTCTTGAATGTTCAGTGCCATCAATAGGTCTGTGTTTGAAAAAAACAAAGCCTTCAATGGAATTGAAGGCTTGGCTGTCTTATCGGTTTTCTATGTTGGAAAAACTTCTCAAGTTTTCACCGACATACAATTGACGAGGCCTTCCAATCGGCTCGTTGTTTTCTCTCATTTCTTTCCATTGTGCAATCCAACCTGGCAAACGACCAATCGCAAACATGACGGTAAACATTTCTACTGGAATTCCAAGTGCTCTGTAGATAATTCCGGAATAAAAGTCTACGTTGGGATACAAATTGCGGGTTTTGAAATACGTGTCGTTCAAGGCGACTTCCGCCAAGCCTTTTGCAATGTCTAGCACAGGGTCTACTATCCCTAAGTCTGCCAGTACTTCTTCAGCAGCTACTTGTATGATTTTAGCTCTTGGGTCAAAATTTTTGTAGACTCTGTGTCCAAATCCCATCAATCGAAAAGGATCGCTTTTGTCTTTGGCCTTTGCGATGTATTTGTGGTAGTCTCCTCCGTTGTTTTTAATCTCTTCCAACATTTCTATGACGGCTTGGTTGGCACCTCCGTGAAGCGGCCCCCAAAGCGCAGAGATTCCTGCAGAAATAGAAGCGTACAAACCGGCATGTGAAGACCCTACAATTCTCACTGTTGAAGTAGAACAGTTTTGCTCGTGGTCCGCATGTAGAATCAACAACTTATCTAGTGCATTTAAAACAATGGGGTTGATGGAGAACTCTTCGTTGGGTTTGTTGAACATCATCTTGTACAAATTTTCAACATAGCCTAAGCTTTTTGAACCGTATTCCAAAGGCAAACCTTCTTTTTTGCGCAAGGTCCATGCAGCCAACACAGGAAATTTAGCCATAATTTTCACGATGGCTTTGTACATTTCTTCTTCAGAGTCTACGTTGACAGATTCAGGATTAAAAGCAATCAAAGAGCTTGTCAATGCAGAAATAACTCCCATAGGATGTGCAGACTTTGGAAAGCCGTGCAAAATCTTTTTCATTTCTTCGTCTACTAAAGATTCACTTTGAATGTCTTCCTGAAATTGTTCCAATTGCGCTTCTGTTGGCAATTCTCCGAAAATGAGCAGGTAAGAGGTTTCTAAGAAGTCTGATTTTTCAGCCAAATCTTCAATCGCATAGCCACGGTATCTCAAAATTCCTTTTTCTCCATCCAAAAAAGTAACGGCGCTTTTGCAAGAACCTGTGTTTTTATAACCCGCATCCAAAGTGATGAGGCCTCCCGTAATACCTCGCAAGGTTTTGATATCAATGGCTGTTTCCTTTTCTGTTCCTTTTAGCAAAGGAAATTCGAATTCTTGACCGTTTATTTTGAGTGTTGCAATTTCTGACATAATTTTTATTTGATATTTCAAGTTCCTAGCGATGGAGTTTTTGCAAATTTACACAAATTCAAGTTTCTTATCCCGAAAATCTTGTTAAAAATAACTAGAGAATACTGAGTTTTCTTAAATAAATCAAGAAATAAAATTTCGAGTTAAGGGCATCTTTTTAAGATACAAAAAAAAGAGTGTCATGAACAGGTTAAATGTGTGGTTTCTTATGCTTGGAATTGCTTTTTGTATGGACAAAAAAAAACCGAAATAAAATTTCGGTTTTTTTGGCTCTGTTTGGAAATGTATTAGCTCAATTTAAAAGCTTTGTCTTGTGGATAGTAAGCCATGTCCTCCAACTCTTCTTCAATACGCAACAATTGGTTGTATTTTGCCATACGGTCTGAACGAGAAGCTGATCCTGTTTTGATCTGACCTGTGTTCAAAGCCACTGCTAAATCAGCAATTGTGTTGTCTTCAGTTTCACCTGAACGGTGAGACATTACAGAAGTAAATCCTGCGTTTTTGGCCATGTTTACTGCGGCAATGGTTTCTGTCAAGGTTCCAATTTGATTCACTTTGATCAAGATAGAATTGGCGATTCCTTCTTCTACACCTCTGGCAAGACGTTCTACATTTGTCACAAACAAATCGTCTCCTACCAATTGCACACGGTCTCCAATTTTTTCGGTGAGGTATTTCCAGCCTTCCCAGTCGTTTTCATCCATCCCATCTTCGATTGAGATGATTGGGTATTTGGACGACAATTCTGCTAAGTAGTCTGCTTGTTCTTGAGACGTTCTTACGGCTCCATTTTCACCTTCAAACTTTGCGTAGTTGTATTTTCCACCTTCGTAAAATTCAGCAGCAGCACAATCCAATGCCAACATTACTTCTTCTCCAGGTTTGTAACCTGCTTTTTCAATGGCTTTCAACACGGTGTCCAAAGCGTCTTCTGTTCCGTCAAAAGTAGGTGCAAATCCTCCTTCGTCTCCAACAGCAGTGCTCAAACCTCTTTCGTGAAGGATTTTGGCCAAGTTGTGAAAAATCTCAGTTCCGATCTGCAAAGCATGAGAAAAAGAGTTTGCCATTACGGGCATGATCATAAATTCTTGAAACGCAATCGGTGCATCTGAATGCGAACCACCGTTGACGATGTTCATCATCGGCACGGGCAGTGTGTTTGCACTGACTCCTCCGATGTATCGGTACAAAGGTTGGTTCAATTCATTGGCAGCTGCTTTGGCAACCGCTAAAGAAACACCTAAAATGGCATTGGCTCCTAATTGAGATTTGTTAGGAGTTCCGTCCAAATCAATCATCGCTTGATCGATGGCGTTTTGTTCGAATACTGAGAATCCTAAAAGTTCTTCTGCAATGCTTGTGTTTACATTGTTTACTGCTGTCAAGACGCCTTTGCCCATAAATGCAGCACCACCGTCTCTCAATTCAACAGCTTCGTGTTCTCCGGTAGAGGCTCCAGATGGAACTGCAGCTCTTCCCATTACTCCGTTCTCTGTGATGACATCAACTTCTACAGTAGGATTCCCTCTAGAGTCAAAGATTTGACGTGCATGGATGCTAATAATTACGCTCATATTTGTTTGTTTTAGGTTTTTTCAATTAAAATTAGATGCAAGTTACAAAAGGACTTGACTTTAAGGGTGCTTTTTTAGAATTTTTTCTCAAACGGTTTCGTTGTCGAGCAACAAAGCATTAAAGGCTTGAAAGATATTAAACTTGAAAACTTATTTTTTTAAATTTTCAATAAATTGATCGAACAAATAAGACGAATCGTGGGGTCCAGGATTTGCTTCTGGATGGTATTGAACAGAAAAACAATTTTTATCTTTCAATCGGATTCCCGCGACTGTATTGTCATTTAGATGAATATGTGTCACTTCAATTGTATCTGAATTTTCAAGGGATTTTCGGTCGATTACAAATCCGTGATTTTGAGAGGTGATTTCTCCTTTTCCTGTGATCAAATTCTTAACTGGATGGTTGATTCCGCGATGCCCATTGTGCATCTTATAGGTCGAAGCTCCGCTTGCAAGTGCGATGACTTGGTGGCCGAGACAGATGCCGAAAAGTGGTAGGTTTTTTTCGATGATTTTTTTAGCCACTGCTTGTGCATTGACCAAAGGCTCAGGATCTCCAGGGCCGTTAGACAAGAAATAACCGTCGGGCTGAAAAGTTTGTAAATCTTCAAAAGAGGCGGTGTTTGGGAATACTTTGATATAACAGTCTCTTTCAGCTAAGTTTCTAAGAATGTTGGTTTTGATTCCAAGGTCCAATGCTGCTATCTTATAAGTCGCGTTTATGTCACCAAAGGTATAGGCTTCTTTGGTTGAGACTTTGGATGCCAAGTCCAGGCCTTCCATGTTGGGTACTTTTTTGAGTTGCTCCTTTAAAGATGCAATGTCTGTGTCGGTTGAGATGACTGCGTTCATGGCTCCTTTGTCTCGGATATAACTTACGACGGCTCTTGTATCGACGTTCGTTATGGCAATCAATTTGTGTTTGATGAAATAGTCTTCTAAAGAGCCTGAAGATCTCACTCGTGAATGCGTGAAGCTAAAATTGCGACAAATGAGTCCTGAAATTTTGATGCCATCAGACTCTACTTCATTTTCATTGACTCCATAGTTTCCAATATGTGCGTTGGTGGCAACCATCAACTGACCGGAATAGGAAGGGTCTGTAAAAATTTCTTGATAACCTGTCATTCCGGTGTTGTAACAAACTTCTCCGAAAGAAGTGCCTTCGATTCCAACAGATTTTCCTTCAAATACGGTTCCGTCTTCTAAAAGCAACAGTGCTTTTTTCAATTCTTTGTATTTCATTTTTTTGTGTTCTTTTTTAAAGATTGTAAATTATGAATCAAACTTCGCAATTGTTCATCTTTTACAATTCCATTATTAACCTTCTTATCCATCTTTATTGCTACTCGAATGTCTTCTTCTGCTTTTTCAACATTGCCCAAAGCGGTTTGAAAATAGGCTCTAAACTTATAGAAAAGTATGTCATTAAACCCTAAATCAATTGTTTTATTGAGTAATCGAACCGCTTTTTCGTGTTGCTTGCTTTCAAAATAAAGAGCACTCAATTTTATGTATATATCTTTGTCTTTTGGTTTTTTTGCATTGCATTGCAACAACAGTGCTTCTGCCTTGTCATAAACTTGAATCTTTTGGTAGGCACTTGCCAAATTTACGAAGTTTGGAACTTCTGGTGAAATTGTAGCCGCTTTTAAAAAGTAAGCAACCGATTTATTCTTGTCGGCCTTTGATTCCATAACGCCCAAAGCGGTGTACAGGTAGTTGTATTTATCTGGATCCAAACGGGCATCAGGTTGCTGATCTACTTTTTCAAAATCTGCTTTTGCCAAAGCTAGCTTGTTGTCTTCATAATACAAATTACCTCGCATTCCATTAGAAAAAGTGGCGGTTTCGTGTGAGAGGTTGTTTGTCCAAAGTGCAATGGTACTTTTCCATGTTTTCAATTGTGCTTTTGCCAAGAAGGCATAGACGGCAACCAAGGCAAAGTATTTCAATGCGCCATTTCGTTTGTCACTGATCAAAGATAAGGCGGCAATCCAGATTCCCAGCGTAGAAATGTAGGCATATCGATCAGAAAAAGGTCCTAAAAACTCGGAAAAAGCGGCCGTGTGAAGCAGGATGTTGCACAGATAAAACAACAGGCCAAAGACGAACAATTTGTTTTTTCTTAAATAATAAAATGCCACTGCGACTCCAACAAGGAAGAAACAAGAGAGGTAATAATTGGTTTCTCCAAGTTGCAGAGGCCAATCGTAGACAATTCCTAAATTCAATGGCACAAATGTTTTGTGGATGTACCAAAAGAGTTGGCTTGGCAACAAATACAAGGCTTTGTAATTTTCATGACTCATGCCAGAATGTCCCCCTCTAAAATGCAATGCGATGAGACCGAAAACTACCGCAACAAGGACAAAAGGTGTTTTTTGAACGAGGCGATTCTTCTCAAATAAAGGCAATCCATTTAAAAAGTCTATTAAAAAAAGAACGACCACAAAAGGAAGGATTTGCACTTTGCAGAAGGCCCCCAAGACAAACATGAGTAAGGAGAATTGAATCCAAGAATTCTTGTTGCTTTGTAAAAAATTACAATACGCTAGTGTCGCTGCTAAAAAGAAAAACGAAAACAGAACGGTACTGGTTGCAGATATCCATGCTACGGATTCGACGGCTAGTGGATGCAGACCAAATAAAAAAGCGAGTAACATTGCTTTTTGTTTGTTCTTAAAAAGGTGTTTGCCCAATAAAAATACAAGAAGGGTATTAGCCAAGTGAAATAACAGACTAAAAAGATGGAATGTGAGGGCACTTTTAAAACCAAACAGTGCTCCGAGTAAGGAAAATAAAAGAGAAGTCAAGGGTTGGTACATTCCGATGGTCTCTGAGGAAAAGAGCGCAACAATGTTTGACCAAGACCAGTTAAGGACTTTCGGATTTTGATGGAGTTGCCCAGCGTCGTCAATGGCAATAAAGTCGTAATTTAATGAACCGCTATAAAGAATAACTATTGGCAAAAAAAGGACCGCTAGTGTATAAAAATAGTGCTTGTTCATTTCAATCAAAAACTTTTATCGGTGTGCAAAGATATAAAAAAAGGAACAAACTGTTATGTTTATTCCTTTGTTAGCTATGCTGTAAATCATCTATTTATGCCTCAGTGTTTGTTTCTTCAACAGTTGTCACTTCAACAGCTTCGGCAACAGGTGCGTCCGCTTTTTTACGACCTCTACGAGTCGCTTTTTTCTTCTTAGCTCCATTTGGATTGTAGATCTCGTTGTAATCAACCAATTCAACCATCGCCATTTCAGCGTTGTCTCCTTGACGATTACCCAACTTGATAATTCGTACATATCCTCCTGGTCTGTCAGCTACTTTTACAGCAACTTCTTTGAACAATTCTGTAACTGCCAATTTGTTTTTCAAAATACTAAATACAATTCTACGATTGTGCGTGGTATCGCTTTTAGATTTTGTAATCAAAGGCTCAACGTATTGACGCAAAGCTTTTGCTTTAGCATCAGTGGTATTGATGCGTTTGTGTTCAATTAACGAACAAGCCATATTTGCCAACATTGACTTTCTGTGTGCCGTCTTTCTTCCTAAATGATTGAATTTCTTTCCGTGTCTCATGACTTTTGTTTTGTACTTCCATCTTGCTCAACCCTTTTAGGGAGCAAAATATGAAAAGTTAATCTTTATCTAATTTGTATTTGCTCAAATCCATTCCGAAACTCAACCCTTTTATATGAACTAGTTCATCCAATTCGGTCAATGATTTCTTTCCAAAATTACGGAACTTCATCAAATCATTTTTATTAAAGGATACCAAATCCCCTAAAGTTTCAACTTCTGCAGCTTTCAAACAGTTCAAAGCTCTTACAGAAAGGTCCATGTCGATCAATTTTGTTTTCAACAATTGACGCATGTGCAAGGACTCCTCGTCGTAAGTTTCCGTTTGTGCAATTTCATCAGCCTCCAAAGTAATTCTCTCATCTGAGAACAACATAAAGTGGTGGATTAAAATTTTTGCTGCTTCTGTCAATGCGTCTTTCGGGTTTACAGAACCGTCAGTAACGATGTCAAAAACTAATTTTTCATAATCGGTTTTTTGTTCAACACGGAAGTTTTCAACCGCGTACTTGACATTTTTGATCGGCGTGTAAATAGAGTCTGTAAAAATAGTTCCCAACGGGACATTTACTTTCTTATTCTCTTCTGCAGGAACAAAGCCTCTTCCTTTTTCAATGGTAATTTCCATTTCAAATTTGACACTTTTTTCCAAGTTGCAAATCACCAAGTCTGGATTCAATACTTGAAAACCAGAGGTGAATTTTTGAATATCTCCAGCCGTGATTTGTTCTTGTCCAGATACAGAAATGGTAACGGATTCTCTATCTGTATCTTCTATTTGTTTCTTAAAGCGAACTTGCTTAAGATTAAGGATAATTTCAGTAACATCTTCAACAATTCCTTCAATCGTAGAAAATTCGTGCTCAACCCCTTCCATTCTCAATGAAGTGATCGCAAAACCTTCTAATGATGAAAGTAAAACTCTTCTCAATGCGTTACCTACTGTTAAACCAAAACCTGGTTCTAAAGGTCTGAATTCAAATCTACCTTCAAAATCAGTAGATTCAATCATGATTACTTTGTCGGGTTTCTGAAAATTTAAAATTGCCATAGTTTAACGGGTGTCTAAATTATTTAGAGTACAACTCTACTATTAATTGTTCTTTGATATTTTCAGGGATTTGCAGTCTTTCTGGGATCGTTACAAAAGTTCCTTGTTTGGTGTCTGCATTCCATGTCAACCACTCATAAACATTGCTGTTAGCAGCCAAAGAGCTTTCAATAGCAACTAATGATTTCGACTTTTCTCTCACAGCAACAACGTCACCTGGTTTGAGAGAGTAAGAAGGAATGTTTAAGATTTCACCGTTGACAGTGATGTGCCTGTGAGATACCAATTGACGCGCTCCTCTTCTTGAGTTTGCAATTCCCATACGGAAAACTACATTGTCTAGACGAGATTCACAAAGTTGCAACAAGACTTCTCCTGTAATTCCTTTGCTGCTTGACGCTTTGTCAAAAAGGTTGCTAAATTGGCGCTCTAAAATACCGTAAGAGTATTTCGCTTTCTGCTTTTCTTGCAATTGCATTGCGTATTCGGATTTTTTTCCTCTACGTCTAGCATTTCCATGTTGCCCTGGTGGGTAATTGCGTTTTTCAAAAGATTTGTCATCTCCGAAAATTGCTTCTCCAAATTTACGAGCAATTTTTGTTTTTGGTCCTGTATATCTTGCCATTTCTTTGTTTTTAGAATTGAGGATTGTGAATTAAGGCGTTCTCCTTCGACAATCTGGTTCTCAATTGAAGTTGAATTAAATTATACTCTACGTCTTTTTGGAGGGCGACAACCGTTGTGAGGGATTGGAGTTACATCGATGATTTCAGTAACTTCAATACCGTTGTTATGCAAAGTTCTGATTGCACTTTCACGGCCGTTTCCTGGTCCTTTTACATATACTTTTACTTTTCTTAGTCCTGCTTCATGAGCAACACTTGCACAATCTTCAGCTGCTGTTTGAGCGGCATAAGGAGTGTTCTTTTTGGAACCTCTAAAACCTTGCTTTCCTGCAGATGACCAAGAGATCACATCTCCTTTTTTGTTTGTTAAGGAAATAATGATGTTGTTGAAAGATGCAGTGATGTGTGCTTCCCCAACTGACTCAACAATAACCTTACGCTTTTTTGAATTTGATTTAGCCATAATGTCTTGATCTTATTTAGTAGCTTTCTTTTTGTTTGCTACAGTTTTTCTTTTCCCTTTTCTCGTTCTGGAGTTGTTTTTGGTACGTTGCCCTCTCAATGGCAATCCAGACCTGTGACGTATACCTCTGTAACATCCAATGTCCATCAAACGTTTGATGTTCAATTGTGTTTCAGAACGCAATTCTCCTTCGATAGTGAAGGTCCCTGCTTGTTCACGAATTTTTCCGATTTGCTCATCCGTCCAATCTTGAACTTTGATGCTTTCGTCTACTCCTGCGTTTGCTAAAATCTGTTTAGCTCTTGTGTCACCAATTCCAAAAATGTAAGTTAAAGCAATAACTCCTCTTTTGTTCTTTGGTATGTCAATTCCTGCTATTCTTGCCATAACTTACCCTTGTCTTTGTTTAAATCTAGGATTCTTTTTGTTGATTACATATAATCTGCCTTTTCTTCGTACAATCTTGCACTCGGCACTTCTTTTCTTTATTGATGCTCTAACTTTCATCGTTTTTTGTTTTTTAGTATCTATAAGTAATTCTCGCCTTCGAAAGATCGTAAGGACTCATTTCTAACTTCACTTTGTCTCCTGGCAACAACTTGATATAATGCATGCGCATTTTACCTGAGATGTGTGCCGTTACAATATGACCGTTTTCAAGTTCTACACGAAACATGGCATTTGACAATGCTTCTGTAATGGTTCCGTCTTGTTGTATTGCTGCTTGTTTGGCCATAATGATTAAGATGATTTTCTTTTAGTTCCTGTCTTCATTAATCCGTCATAATGACTGTTTAATAAGTAGGCATTGATTTGTTGAATGGTATCAATGGCTACACCCACCATAATGATCAGAGAGGTGCCTCCATAAAACAAAGCCCAGTTTTGTTGAATTCCAAATTGAACAGCAATTGCTGGCAATACTGACAAAAGGGCTAAAAACAATGAGCCTGGAAAAGTGATGCGCGATAAGATCGAATCCAATCGATCAGCAGTCTCTTGTCCCGGACGAATACCAGGGATAAAACCACCACTGCGTTTCAAATCGTCTGCCATTTTGTTTGTAGGAATGGTAATCGCTGTATAAAAGTAACTGAAGATTATGATCAACAAAGCAAATAATACATTGTAACCCAAACCGTTCATGTCTGCAAAACTAGCTCCAATTTCTTGAAAAGACCCTTCTGCCTTCTGAGCAAAAGCTCCAGGAATAAACATGATTGCCTGTGCAAAAATGATCGGCATTACACCCGCAGAATTTAGTTTGAGAGGAATGTACTGACGTGTTCCTTGAGATTCTTTGATATCGCCTACAGCAGATCTTCTTGCGTATTGGACAGCAATCCTACGAACGGCTGTCACCAGCAATACGGATGCTAAGATGACTAAGAACCAAACGACAATTTCTAACAAAATCATCATGATTCCTCCAGCACCGCCATTGGCAGTTTTGGAAGCCAACTCTTGTGCAAAAGATGAAGGAAACCTTGCGATGATCCCAATCATAATCAAAAGGGAAATCCCATTTCCAATTCCTTTGTCTGTAATCCGTTCTCCCAACCACATCGCAAATACAGTTCCAGCCATCAACAAAACCATTGATGAAAACCAAAACATGCCTCCGCTCAATACTACTTCAGAAACATAAGCAGATTCTGGCAATATTGCGGACATGTTCGTGATGTATGCAGGTCCTTGCACCAAAGTAATACCAATGGTCAACCAACGCGTGATTTGCGTTGTTTTTTTACGACCACTCTCTCCGTCTTTTTGCAATTTCTGAAGATAAGGAACCGCAATTCCCATCAATTGGACAACAATAGAGGCAGAAATATAAGGCATGATTCCCAACGCCATGATAGAAGCTCTTGAAAAAGCACCCCCTGTAAATGCATTTAGCAAACCTAACAAACCTCCGTCAGCTTGATTTTCCAAAGCTGTCAATTGAGTCGGGTCTATTCCAGGCAAAGGAATTTGAGCCATGAAACGGTAAACCGCCATCAATCCCAAAGTCAAAAGTAACTTATTTCTAAGTTCTTCGATTTTCCAAATGCTTTGTAAGGTGTCTATAAAATTTTTCATCTATCTAAAACTTCTTAAAGGGTTACCGCTTGACCACCTGCAGCTTCAATAGCAGCTTTGGCAGATGCCGTAAACTTATGAGCAGAAACGTTTAATTTGGCTTTCAATTCTCCACGACCCAATATTTTGATCAAGTCATTTTTTCCAGCCAATCGAGTGTCTAACAATGCTGTTAAATCTACATTTTCAGTGATTTTTCCAGCATCGAAAAATTCTTGCAATTTGTCAAGATTGATCCCTTGGTATTCTTTGCGGTTGATGTTTGTAAAACCAAATTTAGGCACACGTCTTTGCAAAGGCATTTGACCTCCTTCAAAACCAATTTTTCTAGAATATCCAGAACGTGATTTTTGACCGTTGTGACCTCTTGTGGCTGTACCACCTTTACCAGAACCTTCTCCTCTTGCGATTCTTTTTCCTTTTTTGACAGATCCTGATGCAGGCTGTAAGTTACTTAAACTCATAACTCGAATGTATTTAGTTAATTTCTTCTACAGAAAGTAAGTGATTGATTTTTTTTACCATTCCAAGAATGGACGCTGAAGCTTCGTGTTCTACGACTTGATTCATTTTACGCAATCCCAACGCTTGTAAAGTTTTCTTTTGAGAACTTTCACGTCTGATTTGGCTTTTTACTTGTGTGATTTTAATTTTTCCCATCGTACTTAGATTTATCCGTTAAAAACTTTGTCCAATGAAATCCCTCTTTGCTTCGCAACAGTGTGAGCACTTCGCAATTGCAACAAGGCATCAAAGGTGGCTTTCACTACATTGTGTGCATTTGAAGATCCTTGAGACTTTGACAATACGTCGTGAACTCCAACGGAATCCAATACCGCACGTACAGCTCCACCCGCAATAACTCCAGTACCGTTTGATGCCGGTTTTAAGAAAACTCTTGCACCACCATACTTCCCTTTTTGTTCGTGAGGCAGAGTTGCATTGATAATGGGTATTCTCACCAAGTTTTTCTTAGCGTCTTCGATTGCTTTGGCAATTGCAGAGGCAACATCTTTAGATTTCCCCAAACCGTGACCTACAACTCCGTTTCCATCTCCTACAACAACGATAGCAGAAAATCCGAAAGCACGTCCACCCTTAGTAACTTTAGTAACTCTGTTTACACCTACTAAGTGATCAACTAGTTCCAAACCACTTGGCTTTACTCTTTCTACGTTTTTATATTTTTGATACATACTTTAATTCTTAAAATTTTAAACCAGCTTCTCTAGCTGCTTCCGCTAATGCTTTCACTCTTCCATGGTATAAGAAACCATTTCTATCAAAAGAAACTGTTTCTATTTTTGCAGCAATTGCTTTTTCAGCAATCGCTTTTCCAACTGTAGTAGCTACTTCGGACTTAGATCCTTTAGCGTCAATTCCTTTATCTCTAGATGAAACAGATACCAATGTAGTCCCTGCAATGTCATCTACTAATTGAGCATAGATTTCTTTGTTACTTCTGTAAACAGAAAGACGTGGTCTCTCTGTTGTTCCCGAAACAACTTTTCTAATTCTAGACTTAATTCTTTGTCTTCTTTCAAGCTTTGATAATGCCATAATGCTATATATTATGCAGATTTACCTGCTTTTCTTCTTAATTCTTCTCCTACAAACTTCACTCCTTTTCCTTTGTAAGGTTCAGGTCTTCTGAATCCACGAATCTTAGCAGCTACTTGACCTACTAATTGTTTATCAAAAGAAGTTAATTTAACGATTGGGTTTTTTCCTTTTTCAGAAATGGTTTCCACTTTAACTTCTGGAGCAATGCTCAAAACGATGTTGTGTGAAAATCCCAAAGCCAAATCTAGCTTTTGTCCTTGATTTGAAGCTCTGTATCCTACACCTACCAATTCCAATTCTTTGGTAAAACCTTTCGACACTCCTTCAATCATATTGTTCAATAAAGCTCTCATCAAACCGTGCTGAGCTCTGTCAGTTTTTGATTCAGAACCGCGTTCCAAAATCAAGTTTCCTTCTTCCTCTTTAACGGTGATGTTTGGGCTCAATTCTTGAGATAGTTCTCCTAGTTTACCTTTGACAGTTACGCTGTTGTTTTCGATGACAACGGTAACGCCTTCTGCAATTGCTACGGGGCTTTTTCCTATTCTTGACATAATCCTATCTCTTTATTAATAAACGTAACATAAAACTTCTCCTCCAACGTTCTCTTGACGGGCTTTCTTGTCCGTCATGACACCTTTGGAAGTAGAAACTATCGCAATACCCAAACCGTTCAAAACACGTGGAATGTCAGATGCATTCACATATTTACGAAGTCCAGGGGTACTGATACGTTCTAATTTCTTAATTACTGATTCTTTGGAATCTGAGTCGTATTTCAAGGCTATCTTGATGCTTCCTTGGACTTTGTCGTCAAGAAACTTGTAGCTTAAAATAAACCCTTGTTCGAACAAGATTTTCGTCATATTCTTCTTCAAGTTTGAAGCGGGAATTTCGACGACTCTGTGTCCAGTGGCAGCAGCATTTCTTATCCTTGTAAGATAATCTGCAATTGGATCTGTATACATATTTATTAATTTGCGGTCTTGGTATGAGGGCTCTTTGTTGAGGACTCACCTGAAACCAATTGATACTCTGTTTATACTTTCCATGCTAAAAAAAGCAATTTTGAAAGTCGTTTTTGTGCTTCCTATACGGGAAACAGCGTGCAAAGATACAAATATCTTTGATTTTTTCGGTATTTAAACGTACAAATTGCCTATACACTCACTAACAGTGTATTGGCAATTGCAATGTCTCTTTACCAACTTGCTTTGCGCACACCAGGGATCAATCCTTGGTTTGCCATTTCACGGAAAGTAACACGTGAAACTCCAAACTGACGCATGTATCCTTTCGGTCTTCCTGTCAATTTACAACGGTTGTGCAAACGAATTGGAGATGCGTTTTTTGGCAACTTTTGCAAAGCTTCGTAGTCTCCAGCTTCTTTCAAAGCCTTTCTTTTCTCAGCGTATTTTGCAACTGTTTTTTCTCTTTTTACCTCACGGGCTTTCATTGATTCTTTAGCCATGTCTTAATTTTTTTTAAAGGGTAAACCTAGTTCTGTCAATAAAGATTTGGCTTCTTTGTCAGTCGGTGCAGATGTTACAAAAGTAATGTCCATACCACTGATCTTATTCACCTTGTCTATGTTAATCTCAGGGAAAATGATTTGCTCAGTAATTCCTAAGTTGTAATTTCCTCTTCCGTCAAAACCTGTGGCTTTGATTCCGTTAAAATCTCTTACACGTGGTAAAGAAGCAGTGATCAATCTGTCCAAAAATTCATACATTTTAACACCTCTTAAAGTTACTTTGACACCGATTGGCATCCCTTTACGAAGCTTAAAAGTAGCAATGTCTTTTTTAGAGAGTGTAACTACTGGCTTTTGACCAGTGATGGTCGCCAATTCTTCAACAGCGTATTCAATTAATTTCTTGTCCGCAATGGCAGCACCAACTCCTTTACTTAGAACAATTTTTTCTAGTTTGGGAACTTGCATTACATTGCTGTATCCGTACTCATCTTTTAGTGCAGAAACAATTCTGCTTGAGTAGTCTTCTTTAAGTCTTGGTATATAAGTCATCTTTATATCGCTTTATCTGATTTTTTAGAAAAACGAACTTTCTTACCGTCTTCTGATTTGTATCCTACACGGGTAGCAACACCTCCTTCTAGGAGCATCAAATTAGACACGTCAAGAGAAGCCTCTTTCTTTACAATTCCTCCTTGTGGGCTTTGGGCACTTGGTTTGGTGTGTTTGGACACCAAGTTTACACCTTCGACAATTGCTCTGTTTTTTTCGATAAAAACACGAACAACTTTACCTTCTTTCCCTTTTTGATCACCCGCAATTACTTTTACGGTATCACCTGTTTTTATTTTTAGCTTCGCCATTTTTTATAATATTAAAGCACTTCAGGTGCTAATGATACAATTTTCATGAATTGCCTGTCACGAAGTTCTCTAGCAACAGGTCCAAAGACACGTGTTCCAGTCATTTCTTCAGAAGCGTTCAACAACACACAAGCGTTGTCGTCAAATCTGATGTAAGATCCGTCTTTACGGCGGATTTCTTTCTTAGTTCGCACAACTACTGCTCTGTGAACTTGTCCTTTCTTTGCAGTTCCGTTAGGCGTTGCACTTTTTACAGATACAACAATTTTGTCTCCAATTGAAGCATAACGCTTTTTGGTTCCTCCTAAAACACGAATTACTAAAACTTCTTTCGCTCCAGTATTGTCTGCTACTTTTAATCTTGATTCTGTCTGTAACATATTATTTGGCTCTTTCTAGGATTTCTACTAATCTCCAACGTTTCGATTTACTCAAAGGTCGTGTTTCCATGATCTTTACCGTATCACCGATATTGCAATCGTTCAATTCGTCGTGTGCAACGTATTTTTTCGTTTTCAAAACGAACTTTCCATACATTGGGTGTTTCACTTTTTTTACCTCAGCAACAACAATAGATTTCTCCATTTTGTTACTAGATACAACACCAATTCTTTCTTTTCTAAGATTTCTTTTTTCCATCTTTTCTAATTGATTACTGCTCTCTTTGGTTGATTTCTGTAGCGATTCTTGCTACCGTCTTTCTAATAACTTTCAATTGCAAAGGCGATTCCAAAGGTGAAATAGCATGTGCCATCTTAAGATCAGTATAGTTTTTCTTGAATTCGGCTAGTTTTTCTTGCAACTCAGCTGCTGATAATTCTTTAATTTCTGATTGTTTCATGTCTTGTCAATTAAGCGTTGTCATAATCTCTAGCCACTACAAACTTTGTTTGAACAGGCAATTTTTGTGCTGCCAAACGCAAAGCTTCTTTTGCTACTTCAAAAGATACTCCTCCTACTTCAAACAGGATTCTTCCTGGCTTTACAACTGCAACGAAATATTCTGGAGATCCCTTCCCTTTTCCCATACGTACTTCCAATGGTTTTTTGGTAATCGGCTTGTCTGGAAATATTTTAATCCACAACTGCCCTTCTCTTTTCATATGACGTGTTGCCGCAATACGAGCCGCCTCAATCTGACGTGATGTAAGCAAATTTTGATCCAAAGATTTGATTCCAAACATTCCATTAGAAAGTTGGTGTCCTCTTTGGGAGTTCCCTTTCATATTGCCTTTCGCTTTCTGTACCTTGCGGTATTTTACTCTTTTTGGCTGTAACATTTCTTAGTTTTAAATTTTAAAAAATTTAATTTCTCTTACGAGGTTGGTTTTTCTTAGAAGGTGCTCCTTTTCCGCCTTGTTTTTTTGACAAGCCTACCAGGGGAGACAACTCTCTTTTCCCATATACCTCACCTTTCATAATCCACACTTTGATACCCAATCTTCCATAGGTAGTATGTGCTTCTACAAGGGCATAATCGATATCTGCACGGAAGGTAGAAAGAGGAATTCTTCCTTCTTTGAAATGTTCTGAACGCGCCATCTCGGCACCGTTCAAACGGCCTGAAATCTGAATTTTAATTCCTTCAGCATTCATGCGGATAGAAGCTGCAATGGCCATCTTGATCGCTCTCTTGTAAGAGATTCTGTTTTCAATTTGACGCGCAACGCTGGCTGCTACTAGGTTAGCATCCAATTCCGGACGTTTGATTTCAAAAATATTGATTTGCACTTCATTTCCAGTGATTTTCTTAAGCTCTTCTTTCAACTTGTCTACCTCTGTTCCACCTTTCCCGATAATGATACCTGGTCTGGCAGTAGTGATAGTAACGGTTACAAGTTTAAGCGTACGCTCAATAATAACTCTAGAAACACTTGCTTTAAATAAGCGAGCACGAACGTACTTTCTTATTTTATCGTCTTCAGCCAATTTATCTCCGTAGTCATTTCCACCATACCAATTGGATTCCCATCCTCTGATAATTCCTAAACGATTTCCGATTGGATTTGTTTTCTGTCCCATATCTACTTACAATTAATTGCTTAAATTCTTATTTCCCAACACTATGGTCACATGGTTCGAACGTTTTCTGATTCGATGTGCACGACCTTGTGGTGCCGGTCTTAGTCTTTTTAACATACCTGCGCTGTCAACAGTGATTTCTTTAACGAATAATCCAGCTTCTTCGATGCTAGCGTCTTCATTTTTAGCTTGCCAATTGGCAATTGCTGAAAGCAACAATTTCTCAACGTTGATAGATGCTTCTTTTGAACTAAACTTCAAAATTTGCAAAGCTTTTTCAACTTCCAAACCTCTTACTAGATCAACCACCAAACGCATTTTTCTCGGTGATGTAGGACAGTTGGTCAACTTAGCAAAAGCGATCGATTTGTTCGCTTCTTTACGTTGGTCTGCCATATTTTTTTTACGAACTCCCATACCTACTATTTTTTACCTTTATTTTTACGATCCGCACCGTGTCCTCTAAAAGAACGTGTTGGTGAGAATTCTCCTAATTTATGACCAACCATGTTTTCGGTTACATAAACGGGAACGAATGAACGTCCGTTGTGTACTGCGATTGTTTGACCTACAAAGTCAGGTGTGATCATCGTTGCTCGAGACCATGTTTTGATAACAGTTTTGCTGTTTTTCTCAACATTGGCCAATACCTTTTTTTCCAATTTATGAAATACGTAAGGTCCTTTTTTTAGTGAACGTGCCATATCTTAATTATTTTTTTCTACGTTCTATAATATATTTATTACTCGCTTTGGTCTTAGATCTTGTTTTGTATCCTTTTGCAGGGATGCCATTTTTAGATCTTGGGTGTCCTCCTGAAGATTTCCCTTCACCACCACCCATTGGGTGATCAACCGGGTTCATCACCACTGGTCTGGTTCGAGGTCTTCTACCCAACCATCTGCTTCTACCTGCTTTACCAGATACGAGCAATTGATGGTCTGAATTAGAGACAACACCGATCGTAGCCAAACAGGTTGCCAAGATCAATCTTGTTTCTCCTGAAGGCATTTTTACCGTTACATATTTTCCGTCTTTCGCCATTAATTGTGCGAATGAACCAGCGCTACGAGCCATAACAGCTCCTTGACCTGGTCTCAATTCAATACATGAAATTGTCGTTCCCAAAGGCATTTCTGACAAAGGCATCGCATTTCCTACTTCTGGAGCAATTCCAGTTCCGGATGCGACTTTTTGTCCTACTTGCAAACCTCCTTGAGCGATCACGTATCTCTTTTCACCGTCAGCATATTGCAACAAAGCAATAAAAGCTGTACGGTTTGGATCGTATTGAATAGACAATACTTCTGCTGCACCTGCTTTATCTCTTTTAAAATCGATAATACGGTACTTTCTCTTATGACCACCTCCTAAGAATTTCATGGTCATTTTTCCACTGTTGTTTCGACCTCCAGATCTTTTTTTCGGTGCGAGCAAGCTCTTTTCCGGCTTATCAGTAGTGATGGCGTCGAACCCATTTACTACTCTAAAACGCTGACCTGGTGTGATTGGTTTTAATTTTCTAACTGACATTGCTGTAATTAAATGTTATTGTAAAAATCAATTGTTTCACCATCTGACAATTGAACGATTGCTTTTTTGTATTGACCAACCATGCCTGAAACAACACCTTTCTTGGTGAATTTTGTTGTTCTAGAAACTGGATATACCATGGTTCTTACTTTCTCAACTGAGACTCCGTAAGTAGCTTCAATAGCTTTTTTGATCTCTACTTTATTTGCTCCAAGAGCAACAACAAATGTATAACGATTGAATTGTTCGCTATCGTTTGTCGCTTTTTCCGTTATGATAGGTTTGATTAAAATACTCATCTTGTCCCCTATTTGCTTAAATTAGATTCAATTCCTTCCAAAGCTCCTTCTAGAAGCATTAGCTTGCTTGTGTTTAAAACTCCATAAGTGCTTAGCTCAGAGCTAGTTATAACACTTGTTTTGCTTAAATTTCGTGATGACAAATATACATTAATATTTGAATCACCCAAGACAAACAGTGACTTTTTGTTCTCTAAACCAAATGCTTTCAAGACGTTGACGAAGTTTTTGGTCTTTGCAGATTCAAAAGTAAAATCTTCAATGACAACTATGTTTTGATCTTTGGCCTGTGTGCTCAAAGCTGATTTACGAGCCAAACGTTTCAAATTTTTATTCAATTTGAAAGAATAGCTTCTCGGTCTTGGACCAAAAACACGACCTCCGCCTCTAAAAACAGGAGATTTGATACTTCCCGCACGGGCTGTACCTGTTCCTTTTTGTTTTTTGATTTTACGAGTACTTCCCGCAATGTCAGCTCTTTCTTTGGCTTTGTGCGTTCCTTGTCTTTTGTTAGCCAAATGTTGTTTGACATCTAAATAGATGGCATGTTTGTTTGGCTCTAGTGCAAATATAGCATCAGAAAGCTCTACTTGTCTTCCTGTGTCTTTTCCTGTGATATCTAAAACTGCTACTTTCATTACTTCTCAATGGTTATATAAGCGTTTTTGTGACCTGGAACACATCCTTTCACTACAAGTAAATTCTTGTCAGAAACTACTTTTAAAACTCTTAAGTTTTGAACTTTTACATTTTCACCACCCATTCTTCCTGCCATTCGCATTCCTTTGAATACCCTAGCTGGATAAGAGGCTGCACCGATAGAACCCGGGGCTCTTAAACGGTTGTGCTGACCGTGAGTCGCTTGACCAACTCCGGCAAATCCATGGCGTTTTACAACTCCTTGGAATCCTTTACCTTTAGAGACTGCTGTAACATCAACAAATTCTCCTTCTTCAAATAGATCTACCGAAATGGTATCTCCTAACTTGTACTCCTCCTCAAAACCTTGAAATTCCACGACTTTCTTCTTAGCAGCTGTTCCGGCCTTTTTAAAATGACCTTTCAACGCATTGTTGGTGCGTTTTTCTGCTTTGTCATCGAAACCAAGTTGCAAAGCTTTATAGCCGTCAACTTCTTCGGTTCTGACTTGGGTAACTACACAAGGACCAACTTCAATAACGGTACAGGGAATGTTTTTCCCGTTCGCATCGAATAAGCTAGTCATTCCGATTTTTTTTCCTATTAACCCAGACATGTTTATTTATTTAATTAATTATTATACGCTTATTTATATTACAAAAAACAGGGTCGAAATAGCTTCAACCCTGAATCTATTTTTACCGTTTTTCCTTCGCCAATCGCTCCGGACAAGTCACCAAAACCTCGTTTTGATGTTTGTGTACTTACACTTTGATTTCTACTTCAACTCCACTTGGCAATTCCAATTTCATCAAGGCATCGATGGTCTTTGATGAAGAGCTGTAGATATCTAACAATCTCTTAAAAGAACTCAATTGAAATTGTTCTCTTGATTTTTTATTTACGTGCGGTGAACGCAAAACCGTAAATATTTTTTTATTTGTAGGCAATGGAATTGGCCCGTTTACAACAGCACCAGTCGACTTTACCGTCTTTACGATTTTCTCAGCAGATTTGTCCACTAAATTATAATCGTAAGATTTTAATTTTATTCTAATTTTTTGGCTCATGATATATAATTTAGATTATGCTTTAGCTTTTGCAATTACTTCTATTGAAATACTAGAAGGAGTTTGTGCATAGTGAGAGAATTCCATTGTAGACGTTGCTCTACCAGAAGAAAGTGTACGTAACGTTGTTACATATCCAAACATTTCTGACAAGGGCACATCTGCCTTGATTACTTTCGCACCTGAACGGTCACTCATATCATTAACTTGTCCTCTACGTCTGTTCAAATCACCAACAATATCTCCCATGTTTTCTTCAGGAGTAATTGCTTCCATTTTCATGATAGGCTCTAAGATCACAGCACCGGCAGCTTTTGCACATGCTTTGTAACCCATTTTTGCAGCTAACTCAAATGATAATGCATCAGAATCTACAGGATGGAAAGATCCATCTGTCAAAGTAACCTTTAAGGTATCCATAACGAAACCAGCTAATGGTCCGTTTTGCATAGATTCTCTAAATCCTTTTTCAACAGAAGGGATAAATTCCTTAGGAATACGTCCACCTTTAATCTTATCAACAAATTGCAATCCAGGTCCTTTGAAATCGTCATCAGCAGGTCCCATTTCGAATTGAATATCACCAAACTTACCACGTCCACCAGATTGCTTTTTATACGTTTCTCTGTGTTCTGTAGATTTTGTAACCGCTTCTTTATATTCTACTTGAGGCTCACCTTCGTTAACTTCAACCTTAAACTCACGTTTCATACGATCAATCAAAACTTCTAAGTGCAATTCACCCATACCAGAAATCACTGTTTGACCAGAAACTTCATCAGTTTTAATTGTAAACGTAGGATCTTCTTCAGCTAATTTACCCAAAGCCATCCCCATTTTATCAACATCTGCTTTTGTCTTAGGCTCAATTGAAATACCAATTACTGGAGCTGGAAAATCCATAGATTCCAATACAATAGGAGCATTCAATGAACTCATCGTATCACCAGTCTTGATGTCTTTAAATCCAACTGCTGCACCAATATCACCTGCTTCGATATAATCGATTGAGTTTTGCTTGTTTGCATGCATTTGGTAGATACGAGAAATACGTTCTTTTTTACCTGAACGGTTATTCAAGATATAAGAACCAGCATCTAATCTTCCTGAATATGCACGGAAAAAAGCCAAACGTCCTACGAAAGGATCGGTAGCAATTTTAAATGCCAATGCAGCGAAATCATCTTTTACATCTGGTTTTCTTGAAGTCTCTTCATCTGTTCTAGGGTCAATACCTAAAACTTCTGGTCTGTCCATTGGAGAAGGCAAGTAACGACAAACGGCATCCAATAAGAATTGAACTCCTTTGTTTTTAAATGCAGATCCAGCAATCATAGGAATGATCGCCATATCCATTACAGCAGCTCTTAAAGCAGCATGTACCTCATCTTCTGTTATAGAGTTTTCATCTTCCATGAACTTCTCTAATAAGTTCTCATCGTAAGAGGCAACTTCTTCGATCAAACGAGCACGCGCTTCAGCAGCTTCGTCCAACATATCTTCAGGAATGTCAATAATATCAAAGGTGGCCCCTTGCGTTTCGTCATGCCAAACAATTGCTCTGTTTTTAACTAGATCGACAACACCTTTAAAAGTATCCTCTTCTCCAATTGGTAAAACGATTTCAACTGCGTTAGAACCTAACATTTCTTTAACTTGCTTACAAACTTTAATAAAGTTAGCACCTTGACGGTCCATTTTGTTTACAAATCCAATTCTTGGCACTTTGTAGTTATCAGCTAGTCTCCAGTTTGTTTCTGACTGAGGCTCTACACCATCCACAGCACTAAACAAGAAAACCAAACCATCTAATACACGCAAAGAACGATTTACCTCTACGGTAAAATCAACGTGACCAGGAGTATCGATAATGTTAAAATGGTATCCTTTAGTATCTGGTGTTTTTTCACCGTTTTCTACAGGAAAATCCCATTCACAAGTTGTAGCAGCAGAAGTAATTGTAATCCCTCTTTCTTGCTCTTGCTCCATCCAGTCCATAGTAGCTGCACCATCGTGAACTTCTCCAATCTTGTGAGAAACACCCGTATAATACAATACACGCTCTGTAGTAGTGGTCTTACCTGCATCAATATGAGCAGCAATTCCGATATTTCTAGTAAATTTTAAATCTCTTGCCATTTCTTAGAATCTAAAGTGTGAGAATGCTTTGTTTGCTTCCGCCATCTTATGAACATCCACTCTTTTCTTAACAGCAGCACCTTCTTCTTTTGCAGCAGCTATAATTTCACCTGCTAACTTTTGAGCCATTGTTTTTTCATTTCTCTTTCTAGCGTATGAAATCATCCATTTGATAGCCATAGAAACCTTACGGTCTGGTCTAATTGGCATTGGAATTTGAAAATTCGCTCCACCTACACGACGGCTACGTACTTCTACTTGAGGCATTACATTTGACAATGCATCTTTCCAAATCTCTAAAGCAGATTTTTCTTCCTCACCTTTTCTTTCCTCTACAATTTCCAAAGCATCGTAAAACACCTTGAATGCTACTGATTTCTTACCGTCCCACATCAACATGTTCACAAAACGTGTTGCCAGTTGATCGTTGAACTTTGGATCCGGTAAAAGCACTCTTTTTTTCGCTCTTCTTTTTCTCATGATTTCTTGAGTTTTTTATTGCAAAGCTTCTCTATCGAAGTCTTCGCAACATTAAAAATTTACTTCTTAGGACGTTTGGCTCCGTATTTAGATCTACGTTGAGTTCTTCCCTCAACACCAGCCGTATCTAAAGCACCACGTACAATGTGGTATTTTACCCCTGGCAAATCTTTAACTCTTCCTCCCCTTACTAATACTATCGAGTGCTCTTGTAAATTGTGTCCTTCTCCAGGGATGTAAGCGTTTACCTCGTTACCATTTGTCAAACGTACTCTGGCAACTTTTCTCATTGCAGAATTTGGTTTTTTTGGTGTCGTAGTGTAAACACGTGTACATACGCCTCTTCTTTGAGGGCACGAATTCAAAGCAGCCGATTTACTCTTCTTAGTGTTTTGGGTTCTTCCTTTGCGTACTAATTGTTGAATAGTTGGCATACTAATTTGTTATAAATTACGTTTTATTTACGATTCTCTAATTTTTTAGAGTGTGCAAATCTACAACAAATTTCTATTTATTCAAATATCGCAGAGCTAAATTTTAAAACATTCTTGAATCTCAGACATTCAAATGGTTTGAAGTGGATTTTATCCCTACATTTGAAATCTAAAAAATCTGCTATTTTTATTTGAAAAAGACAACTTTCTAAATTTGTGTGTTTCAAAATACCCGTTTTATGCCAAAAAAAACCAGCCTTACATATCCAGTGTTTTTTTTCTTGTTGTGTTTGGACCTTTGTGCACAAAAATTCTCTCTACACATCGCACCGAAAGACAGTTTGGAAATGGTGTCGGAAATAGCTCTGAAATACAAAAATACGCTGGATACTAAAGAGGCTCTTGAGCAAGAAATCACCCGTGTAATAAACAAGCTAGAACACTTGGGTTATTTAAACTTACAGCTTTCAAGAATCGAAAAAGAAGATTCCCTAAAAGCAACGCTGCTCCTCTCAAAAAAAGTCCAATCCCTCGTCTTGTATTTTCCGGAAGAATTGGAGGCTCCTGCCTCCGTAACTCTCTCCAAAGAAAGACGTACAAAAGTATCTTTTGAACAGTTTCACAACCTTTTACCAGTACTTACTGAAGCCTGTGAAAAAAAAGGGTTTCCGTTTGCAGAAATCAAACTCCAAAACATCCTTCAAAAAAAAACAACGATTTGGGCAGATCTTGTCATTGAAAAAGGAAGCAAAAGAAACATGGACAAAGTAGTGTTGATGGGCTATACAGAATTTCCGAAAAAATTCCTCAAACACCACCTTCAAATAAGCCCCAAAACCAACTTTACAAATGAGCGCTTGCAGGCAGCGAGCGAAGCGATGGAAACATTGCGTTTTGTAAAAGAAATAAAGCCTCCAGAAGCCCTGTTCGTCAAAGACTCCACCCATATTTATCTTTATTTAAAAGAAAGACATGCCAACCGCGTCGATGCTTTGTTGGGTTTTACAAGCGACGAAAACACCCAAAAACTTCAATTCAACGGGTATATCGACCTGGAACTTACCAATCGTTTTCAAAAAGGAGAAACGCTTTCCTTATTTTGGAGTAACAATGGAAATCAACAAGAGCAATTTCGTGTGAAAACAAATTTCCCATACCTCTTCAACAGTCCAATCAGTCAAAAAATTAAATTTGAAATCTACAAACAAGACTCCTCCTTTGTCAACATCAAAGGCGAGACCACTTTTGACTACCACATCAACTACCGACAAAAAATAGGAGTCACCGCAAGTACAGAAAATTCAGAACGCAATTCTACAAAGAACGAAAGCGCAAATACCAGTTCTTTTACTTCTCACTTTTATGGATTGCAATACGACTACCTTTTGCTTCACAAAGAAATCAGAGATCCCAAATGGCATTTTTTTATAAAACTCGAGCAGGGAAAAAGAAAAACAAATGAGAGGTCAACAATACAACAGCACCTCAAGGCGAATATTTCTTACCTGGGAGTTCTTTCGAAAAAGGGGCGGCTATTTGTGAAAAACGAAACTGCAGGGTTGCGTTCTGAGACCATTTTGTTCAATGAACTTTTCAGATTGGGAGGCACCAATTCCATCAGAGGATTCAACGAACTAAGCCTATTTGCTTCCAGTTACAATTATTCAAACATCGAATACCGCTGGTCTACCCAAAAGGAATCCTACCTGTATGGATTTTCAGATATTGGGTTTTTAGAGAACAACGCGCAACAGCGCAAAAGCAAATTGTTGAGTTTTGGACTCGGATACGCCAATGAGACAAAAACCGGACTCCTCAACTTTAGTTACGCCTTTGGAAAAACAAACAAGGAAGCTTTTGATCTGAATCGCGGACTTTTCCACCTCAAATGGGTGAATTTTTTCTAAATAAAAAATCATTACTGCTTTTTTATGTCTCCTCAAATTCAGGACTTGAAAAATAAATTGAATTTCCGCAATACCGTCTACAAGAACACCAAAAAAACACGGAAAAACAAGGGGCTTTGCAGAGGATGAAGATCCAAGGTATCGCATCTAAACCGTTAAAGTCAATTATTCAAAACCTCTTTATCTGAGATAAGGTGGTGGTTTTTTGAACCAAATAGCCCTACATTTGCGGCATGGAAACAAAAACGTCTAGAATTTTTGGATTGAGAGCAATCCTAGAAGCGATTAAAAGCAACAACTCAATTGACAAAGTATTTGTTCAGAAAGGGGTCTCAGGCCACCTCATGACAGAGTTGATGACTGAGTTGAAAAGAAACAACCTCGCCTTTAGCTATGTGCCTGTCGAAAAATTAGACAAACTATCCAAGTTCAACAACCACCAAGGAGCAGTTGCTCAAATAGCACCTATTGATTTTCACGATTTGGACAGCCTGATTACAGCAACCCTAGAAAAAGGCGAAGTTCCCTTGTTTGTTCTATTGGACCAAGTGTCAGATGTTCGAAATTTTGGAGCCATCATCAGAACCGCTGCCTGTACGGGCGCTCATGGAATTGTGATTCAAAAACAAGGAAATGCACCTGTCAATGCCGAAACGGTAAAAACCTCTGCTGGCGCTGCCTTTGAAATGCCCATCTGCAAAGTAGATCACCTTAAAGACGCATTGTTTGTCTTGCAAGCAGCAGCAATACAAGTAGTGGCTGCAACCGAGAAAACTACAGACACCCTCTACGATGTCGATTTTCAAAAACCAACAGCCATCATCATGGGTGCTGAAGACAGGGGCATCAATCCTTCCATTTTAAAAATGGTCGACGCCAAAGCGAAATTGCCCTTAAAAGGAAACATTGGCTCTTTGAATGTATCTGTAGCTTGTGGTGCCTTTTTGTACGAAGCCGTACGTCAACGAAGGTGATTTTAAACACCCCCTACTCAGCCTCCGTCTCTTCTTCGTGACTTGGGGCTGGCGGATTGAAATTCCCGTTTTCGTCAAACAACAAATCAAAAGCATCTTTTGTATAGTGGTATTCTCGTTTTTGTGGACCGCGCTTTCGGTAGGCAAAAGACAGTACAAAGCCAACGAACAAACCGGAAAGGTGTCCTTCCCATGAAATCCCCTTTTCAATAGGAAATACATACCAAAACAACCCACCGTAAAGGAAGATTACAACCAAAGACACCGAAATCAAACGGTAGTATTTTCGAAAAATCCCGCTAAAAAACAGAAAAGAAAACAACAAATACACCGCACCACTCATGCCGATATGGTAGGCATCCACACCGATCACCCACGTGAGCAAACCCGTAGCAAAAACACCGTAAAGCAATACTTGAAAAGCCATTTCTTTGTAAAAATAAAAGAGCATGCTCACAAACAGAAAAACAGGTATCGTGTTGTTGGTCAAATGTCCAATACTACCGTGAATAAATGGTGAAAACACAATGCCCCGCATGCCCTTTAAAGTTCTTGGATAAATCCCATAATTGGTGAAATTCAATCCGAATTTGATTTCAAACCAATAGACAAACCAAATCAGCAAAACGACTAAAAGAGGCATTCTGTACGTATTTTTGGAATAGGAAAATTGCGGTGCTTCGTTCATCTTGATAAAGATCCTCCCAAGTGGCATTCCTCTCGAGCTCAGGACTGCCTGCTAAAATAAGTCAGACTGGACGAAATTCAAAATTCAAACTCATATTAATTTGTTATTTTTACGGGATGAATGCACCTTTAGCAGAACGGATCCGTCCCAAATCACTAGAAGACTACATCAGTCAACAACACCTTGTGGGAAAAACAGGTGTTTTGACGCAGCACATCAAAAAAGGCATCATTCCATCTTTGATCCTTTGGGGCCCTCCAGGTATTGGAAAAACAACCTTGGCCAACATCATTGCAGCAGCGTCCAATCGCCCCTTTTACACCCTTAGCGCGATCAACTCTGGAGTTAAAGACATCAGGGATGTCTTGGACAAAGCAAGACAAAGAGGAGGCTTGTTTACTGCCAAGAACCCAATTCTCTTTATTGATGAAATCCATCGCTTTAGCAAATCACAACAAGACTCGCTGCTTGCCGCTGTCGAAAAAGGGTGGGTCACCTTGATTGGAGCGACTACTGAGAACCCGAGCTTTGAAGTGATTCCTGCTCTCCTCTCCAGATGCCAAGTGTACATCTTGAATTCCTTTGATAAAAAAGACCTGATAGCCCTGTTGCACCGTGCCTTGGAAAAAGACATTGTACTCAAAGAAAAAGACATCGAACTCAAAGAAACCGAAGCACTGATCCAAGTATGTAGCGGAGATGCTCGAAAATTACTAAACATCTTTGAATTGGTAGTGGCTTCGGAAGAAGGAGCCATCGTGGTAACCAACGAGATGGTGTTGCAAAAAATTCAAAAAAACACCGTTCGCTACGACAAAACAGGCGAGCAACACTTCGATATTGCCTCTGCATTTATCAAATCAATTCGAGGGAGTGACCCCAACGCCGCAGTTTACTGGCTCGCAAGAATGATTGAAGGTGGAGAAGATGTCAAATTCATTGCCAGACGCTTGTTGATTGCAGCTTCTGAAGATATCGGAAATGCGAATCCCACTGCACTCATCATGGCCAATACAACCTTCCAGGCTGTTGCTACAATTGGCTACCCAGAGTCTCGGATTTTATTAAGTCAATGTGCTGTCTACTTAGCAAACTCCCCCAAAAGCAACAGTTCCTATGTCGCCATCAACAAGGCGCTGGAATTGGTAAAAAAAACAGGAGACCTTTCTGTTCCCCTCCCCCTTCGAAATGCTCCGACAAAATTGATGAAAGACTTGGACTACGGCAAAGATTACAAATACGCCCATCACTATGAAAACAATTTTGTCGGACAAGAGTTTCTTCCCAAAGAAATTGAAAACACCAAGCTCTATGAGCCTGGAGAAAATCCCCGAGAAAAGGATTTTAGAAAGTTTTTAAAAATACGATGGAAAGAAAAATACGGCTACTAATGCTCGGTTTTCTTTGTCGAAAATGACATCACAGAAATGCCTGTTGCCGTTTCAAAATCTATTTTCAAACTTCCAGCATCCTGAAAATAACCGATGGTCGGGATGAAATTTCCATACACGTCTTTCCACTGGACTTTGAACACATTGGGCAAAGAGGTCTTGAAGAGTTTGCAAATCAAATCCCCTTGCGCATAGGCAATGAATGGACTCGCAGTTACGTGTCCTAAATAACTTCCTTGGTTTTCAGTCAGCACTATTGCTAAATTTTCCTCATTGGTATAGACTGCCTTGTGCACAGTTTTTGACTCTAGTGGTAGACTTTTCAAGGTTTCTAGTTTGTCCGCTGTTGTGACAGCATTGAGAGGTGCCTTTGACCAAGGCGTATAGGTATAGTGCAATGCTTTGAAACTTTCAAAGGCATTGCGCAGGCATTCGTGGAATGATTTTTTAAATTCTTTTTCATCACTACGACCCAATTCACTGGAAAAAACAAGGGCATTTTCACAATCACGTAGTTCAAAACGCAACTTGGACTTGAGGAACGATGATTTGTCCAAAACCTGTAGCTCCAATCCTCCACAAGCTTGCATCAAAAGTACTTGAGGGATTTTTTCAGTATCTAAAAAAACTTGAACACCCTCTTTTTTAAATAAAAATTTAGCCAGAGAATTCAACTGGTACTGATCCACTTGTTTTTGAAAATAAAATTGAGTGGGAACCACTACATAAGAAAAATTGTGAATGGTTTTTTGAGCGGATGCAATTTGGAAGGCTAAAAAAACACCTCCAAAAACAAGGTGTTTAAAATATCTCATGAGATGCTGAGCTCTTTTTAAACTGTGTGAAATCTTGAAACTCTCGGATATAATCCGCTTCCTCAAATTTTTCAGAAGCCAAGACCAAACAGACAGCTCCAGAAGAGAAATTGTTCAGCTCCCGCCAGATGCCCGGAACAATCAAAAGCCCTTTGCTGGGCTTGTTAAGAGGAAAAGTTTTGGTACCCCCCAGACCATCCTGAACAACAACGTCAAAACTGCCGCTCAAAGGAATTAAAAATTGCTGTAAAACTTTGTGTGCATGTCCACCTCGATGTGAATCCGAAGGAACGTCGTACAAATAGTAGACGCGTTGGATTTCAAAAGGAATCACCTCCCCTTCCACAACCGACAGATTGCCCCTGTAGTCTTTGACCTGAGGAATGTCAATAATTTTTAGGTTTGACACTGTGTTTTGATGGAAACCTGAGGTATCTTTGATGGCCATAGTACGAAAACATTTATTATTCTTAAATTGCAGCTGTTGGAATGCCTTGAAACAAAACTACTAAAATAATCATTCCATTTGCAACAAATCATAAGATATCTACAACACCAAAGAAGCTGGAATGAAAATATTACTTGTCGGAGAATACAGCAGATTGCACAATTCCTTAAAAGAAGGGTTGTTAAAGTTGGGACATCAAGTCGTGCTGATTGGCTTGGAGGATGGTTTTAAGAAATACCCGATGGATCTACTGATTCAAAAGAAATACGACTCGGGATTCTTAAAAAAAATAAAAATATTCCTGTACCGTATTTTTCGGATAGACATCAGTTCTTTGAGCATCGAAAGGCAAGTAAGAAAACACAAAAAAGAGTTGACAGGGCATGACATTGTTCAATTCATCAATGAAAACGCACTCTCTTGCAGTCCAAAAGTCGCAAAAAGAATTTTTGATTTCTTTCGAAAAGAAAACAAAAAAACATTTTTACTCTCTTGCGGAACAGACCACCTCAGTGTCAAATACGCTTTTGAAAAAAAACTACGCTATTCCCTCCTCACTCCTTATTTCAATGGCAAAAGCAGCAAAAGTGAAAACCGTTTTGTCTTGAACTACCTCGACAGGGCACACGAATCTTTACACCATTGGATTTTCAAACACATAGAGGGCGTGATTGCTTCGGATTTGGACTACCACCTCCCCTTGAAAAACCATCCGAAATACAAGGGCTATGTTCCCAACTGCGTCAACACTTCCCTGTTTGAAGCAGCACAGATCAAAACTGCTGGTAAAATTCGAATCTTTCATGGGATCAATAAGGAGAATTACTACCGCAAGGGCAACGATTTTTTTGAAAAAGCACTTGCAATTGTTGAAAAAAAACACCCCAAACGTATTGAAGTTCTCACCGTTAGCAACTTGCCCTACGAAGTCTACATAAAGTCTTACAAGTCTGCGCACATCTTATTGGACCAAGTGTATTCCTACGACCAAGGATACAATGCCTTGGAAGCCATGGCAAAAGGCAAAGTGGTCTTTACCGGTGCTGAACAAGAATGGCTGGATCACTTCGGTTTGGAAGAAGACAGCGTAGCAATCAATGCACTTCCAAACACCGAAAAAATTGTCGAAAAGCTTGAAAAACTGCTTTTACATCCAGAGAAAATTGAAGCGATTTCAAAAAATGCGATCGCTTTTGTAAAACGCGAACACGATCACGTGCTGTGTGCCAAAAAATATACGGAACTTTGGAACCTTTGATTCTCAAACACTGCAAACAAAACGTGTCTTATTTCCCAAACAAGAATTTTCTTAGTGCAAAAACCACCGCTAAGAAATACAAGACATACCGAATAAAATGAGCAAATACGATTCCTTCGGCTCCGTGAGTTTTTAAGAAGAAAGAAGCCAAGCCAAAAAAGAGCAGCAAGGAAATCAATTCGGTAATTATAAATTCTTTTACCATTTTTTTGGCCAAAAACTGGTGTGAAATAATCAAACTTGCCATTTTTACAAAATCGCCTAAGAGCTGCCACTTGAAAAGTGTTTTCATCCCTAAAAACGCATCAGATTGCAAGATTAAAATCACCCACTCTCGACAAAAAAACAGGAGTGACAAACCAAAAGCAAAAAGCGGTAAAATTGTTTTATAGATCCCTAAAACTTCTTTTTGAAATTGCCGATTTGTGTGCAATGAGGCAAATTTTGGAAGCACATACAATGTAAAAATCCCAGCGGTAAACGCAAAATACTGATTGGAAATATAGGTCATTGCTGTCCAATTTCCCGCATTCATTTCGTCGATCTCCAACACCAACGAACGCCTCAAGTTGATCTCTACAAAACTGGATAAAAACGTCGCAACCAAAGACATCAGAACAAAGGGCAAGAATTGTTGCGCATATGGAATCTGAAAAGAGATGTTTTTAAAATTCACGTAAGACCTTAGCACTCTGAAGTACAGATAAAACAGAAAAAAAAATTGCAAGATCGGTGTGATTGCAAGGGCAAACAAAGCGCCGTTTAAATTTTCGTAATACACCAACAGGCCCATTAAAAAAGCACTGACCACATAGCTGAGAATATTGAGTGCCACAAACTGCTTGTACTTGGACAGCCCATTGATAATGGCATTGAAAAGGGCATTGATCGCTATAAAGGGAGTTGCAACAGACAGTATTTTAAATACAAACACAAAATCATATTGTCCTGAAAAAAGCCAATTATTCAAAGAAAATGCACCAAAAAACAGCACTAAAAAAACAAGCAAACTACCCGACAAGACAAAAACAAAAGAAGTGGAAAACAGCTTTTGCAATTCTTTTTCGTCCTCTTTGAACTCCGCGACATATTTGATGACTCCCTCAAAAATTCCAAAGGTCGAAAGGGATTGAATGATGGGAATCAAATTTCGAAAATTCCCCAAATGAGCAACTCCTGCGGGTCCGAGAAAAACAGCGATGATTTTCTGGGTCGCAAAAGACAAGAGCATTCGAATGGCAACTCCAACGGAGGTAAGAGAGGATATTTTGAGCAAAAGATTGTTCTGAATAGCGGATTTGAGGCTCATCTAATAGTTATTTAATAACTGAACTATCTTTTCCGTATCCTCAATAGATTGAACTGGACTGATCGGAAGGCTTAGCAGGGTTTGACTCAATTGTGTTGCTACGGGCAAGGAGGCATCTCTCAAATCAGACAGAGAAGGTTGCTTGTGCAAGGCTATTGGGTAGTGAATGACCGTAGCCACTCCATTATTTTCAAGGTATTCTTGTAAGTGATCCCGCGTTTCACATCGGATTACATATGCATAAAACACATGGTCTTTTCGACCGCTATGCACGGGCAAACTAATTTTTGAATTGTCAAGGTGTGTCGTATAATAACGGGCTATGAGTTGCCGGTGTGTATTGTCTGCATCTAAAAGGCGTAATTTTATCGATAAAAAAGCCGCTTGGAGCTCGTCCAAACGTGAGTTGAGGCCTTTGATTTCGTGAATGTATTTTTCAGAAGAACCGTAATTCCTAAGTTTGAAAAGAACGGACGCCAATTCGGAATCATTAGTGGTTATTGCCCCTCCATCACCGAGGGCTCCTAAATTTTTACTTGGATAAAAACTAAAGGCAGCGGCATTTGCCAAAGCTCCCGCCTTCTGGGAGGATGGATTGCTAGCGCCATGAGCTTGTGCAGCATCTTCAACAACAAAAAGTTGGTGTTCTTTTGCAATTTGTAAAATCCCGTCCATGGCTGCCAATTGCCCGTAAAGATGCACGACGAGAATGGCTTTTACATTGGGACCTATGTTCGCAGCGATTTGTTCGGCACCTATGTTGAAATCTTTCGGGGAAGGATCTACCAAAACAGGTTTCAAACCTGCATTTACAATTGCCAAAACCGATGCGATATAGGTATTGGCAGGCACCAATACTTCGTCCCCGGGTTTGAGTTTACCAAGTTCCAAATAACCTTTGAATATCAATTCTATGGCCTCCAAACCATTGGCAACGCCCACACAGTAATTCGTACTGCAATAGTTTGAAAATTCGGCTTCAAATGTCCGAAGCTTTTCTCCTAGTATATAAGATCCAGAAGCTAAAAATTCTGAAAATGCAGGAGCGAATTCACTTTGAAAACGAGCATTTATTTTTTTCAAATCAAGAAATGGTATCATATGTCCAAGGTGCTTAAATTTGTGTAATTTTCTGTTGCTATTTTATAGACTTCACAGCTAACAGACCTCGCGCCAAATCCTTCTTTCCAATACAACAACCCTTTGTTGAGTTTCAAACCATTGGATTCGTTTGAGATTCCAAAATCAAAAAAGCGTTTGTCTTTAAAAACCTCTTGAAGCAGGCAGTCAAAAAGAAAATCCAAAGCAGCCATCTCGTTCCCCTTATCCGTTGCTGAGATGTATTGTGCATGTGCGACATTCTTAGATTCAAAAATAGTCGCTCCAGCTAGGATTTCTCCCTCCTTGTAAACATTGAACTGTCGAATAGATTTTGGAAACCTCGATTTCAACAGTGCGATTTCCTGCAAGCTGTGCACCGGAGACACTCCGTGTGTTCTTTTTAAATTAGGCGTCAAAACCTCCTCCCAAAAAGCGTCAAATTCAGCAAGCTCTTCAAATTTCAAAAGTCCCTGTTGTCCTTTCACAACGGCTCGCTTTCTGTTTTTGGTATAGGGAATTCGATGGTTCAAATCAACCACTGAGGTCAGGTCATTTCGGACTCGTTTGGCATTTGTGATGAATTGCAGGTATCGAATTTCATCACTCGGAAAATCCTCATAAATAGCAGGTAGGTTTTTAAGGACAAGATGCCGAATCTGCTTTGCATGAAGAAATCGCAACAATTCTTCACACAGTTCCAAATAAGCATCCGTTTTCAAGGTGGGCAAAACCAACAAACCTCCATAGGTCAATCCCTGATGTGAATAAAGGGTGTCCCCCACAAGATTTGCAGGCAACACGGCAATCAATTTCCCGTCTTTAAAGCAGGCCAAAGAATGGTCTTCAAAGCGTCCTTGATGGTAGTCCATAAAATGACGGCTCAATAAAAAAGTCGCATTTTTAGCTTTGCTGACGAAGGCTTCCCACAGGGGAAGGTACTCGGGGATGTATGGTTTGATTTCAATCAAAATGAACTGTTTTCATTTGTAAAAATAATACTTTCAACACAAGGAACCGTTTTTTTGATTAAAATCCTATCTTTGACAGCGTAGGATGGAAAAATATGGAGGTTTTTTTTTTAAAATAACACCTCCCATATTTGTAAAAAAGAATGGAAAAAACCATGAAGAAGATTGCGGATACATACGGATATTTGGTCATTGCACTAACTTTTGCAATCGGTATTATCTTAAATTTCAATTTCCAAGATCGCATCAATGCAAATGAAGGAAAAGGTTTTGACGGCGACTACTACTACAAAATCGCCGAACAACTAAAACAAGGTGAGACTCCCTCTGTAAGAGCTCCGTTTGTCTATAGAGTTGGAACTCCTTTCTTGGCTTCGGTCCTCCCTTTTTCTCTTTATACAAATTTCACCCTCCTCAACTACACGGCGACACTTTTAAGTAGTTTGTTGTTGTTTTATTGGTTTTCTCTTCATTTGAAAGAAAAAAAAACCGCCTTGGTCTTGGTTCTTTTTTTAATGACGCACTGGACTTTTTACTTGCGATATACAGGGTTTTATCCAACCACAGCCGATCCCGTTGCATTTGCATTCATTCTCCTTATTTTGATTCAAATGGAACGCTTTCGACAAAGCAGAAGTCTCGTCAATGGGCTCTGTTTTTCTCTATTGGTGTTTGTAGGGGTCTTCTTTAGGGAGTTTTTACTGCTTTTTAGTTTTGGCATTTTGGGTTATGGACAACCCTATGATTCACAAAAAAAATTATGGGTCCGTTGGCCTGTTTTAACCAAAAATATTCCTTGGTTTCTAATGGTGTTTTTGTTGGGAGGGCTTGGAATCTTTATCGTACATCAATTGGTGAGTGTTACTGATTATTGGTATGGCTTTTCGGACAGCTTGTACGAATACATGTACAAAAAAAGTATTTTTGATTTGATTGCAGGAGCCTTCAACACCTTTGGCGCATCGCTTGTGTTGATTTTTATATTTTGGAAAACCTCAAAAGAATTTTACAACAAACACCACGAGGTGGCTTTGCTATCTCTGATTGCACTTTCTATGTGTTGGTTCTCAGGGGGCGATACGGAACGCTTTTTTATGTGGTTTTCCCCACTTTTTTTAATTCCCTTAGGACGTATTATTGAACGTGATTTGCCTTTTTACACAAACAAAAAGATATGGATTCCTCTGTTAATTTCTATGGTGTTTACCTTTAGAATGTTTTGGTCGATTCCACCTGTTGATAGCAGCTATTCTTTTCGATTGAAAAACTCGGATTACAAGTTTCCCTTGTTCCAGGCTTTCCAAGAAAATTGCATCAATCTTATGTCTTACCACGGAGACACCAGAATTGCTTTTTTGGTGATGCTAGAGCATCTCGCCGTCTGCGTTTTCATTCTGCTCTTATACCGATTTAAAAACAAACAAGAATACAAAAGGCTTTAAAAACAAAATCAAACAAATAGGATGCTTTTTAACTCATTGGACTTTGCGATCTTTTTACCTGTTTGTTTTTTTGTGTATTGGTTTCTGGCCCACAAAAGCCCACGACTTCAAAATTTATCAATTGTAGCCTCAAGTTATTTTTTTTATGCTTGTTGGGATTGGAGGTTCCTATCACTGATCCTCTTTAGCACACTTGTAGATTACGGTGTTGGAATTGGACTGAAAAACGAAGCAAACAAATCAAAAAGAGTTGCATTGCTTTGGACAAGTATTTGCGTAAACCTTGGCTTTTTGGGCTTTTTTAAATACCATAATTTCTTTCTTGAAAATTTCTCTTCGGCATTTTCTCTGTTCGGAACAGAAATAAAAACATCTTCTTTAGACATCATCTTGCCTGTTGGTATTAGTTTTTATACTTTTCAAACATTGAGTTACACACTTGATGTGTACAAAAGAAAATTACAGCCTACGAAAGATTTTATTTCCTTTGCGGCTTTTGTGTGTTTTTTTCCACAATTGGTGGCCGGTCCAATTGAGCGCGCAACAAATTTGTTGCCTCAATTCACGAAAAAAAGAAATTTCGATTACGAAAAAGCAGTAGACGGCATGCGGCAAATCTTATGGGGGCTTTTTAAGAAAATTGTCATCGCAGACAATTGTGCACAGTACGCCAATTTAATTTTCAACAATTCTACGGAATACGGCGGTAGCACATTGGCATTGGGCGCCTTGTTTTTTGCGTTTCAAATCTATGGGGATTTCTCAGGGTATTCGGACATCGCAATCGGCACTTCGCGGTTGTTTGGTTTTGATTTGAAACAGAATTTTGCCTTTCCTTATTTTTCAAGAGACGTTGCTGAATTTTGGAGACGTTGGCACATCTCACTTTCAACTTGGTTTCGAGATTACCTCTACATCCCATTGGGAGGAAGTCGTGGAAACAAATGGCAAAAAATACGAAATACGTTCCTTGTTTTTTGTGTCAGTGGCTTTTGGCATGGTGCAAATTGGACCTTTGTCATTTGGGGGGCTTTGAACGCTTGCTATTTTCTACCCCTCCTACTCAACAATAAAAACAGGAAACATCTGGACACTGCAGCACAAGGAAGGTTTCTTCCAAGCTTGAAAGAATTCATTTCGATACTCTTCACCTTTAGCTTGACTGTTTTTGCTTGGATTTTCTTTAGAGCAGAAAACACAAGCCATGCCTTTCAGTACATCGCTGAAATCACATCGACATCTCTATTTGAATTCCCAAAATTTGAAGGAATGCGAAGTGCCTTGACGACAGGCATGCTCACCTTCCTATTTGTCCTAATTGAGTGGAATGGAAGAGCGGGGCAGTATGGAATTGAACACCTGCTCTTGCGGTGGAAAAAACCAATGAGAACAGCATTTTATTTCACCATTATCATTGGCATACTTCTATTTGGAGGCAAGGAACACGAGTTTATATATTTTCAATTTTAAATGATGAAAAAATTCCTAAAAGAATTTGGATTTCTAACCCTTCCCCTACTCCTAGCTGCATGCTTTTTGGAAGTATTGATTCAAAATATCCCCAATGATTACTCGCTTAAAAAAGATTATTTTGACAAAAACGCTTCTCAAATTGAAACCCTCATTTTGGGGAGTTCTCATTCGTTCTATGGACTCAACCCAACGTTCTTTTCCAGCAAAACATTTAACGGAAGTCACATCTCTCAATCTCTGAAATACGATTTGGAAATCCTTAAGAAATACGAAGACAATTTAAAAAATTTAACTGCGGTTGTTCTTCCGATTTCTTATTTTTCACTTTCCGAAAAATTAGAAAATGGTATTGAATCGTGGAGGATTAAAAATTACAGGATATACTATGAAATTTCAACCTCAAATTCTTATTCTGATTGCTCAGAAGTGCTAAGCGTCAAACTCTCTAAAAACCTCTATAGACTGTTTTCTTTTTATGTCAAAAAAACCTCACCTATCACGTGTACCAATTTAGGATGGGGATCAAATTACAAATCAGAAAATGCCTTGGATTTGATTGAATCTGGAAAAAAAGCAGCACAAAGACACAGCGCATACCAATACCAAAATACATTTGATGAAAATGTTGCTGTTTTAAACAACCTATTACAATGGTGCTCTGAAAGAAATGTTACGTTGGTTTTATTCACCCCTCCTGCCTTTGAAAGCTATCAGAAACACCTCAACAAAAAACAACTGAATGCAACGGTTGAAATTGCTCAGAAAAAAGCGCAGGCAAACGAAAATTGCAGCTATCTAAACCTACTAAACAACACCCGTTTCAAAGCAAAAGATTATTACGATGCCGATCACTTGTCAGAAATAGGAGCAAAAAAACTGTCCTTACTGATAGACAAACAAATAACAAATTTGAAATAAAACTGGAGGAAATAGCATCTAAAACCTGAAAGAAAATTTTTTGAGAAATCGAAAGACAAAGACAGCCTTTTTAAGAACTGTACACTTGCTTTAGAACCGACTGGTAAAAACCTTTCCAATCCTTCCATTTGCCATAGCCACTCAACAATTCATTTTGAAAAGAAGTGACGAAATTTCCGTCGACAGCGCGCACCTCTTTGTTCAGTGCTGTCACCTTCAAAAGCGCTTGTTTTGGGGACAACCCTTTCGACTGAAAAACGGTGTCCGAAACAGCAAATGGAATAACTTTTAAGGGGGTTTGTATTTCGTAATCTAAGTCGTAAAAATAAAAAGGGGTACAGGTACTGGCACGAAAACCAAACACCTCTGAATAGCCCATAGAATGGTCTTCTGCAACTTCCAAATCGATCAGGTGTTGGTAGGTTTCGGGCAAGTGCAAACGCAACAAATGTTGTCGTGTTCGGCTGAGGGGAGTGTTGAGGATGGCTTCCATTTTTTGAACTTCTTTTTTCAGCAATGCCACGTTATCCATGGTGTAAAAAGAAGCGTTCAAGCCGACACGCACATAGTCCGACATGGATTTTATGAGCAACCGAAACTTGTTATTGGTAATGGAAATATTGTTGTCATAGGTCGTGTAATTTGAAATCAGAAAAAACAGCATGGTATCCATGTCGTACTCTTCTTTGAAACGCAAAATTTGGTCATAGGTGTCGTAAGGATCCTTTTTAAAGTTCACCAAAACGAGAATCCGATCCCAAAATGTCTGCAAACGAAGACTAAAAAGATCGCTCAAAAATCCGCCAAAAGTCCGCAGCACCCCTTTGTACTTATAGGCATAGGTTTGGCAAATCGAAAAAACACTTTGACAGCTATAGCTTCTGGAGACAAATTCAAAATCGGGAAATTGAAGCTGTAGTTGCGCTCGTAATTTATAAGCCCAAACATCCACCAAAGGTTTCTCTAAAAAATCGTGCTGAAAAGCCAAACTTTCTTCTACAGGAAAGCAATTCAGCGCATCTCTTACATGGGGCAAATATTCCTCGTAACGACTTAGCAAATAAAAGCTAGCCGCAAAAATATCGTAGGGGATTGAAGATTTGGTGCCTGCATTGAAAAAGCAGGGGACATCCTCCTCCCATGTCTGCATAGAAATCTCAACATCATTGATCCCTTGGTCAAACAACAGATCGTGGCTTCTCACAAAAAACTCATTTCCTAGAGGAAGTTTGGAATAGGTCATTTTCATTCCCTTGTGTGCAACAAACTCCTCAACCTTTGTGGTAAATAAAATAGGGACCTGAAGAATTCTAACAAAAATATGTTTGAATATATAGGTCAATCTCGGAGTCACTTTATGGGTGTATATCAATAACATTTGAAGTCGGATTCGTTCGTGTTTTACAAAGACCTCTCCTAAAATCTCAAATCAGAGCGATGGAAGAATGGCGATTGGTTGAAATTTGGATTTCAATGTGCGCTGAAGCAACTCGGAAAGGAGCGGGATTCTTAGAGCAACATTTCATCTGCAAAGCTAAAATAGGTATTTTCTCCGATTATCAAATGGTCCATTACTTTTATATCCAAGGTGGTTGCCGCAAGTTGCAACTTTTTAGTGATGTTTTTATCTGCTTTGCTGGGCGAGGTATTTCCAGAAGGGTGGTTGTGGCATAAAATAAGCCCTGTAGCCAACAAGTCCAATGCCTTTTTGAGCAGCAAACGAACGTCCACCACCGTACCTGTCAACCCTCCTTTGCTCAACTGCAATTGGCACAAGACTTTGTTGGAATTGTTGAGGTACAAAACCCAAAATTCCTCGTGTTGAAGACCTCCCAATCGTGGCTGCACCAATTCAAAAACATCCTTGCTACTTGTTATGTTTCCTTTTTTGGTGCCGTTTTCAAACCGGGCTCTTCTCCCCAATTCGAGTCCTGTAAGGATGGTGATGGCCTTGGCCTCTCCAATTCCTTTGAAATTGGACAATTGCTCAATCGAAAGCTGTGCCAAATCGCAGAGGTTGTGGTTGCAAAAAGCCAAAATCTTTTTGGAAAGTGATACCGCGCTTTCGCTTTGGCTCCCTGAGCGGATCAAAATTGCGATGAGCTCCGCATCTGAGAGCGTATTTTTTCCTTTCAAAGCCATTTTCTCTCGCGGCCTGTCATTCACATTCCAATGTTTGATCGTGAAATTTACTGGTTTGGCTTCCATAAACGGCAATTTTTAACTTAAAGATACAGAATATTTCCTTGAAAAAAACCTAAAAAACAAGTTCCAAAACAAAGAAAAAAAGCTGCGACAAACTCCATACATCTGGCCATGGAGAAAGTTTGCGTGCGAATCAATACCGAGTTTTCAAATAGTTAGTATATTTGTACAAATACCTATCGATGAAAATTATCATTGCCGGAGCTGGAGACGTCGGTTTCCACTTAGCGAAACTGCTTTCCAACGAATCTCAAGACACCTATGTCATTGATTCGAATGCCAAAAAACTGAATTACATTGACAACCACTTGGATGTCATTACCGTCAAAGGAGATGCAACCTCTTTGGTCTCTTTAAAAGAGGCGGGAGTGCAGGACGCTGATTTGATTTTGGCCGTAACCGAATCTCAAAACACCAATTTGACCATTGCAGCATTGAGTAAAAAACTGGGAGTCAAAAAAACCATTGCGCGCATCAGCAATACTGAGTTTTTGACCACCAAAGAAATCAATTTTGCTGAAGTAGGCATCGATTATATGATTTCTCCAGAAAACTTAGCGGCCAACGAAATAGAAACCCTATTAAACGAATCCGTCTTCAACGATAAGATTGAATTTGAAAACGGAGCCATCAACATTCTTGGAGCCCGTCTTTCGTCGAAATCGCCTTTGGTAAACAAATCCGTGCAAGAAGCCAAGAAAGAATTTTCGGACATTGATTTTATCACCATCTCCCTCAAAAGAGAAAATACAGTAGAAACCATCATTCCAAGGGGAGATACCCTTTTCAAACACCACGACCAGGTCTATTTTTCCGTCCCTGAAGATTCCATTGACAAAATTTATCCTTTGATTGGAAAAGAAAAGATTGGTGTCAAAGACGTCATGATCTTGGGTGGAAGTAAAATTGGCCAAATAGCAGCCTTAAATTTGTGTGCTAAAAATTTCAAGGTAAAACTGATTGAAGCCAAGCGAGACAAAGCTTTTGAATTGGCAGATGCGCTTTGCGATACTTTAATTGTTCAAGGAGACGGCAGAAATGTAGACTTGCTCGAAGAGGAATCCATCGCCAAAATGGACGCTTTTGTTGCAGTGACTGGGAATTCAGAAACCAACATCATGTCCTGTTTGGTTGCCAAATCCAAAGGTGTCAAAAAAACCATCGCCTTGGTTGAAAACATGGATTATATCAACATTTCTCAAACCATAGGGATTGACACACTGATCAACAAAAAACTCCTAGCTGCCAGTGCCATTTTCAAGCACGTTCGAAAAGGAAAGGTGTTGGCCTTGGCAAACCTTCACAATGTGGACGCTGAAGTATTGGAATTTTTTGTCAGAAGAAATACCAAAGTCACCGAGCAGCCTATCAAGGACATCAACCTGACCAAAAAAGCGGTTTTTGGCGGTGTGGTCCGACAGGGAGAAGCGTTGATGACTTTTGGAGATTTTCAAATCCTACCTGGAGATAGGGCCATCGTTTTTTGCCTACCAGAAGCAATCGGAGAGGTAGAAAAGCTCTTTAACAACTAAATCCATGAACGGTTTAAACTACAAAATCATTGCGAGCTTTTTAGGACTTACCGCCATTTTGAACGGTGTTTTTATGCTGTTGGCTGTCCCCTTTAGTTGGTACCATAAAGAGGCGGCTAGCGAAGGGATTTTTACAGCGGGCATCATCACCATCTTTCTGGGTTTTTGCGCTTGGTTTTTTAACAGAAATGCGAACAAATCTCTCCAAAAAAAAGAAGGATACCTCATCGTTACTTTGGGCTGGCTGGTACTCACTTTTACCGGAGCATTGCCCTACCTACTCACTGGCGCCATTCCCAACTTTACAGATGCTATCTTTGAAACCATTTCTGGGTATTCCACTACGGGTGCCTCCATCATTCAAGACATCGAAGTCTTGCCCAAAGGAATTTTATTTTGGAGAAGCGCCACCCATTGGATTGGGGGCATGGGTATCATCGTATTGACCATTGCCATCTTACCCCTTTTAGGAATTGGAGGCATGCAATTGTTTATGGCGGAAGCGCCAGGACCCTCAACCGACAAGATGCACCCGAGAATCACCCAAACTGCAAAACGCCTGTGGCTGATGTATGTCTCGTTGACAATGACTGAGTTTTTGTTGTTAAAAATCGCAGGAATGACCTGGTTTGACGCCATCAATCATGCAATGGCAACCATGAGTACCGGTGGCTTTTCCACCAAAAATGCGAGCATCGCTCACTGGAACCACATGCCAATGGTGCAGTACATCGTCATCGCTTTTATGTTTGTTGCGGGAACCAATTTTGTCCTTACATATTTTGCATTGAAAGGAAAAATACGACGGGTTTTTGAAAACGAAGAGTTTAAATATTACTTCTTTGGTGTATTGCTCCTTTGTGTCAGCGTCACGGGAATGGTCTATTTCTTTCAAGACACAAACCTGCAAACAACGGTCTTGCACCCCATGCCTTGGGGTGCTTTTGAAAGTGCCTTTCGACATGCGAGCTTTCAAGTGGTCGCCATCGTAACGACCACCGGATTTGTGTCCGCAGATTACACCATGTGGAATTCCTTGGCCACCATGCTCATCTTTGCGCTTTTTTTTATCGGGGGATCTGCTGGGTCTACCAGTGGAGGCGTCAAAATTGTTCGACACATCATCATGATCAAAAACAGTGTGTTGGAATTTAAAAAATTACTCCATCCCAATGCCATCATTCCCGTTCGTTATGACGGAAAAGGCATTTCTCGTACCATTGTCTTTAACATCCTTTCCTTTTTTGTCTTGTACATGTTGATTTTTGTCAGCAGTGCCGTCATCTTGAGCTTTTTGGGCTTGGATTTTGAAGCGGCCATCGGAGCTGCTGCCTCTTCACTCGGAAATGTCGGGCCCGCTATTGGCTCTTTAGGGCCTACAGAAAACTATGCCCAATTGTCCGGTACCGCCAAGCTGTTCTGTTCTTTCCTCATGCTGATTGGCAGACTGGAATTGTTCACAGTCTTGATCCTGCTCACCCCCTTCTTCTGGAAACAAAATTAAACGTCTTTTTTATTTAGAGCTTTGTATTTCCAATTAAAGCATTCTACAAAAGCACGAAGCACCAATCAGTCAAACTGGGTTGTTTTAAAAGCCTCAAAGTCCAAGCCTCCATAATTCCCCGAACTCATCAATAGCAATGCGGTATCGGACAAATCTTGAGCGAACAAAAACTCTTGAAATTCGAGGGGATCTGTATAGACGATCAAATCTTCTCTTCCAAAAGCTTCTTTTATTTGTTGGGCAGTGACTTCTTTGAGTTGTTTGAGTGCAACTGCTTTGGGTGTGTAAAAAACAACTGCCGTATCTGCTGCATCTAAGGTTCCTTTGTATTCTTGTAAAAAAGCAGCATTCAAACTGCTGTAGGTATGCAATTCCAAACAGGCCAACAATGTGCGTTTTGTATATTGTTTTTTGACAGCGTTGCTGGTTGCTTGTACTTTGGAAGGCGCGTGTGCAAAATCTTTAAAAACAACAGTACTTGAACTTTCTGTTATTTTCTCCAGACGCTTGCTGGCACCCGAAAAACTAGCGATGGCTTCGTAAAAGTCATCTTCTCCTACCCCCATGTGAAGACAAATCCATTGGGCACCTGCCAGGTTTTGCAAATTGTGTTCTCCAAAAATCTGAAGGGGCATCCAACCGACGGGCGTATCCAAATAAGTTGTTCCGTTTTCAATTTTGTGTTTGGGAGTCCCATAGGGATACTTTTTGACTGTGTGTTGGCTTTCTTCTACCACGTTTTTGACTGCTGTGTCTTCTTCGTTGTAAACAAGGATGCCACCGTTGGTCAGCGAATCTACAAAAATCCGGAATTGCGCTTTGTAATTTTCAAAAGTCGGAAAGACATTGATATGGTCCCAAGAAATTCCGCTGATCAGTGCGATGTTGGGTTTGTACAGGTGAAACTTAGGCCTCCTGTCGATTGGTGAGGACAGGTATTCGTCTCCTTCCAATACGATGAATTCGTTGTCATCAGTCAAATGCACCATGGTCTCAAAACCTTCCAACTGTGCGCCCACCATATAATCTGCTGCCACCTCGTGGTAGTTGAGTACGTGAAGCACCATGGAAGTAATGGTTGTTTTTCCGTGAGACCCTCCGATGACCACACGTGTTTTGTTTTTGGACTGCTCGTATAGGAACTCGGGATAGGAATAAATTTTTAGACCCAACTCTTGGGCTTTCAGCAGTTCTGGATTGTCGGGCTTGGCATGCATGCCCAAAATAACAGCATCCAAGTCCGTGTGGATTTTTTCTGGAAACCACCCAAAAACTAGGGGCAACAAGCCTTTGGCTTGCAAACGAGACTTGGAAGGTTCAAAAACAGCATCGTCGCTGCCTGTAATTTGTGCGCCTTTGAGGTGCAAGGCCAGGGCAAGGTTGTGCATGGCACTTCCTCCGATGGCAATAAAATGTATGTTCATGGGCAGAGCTCTAAAGTGTAAAAATAAGGAATAATCACAAATAGAAGCCGTTTTTATTCGGGGACCCTAGGAAAAATGATTTTGGGAGCTGCGCTGAAAATTAACGGCTAAAAATGTATATTTGCCCAAAAAAGACATCCCATGGATTTGAAGCAGATTCCCAAAATAAAACACACGGAGCATGGTAATTTTTTTCTTTTGGCAGGCCCCTGTGCCATCGAAGGAGAGGAAATGGCTATGCGCATTGCAGAACGCTTGGTAGCAGTGACTGACAAACTCAAAATCCCTTTGGTATTTAAAGGAAGTTACAAAAAGGCCAACCGATCTCGCATCGATAGTTTTACGGGCATCGGAGACGAAAAGGCACTCAAAATACTCAGCAAGGTTTCGGAAGCCTTTGACATTCCCACAGTGACAGACATCCACACCAACGAGGATGCAGCCCTGGCAGCCGCCTATGTGGATGTCTTACAGATACCTGCCTTTTTGGTCCGTCAAACCGATTTGCTAGTCGCTGCTGCAAAAACCGGCAAGGTCATCAATCTCAAGAAAGGACAGTTTATGAGCCCCGGAGCGATGCAACATGCCGTACAAAAAGTAAAAGACAGCGGCAATGACAAAGCGTGGATCACTGACCGAGGGACCATGTTTGGCTACCAAGACATGGTGGTCGATTTTCGCGGCATTCCGGAGATGCAAGCTTTTGCACCGACGGTTTTGGACGTGACCCATTCGCTGCAACAACCCAACCAAAGCAGTGGTGTGACTGGAGGAAGACCTGACATGATTGAAACCATTGCGAGAGCGGGCATCGCTGTTGGCGTAGACGGTTTGTTTTTGGAAACGCATTTTGATCCTGCAAATGCCAAATCCGACGGCGCCAATATGTTGGACCTCCAACATTTGGAAAAGCTATTGACAAATTTGGTGGCGATTCGCAAAACCATCAACAAGTTGCATTAAGCTCTTTTTGGAGGAGGATTGCTTTGCTTTTTGATTTTGTGTACTAAGTATTCCAACCCATTTAGTTTGAGTTCGTAAACCAATCCCAAAAGTGTGCCTATTTTTCCTTTTGGAAATCCTTTGCTGTGGTACCAAACAATATACGGTTCGGGCAGATCAATAAGATCGACACCTTTGAATTTACCATAAGGCATCTGGGTGTGGGCGAGGGTTTTTAAAACGTCTTTTGGGTCTTGCATTTGGTTTCTTACAAATTCTCGGTACTGCGAATATATTCGAATTAACGCAAAGAGATCGACTCAAATCCTTATTATTTTCTTAATTTTGCAAAACCAATCACATGTATTGGGGACGACTGGTTTTGACAGCGAGATCAATCAATATGTAAGCATGCCGAGCAAGGAAACAGACCTCGTAAAACTTTGTTTCACTTTTTTACACGGCGAAGATAACTACGCTTTAGCTGCTTAATCCGAATCACAGTAGGATTGGCCTAGTCTCACAAGGTGAGAAAGCTTTACACCTCCGGAAAGCCTTGAATTTCGGCGTTCCACTCAGAGGTGTCGTAAATGGAATTCTAGGAACGGCAAGCTTCGGTGCCCTTCCGAAATAAAGAAGATAAGTCTTGCGTAGCTTGTTTTTAAGCGGCTCAAGATCGAAAATTAATTAAAAACTACGCATGTAGAAAGCCTTGCGATTGCTTGTTTGGACCCGGGTTCGATTCCCGGCGTCTCCACGATGAAGCGACCTGATACCCATCAGGATTAAAAACAGAAAATCTGCCAA
>CAWVRK010000014.1:0-53467 GCA_963932955.1 uncultured Flavobacteriaceae bacterium
GGAGGGTTTTGTTTTCACTTCTTTGTGGGAGGATTCGATGAGAAGGCTTATTTTTGCAAACAACACGTACCAATCTTATGAACAAAGAACCACTACAACAGGAAGATTTTTATTGGAATGCGCAAGGATACCGTGTGTTTACGGAAGCTTACCATCTAAAAAGAGGTTATTGTTGCAAAAGTGGTTGCAAACACTGTCCTTACCACTACGATAAAAAAACAGACTCTTTTCATTGATTTTTAGAAGGGCAAGCGCTTTTGTACTAGGCGTTGTTTCAGAGAAAAGTCTCCATGATGACCGCCATTTCTTTTTGCAATTCCAAGGCTTTTTGTTGTGCGGCCGCTGCAAAGTCAGTTCCATTGCTCGCGTAGATAATTCCTCTAGAGGAATTGACCAACAAGCCGATATCTTTGTTCAGTCCGTACTTGCAAACTTCTTGGAGGTCTCCTCCTTGCGCTCCCACTCCCGGGACGAGTAAAAAATGGTCGGGCACAATTTTTCGGATGCTTTTGAAATAAGCCGCCTTGGTAGCGCCAACAACATACATCAATTGTTCCTTGTTTTTCCAAGTTAGAGATTGCTTGAGAACTTCTTGGTACAGTTGACGGTCTTCGGATACATCTTGTGCTTGAAAGTCCAAACCTCCTTTGTTGGAAGTCAAGGCCAATAAAATGGTAAACTTGTCTTTAAAAGCGAGAAAAGGTTCTACGGAGTCGCTGCCCATATAAGGAGCAACGGTGACTGAGTCAAACTGTAAATTGTTAAAGAAAGCTTCCGCGTATCGGGTGGAGGTGTTTCCGATGTCACCTCTTTTGGCGTCGGCGATGCTAAAAATTTCAGGGTATTTTTGATTCAAGTATCGGATTGTTTTTTCCAAGGATTGCCATCCTTTCAAACCGTAAGATTCGTAAAAAGCGGTATTGGGTTTGTAAGCAACTGCCAAATGATGAGTGGCATCAATAAGCTGTTTGTTGAACTCAAAAACAGGGTCTTCCATCTCCAAAAGGTGCTTTGGAATTTTGTCCAAGTCTACATCCAAACCGATGCATAAAAAAGATTTTTTGAGATGGATTTGTTCGATGAGTTGCGCTCGCGTCATGCTACTGATATTTTTCACAAAAATAGGCTATTCGAGGTAGTTTTGAAAATTTTCACGAATTTAAGTTGCGTTCCCTCATATGTAAGAGAATTCTAAATTGCTTTTCTTATCTTGCACTAGAAATTAAAAAAAAAACGATGAAATGGATACATGAAATTCGCTACTATTTTGAACGGCATGGCTTTGATGTTTTTTCGCGTCTTTCAGACCGTTTGGGGATTGCAGTAAAAAACATTCGTTTGTTTTTTGTTTATTTCACATTTGTAACTTTAGGGGTTTCTTTTGGCTTGTACCTGATTTTGGCGTTTTTGCTAAAATTGAAAGACATGGTTTACACTAAAAGAACTTCCGTTTTTGATTTGTAACAGCTAAAAAAAATCCTTTGACATCAAGAGCATACAAAGCCATTGTCCTTTTTTTAGGCGTTATTTTATTAGGAGTTTTGGGCTACAGCTCACTCTTTGATTACACTTTGGTAGATGCCCTTTACATGACCATCATCACCATTACAACAGTTGGTTTTGGAGAAGTACACCCACTGACCGATGCGTCAAAAATTTTCACTATTTTTATGATTCTTACCAGTATTAGTATCTACGGATATTTGGTAAGTGTTGTATCTGAATACTTATCAAATACTACCTTGATGGAAGCACTGAGAACAACTAAAATTTTAAAACAAATCGATTCTTTAGAAGGACATACCATTGTCTGTGGTTATGGAAGAAATGGACGTCAAGCGGCTTTCAAACTTAAAAACCACAAGAAGTCATGTGTGGTTATTGAGAAATCTCCAGACTTGCTAAAAGAAATCGAAGAAGATGGTTTTTTATGTGTCGAAGGCGACGCAACGGATGACGCCTCTTTGTTGCATGCAGGCATTGAAAAGGCCAAAAGTTTGATCACTGCCTTGCCGTCAGATGCTGATAATCTATACGTCGTTCTTTCCTCAAGACAATTAAATGCCAATACCACTATTGTGAGCAGGGCAACCAATGATTCCAGTCAGCATAAATTAAAAATTGCCGGAGCGGACAACATCATCATGCCTGATAAAATAGGAGGAGATCACATGGCGGCTTTGTTAGTGACGCCCGATTTGGTGGAATTTGTAAATCGTATTTCTTTGGACGGTGAAAGCTCTGCCAATTTAGAAGAAATCGCCGTCGAGGACTTACCTGAGGAATACCTCTTAAAGTCGATTAGAGATTTGGATTTGAGAAAAAAAACAGGCTGCAGCGTCATCGGTTTTGTAACAGGTGATGGCGAATACATTATCAATCCTTCTTCGGACATGGTTTTGCAACCCAAATCCAATTTGATATTGTTGGGGCGTCCAGATCAAATCTTAAAAATCAAAGAGGTTTTTTGAGTTTTAATGTGACTGCCTACTTACCTTAAGTTGCGTTAGAGGAATAAATAGTTTAAGAATACACATAAAAAAAACGACTAAAATGAAGAAAATATTTTTAGTGCGGATGCTTATTTTGGTGCCGTTTATGAGTTTTGCACAAGAAATGTCAGTAGATGAGAAAATTGAAGCTGGTTTCAAGCCTTTTGCAGACATGATTGGTTCGCTGGTATTTTATCCTGTTGTCATTGCTGGGAATCCTGTTCCAATCGTTTTGATTGTCTTGCTTTTAGGAGCCTTGTTTTTTACCCTATATTTTAAATTTGCGAATGTTCGTTTGTTGCGAGTGGCGATAAACGCAGCAAAAGGAACCTACGATTCTATAGATCACCATGCCGTAGAGGTGGTTGCTGGAGATCCAACACCTGGAGGAGATGTTTTTGAAAGTCCACAAGCAGAAGGAGTTGTTGGAGAGGTCACCCATTTTCAAGCGCTAACGGCAGCCCTTTCTGCAACAGTAGGTTTGGGAAACATTGCAGGTGTGGCAGTGGCCATTGCAATCGGTGGGCCGGGAGCGACATTGTGGATGATCTTGGCAGGGTTTTTAGGGATGTCCACAAAATTAGTGGAAGCTACGTTAGGGGTCAAGTACCGTGAAGTAGGGGAAGACGGAAAGATTTATGGAGGTCCTATGTATTATTTGAAAAAGGGGCTGAAAGAAAAAAATATTGGAGGCTTGGGGAAAGTCCTTGCTGGATTGTACGCCGTTTTTGTAGTCGGAGGTTCTTTCGGAGGGGGAAACATGTTTCAATCAAACCAAGCAGCAAGTCAGTTGAAAGTTTTGTTTGGTGTTGAAAATGGATTTTGGTTTGGTGTATTAATGGCAATCCTAGTAGGCGTTGTAATCATTGGAGGAATCAAAAGAATTGGCCAAGTAACAGAGAGAGTCGTCCCTTTTATGGGGATACTCTACATAGGTGCAGCCATCGTTATTATTGTGATGAATTACGAGGTAGTTCCCCAAGGGATCCATGATATTTGGTCCAGTGCTTTTGGAAATAAAGCTGTAGTAGGAGGGGTGATTGGCGTCATGATTCAAGGATTCAGAAGAGCTGCCTTTTCAAATGAAGCAGGGGTAGGATCTGCTTCCATTGCACATGCTGCAGTAAAAACTCGTTTTCCTGCAAGTGAAGGAATTGTTGCCTCGATCGGTCCCTTCGTAGATACCGTAGTAATTTGTACGATGACAGCTTTGGTCATTGTTGTCACCAATATAAAGAGCAATCTATTTGCCTACGGGAATCTAGAAGGAAGTAATGTTGTGTTGAACAGTACAGGAAAAAAAGTAGGAGGGGTTGACTTGACCTCAATAGCATTTGATTCTGCGATTCCCAACTTTTCTTTGGTATTGACCGTAGCCGTAATTTTATTTGCCTTTTCCACGATGTTGTCATGGTCGTATTATGGAATTCAAGGTTGGAAGTATTTATTTGGCAAAGGAAGAGTGTCTGATTTAACCTACAAAACCCTATTTTTATTCGTAGTGATTGTTGGCGCCTCTTCCAGTTTGAATTCTGTGATAGAATTTTCTGATGCGATGATTTTTGCCATGGTATTTCCAAACATTATCGGTTTGTTGTTTTTAGCTCCAAAAGTAAAAATAGAATTGAATAAATATTTAAAAGCGATTGGGTATCAGAAAGAATAAACAAAGCATATGAAATCATACAGACCCCATCTCAGGTATAACAAACGCCAACGAAATGGGGTTTTTTATTTATTGTTGCTCATTGCATCCCTCCAGGCAGTCTTTTATTATGTAGACAGTTCGACTCCCGTTTTGGAGACGAAAAGGGGAGACTTGCAAGCATTTCAAGATCAGTGGGATTCTTTGCAAAAAGCACAAAAGAAAGTTTTCAAAGGCTATCAAGTCAACCCCAACTTTTTGACCGATGCCAAAGGATATGAATTGGGCATGTCTGTCCTGGAATTGGACCGTCTTTTTTTATATCGAAAGCAACAAAAATGGATTCGAACCTTGGCCGACTTTCAAAAAGTCACCCATATAAGTGACAGCCTTTTGAACGTGTTGGCTCCCCACTTTCGGTTTCCGGTGTTTTACGCTGCAAAAAAAAACACCAAACCTAAAGTTTCACTTCGCCCAGCGATTGACATCAACAGCGCAACCCAAGAAGATTTGATGACGGTGCGGGGCATCGGACAAAAATTGTCAAAACGCATCCTAAGTTATAAAAAATTGCTCGGTGGTTTTTCTACCATAGAACAATTGAACGAGGTGTGGGGCTTGGATTCACTTGTTGTAGACAAACTAAAAAGTCTATTTGTGGTGGCCGAAATACCTTTAATTAAGAAAATTCCGGTCAATACAGCTACTTTTAAAGAAGTTTTGTCAATCGTTTATTTGGACTACAAAACCACCAAGTTGATTTTCTCTTACAAAAATTCTGTGGGCAATATAGAAAACCTTCAAGAACTTAAAAAAATAGACGGATTTCCTGTAGAAAAATACGACAGAATAGCTTTATATTTGCGTGCTAATTAATTAAGTAATATTTTTGTTTAAATTTTGCTTTAAAAGGTTAAACATTCCCTATGAACTTCGGTTATACAGAAACACAAAAAATGATTGCTGCCTCCATCCGAGACTTTGCAGCACAGCACATATTACCCCATGTCATGGATTGGGACGAACAACAATTTTTTCCAATTGATTTGTTTCGAAAAATTGGCGAAATGGGCTTTATGGGAATCTTGGTTCCCGAGCAATACGGAGGTTCCGGACTGGGTTACCACGAATACATACTTATTTTAGAAGAGTTGTCCAAAGTAGACGGTTCCATAGGTTTGTCAGTGGCAGCGCACAACTCTCTTTGTACAGGACATATCTTGCAATTTGGAAATGCAGCTCAAAAAGAGAAATGGTTGCCCAAATTGGCTACTGGAGAATGGATTGGTGCTTGGGGTTTGACAGAACACAATACAGGTTCTGATGCTGGTGGCATGAGTACAACCGCGGTAAAAGACGGGGATTACTACGTATTAAACGGAGCCAAAAATTTTATTACACATGGCATCAGTGGAAATGTTGCTGTGGTCGTTGTTCGCACGGGTGAAAAAGGAGATTCACACGGAATGACCGCTTTTGTTGTAGAAAAAGGAACCGAAGGATTTACTTCTGGTAAGAAAGAAGACAAATTGGGGATGCGTGCCTCGGAAACTGCAGAATTGATTTTTTCCAATTGCCGTGTGCACAAAGATGCTATTTTAGGAGAAGTAGGAGAAGGATTTGTACAGTCCATGAAAATTTTAGACGGTGGGAGAATTTCTATCGGTGCCTTGTCTTTGGGAATCGCTAAAGGAGCTTACGAAGCCGCTTTAAAATATTCCAAAGAACGCGTTCAGTTTGGAAAACCCATTTCCTCCTTTCAAGGAATCTCTTTCAAGTTGGCAGATATGGCCACAGAAATTGAAGCGTCAGAATTGTTGGTTCACAAAGCCGCATTTCTCAAAAACAATGAACAGCCGATGACCAAAATTGGTGCAATGGCAAAAATGTACGCTTCCGAATGCTGTGTCAGAGTAGCCAATGAGGCCGTTCAAATACATGGTGGTTACGGGTATACCAAAGACTTTCCCGTTGAGAAATTCTACCGAGATTCAAAATTGTGTACCATAGGGGAGGGAACGACAGAAATTCAAAAAGTCGTGATCTCAAGGAATCTTTTAAAAGAGTAAAAAAAATAGCTGAAATTGGAAATTAATTGTATTTTTGCAGTCCGAATCAAGAAATTATAAAAAAGGTGTCCAGGCCCATTGTGAAGCATTTTGCAGGCAAAACACCCGAAATAACTTTTTAAAGAACAAGCGATGAAAGGAGGTGATACACAATGTTAATTATACCTATCAAAGAAGGAGAAAACATCGATAGAGCGTTGAAGCGTTTCAAAAGAAAATTTGATCGCACAAAAACGATGAGACAATTGCGTGAGCGTCAGCATTTCACAAAACCGTCTGTTGCCAATAGAAAGCAAAACATCAAAGCGCAATACATTCAGAAACTAAGAACCAACGAAGAGTTGAGTTAAGTTTTTGAAACCAACTAAAAAAAACCTGTTCGCAAATTGCAAACAGGTTTTTTTTTGTTTTTGTAACTTTGTAGAAAGCACCTCGTTGTTCGTCGTGTACTATTGCCACCGAACCCAAAAGCTACCACATTTTGATTGCACTTTATACAAACTATATTTTGTTGGAAAAAAAGCAGTCCCCTCTCACTGCAAAAGCCTACAAAAGAGATTTGGAAATGTTTCAACTTTTTTGCCTGCAAAATTACCAGTTGTCGGCCATTGAAAAAGCCAATTATCCAGAAATCCGTTCTTGGATTGTCTCTTTGGTAGACAGCGGAATTTCAAACCGAACGATCAATCGAAAAGTAAGCTCTCTCAATAGCTTTTTCAAGTTCTTGCAACGAACAGAGCAGTTGGAAATGAATCCGTTGGTGAATCACAAAGCGCTCAAAGTCCCCAAAAGAATTCAAATTCCTTTTTCTGAAGCCGAAATGAACGAGGTGCTTGCAGCACTCAAAGGAGATGATTACGAGTCCTTGAGAGTTGCATTGATCGTGGAGTTGTTGTATTCAACGGGGATGCGAAGAGAGGAATTGATAGGCTTGAAAGAGGGGGATCTCGATTTGGAGCAACGTACGGTGAAGGTTTTGGGCAAACGCAACAAGGAAAGAATTTTACCGTTGTTAGAGACTGTTAGAGAGACACTGCAGCGCTACCTTAACGAGAAACACAAACTGTTTGGAGAGACCGAATTTCTTTTTGTAACCCAAAAAGGAAATAAAATTTACGGAACACTTGTTTATAGACTTGTAAATCTTTATTTTAGTAAAGTGTCTAAGAAAGTGAAAAAAAGTCCCCATGTTTTGAGACACTCGTTTGCGACACATCTTTTAAACAAGGGGGCAGATTTGAATTCGGTCAAGGAATTGCTAGGACATTCCAGTTTGGCCTCTACTCAAGTATACACACATACCAGCTTAGAGCACTTAAAGGAAGTGTACAACCAAGCTCACCCTAGGAGTGTAAAAAAATAAAACCTTTTATGAAAGTATCTATTCAATCAGTAAATTTCAATGCGGACAAAAAATTGGTGAACTATGTAGAAAAGAAAATCAAGGGACTGGAAAAGTTTTACGACAAAATCATCGGAGTCGAAGTCTTTTTAAAAGTCCAAAAAACAAGTGACAAGGAAAATAAAATTTCGGAATTCAAAATCACGATTCCAGGAGCGGATTTGATTGTAAAAAAAGAACACAAAACTTTTGAAGAAGCGGTTTCTTTGGCGATCCTCTCGATGAAGCGGCAGCTTAAGAAATCAAAAGAAAAAGAGCGCGCCTTACAGCACTAAAAAAAATGAAAATAAACAAAAAAAGTTTGTCGTAGTAAAATAAACTTTATACATTTGCAGTCCGTTAGAAATAATGGACTGCTTTTTTGTGGGCAAAAGCCGATGTAGCTCAGCTGGCTAGAGCAGCTGATTTGTAATCAGCAGGTCGTGGGTTCGAGTCCCTCCATCGGCTCAATAAAACCGCGAGGTTTTTCACAAACAGAAAGCAAAAAAGGTTTGTTAGTTGAGTAATATTGACAAGCCTCGTTCTTTGAACTAAGGTGAGATACTCAAGTGGCCAACGAGGGCAGACTGTAAATCTGCTGCGCAAGCTTCGAAGGTTCGAATCCTTCTCTCACCACAATTATTTTAGCCATGCTAAGATAAGGATTTGATTTAAAAAAATGCGAAAGTAGCTCAGTTGGTAGAGCGTCAGCCTTCCAAGCTGAATGTCGCCGGTTCGAACCCGGTCTTTCGCTCTAAGTCAATTCGCCGGTGTAGCTCAGAGGTAGAGCGTTTCCTTGGTAAGGAAGAGGTCACGGGTTCAATTCCCGTCATTGGCTCAAAGAATTTTTTAAAACGTGTATAATTAAACAAGTATAATAAACTAAGAATTAAAATTAATAATCATGGCTAAAGAAACTTTTGACCGCTCGAAACCACACTTAAACATTGGTACAATTGGGCACGTAGATCACGGTAAGACAACTTTAACGGCTGCTATTACAACTGTATTGGCTGCTGCAGGTCTTTCTGAAGTAAAGAATTTCGATCAAATCGACAACGCTCCAGAAGAGAAAGAAAGAGGTATTACAATCAACACTTCACACGTTGAGTACCAAACTACTAATCGTCACTACGCGCACGTTGACTGTCCAGGTCACGCGGATTACGTAAAGAACATGGTAACGGGTGCCGCTCAAATGGACGGTGCAATTTTGGTCGTAGCTGCAACAGATGGTCCAATGCCTCAAACAAGAGAGCATATTCTTTTAGGAAAACAAGTAGGAATTCCTAGAATGGTTGTTTTCATGAACAAGGTGGATTTAGTTGATGATGAAGAATTGTTAGAGTTGGTTGAAATGGAAGTAAGAGAATTGCTTTCTTTCTACGACTATGATGGTGACAATGGACCGGTAATCGCTGGATCTGCTTTGGGTGGATTGAATGGTGATGCTAAATGGTCTGAAAAGATTATGGAATTAATGGACGCTTGTGACACTTGGATCGAAGAGCCAGTGAGAGAAGTAGAAAAAGATTTCTTAATGCCTATCGAGGATGTATTCTCAATTACAGGTCGTGGTACAGTAGCAACTGGACGTATCGAAACTGGAATTGCTAACACTGGAGATACTGTTGATATTATTGGAATGGGAGCTGAAAAGCTAACATCTACTATTACTGGTATTGAAATGTTCCGTCAAATCTTAGATAGAGGTGAGGCTGGAGATAATGCAGGTATCTTATTGAGAGGTATTGCTAAAGAAGATATCAAAAGAGGAATGGTAATCTGTAAGCCAGGTTCTGTAACTCCACATGATAAATTCAAAGCTGAGGTTTATGTATTGAAAAAAGAAGAAGGTGGACGTCATACTCCATTCCATAACAACTACCGTCCACAGTTTTACGTTCGTACAACGGATGTAACTGGAACAATCAACTTGCCTGACGGAGTTGAAATGGTAATGCCAGGAGACAACTTGACAATTACTGTAGATTTACACCAAGCAATCGCAATGAATGTTGGTTTGCGTTTTGCAATCCGTGAGGGTGGTAGAACTGTAGGAGCAGGTCAGGTGACTGAAATCTTGTAGTAATAAAACTATAATATAATTACGAGGTGTTTTGGCTTTATTGTCGGACACCTCGTTTTTACGGGCGTAGCTCAGTTGGTAGAGCACTGGTCTCCAAAACCAGGTGTCGTGAGTTCGAGTCTCTCCGCCCGTGCACAAAAAAACAAGTAAGAAATGAGTGTTGTAAAATATATCAAAGAATCGTTTGAAGAGTTGAATAATAACATGACTTGGCTGCCAAAAGCTGAAGCTCAAAAATCAACTGTTGTAGTCGCCATTTTTACGGTGTTATTTGCCTTGGCAGTATTTGCTGTAGATTCCCTTTTTCAAGGAGCTTTGGATTCATTTTTCAACATTTTTAATTAATATATATGACGGAGTCTGTTAAGAAATGGTACGTCGTTAGAGCAATCGGCGGACAAGAAAATAAAGTAAAGTCTTATATAGAAACTGAGATTTCTAGATTGGGCCTGTCGGATTTTGTCGAGCAAGTATTGGTCCCAACAGAAAAAGTAATTCAGATTCGCAACGGAAAAAAGGTAAACAAAGAACGCGTTTACTTTCCGGGATACATCATGGTAGAAGCCAACCTCTCAGGAGAAGTGCCTCACGTGATCAAATCGGTTACTGGTGTGATTGGATTCTTAGGGGAAACCAAAGGAGGTGAACCCATTCCAATGCGAAAAAGCGAAATCAACCGAATGCTCGGAAAAGTCGATGAGTTGGCTATTCAAAATGAAAACATCCCAATTCCTTTCTCTGCTGGAGAAACGGTCAAGGTAGTAGACGGTCCTTTCAACGGTTTTGACGGAGTCATTGAAAAAGTAAACGAAGACAAACGAAAATTAGAGGTCATGGTAAAGATCTTTGGACGAAAGACCCCTTTGGAATTGAGTTATATGCAGGTAGATAAAATCTCCTAAACAAATAAAAAACGAACTGTTACAGATGGCTTCCACTATATGTAAAGTAAAATAGGTTTTAAAATGGCAAAAGAAGTAAGCAAAGTAGTAAAATTACAAGTACGTGGAGGAGCGGCAAACCCGTCCCCACCAGTAGGTCCTGCTTTAGGTGCTGCCGGAGTAAATATCATGGAGTTCTGTAAGCAATTCAACGCGAGAACCCAAGACAAACAAGGAAAAGTCTTGCCTGTAGCAATTACGGTATACAAAGACAAATCTTTTGACTTTGTCATCAAAACTCCACCAGCAGCTGTTCAAATTCTTGAAGCAGCAAAAATTAAAAAAGGATCAGGTGAACCCAATCGTAACAAAGTAGCAAGCATCACTTGGGAACAAGCTGCCGCTATTGCAGAAGACAAAATGCAAGATTTAAATGCATTTACCATCAAATCTGCAACAAACATGATTGCAGGAACTGCACGATCTATGGGGATTTTAATGAAAGGAGACGCTCCACAATAAACTGAAGAAATGGCAAAATTAACAAAAAATCAAAAAGAAGCACAAGCAAAAGTGGACGCTTCAAAATTGTACTCCGTATCCGAAGCATCCGCCTTGGTTAAAGAGATTACAAACGTAAAATTTGATGCGACCGTAGATTTAGCAATTCGTTTGGGTGTAGATCCTAGAAAAGCAAATCAAATGGTTCGTGGAGTTGTAACATTACCTCACGGTACTGGTAAAGATGTAAAAGTATTGGCATTAGTCACTCCAGATAAAGAAGCAGAAGCAACGGAAGCAGGTGCAGATTATGTTGGATTGGATGAGTACCTACAAAAAATCAAAGGCGGTTGGACAGACGTTGATGTAATTATCACCATGCCGAGTGTTATGGGTAAATTAGGACCTTTAGGACGTGTGTTAGGACCGAGAGGTTTGATGCCCAATCCTAAGACAGGGACGGTTACTATGGACGTAGCCAAAGCCGTTAAAGAGGTAAAAGCCGGTAAAATTGATTTCAAAGTAGACAAAACGGGAATCGTACATGCAGCCATTGGGAAAGTATCTTTTGATGCAAAACAAATTGCTGAAAACGCGAACGAATTGATCCAAACTTTGATCAAAATGAAACCAACAGCATCCAAAGGAACCTATATCAAAAGTAGCTACATGTCGAGTACTATGAGTACTGGATTGGCACTAGATATCAAATCAAACTAATTAGGAAGTTAAAACTCGTAAATTATGACAAGAGAAGAAAAATCGAAAGTAATAGCTGATTTAACTGCCCAATTAACTGATTCCAGTATCATCTATGTAGCAGACATCTCTGGCTTAAACGCTGAAGCGACTTCCAACTTAAGAAGAGCTTGTTTTAAATCAGACGTACAATTGGCTGTTGTAAAAAACACCTTGCTTACCAAAGCAATGGAAAACTCAACCAAAGAATTTGGGGAATTACCTTCTATCTTAAAAGGAAATTCATCCATCTTATTGTCCGAAACAGGAAATGCTCCTGCGAAGATTATCAAAGAATTTCGTAAAAAATCTGACAAACCTCTTTTAAAAGGAGCTTACATTGAAGAAGCTGTTTATTTAGGAGACGATCAGTTAGACAACCTTGTGAACATCAAATCCAAAGAAGAACTTCTTGGAGAGATCATCGGATTGTTGCAGTCTCCTGCAAAAAATGTTATTTCAGCATTGCAATCAGGAGGACAAACACTTTCAGGTATTGTTAAGACCTTGTCTGAAAGATAAATCAAGCGCACAAATAAATTATTATATTACAATTTAAAAATTAACAAAATGGCAGAATTAAAAGATTTCGCAGAACAATTGGTAAACTTGACTGTAAAAGAAGTAAACGAATTGGCGACAATATTAAAAGATGAGTACGGGATTGAGCCAGCTGCAGCAGCAGTGGCAGTAGCAGGACCTGCAGCAGCCGGTGGAGAAGCCGCTGAAGAGCAAACTGAATTTGACGTGATCTTAAAAGCAGCAGGAGCTTCTAAATTAGCAGTTGTGAAATTGGTGAAGGAATTGACTGGTTTGGGATTGAAAGAAGCAAAAGGAATCGTTGATAGTGCACCAGCACCAATCAAAGAAGGAGTATCTAAAGATGAGGCTGAAGGTCTTGTAAAATCTTTAGAAGAAGCAGGAGCTGAGGTAGAGCTTAAATAAGCATTTGCCCAACATTCAAACAAAGGTTTAGGTCTTAAGGAGTAGCTCCTTTCGACCTAGACCCTTTTTTGCATTTATATTTATTCTTTATTAAACACAGAATTTTAACTAAAATTTTTTCTCCTTTGGCAACGAAAAATAGTACTGAAAGAATAAACTTTGCATCCGCTGTATTGACAACTGACTATCCAGATTTTCTGGATATACAGATCAAATCTTTTCAAGATTTTTTCCAGTTAAAAACCAAGGCTGATGAGCGAAGTGATGAAGGTTTGTACAAAACTTTCATGGACAATTTCCCAATTACCGATACCCGAAACAACTTTGTTTTGGAATTTCTTGACTACTTTGTAGACCCACCTAGGTACTCCATTCAAGAATGTATTGAAAGAGGTTTGACACACAGCGTCCCTCTAAAAGCTCGTTTGAAACTATACTGTACAGATCCCGAACACGAGGATTTTGAAACCATTGTACAAGACGTCTATCTGGGAACCATCCCTTACATGACCAATTCGGGTACTTTTGTAATCAACGGAGCAGAACGAGTTGTTGTCTCTCAATTGCACCGTTCTCCTGGTGTCTTTTTTGGACAATCTTTCCATGCAAATGGAACCAAATTGTACTCTGCAAGAGTCATTCCTTTTAAAGGATCTTGGATTGAATTTGCAACAGACATCAATCAAGTGATGTACGCATATATCGACCGTAAGAAAAAATTACCCGTCACAACTTTGTTCCGAGCCATCGGTTTTGAAAGAGACAAAGATATTTTAGAAATTTTTGACCTTGCCGAAGAGATCAAAGTCTCTAAAAGTGGTTTGAAAAAAGTTTTAGGACGCAAATTAGCAGCCCGTGTTTTGAAGACATGGCACGAAGATTTTGTGGATGAAGATACGGGAGAAGTAGTCTCTATCGAAAGAAACGAAATCGTGTTTGACCGAGACACCGTTCTCGAAAAAGAGCACATTGAAGAAATCATCGATTCAGGTGCCAAAACAATTTTATTGCACAAGATTGATAATGAAATGGCTGATTATGCCATTATTCACAACACCTTGCAAAAAGACCCAACGAATTCTGAAAAAGAAGCTGTTGAACACATCTACAGACAGCTCCGAAACGCGGAACCGCCAGATGAAGAAACAGCACGTGGAATTATAGATAAATTGTTCTTCTCTGAACAACGCTATAATTTAGGTGAAGTAGGACGTTACAGAATGAATAAGAAGTTACAACTTGATGAGTCGTTAGACGCGAAGGTTTTAACCAAAAACGATATTATTACGATCGTAAAATACTTGATTGAATTGATCAACTCTAAAGCAGAAGTTGATGATATTGATCACTTATCTAACCGTCGTGTAAGAACTGTTGGTGAGCAATTAGCTAGCCAATTTGGTGTAGGTTTGTCTAGAATGGCACGTACTATTCGTGAAAGAATGAATGTACGTGACAATGAGGTGTTTACTCCTATTGATTTGATCAATGCGAAGACTTTGTCTTCTGTGATCAATTCCTTCTTTGGAACCAACCAGTTATCACAGTTTATGGATCAAACAAATCCATTAGCAGAAATCACCCACAAACGGAGATTATCAGCACTAGGACCTGGAGGTCTTTCTAGAGAAAGAGCCGGATTTGAGGTTCGTGATGTTCACTATACACATTACGGACGTTTGTGTCCTATTGAAACACCTGAGGGACCGAATATTGGTTTAATTTCTTCGTTGGCCGTTTATGCCAAAGTAAACCACCTTGGATTTATCGAAACCGCCTACAGAAAAGTAGAAGATGGAAAAGTCAATACGACCGAAGAACCCATCTACTTGAGTGCGGAAGAAGAAGAAGGTCATAAATTTGCACAATCCAATTTGCCTTTGGATGCCAAAGGAAATTTTGTTGGAGAAAAAATCATTGTAAGAGAAGAAGCGGATTACCCAGTAGTCTCGCCACAAGAGGTGAGTTATATGGACGTATCTCCAAACCAGATAGCATCGATTTCAGCATCTTTGATTCCTTTCCTGGAACACGATGATGCCAACCGTGCTTTGATGGGGTCCAACATGATGCGTCAGGCTGTACCTTTGTTGCGACCAGAAGCTCCTATTGTTGGAACAGGATTGGAACGAAGAGTTGCCAAAGACTCACGTATCTTAATCAACGCAGAAGGAAGCGGTGTAGTACAATATGTAGACGCCAACAAGATCACCATCAAATACGACAGAACTGACGAGGAAAGATTGGTTAGTTTTGACGTGGATGAGAAATCTTACGACTTGATCAAATTTAGAAAAACCAACCAAGGAACAAACATCAACTTGAAACCGATCGTCAAAAAAGGAGACCGTGTTCAAGAAGGTCAAGTTCTTTGCGAAGGATATGCAACTCAAAAAGGGGAGTTGGCACTTGGTAGAAATATGAAAGTAGCCTTTATGCCTTGGAAAGGGTACAACTTTGAGGATGCGATCGTTATTTCTGAAAAAGTAGTGCGAGAAGATATTTTCACATCCATTCATGTTGACGAGTACTCCTTAGACGTTAGAGACACCAAATTAGGAAACGAAGAGTTGACTAATGACATCCCGAACGTAAGTGAAGAAGCAACGAAAGACTTGGATGAAAATGGAATGATTCGAATCGGTGCCGAGGTGAAGCCCGGAGACATCTTGATTGGAAAAATCACGCCAAAAGGAGAATCTGATCCGACACCTGAAGAAAAATTATTGCGTGCCATCTTTGGAGACAAAGCCGGTGATGTCAAAGATGCTTCATTAAAAGCATCCCCATCATTGAGAGGAGTTGTCATCGACAAAAAATTGTTCCAAAGAGCAGTCAAAGACAAATCCAAGAGAACACGAGATAAAGAAGAAATCGCGTCATTGGAAAATGATTTTGCAGTCAATTTTGAAAAACTAAAAGATCAATTTGTTGAAAAACTATTCAATTTGATCTCTGGGAAAACCTCACAAGGTGTTCAAAATGATTTGGGTGAAGACGTCTTCCCGAAAGGAAAGAAATACACCCTTAAAATGCTAAACTCTGTAAGTGATTACACTCACTTGACAAAAGGTTCTTGGACCACAGATGTTACTTTGAATGCCTTGATTGGAGAATTGATTCACAATTACAAAATCAAAGTAAGTGACTTGCAAGGGGCTTTGCGCCGCAGCAAATTTACCGTTACAATTGGAGATGAATTGCCAGCAGGAATTTTAAAGCTTGCAAAAATTTATGTCGCCAAGAAACGAAAATTAAAAGTAGGTGATAAAATGGCAGGACGTCATGGAAACAAAGGAATTGTGGCTCGTATTGTAAGAGCTGAAGACATGCCTTTCCTCGAAGACGGAACTCCTGTAGACATCGTGTTGAACCCACTAGGGGTGCCTTCACGTATGAACATTGGTCAAATCTATGAAACCGTATTGGGATGGGCCGGTCAAAAGCTTGGTCAAACCTATGCGACCCCTATCTTTGATGGGGCCTCATTGGATCAAATCAATGCCTACACGGACGAAGCAGGAGTGCCAAGATTTGGACATACCTACTTGTACGATGGAGGTACGGGAATGCGTTTTGACCAGCCTGCAACTGTTGGAATCATTTACATGATCAAATTGGGTCATATGATTGAAGACAAAATGCACGCACGTTCTATCGGACCTTACTCATTGATCACGCAACAACCTCTTGGAGGAAAAGCGCAATTTGGAGGGCAACGTTTTGGAGAGATGGAAGTATGGGCATTAGAAGCCTATGGAGCCTCAAGTATATTGAGAGAAATCTTGACCGTAAAATCAGATGATGTTATGGGAAGAGCCAAAACATACGAGGCAATCGTAAAAGGAGAGCAAATGCCAGAACCTGGTTTGCCAGAATCATTCAATGTTTTGATGCACGAACTGAAAGGTTTGGGCTTAGACGTTCGATTAGAAGACTAAAACAGGAGTCGGGAGGTGCTTTTTGTACCTCCCGGTTTTACAAGGCTGCTTAAAATAAGCAGCTACAAAAAAAACATTTTAAATTCGAATCCATACATACCATGGCAAGAAAAGAAGATAAATACACTGTAAAAAAATTCAGTAAAATATCAATTGGTTTGGCCTCTCCTGAATCCATTTTGGATATTTCCAGAGGAGAAGTTCTCAAACCAGAAACCATCAACTACCGTACACACAAACCCGAAAGAGACGGATTGTTTTGCGAGCGTATTTTTGGTCCCATCAAGGACTTTGAATGTGCCTGTGGAAAATACAAAAGAATCCGTTACAAAGGAATCGTTTGTGACCGTTGTGGTGTTGAAGTAACTGAGAAAAAAGTTCGTAGAGATCGCGTCGGGCATATCAATTTGGTCGTGCCGATTGCACACATTTGGTATTTTAGATCCCTACCAAACAAAATGGGCTACCTTTTAGGACTTCCTTCCAAAAAGTTGGACATGATTATCTATTACGAAAGATACGTCGTCATTCAACCGGGTGTTGCCACTCAATTGGACGGAGCTCCCTTGCAAAAGATGGACTTCTTGACAGAGGAAGAATACTTGGACATCATGGAAACAGTCCCTCAAGAAAACAGGTATCTTGAAGACTCCGATCCAAACAAATTCATCGCCAAAATGGGCGCGGAATGTTTGATTGATTTGCTTGACCGCATCGATTTGGAAGCACTCTCTTACGAATTGAGACACAAAGCAAACACAGAAACTTCCAAACAACGTAAAACGGAAGCTTTGAAACGTTTGAATGTTGTAGAAGCTTTTAGAGATTCTACAAAAAACAGAGAAAACAATCCTGCTTGGATGATCATGAAAGCCATTCCGGTCATTCCACCAGAATTGCGTCCCTTGGTACCCCTAGACGGAGGTCGTTTTGCTACGTCTGACTTGAACGATCTGTACCGAAGAGTCATCATCCGAAACAACCGTTTGAAGCGCTTGATGGAAATTCAAGCTCCAGAAGTTATTTTGCGTAACGAAAAGAGAATGTTGCAAGAATCTGTAGATTCTTTGTTCGACAACACACGCAAAGCATCTGCGGTAAAAACCGAATCCAACAGACCTTTGAAATCCCTGTCGGATTCCTTAAAAGGAAAACAAGGACGTTTCCGTCAAAACTTATTGGGGAAACGTGTGGATTACTCTGCGCGTTCTGTCATTGTCGTTGGACCTGAACTGAAACTTTCTGAATGTGGTTTGCCAAAAGACATGGCTGCAGAATTGTACAAGCCTTTTGTCATCCGAAAATTGATAGAGAGAGGAATTGTAAAAACAGTTAAATCTGCAAAGAAAATAATAGACAAAAAAGAGCCAGTCGTATGGGACATCCTTGAAAATGTATTGAAAGGACACCCGGTATTGCTAAACCGTGCGCCTACTTTGCACCGTTTGGGAATCCAAGCTTTTCAACCCAAATTGATCGAAGGAAAAGCCATTCAATTGCACCCATTGGTGTGTACGGCCTTTAACGCCGATTTTGATGGGGATCAAATGGCCGTTCACTTGCCATTAGGACCAGAAGCTATTTTGGAAGCTCAAATGCTGTTGTTGGCATCTCACAATATTTTGAATCCTGCTAATGGGGCACCTGTTACCGTTCCTTCACAGGATATGGTACTCGGATTGTACTACATGACCAAGGAACGTATTTCTACACCTGAAGTCAAAGTCAAAGGTGAAGGACTGACCTTCTATTCTCCAGAAGAATTGACCATTGCTTACAACGAACAAGCAGTAGATTTGAATGCGGGAATCAAAGTGCGAACACAAGACATTGATGCAGAAGGAAACCCCGTCACAAGAATCATCAAAACTACCGTAGGTAGAGTCTTAATCAACGAGGTTGTTCCTTCCAAAGCCGGATACATCAACGAAGTATTGACCAAGAAAAACTTGCGTGGAATTATCGGTGCGATTTTAAAAGCAACCGACATTCCAACAACTGGAAAATTCTTAGACGACATCAAAACCATGGGATTCAAATTTGCATTCCAAGGCGGCTTGTCATTCAGTTTGGGAGATATCATCATCCCTGCTGAAAAAACCACTATGATTGCAGAAGCAAACTCAGAAGTAGACGTCATTATGGCCAACTACAACATGGGGATGCTAACCAACAAAGAACGGTACAACCAAGTGATTGACATCTGGGGATCTACGAACAACCGCTTGACAGAACTTTCTATGAAACGTTTGCGAGAAGACCAGCAAGGATTCAACTCCGTATACATGATGTTGGATTCTGGAGCAAGGGGTTCTAAAGAACAAATTCGACAGTTGACCGGAATGCGTGGATTGATGGCAAAGCCTAAAAAATCGACTGCTAGTGGAGGAGAAATTATTGAAAATCCAATTCTTTCCAACTTTAAGGAAGGACTTTCAATTTTGGAATACTTTATCTCTACCCACGGTGCCCGTAAGGGACTTGCGGATACCGCACTGAAAACAGCAGATGCTGGATACCTGACACGTCGATTGGTAGATGTCTCTCAAGACGTCATCGTCAACGAAGAAGATTGTGGAACTTTGAGAGGACTAGAAGTCGCACCTTTAAAGAAAAATGACGAAATCGTCGAATCTTTACAAGAGCGAATTGTTGGGCGTTTTACCTTACACGATGTCTACCACCCAATCTCCAAAGAAATTATCTTAGAAGCGTCTCAATTGATCAGTGATGAATTGGCACAACAAATACAAGAAGCAGGAGTCGATGTGGTAGAAGTACGTTCACCATTGACCTGTGAGGCCACTACTGGAATCTGTGCGAAATGTTACGGACAAAGTTTGTCTACACGCTCCATGGTACAAAGAGGAGAGTCTGTCGGAGTTATTGCAGCACAATCCATCGGGGAACCTGGAACACAGTTGACATTGAGAACTTTCCACGTTGGTGGGGTTGCAGGAAACATCTCTGAAGACAACAAATTGATTGCCAAATTCAATGGTAAAATTGAAATCGAAGACTTGAATACGGTTGCAGGTTTGGATCCTCAAGGAAACAAAGTGGACATCGTTATTTCCAGAACTTCTGAAATCAAAATCATCGACGAGGTAACCGGTTTGGTGATGAGTTCAAACAACATCCCTTACGGATCTCACGTTTTTGTAAAAGGAAACAAAAAAATCAAAAAAGGAGATGTCGTTTGTCAATGGGATGCCTTTAACGGGGTCATCGTTTCTGAATTTGGAGGAAAAATCGTCTTTGACAATGTTGAAAAAGGAATCAACTTCCAAGTAGAAATTGACGAACAAACAGGATTCCAAGAAAAAGTAATTACCGAATCTAAAAATAAAAAAATCATACCTGCCTTGATCATTCAAGACGAAAAAGGTGAAGCTTTGCGTTCATATAGCTTGCCGTTGGGTTCTCATTTGATGATTGACGATGGTGAGACCATCGAATCTGGTAAAGTCTTGGTGAAAATACCGCGTAAGTCTGGAAAAGCAGGGGATATTACAGGAGGTCTTCCACGTGTGACAGAATTGTTTGAAGCCCGTAACCCTTCCAATCCTGCCGTAGTTGCGGAAACAGACGGGGTGGTTTCTTTAGGGAAAATCAAACGTGGAAACCGTGAAATCATCGTAGAATCTAAATTTGGAGACATCAAAAAGTACTTGGTAAAACTTTCTAACCAAATTTTGGTACAGGAAAATGACTTTATCAAAGCTGGGATGCCTTTGTCTGACGGTGCGATTACGCCAAACGATATTTTGAAAATTCAGGGACCCTCAAAAGTACAAGAGTACTTGGTCAATGAAATTCAAGAAGTATACCGTTTGCAAGGCGTAAAAATCAATGACAAACATTTTGAAGTTGTCGTTCGTCAAATGATGCGAAAAGTACGTATCATCGATTCAGGAGACACCTTGTTCTTAGAAAATGCATTGGTTCATAAAAATGATTTTATCAAACAAAACGATGCCATTTATGGAATGAAAGTTGTTGATGAAGCGGGAGATTCCGAAAACTTAAAAGCAGGTCAAATAATCACTTCTCGCAAATTGAGAGATGAAAACTCTCTTTTGAGAAGAGAAGACAAAGCATTGGTCGTCGCAAGAGAAGCGATGCCATCGACTGCCGAACAAGTATTGCAAGGAATCACCAGAGCTTCCCTACAGACCAAATCATTTATCTCTGCGGCTTCCTTCCAGGAAACAACCAAAGTCTTAAACGAAGCGGCTGTAAGTGGTAAAGTAGATACTCTAGAAGGATTGAAAGAAAATGTAATTGTTGGAAAGCGAATCCCTGCGGGAACAGGAATGCGTTCGTACAACAAGATCATTGTCGGTCCGAAAGACGAAATGGAAGAAAACATGTAATTCTTGTCGAAAGACAACATGCATTGAAATACAAATCCGGGTTTTACACGTGTAAAACCCGGATTTTTTCAACTTAAATAGACACACAATGAACGAAGAAAAACAAAAAGAAGGCCAATTAAACATTGAATTGGACGAAAGTATTGCAGAAGGTATTTATTCCAATTTGGCAATTATCAACCACTCTGCTTCCGAATTTATTGTCGACTTTATCAATGTCATGCCTGGAGTTCCCAAAGCCAAAGTCAAGTCAAGAATTATCTTGACACCAGAGCACGCCAAGAGACTGGCTAAAGCATTGGCAGAGAATGTCAAAAGGTTTGAAAAATCCAATGGCCCAATCAACGAACCGGAGCATCCTCCGATTCCACTGAATTTTGGTCCGACAGGACAAGCTTAAACTAAACCAGAGAGGATGTTGAAAGACAGCCTCTTTTTTTTGGAGGAATTCAAAAACCATTCCTGTTATCTCATCCAATTTTACGATATTTGTTTTCCTGTTATTGGGAAAGCCTCTTTATAAGAATCCTTAACAATCCGTATATGTCAGACGATAAAAAAGTTATTTTTTCCATGTCAGGTTTGAGCAAAACCTACCAAAGTACTGGGAAACAAGTTTTGAAAAACATCCATTTGAGTTTTTTTTACGGAGCCAAAATTGGCATCTTGGGATTGAATGGATCAGGAAAATCTTCCTTGTTAAAAATCATTGCAGGTGTCGAGAAGAATTACCAAGGAGACATCAATTTCCTTCCGGGTTATTCGGTTGGTTTTTTAGAGCAAGAACCTATTTTAGATGAGACAAAAACAGTATTGGACATCGTCAAAGAAGGCGTTGCTGAAACAGTAGCGGTCTTGGATGAATACAATCAAATCAACGATCAGTTTGGTTTGGAAGAAGTGTATTCAGATGCTGACAAAATGGAGCAGTTGATGAACCGTCAAGCTGAATTGCAAGATCAAATTGACGCTTCCGATGCCTGGGAATTGGACACCAAATTGGAAATTGCAATGGACGCCTTGCGGACACCAGAGCCCGACACTTTAATTTCCGTACTCTCTGGAGGAGAACGCCGTAGAGTAGCACTGTGCCGCCTGTTGTTACAACAACCCGACATTCTCTTGTTAGACGAACCTACCAACCACTTGGATGCAGAATCTGTCCATTGGTTGGAACACCATCTGGCACAATACAAAGGAACCGTAATCGCCGTCACACACGACCGTTATTTCTTGGACAACATCGCAGGGTGGATTTTAGAGTTGGACCGTGGAGAAGGGATTCCTTGGAAAGGGAACTACTCCTCTTGGTTGGATCAAAAATCCCAACGCATGGCCCGTGAAGACAAAACAGCTTCCAAAAGGCAAAAGACTTTAGAACGCGAATTGGAATGGGTGCGCCAAGGAGCTAAAGGACGTCAGTCCAAGTCCAAAGCGCGTTTGGCCAGTTATGACAAACTGATGAGTCAAGACCAAAAGGAAAAAGAAGAAAAATTAGAAATTTACATCCCCAACGGTCCCCGTTTGGGAACCAATGTGATTGAAGCCCAAGGCGTCTCAAAAGCTTTTGGAGACAAATTGCTCTATGACAATTTAGAGTTCAAACTCCCTCCCAATGGTATCGTGGGCATCATCGGCCCCAACGGAGCGGGTAAGACAACGATTTTCCGAATGATTATGGGAGAGGAAACTTCAGACAAAGGAGATTTCAAAGTAGGGGATACCGCTAAGATTTCTTATGTAGATCAATCCCACTCAGACATTGATTCCGACCGTTCGATCTGGGCCAATTTTGCCGACGAACAAGACATGATCATGATGGGAGGTAAAATGGTCAACTCCCGCGCCTATTTGAGCCGTTTCAATTTTAGCGGTTCTGAGCAAAACAAAAAGGTGAGTACGCTTTCTGGAGGCGAACGCAACCGCTTGCATTTGGCAATGACTTTAAAAGAAGAAGGAAATGTATTGTTGTTGGATGAGCCGACCAATGATTTGGATGTAAATACTTTGCGAGCCTTGGAGGAAGGTTTAGAAAACTTTGCAGGTTGTGCCGTTATCATCTCGCATGACCGTTGGTTTTTAGACCGCGTATGTACCCATATATTGGCTTTTGAAGGAGATTCTCAAGTCTATTTCTTTGAAGGTAGTTTTTCCGAGTACGAAGAAAACAAGAAGAAGCGCTTGGGTGGCGATCTGATGCCCAAAAGAATCAAGTACAAAAAGTTGATTCGTTGAGAACAAGCAATCCCATTAAAAAAAACCGTTTTCAATAGTTGAAAACGGTTTTTTTTAGCGACTGTAGAGCTTTTTTCGAATGCGACTCAACTGAATGGGTGTAATTCCTAAATTGGAAGCAATGTGGTATTGGTTGATCATGTTGTCAATATTCGGGATGCGCTTTTGCAATTTCAAATAGCGTCCCGTTGCATTGAGTGTCAACAACTCGTCGTTTGTCTTTTGAAGGTGGGCATAGTGCAACTCCACTGTTCGGGTATACCAAAGACTGATTTGGGTTTCTGTTTTGCAAATTTGCGTCAATTTGTCGTAATTGATTTCTAAGACATCACAATTGGTCAAACACTGGCAACCAATCTTTGTAGGCTCTTTCGTGATAAGCGCCTCTGTAGGTGCCAAAATATTATAGGTACTGATCAACGAGCGAATGTACTCCACTCCTTTTTCGGAAATACTGTAAGATCTTGCAACACCTGATTTTATAAAATAGATGCTTTCAGACACTGAATCAATTTCGGTAAGAATCGTACCTGCTTTGTAACTATTCGAACTGCACATTTCCATAAACGTGGTAAAAGATTTTTCAGAAAGTGGAGAAATGTTGTTCATGAACTGGTGTAGGGGATTCATAACAATTGGTAAGTTTGGGAGGTTAAACACTTTAAAGGTACAATAACATTTGTTAATTAAAAATTAATTTTAATTAAATTTTAACAACTGTATTATGCAAAATTGCTAATGATATGCCTTTTATTTAGTGAAATCAATTTTTAGAAGGTAAATGCTTGCAGCGGGACCTTCCATAAAAAGCAGGTCTAAAACACTTAAATTTTCTAAGAAACCATGTCGTTTGTCAAACATTTGGACATAATTTGGAAACTGAAGCTTGGATGCTTCTTTGGCGTTGACCAAATTCCGCAAGTCCTTTTTTTCTAAAACGTGTTTGTCAAATGTTTGTGTGGTAGTAAATTCGCATTTTTCTTCGAGGGCTTCCATGACAAATTCATGTACATCGAGGTGCAAATCAAACAAATAAAGGTGTTTTTTTTGGAATATTGCCGTCAAATCATCTTCGTAATACTCGTAAAAAGGAGAACTGCGGTAGCCCGCTTGGAGAGATTTGAGGTGGATTTTTTGCCAAGGAGCTGTTTGGTAGTCGATTTTAACGTCTTTTGTTTTGGTTTTTTTTCCGTTTTTAGCGTGTTGAATCGGCACGTTTAAAAGTTGTTTTCCATTGGGACTGTATATGTAACAACGGGTGCGATAGGTCTGTTTTTGAAAATGGTCTGCCTGCTCAAAGCAAACCCGTTTTGATTGCAAAATGGCAGCATATTGAGCAATGGGTGAAAAATAACTGGGCTGTAACAATATGCTTTCCAAAAGATTTATTTTTTATTGTCAAACTAGAATCCAAAATACAAGTTAGGTGTTTGCAGCCTTTTGAATTACGATTTTCGTTTCCGGTATTTTTTAAAACCGTAATAAACGAACAGCATTCCTAAAAAATAATAGAAATACGATTTCAGAGGGCCATCTCCATGCACAGTCGTAAACAAGCGCTCCCATCGAATCTTGTCCAATCCCTTTCCATAACTGTCCCAACTAAACCACACAAATACAGGTTTTCCAACCACATGGTCAAAAGGAACATAACCCCAATACCTTGAATCTTCCGAATTGTGTCGGTTGTCTCCCATCATCCAATAATAATTTTGTTGGAAGGTATACCTGTCTGCGAGTTTGCCATCGATGTAAATATTCCCAGCCTCTGTGGTCAACCTATGGTGTTCGTATTCTTTGATAATGCGGCTGTAAAGTGGCAATGTTTTCATAGTCAAGTCAACCGTTTTACCTTTTTCAGGGATGTAGATCGGACCAAAATGGTCCCGATTCCATTTGTAGGAGGCGGATGGAAATACCCTTTCGGCCTTTCCTTTTTCTCGTAAGTTTTTTTGAACGCTCTTTACAATTGGACTTTTTTTCATTTTGTTTGCATGCTCCTCGTCCAAGTTTAAAACGTATTGCCCTGCTTGGATATAAGCCTCCCCTCGACGGACTTGGTATTTGTTGTACAAACTATTTTCGCTAAGGTTTTGTCCTTTTGTATCTACTGTATAGAAAAACTGTGGTTTTGCTCTTTCTGGCATTTCAGAATACGAGCCGTTGATGTAAATGTCGCCCCCTCTGATTTCCAGACTGTCTCCAGCAATTGCGACACAACGTTTTACATAATTGGATTTTTTGTCTATCGGCTTTACGATTTTACGATCGGGTCTTTTGAAAAATTGCTGAACTGTATCTGTCGGCCAGTTAAAAACCACAATGTCATTGCGCTTTATTTTTTGAAAACCTGGGATTCTAAGGTAGGGGATAGCCGGTTTTTTCAGATAGGAGCGAATGCCAATCAAAGGCAAGGTATCGTGCACCATCGGCGCTGCTATGGGCGTCATAGGAACCCTTGCTCCGTAGTGGAATTTGCTAACAAAAAGGAAATCACCCACCAACAACGATTTTTCAAGAGAGGAGGTAGGAATGGTATAAGGTTGCATCACATACGTATGGACTAAGGTCGCAGCGATGACGGCAAAAAGAATGGAACTCACCCATTCTCCAAGAGCGCTTTTGGGTTTTAAATCACGGTCGGTCACGTAGGTGACATCTGCCATGTAATTCAGGTAGTAGAGGTAAAATCCCAAACTTAAAAAGCTCAACCAAGTAGCCGCTGTCGAATTTTTCCCAAAACTTCGAGAGGTCTCCACCCAGAGGACAGGAAAAAGCAATAAATTGATGACGGGGACAAAAAGCAAAAACACCCACCATTTCGGACGGTTGATGATTTGCATCAAGATCACGGCATTGTAAATTGGGACCAGTGCTTCCCATGCTTTTCTACCCGCTTTTTTGTAGAGCTTCCAAGTTCCTAAAAAGTGGACACCTTGCAGGGCTAAAAAAAATAAAATCCATTCGCTACTCGTCATGTGCTAATTTTTTACTGTTGTTTTTTTTGCAAACCAAATTTTTATGCATTCGGTACCAAAGCAGTTTTAGATGCCCAATACATCCTTCATCGAAAACACACCTTTCTTATCGACAATCCATTCCGCTGCAACCACAGCGCCCAAGGCAAATCCTTGACGGGTGTGTGCAGTGTGTTTGATGTCGATGCAATCCACCTCAGACCCATAACGGACCGTGTGTGTACCAGGTACTTCAGGACTTCTGATGGCCGTGATTGGAATGCTGTTTTCTTTTGTTGCTTTGTCCAATTCCCATTGGCCGTGTTTTGTGTGCTCGATCACCCCTTCAGCAAGTGTGATTGCCGTGCCACTTGGCTCGTCCAGTTTTTGTTTGTGGTGAATCTCTTCGATCTGAACTTGGTATTGCTCCAGGTTCCCCATCATTTTGGCCAATTGCTTGTTCAGCTCAAAAAAGATGTTGACACCCAAACTAAAATTGGAGGCATAGAGAAAGGCACCGTTCTTTTCACGGCAAAGCGTCTCCATCTCTTCGTAGCGATTCAACCATCCGGTCGTCCCAGAAATGACAGGGACCGAGTGATTCAAACAATTCGAAATGTTGTGTACTGCAGCATCTGGAATGCTGAAATCTATGGCCACCTCAGCGCCAGAGACGTCATAACTTTCCGCATCCTTGTCAATTTTCATGACGATTTCATGCCCTCGACTGAGTGCGATTTTTTCGATGGTTTGTCCCATCTTTCCGTATCCTAATAGTGCTATTTTCATTTTAAAAATTGATGTTTAAAGCAATTCCTACCACCGTTTGCTCGGTGAAGGGAGTTTGGTATATTTTTGGGTCGAATGACAGTTGGTCATTCACGTTGAACTGTAACAAATGTGCGCTGACACTTGCCTCCAATACTTGCAAGACATACAAGGCTGCAAATGTCAGCAAAGAAGTATCCCTGTTTTGTTTCAATGTTTTTTGGGCGCTGATCAATCCCGATCTGGAGATCAATGCGGTGCCATTTTCTAATACAAACTCATCTTTGAGTCCCGCTTCTCTCAACTTGAAAGCACGTCTGTACTTTTTGTAAGTCGTGTTGTTCGTAGCGTAGTAGTAAATTGGAATTGCCAATGCACCGTATACGACGGGTACTTTCCAGTAATCTTTGTTGTAGGTTTGACCCAGACCTGGAAGAATTGCCGAATAAAAGGCTGCTCTTGCAGGTGTCAATGGATTGTAGCCGTCTTTTTTAAAAACCTCCTCACTTGTCAGATAGGCGTTTTTTGTTTGCGCTTGAACAGCACAGGAAATCCCCAATAATAACAAGACCCGCAGATATGTCAAGCGAAACAACACTTATTTTATCAATTTTTGAATGCGTTCAAAATCTTCCTGAGAATCGAAAGGAATGGAAATTTTTCCTTTTCCATTGTTGCCAACCGTCACCTGTATCTTGTGTCCCAAATACTTGCTGATGGTTTCAATTCCATTGGCTACATACGAAGGTGTTTTGGCTTTTTTTGACTTTTTTGTGTCTGGGTTTTTTAAGTTTTTGACCAGTTCTTCTGTTTGTCGAACTGACAATTTGTTTTGGATGACTTTCTTGTAGATCTCCAATTGCTCATTGAGGTTGTCGATGTTGATCAAGGCTCTTCCGTGCCCCATAGAAAGAAAACCGTCTCTCATTCCTGTTTGAATGATCGGATCGAGTTTTAAGAGACGTAAATAGTTGGTAACCGTCGATCTTTTTTTACCAACACGGATGCTCAATTCTTCTTGGGTAAGGTTGATTTCTTCGACAAGACGTTGGTAAGAGAGTGCGATTTCGATCGGGTCTAGATTCTTTCGTTGAATATTTTCAACCAAGGCCATTTCAAGCATCTCTTGGTCATTGGCGAGCCGCACATAAGCGGGGATGGAGTCATTTCCAAGTCGTTTGGAAGCTCTAAAACGACGCTCTCCAGAAACCAATTGGAAACGATTACCTGAAGTTTTTCGAACCGTTATGGGTTGAATGACGCCCAGTTCTTTGATTGAATTTGAAAGTTCTTCCAGTGCTTGTTCGTCAAAATGAGTTCTGGGTTGGTAGGGGTTGACTTCGATGGAATTCAAATCCAAATCGATGATGGTTCCGACAATCACCGCTGCATTTTTATCTTTAGCAGCATTGTCAGTTTCTTTTAGAAGTGCCGATAAACCTCTACCCAAAGCTTGTCTTTTGGTTGCCTTTGCCATTATGAATTCTTTTTTAGAACCTCGTTTGCAAGGTTGATATAATTGATCGCTCCTTTGCTTGTAGCGTCGTATGCGATGATGCTTTCTCCAAAACTTGGCGCTTCTCCTAAGCGGATGTTTCTTTGGATGACGGTTTCAAAAACCATTTCGTTGAAATGTTTTTTCACCTCTTCTACCACTTGGTTGGAGAGTCGCAATCGGGAGTCGTACATGGTCAAGAGCAGTCCTTCGATGTCCAAATCCGCGTTGTGTATTTTTTGAATACTCTTGATGGTATTCAAAAGTTTTCCAAGTCCTTCCAAAGCGAAGTATTCACATTGAATCGGGATGATGACTGAGTCTGCAGCGGTCAGCGCATTGAGCGTGATCAATCCCAAGGAGGGCGCACAGTCAATAAGTATGAAATCATAACGATCTTTCACAGACTCCAATGATTTTTTCAGCATGTATTCTCGGTCGTTTTTGTCCACCAATTCAATTTCTACCGCTACCAGATCAATGTGAGCGGGAATGATGTCCACATTTGGTGAATTTGTCTTTTGAATCGCTTGTTCCGCACTCGCGGTGTGTTCCAAAACTTGATACGACCCAAGTTCATTGCTCTCAACGTCCAATCCCAGACCGGAAGTCGCATTTGCTTGAGGGTCTGCATCGATCAACAATACTTTTTTTTCCAACACCCCTAAAGCAGCAGCCAAATTTACAGACGTGGTCGTCTTACCAACACCACCCTTTTGATTGGCAATTGCAATTATCTTTCCCATTTGAGCAAAATTATGATTCAAAAATACAATTATTTACGGGTTTTTAAAAAGGAAGATGTTAACAAACTTTTAAGTTGCTAATTTTAGGGAGCTTACAGCAAATAAGGGCTCCGAAGAACCCTTGTGCGATTGTTTTTTTTGATGTGAACTCATTTTTTCAAGTGCTTTTTAAGGCGGTATATTTTTTTGTAAAAATACAGTTATTGTTGGGCTTCAAATACTTCTTTTTTGAGGTCAAACACCGATTTTTTGAGTGTTGGCCAGCTGTTATTCGTAGTGTCAATATCTGCTGTTTCTAAATCTGGATCGATGAGAATGCTCTTGATTGCTTTGGTCGATGAAATAATTTTGCGCACCTCTCGGTCGTTTTTTTGCCATATTTGTGCGGGGTAGGTTTTTCTTTTTTTACGACCGTCTTCATATGTGATTTCTGCAATAATAGGCATCACAAGCCCTCCCGGTTTTTCAAAGACAATTTCGTACACATAGGAAGGGATTTCTGGGGCAGTTTTGTTTTTGTATTTTTTTTCAAGGTAGCTGGTCAGCAGTCGGATGTCCTCAATTTTTTCCGGTTCTCCTTCTGAAATATCATCGGTCGTCAAGAAAAGTCCGGGTCGGATTCTTTCTGCAGGAATGCCTAGCTCCTTGGCCAACGAAAGGATTCTTTTGGTAGGTTTGTCAGTGACACGGAATTGATTCACCTCTTTGACAGCAATGTCGCAGACATCGGTTGTGTAAAACCAACCCCTCCAAAACCAATCCAAATCTACTCCTGAGGCATCTTCCATTGTTCTAAAGAAATCTTCAGGAGTCGGATGCTTGAACATCCACCGTCTGGAATAAGTGCGAAAGGCATAGTCAAACAACCTGTGGCCGAGAATTGTTTCTCTGAGGAGGTACAAACCGGCGGCAGGTTTGGAATAGGCATTCGGGCCAAATTGATAGACCTGATCTCCTTGGGTCATGATGGGCGCAATGTTGCTTTGATCGCCAGCCATGTAGGGTACGATGTCTTTGGGAAGGTTTTCCGTGTTGAAATCTTTGTCAAATGCCAATTCTGTCAAGGTTTCGATAAAAGAATTCAAACCTTCGTCCATCCACGTCCATTGGCGTTCGTCAGAATTTACAATCATCGGGAAAAAGTTGTGTCCGATCTCGTGCGTGATGACGCCAATCATGGCGTCTCTTGTTCTGTCTGAATAAGTACCATCTTTTCTGGGTCTTCCATAATTCCAACAGATTTGTGGGTATTCCATTCCTTGGTTTTTGGAGTGAACAGAAATGGCTTTGTGGTAGGGGTAGTCAAACGTGTATTTGGAATACTCCTTCAAGGTATGAGCAACCACTCGAGTGGAGTACTTTTCCCACAGAGGGTTTCCTTCTTTGGGGTAGAGTGAGTAAGCCATTACGGCAGTTCCATTCATGTCGACTGCCATGGCGTCCCAAATAAATTTCCGGGAAGAAGCAAAGGCGTAATCGCGGACGTTTTTCGCATTGAAATGCCATGTTTTTGTTTCTTTGCTCGTGTTTTTTTCAGCGACTTCTGCTTCTTCTTGTGTGACAATCATGACGGGTTTGTCAAAAGAATTTTTGGAAGCATTCAAACGTTTTAGTTGTGTTTTTGTCAAGACATCTTTTGGGTTGGTCAACACCCCTGTTGCGTTTAAAATATGGTCTTTGGGCGTCGTAATCTTAACTTTGTAGTCTCCAAATTCCAAGGCAAATTCGCTGCGTCCCCAAAACTGCATGTTCTGCCAACCTTCCACGTTGTCGTAGACCGCCAAACGCGGGAAAAATTGAGCAATCACATAGAGCTTGTTTCCATTTTCTTCAAAGTGCTCGTATCCTGAGCGGGTTCTGTCGATCGTGTGGTCGATGATGTTGTACCACCATTTGATTTCAAATTTAAAAGTCTTCCCAGAGGCCAAAGGTTTTGGCAAATCAATGCGCATCATGGTGCGGTTGATGGTGTAGGACAGTTCATTGCCATTGGACTGTTGTACGGCTTCAATATTGAATCCGCCATCAAAAGGTGCTTCGATAAATTTCTTTGCAAAGGTTGCTGGAGTGTAGAGTGGATCCACTTGATCAATTTCTATGTCGGGAGATTTTGAGTCTTTTGCCAGTTTGTTCTGGTCCAGTTGCAGCCATAAGTATTCCAAAGTGTCCTCGGAATTGTTGTGGTAAGTGATTTTTTCAAAACCACTCAGCCTTTGATGGGTATCGTCCAAGACGATGTCCATGTCATAATCAACTTGTTGTTGTGTGTATTGGATGCCGGGAGCTCCAGAAGCAGTGTGCTGGCTATTTGGCGTGGCAAATTCGTCTTTGAGTTGTTTGAATTTATTCGTGTTGGTATGTCCTTTTTGAGTTTGGGCTAAAATGAGTTGGCTAGTTGTGCATAGCAATACGAGGAATGCGAAACTTATTTTTTTCATGTCAACTTGGTTTTGTACGGTTAAATGTAGTCCTTAAAAGGAAACATTTAGTTAAAAATAGATTAAAGATTTTGACTTGTTTTTTGTGAGAACAACGCTTTTGTTTTTGCCGTATATCTTTGTCTTTACAATGTTTTCTTGCTCGCGCAATGCATGTGTCAAAAGGGTGTTTTCGATACGAAGGGATTGCAAACTGTCAATCTCTTGAATTTCTAGGTAGAAAACAACCTGGTTGTCCTGGTATTCTTTGCCCAAATACACAAAGTTTTGCTTTCTGTTGTTCACCTCAAAAGAGAGTTGTTCGTTTAGGTAAGCACGGTAGCGTTTTTCGATTCCCAGTGGCTCTCTGTCTGTGGCAATTTCAACAGCTGTAGTTGCAACAGCATTCAACGCCGTCTGAAGATCGTCTACAAATATCCGAACGGTCACCTGCAAAGCTTGCTGTTCTTGCACGTAATCTATTTGCATCAGACTCATGTAGTATTTGTGGTTGGAAAAGGCAACAGAGAGTGAGAAAAAAAATCCGAGCCCAACTAATTTTATGGAAGTATGCATGTAAAAATTTCCGAAACGATTCGTCCATAAAGATACTCAAAAATTAGTTTGAAAAAAGGAGGCATCAAGGCATTCTAAAAAGCGAGTTTCAAACACATACAGCTCGCTTTTTTAGCGTTGCACTCCTTGCGAGGAAAGCCACCTTTGGTATTGTTTCGCATTTCTGTTGTGCTGCCTCAAACTTTTAGTAAATACATGGCTGCCGATTTTTTTTGTGCTTGCGCACATAAACATGTACCTGTGTTTGGACGGATTCAGTACGGCATCTATGGCTGAGATATCAGGCATAGCGATGGGGCCTGGTGGGATGCCGGCGTATTTGTATGTATTGTAAGGAGAGTCAATTTTCAAATCTTTGTTGAGCACGCGTTTGACTTCAAAATCCGAACCGTATTTTTCTTGGAGCGCAAAGATGACAGTAGGGTCGGCTTGCAATGCCCATTTTTTGTGGTACCGATTCAAGTACAAACCGGCAACGATTGGTCTTTCGCTCACTTGCGCCGTTTCTTTTTGCACGATTGAAGCGAGGGCAATCACTTCTTGAACCTCTAAATTTTGTTTTTTGGCTTTGGCGATTCGACGGACATTCCAAAATTTATGGTACTCTCGATACATCCTGTTTCGAAAGCCTTCCGCACTAGTGTTCCAAAGGAATTCATAAGTATTGGGAACGTACATGCCAATGGCATTCTTTTTTGCAAAGCCGTGCTTGGCCAAAAAAAGAGAGTCTGTAAATGCCCGTATCAAAGAGATTGAATCCGCTTCTATTTGTTTGGAAATTCGACCTGCTAACAGTTCCAATCGGTGTTGGTTGTTAAAAGTCACTTGTACAGGAGCTTGTGTGCCACTTCTCAATAAATTGACCAATTCGTTTGAATTCATCCCTTTTTGAAGCAGGTACCTGCCTCCTTTGAGTTGTTTTGTGTATTTTTTTTGGGTAGCGACCCATGCAAAGTCCTCCGTGTTTTTTAAAAAAGGACGCACTTCTTTTAACAAGTTTTCAAAAGTACTTCCTGAGGGCAGGTATAGGTAGCCTTCGACGTGTACATTTTCTGCGTAAACTTTCCTTCCAAAATGCATCGTAATCAAGACAATTGAAGCCGAGATTGCCAAGGCAATTCCGATGTTTTTTTTAGTTTTTAAAGGCATAATTCAATCTTCATAGGTTCGAATCAATTGGTACATAACCTCGTCTTTGTATGTGGGGAGGTCAAAAATCCAATCTTTGCGGACGCCAGCAATGACAAAGTTGTTCTTTTCAAATAAATTCATGCTGCTTGCGTTGTCGGAAGTAATGTGTGCATACAATTGGTGCAGGTTCAAATGCTTAAAAGCATAGGAAATCAAAAGGCGAAGCGCTTCCGTTGCAAAACCTTTTTTCCGGTAGGCTTCTAGCGTCAAGATGCCAATTCCTGCTCTTTTATTTGCTGGGTCGAAATCGAACAAATCGATCATGCCGACAGGTTTATCATCTATATTTGTCACCATGACCAACCGGAGCTGTTTGGCTTCGTAAATGTCCAAATGCGCATTGTCGAGGTATTTGGATAAGGTGAATTTTGAAAAAGGGGTTCGGGTGTTGCTGACTTGCCAAAAAGCTTCTTTGTTTTCTGTTTCGTACAAAAACTGAAGGTCTTTAAGTTCCAAGGCTCGGAGGTGTATTTGAGTTCCTTTCAACGTATTCATAGCCTATTTTTTAATGGATAGCTGGCCTTTAAAAACAAATTTAGCGGGTCCTTTTAGGAAGACTTGTTGGTAGCTGTGGTTTTGTTTGAGAAAGGAAACTTCTAGAGCTCCGCCTTCTACCTTTAGTTGTATGTTGTTGGCTTGGGTGTGGTTTTGCGCATGCATGGCAATTGCCACTGCAGTTGCACCTGTCCCGCAAGCCAATGTCTCTTCTTCCACACCTCTTTCATAGGTGCGAACTCGAAAAGAATCCGCTCCAGTAGCTTCTACAAAATTCACGTTGGTTCCCTCTTGAAAATAAGGGGCGCCATTTCGAATTTTTTTGCCGTTGGCAAACACATCATATGCACCAATGTTTTCTACAAGTTCCACATGGTGCGGAGATCCGGTGTCTAAAAATGCGTGGTTGGACTCAATTTGTATTTCGGAGACATCGATCATCTGAAGAGAGACCACTCCGTCTTTAATGCTGGCGTGGTGTAAGCCATCTACCGCATCAAAAGTGGCTTTGTCACCAATTGCCTTCAAGTCGTGAGCAAAAGCGACCAAACACCTGCCGCCATTTCCACACATCGTACCTTCTCCGCCATCGGCATTGAAATAAACCATTTCAAAATCTTGATTTTTGGAAGGGTTTAGCAAGATCAATCCATCTGCTCCAATCCCAAAACGGCGGTTGCACAAATGTTGTATTAAGGTTGCGTCTTCGTGAGGAAATCGCAAATCGCGGTTGTCAATCATCACAAAGTCATTTCCAGTGCCTTGGTATTTGTAAAAAGTCAATTCCATAGTGTGTGCGTTCTCAATTGCAAAGTTAGTAAATAAACATGATTTTGAAGCGGTCTTTCAAGGAGTCCTCTCTTCCCTCTAAAGCAGGGGGTGTTTTTTTAGGAACCCCATCCGTGTTTTACAAACTCAATGCGCATTGCTCTGCACATTTTTCACCGTCAATGGCGGCAGAAATGATTCCACCTGCATATCCGGCCCCTTCACCACAGGGATACAGCCCTTTGATTTGAGGGTGTTCCAAACTTTCTCTTTCTCTTGGAATTCTCACAGGAGAGGAAGTTCTCGATTCGGGAGCATGAACGACGGCTTCGTTGGTCAAATAACCCCGCATGGATTTCCCAAATTGCCGAAAACCTTCTTGCAATGTGTTGTGGAGGAAGTCAGGAAACAATTCTGACAACACTACGGAAGTAGTTCCGGGTTGGTAAGATGTTTTAGGGATTTCTGAAGAACGTATTCCCTTTGTAAAGTCGACCAGTTTTTGAGCCGGTACTTTTTGAGATTTCCCTCCAAGCGCCCAGGCTTTTTGTTCGATTTGTTTTTGAAATTCCAAAGCAGCCAAAGGTCCTTTTTTGTGAAAAGAGGCAAAATCTTGCAGTTTTAATTCTACGGCAATCCCTGAATTGGAAGTGGCTTGGTCTCTTTTGGAGGGGGACCAGCCATTTGTCACCACTTCTCCGGGGCTTGTGGCGCACGGGGCTATGATGCCGCCCGGACACATGCAAAAGGAATAGACACCCCTATTTTTCACTTGTTTTACAATGCTGTAAGGAGCAGGAGGGAGGTATTCACTGCGGATGTCACACTTGTATTGTATGCGGTCGATCAAAGACTGTGGATGCTCTACGCGTACGCCCAAAGCAAAAGGCTTGGCTTCGATGAAGATGTTTTTGGCGTGCAACAGTTCAAAAATATCTCGTGCTGAGTGCCCCGTCGCCAGGATCAATTTTTTGCAGTCGAATTTCCGGCCATCTTTTAGAGAGACACCTGCGATTGTTTGATTTTTGACATGGATGTCGGTCACCCTTGCTTCAAAGTGAACTTCGCCCCCATGTGCGAGGATGGTTTCTCTCATTTGGGCAATGATTTTCGGAAGTTTGTTGGTGCCGATATGAGGATGCGCATCGACCAAAATGTTTTTAGTGGCTCCAAAAGCGACGAGCAGTTGCAAGATGGCTTGCACATCGCCTCTTTTTTTTGAACGTGTATACAGCTTTCCGTCGGAATAAGTACCTGCACCCCCTTCACCAAAACAATAATTCGAATCTTCATCCACCAAGTGCAGTCTGTTTAGTGCTGCCAAATCCCTTCTTCGAGCCCGCACGTCTTTCCCCCGTTCCAAAACAATGGGTTTCAAGCCTTTTTCCAGTAGTTTGAGTGCGGCAAATAAGCCCGCGGGACCCGCTCCGACCACCAACACTTCTTGTTGTTTGCTCACATTGGGGTAGTCGGGGAGTTGAGGTGAAATCTCCTCAAAATCTTCCTCGAGGTACACCGCAACTTTTAGGTTTATTTTGACAGAACTCTGTCGCGCGTCAATCGAGCGTTTTAGAATTTCCACATGCCGTATCTCATCGAAAGATGCTTTCAATTTAAAAGCAACTTCACGTTTTAGAAGGGCTTCAGTGGAAGCGACTTTGGGCGATACACGGAGTTGAATTTCTTCTGGCATTGGGCAGGTGTTGAATGGTTTTTATCAATTGAAGAAATTCCAAACGAGCCCAAACCGTATGGTAAAATCTCGGAAAGGTTGGTTGGGAGTTGCGTAGTAATTGGTCTTGTTGAGTGCTGAAAGTAAGTTTTCGGCTTTGATAAACAAACGTGTTCTTCGAATTTGTCCGTTTACAAAAAAGTCGAGCAGTGGCTTGCCTCCAATTTTTGTTTCGTTTTGCAACACAAAATCTCCTATAACGGGATGGTACTTGTTGGCTTGGTAAGCAGAAAAATAATGTGCCGTGATCCCGGTTTGTAAGTAGAGCGATTTCTTTTTAAACAAGTATTCCGAAAAGTAGAAAGTTGAACGTCCAATAAAATCAGGGACTTTCAATACCTCCGCACCGCTTGCCACATTTTGGTATTGAAAGGTATTGTCCCAAGCAAATTTCCAAAACACAAGTTCTTTGTGCGCTTTTATTTGAAGGTAATTGACAGTGGATTCGTACTGCATGGGTTTTGACTGAGTGTCTGCGCTGAAATAATTGTAATTGTCAAGTTGCGTCAAGGAGGCCGAAGTAGCTACCCAAGGACTTTTTAGGTCCAATTTCAAATTTCGAACAGCCGTATTTTTAAAATTGTTTTGCCAGTTGTAGGCAATAAAATTGCTTTGAAAGAGCCTGTGATTGAAATCGGGCGCTTTGGAACTGATTTGCAAAGAGGCTGCAAGTTCGATGTCTTTTTTGTTTTTGTAAGCTGCTTTGACAAAGAGTTGGTTGCCACGGAGGTCTCCAGCGATGCTCGTACTTGCATTGGCAGAAAAGGAAATGTTTTGAATCACAGCTTTCCATTGAGCTCCTGCAGCAACCAATGCTCCCTTGAGTTGGCTTCCGATGGTTTGTATATCTGAATAGACCACATTTTTATAACCTTGGTAATAGGCGTCGTGGGAAGAAAATACGCGGAAATTTCCAAGTACGTATGGAGAGTCAAAGTCCAAGTAGACTTTGTTTTGCATGCGTTTGTGAGCTGTTTTGTCAGCGGTTGTACTTTTGAAAGTTTCTCCAAAAAAAGTAGTGGCGGCACTGTTAAAGTAAAACTGTTTGGTGTCGTAGATGAATTCGTGTCCGAGTCTCAAGTGGGATTTTTTAGCGTTCAAACTGTCTTTGTTTTTGAACAATTTGTATGTCTGGTCTAGGTAGTATCTTTTTCCAACCAAGGTACTATTTGCATTTTCCAAATTGACATCCAACCTCCCTCGATCTGAAAATTCGGAGTCGTTGCTGTCAAAAAGGGCCAAGGCAGTAGGAGTCAATCCCCCATTTTCTTGATTTTCCAAATTTTGTGAGCTCATGTGAGCGTTCAGTTGGTAGCGTTGGTTTTTTGACTGGTAGGAAAGCGTCGCTCGAAAATTGACATGGCTGCTCAAGGAGTTTCGATAACTGCCCAAAGAGCGCAATCCTTTGTAAGCGATAGAGACATTCAATCTTTTGTGGCTGTTAAAGGTCAACCAGGAATCCAAAAACTGTCCTTGCTCCAATCCGGACCTGTAGGAAAATTGTGAGGATGGCGTAGGAACGGAATACGATCGGATGTCTTCTATTTGGTAGTAATTTTGATGTTTGGCGCGCGCCCCCATTTGGGGTAAAAGACCAGTGCCAACAAAATTGTAGCTCAGCGGATTCATCACTTGTCCTTGATTTTGTAAAGGCTGCCATCCAAAAAGGTCTTTTCTTAGGAAATTCATCTTGTAGTCTTTTTGGATGCTGAGGGTCGTGTCCAAAAGAACCGTGTCTTTTCTGTGTGTGATGCTTTTGTAATCAAGGTAATTTGCCTTTCCAGATTCTGAATGTACCTGGGTTGTCGTCTTGGGTGTTTTGGACATTCGCAAGGGGCTTCTTTTTAGCTTTACTATTGTGGTGTCTAGGTCGGTAGTATCGGAAATACGGTCGATTTTTTGTGCACACAGCCCCGTACAAAAGAGACAAATCAGAAGCTTGGATAAAAAGTTTTTCATACGATTGTGGAATGCCTTTCCTCTATTTTTTTAAAAAAGCAGGTAATGGATGCGCAGTGTCCTTGCATTTACTGCATCGCAAAGGTAAATTATTTATTCAGAAAGTACCCTTTTTGCAAACTGGAATATTTGGAAGCTGCTTTCCGTGACAAGGGGTGGCATCACAAATGTGGAGATACCTGCTCTCAGAGGTTTTGAGAATTCTAAAAACAATTTGTTCCCTACGTGCATTCCCTGTACATTTGTGAGCAGATCAAAATATGGGACTACAAACACGCTATTCAGAGTATCGATTGGAGGTGGGTACAGACGAGGCAGGAAGAGGCTGTTTGTCTGGGCCTGTGGTCGCGGCAGCTGTCATCTTACCAAAGGACTTTGACCATCCGCTGTTGAACGATTCCAAAAAATTGACTGAAAAACAACGCCTGCTTTTAAAACCGATCATCGAACGGGAAGCCCTGTCCTTTGGCCTGGGAATCGTAGGGGAGAAAGAAATAGACAAAATCAATATTTTACAGGCCTCTATTTTGGCCATGCACAAATCCATCTCCGCGATGCCATTGCTTCCAGAATTCATCATCGTTGATGGCAATAAGTTCCATCCTTACCGTGAGATCCCTTCTCAAACCATCGTCAAGGGGGATGCAAAATTTAAAAGCATCGCAGCGGCTTCGGTATTGGCAAAAACCTACCGCGACGCATTGATGTTATCCATGCACACACAGTTTCCTGAGTACAATTGGAAAAAGAACAAAGGATATCCAACCCGAGAACACCGCAATGCCATTCGTACTTTTGGCATCACTTCTTTTCACCGAAAAACCTTTCGATTGTTGCCTGAGACGTCTTGAATGGGCAGCTTGTTTTCTAAAAATCAGTTCAATCTCTGTTGGTGATTTTTTAACTTTTTGCAGCGGTCAAGAAAGGATTTCTTCTAGGTTTGAAAGCACACGTTCTTTGCAGATTTGAAGAATGCGTTTGTGAATGTCCGAATCATTTTGTGAGTACGTTAAAAACTCTTCCTGAGTGAAGAGGCCAAGGACCATGCCCTTTATCAGTTGCCGAAGTTGAACGTCTTTGTCAAAACTGGACTCTAAAAGTGCCGCGAGTTTTTCACTGGAAAGTGCCTGTAAGTTTTGATTTCTTTTTTTTAAGTGTTTCTTGACAAGCGCTAAGAGCAGCGGGTGTTGAAACTTGATAATCGGTCTTAGGGTTTTGTTTTGAAAGGTTTCTTGCGCACTGCTTGTGGCCGAAGTTTTTGCGGTCTTGATTTCAGGCCTTAGGTTTTGTAGGGAATCAGTTCTTGTTGTTTTCATGTTTTTGGGGGATGGGCTGCTTGCTGTCAAATTTAGGAAATAATGGGTGCAAATTGCTTGTAGAGATTTCATTTGTTTTTGCAATTGTGATGACCACCGTCTTGGAGGTAGGCGTGTTGCTGATTCTCGCTTTGCTTTGTAGGGGAATCAAAACGTTTGCCTCCGGGAAATAAGTAGCCGTACACCGTTTGGGAATGTCGTAGGGGATTGCCAAAAAGCCAGCTGCGCTTCGTTGCTGTCCTTGGAAATGACTTGTCAATGTGACCAAATCCTTCTCTTTCAAATCCAATTCTTTCATGTCTTCTCGGTGCATCAGAACCACCCTCCGCTCATTTGATATGCCTCGGTAACGATCGTCTAAGCCATAGATGGTGGTGTTGTATTGGTCGTGGGACCGGATGGTCATCATTAAAAATTGATCTTTGTCCAATTGGACATCCGAAATTTTATTCAGTGTGAAGTTTGCTTTTCCTGTTTTTGTGGCAGAAAAATCATTGGCACGTACCTTGTTGGGGAGGTAAAATCCGCCGGGGATTCGAATTCGTTGGTTGTATTTTTCAAAGCCTGGGATCGTATTTTCAATCGCTTGTCGGACACGGTCGTAATTTTTTGGCATGTCTGCCCAAGGTGTTTTAGAGTTCTTTAGGGTGGCCAGGGCCATGCCTGCCACGATCGCTGTTTCACTTTTCAATTGATCAGAAAGCGGGGAGAGGTGGCCTGAAGATTTGGAAACAACTCCCATGGAGTTTTCGACAGAAACAAACTGTTCTCCACTTTCTTGCAAGTCTTTTTCGGAGCGTCCTAGACACGGCAATATCAAAGCCTGTTTGCCGTGAATCAAATGGCTGCGGTTTATTTTGGTCGCAATGTGAACCGTCAATTCACAGGCGCGCAGTGCGTCGGCGGTATATTCAGTGTCGGGGCTTGCAGAAATAAAATTTCCGCCCATTCCGACAAAAACTTTGGCTTTTTTCGCGTGCATGGCTTCGATGGAAGCCACCACGTCAAGCCCGTTTTTTTTTGGGGCGTTGAATTCAAACTCTTTTTCGAGGGCTGTTAAAAAATCGGTTGGTGGTTTTTCCCAAATGCCCATGGTTCTGTCTCCTTGTACGTTTGAATGTCCACGGACGGGACAGGTTCCGGCCCCTTTTTTCCCAATACTTCCTTTGAGCAATAGGAGGTTTACGAGTTCTCGAATGTTGTCGACTCCATTTTTGTGTTGGGTGAGTCCCATGGCCCAACAAATGATGATTTTTTGACGGGAAGCGATCATTGCTGCAGCCGCTTCCACTTCTGTTTTGGAAAGGCCAGTAGCTGCAATCAAATCGCTTGTGTTTTCTTTTTTGAGGTCTGTGATAAAAGCCTTGTATCCACGTGTTTTTGTCTTGATAAAGTTTTGGTCAAAAACAGTTCCTGGGTTTTTTTCTTCTTTTTCCAAAAGCAGGAGCATCAAGGCTTTGAGCAGTGCCACGTCTCCATTTATCTTTACTTGTAAAAAAAGGTCTGTCAATTCCGTTCCTGTTCCGATCCATTTCAAAGGATTTTGCGGGTCTTTGAAGCGGAGGAGTCCCACTTCGGGCAGCGGGTTGATGCTGATGATTTTTCCTCCGTGTTTTTTTGTGCTTTCGAGAGCCGACAGCATACGCGGGTGGTTGGTCCCTGGATTTTGTCCCATGACGATGACCAAGTCGGCACAGTCAAAATCATCCAAAGTGACAGATCCCTTTCCGATTCCCAGCGTTTCTGTGAGTGCTGCGCCAGAGGATTCGTGGCACATATTGGAACAGTCGGGGAGGTTGTTGGTTCCGTATTCTCTGACAAAGAGTTGGTAAAGAAAAGCGGCTTCATTGCTCGTTCTTCCGGAGGTGTAAAAAATGGCTTCCTCTGGTGATGGGAGTTTGTTGAGTGTGTTTCCAATGAGTTCAAAAGCTTTCGGCCAAGAAATTTCTTCGTAATGGCGACTGCCTTCTTTTAATAGAACGGGGTGGGTGATTCTTCCCTTTTTGCCAAGTTCAAAGTCTGACAAGGCTGCGAGTTCGTCTGTTGCATGGGTAGCAAAAAACAAGGGAGATACACGATTTTTAGTGGCTTCTTCCGCGATGGCTTTGGCGCCGTTTTCACAATACTCGGATAAGAAAGCTCTTTTTTCGTCGGGGTCTGGCCAGGCACATCCGGGGCAGTCAAAGCCGTCTTTTTGATTCATTTTAGCAAGCAGCCCCATGCCTTTTACAAGTCCGACTTCTCTGTTGATTCGGGCAAAAGTAGAACGGATTGCTTTGAAGCCCACAGCGGCTTTGGGGATTTTTGTGAGTTGGATGCCCGTAAGTTTTTCTGGTGCTTGTGCAGTTGTTTTTTTAGTGCTCATGGTTGTTGTTGGCTAAACGGTTTTTTGGGTGCGATTGGGATGAGCATATACGGTGGATTTTCCTTGTCTTGAAAACCCGATCAGACAGATCCCAAACTCTTTTGCGAAGTCTACGGCGAGTGAGGAGCAAGCAGAAACGGCCACGACAGTTCCTATTTTGGCAAAAAAGGCTTTGGAGATGATTTCATAAGACACCCGCCCGCTGACCAATAGAAAGGCAGCTTTGTGCAGTTGTTCTTTTTGGAGGAGGTCTCCGATGCATTTGTCAACTGCATTGTGCCTTCCGATGTCTTCTTTTGCGTTTAACAGGCTGTGCTTTTTGTCAAAAAGAGCCGCTGCATGTGAGCCCCCCGTCTGATCAAATGTCGCTTGTTTGGAGCGCATGTTTTCAAACATGCTTGGCAGCAAGTCCATCGAGAGTGCAGGCGTGTTCTTTAATTTTTTTTTGGGTGTTTCTGTGCTGTCCAATTCTTGCTTCCCACAGATGCCACAAGAGGATACGGATAAGAGCGTCCGTTTGTTGAGGTAGCCTTTCCGCAATTCTTTTTCAGGGATTTGCACCTGTACTTTTGCAAAACCATTGGGTTTAGTTTGGTTGTTTTTTAGGAGCAAAGGGGTTTTTCCTTTGTAGATGTCTTCTGCGTACAAAAGGCCTCTCAACAAGACTTCGTCGTCTCCCGGAGTTCGCATGACTGCGGCAAAGGGTTTTTCGTTGATTTGAATTTCGAGGGGGGCTTCTACCACCAAAAAATCGTCTACCAGCTGCGTCTTTTTTAGGTCATTTTTGAGGCTTTGGTATCGGGAAGTCTGCATGTCGAAATTGATTTGCAGTAAATTTAAGAAATTCTAAGCGGTTCTCTTAGTTGTCTGTCAAATCTATAACGACGTTGTGTTTTTTGATTTCTTCTTTGTAGGTGTCGTAGGAAAATTCGTTTTTGTGAAAGTCTTGTTTTCTTTTTCTCTTCATCTCCAAACGGTTCAAGGCACGCATAAAACGACGGACACCTTCTTTGGTTTGGATTTTAAGTTTGGGAACTTCAGCATTGCTTCCGTCGTCGTTTTTGGCGACCATCACAAAGTAGGAAGAATTGCAGTGTTTTTTTTCGCCCGTTTGGATGTTTTCAGACGTTACGCGGATTCCTACTGTCATGGAGGTCCTTCCGACATAATTGACACGTGCTTTTAAAGTGACCAATTCTCCAACTTCGATAGGGCTGAGGAAGTCTACAGTATTGATGGATGCTGTGACGCAATACTTTCCTGAATATTTAGAGCTGCAGGCAAAGGCAATTTGATCCATCAAGTTCAAGACGTAGCCTCCGTGAATTTTTCCACTAAAATTGGAATGAGAGGGGAGCATCAATTCGGCGATGGTGACGGAAGAGTCTTTGGAGGTTTTTGTGTTTGCTGCCATGGTGTTTTCTTAGGCAACAAATTTACCAAATATAATTGAGTTGCGTAGTTTTTTAGGCCTTTTGGTTAAAAATCACTAGAATGAGAATGTGCAGTGCCAAAACTTTTTGATTTTTTGGTTTTCAATCCTTTTTTTTGCGAAATCCAAAACATTTGGTTTTCAAAGGAGCCTTTTCAAGGTGTTTCAAATACTGTTTTTACAGGATGTCTTTGGGTTGTGGGTAGGTGTTTGACTGAGTGTGGGATGGAAGTCGTCAACGCCTAATGAGGTTGAATAGTGTCTTTAGGACATGTGATTTAAGCATTGCAATCCTTTTTTTTTTTTTTTTGTTAAAAAGATTTGTTGGCGGTTTAATAATGTTCTATTTTCGGAGATTAAACCAACTTAAACTTCCCCATGAAATTATTAAAAAAATCACTTTTTGCCTTGTTGATTTCAACCCTCGCTTTTTCTTGTAGTGAAAGTGATTCCACATCAATAGATAAAGAAGAAATAGACGAAGAAGTAATTGAATATTCCACTGTTCCTCCTTACTATCCGATTGACTTTGAAACAGATGGGGTTGGCGCATCCTGGACATGGACTGTTTTTGAAAATGATGACGGTCCAGCACTTGAATTTGTTGAAAACCCTGACAAGACAGGAATCAATACTTCTGCAATGGTAGCTAAAATAACGGCAAGAAGAAATGGAGCTCCCTATGCAGGTTGCGAATCAAAACACGGAACTGATATTGGTGGATTTAGATTTGATGAGAATAATAAGACCGTCAAAATTATGGTCTACAAATCTGTTAAAAGTGATGTAGGATTAAAATTTGCAGAATATAATGGCGAGGCGCAACCAGAGATTAAAGTTGCAAATACCAAAATCAACGAATGGGAAGAATTGACTTTTGATTTGTCTGGAAGTATTGGCAAAGGCGCTACCAAAGTCGTGGATCAAATCATTGTTTTTCCAGATTTTCGAAATAGAAGTAGTGAAAGTATTGTCTATTTTGACAACATTACGTTTGGAAATTAAAGAAATTGTATTCCTTTTGATGCAAAAGCAATGGGTTTTTTGTCAAAAAAACCTTTGACTTGTTTGAGTTTTCGTTATTTTCAATCGAATTTTTAACGCTCAGTCATAAATTATACAATAAGAAATAGTTTTTTAGGTCCTTTTTGAGCCGCCCTTGTCAAGCACCAAGCCCTTTTTTTAATTTACCCCCAGTTCGCCCATGTTCAAGTATGTTTTTCTTTTTTTTATCGGTTTCTCAGCACTAAATGCACAAAACCCATCATCTGCCGCTCCCACACCCAGCAAAGCAAGCGCAGATGTCATCTCTGTGTACAGTGATACGTATACAAGCATCGCATCCGACCTAAATCCAAATTGGGGACAACAAACGCAAACTACTGAAATCCAAATCGCTGGAAACAACAGCTTGGAATACGCCAACCTCAACTACCAAGGATTGGATTACCCTGCAACAGATGTTTCAGCCATGGAGTTCGTTCACTTGGACTACTACACAGATGATGCAACCGCTCTTGATTTTTTTCTAATCAGTAAAAATCCTACCGTAGAAAACCCTTACAGCATTGCTGTTGTAACAGGAAGCTGGCAAAGTATTGACATTCCTTTTTCAGTATATACTGCCAATTTAGACAGGGTCTTCCAATTCAAAACCGTAGGAAATGGAACCGTGTACTTGGACAACCTCTACTTCTGGAAAGCGCCAGGGGGCCAAAGTACAGACACTTCTTTGAGTGCTTTGACTGTAGATGGCAACAGCATTGCTAGTTTCGGAGCATCGAAAACCAGCTATTCTGTGGAATTACCAGCAGGAACAACGATTGTTCCAACGGTTTCGGCAACGGCAACAGACACAAATGCAAGTGCTGTCGTCACGGCTGCAACAAGTATTCCTGGAACAACAACCATTGTTGTTACGGCACAAGATGGAGTAACGACAAGCACGATTTCGATCGCTTTTTCAGTGGCTTCAACACCCCCTACAGGTTCTTCTGCCGCTCCCACTCCGAGTCAAGACAGTGCAGATGTCATTTCTGTTTTCAGTGATGCTTACACAAATATCAACGCCGACTTAAATCCAAATTGGGGACAACAAACGCAAACTACTGAAGTCCAAATTGACGGAAACAATACGTTGGAATACGCCAACCTCAATTACCAAGGGATGCAATATGCAGTCTCAGATGTCTCAGCGATGGAGTATATTCACTTAGATTATAAGACAGCAGATGCTACCGCTCTTGATTTTTATCTAATCAGTCAGAATCCAACCGTAGAAAACCCTTTCAGTATTGCTATTGTCACAGGAAGCTGGCAAAGTGTTGACATTCCTTTGTCAGTATACACTGCCAATTTAGACAGGGTATTCCAATTCAAAACCGAAGGAAATGGAACGGTGTATCTCGACAACCTCTACTTCTGGAAAGCAACATCAGCTGCAGGCACAGACACCTCTTTGAGTGCGTTGACTTTAGATGGCAGCAGCATTGCTAGTTTCGGACCATCGAAAACCAGCTATTCTGTGGAATTGCTAGCAGGAACGACGGTTGTCCCTGCAGTTGCGGCAACGACAACAGATTCAAATGCAAGCGTTGTCGTCACGGCTGCAACAAGCATTCCAGGAACAACAACCATTGCGATCACATCACAAGACGGAAGTACGACCAGTACGGTTTCGATTGCTTTTACATTGAAACCCCCTCTCAGCGTTGCTGCACCAACACCTACTTGGCCGAGTGCCGACGTCATCTCTGTGTACAGTGATGCTTACACGAGTAATGCGACCAACCTAAATCCAAGTTGGGGACAAGGAACTCAAACTACTGAAATTCAAATCGACGGAAACAATACGTTGGAATACAAAAACCTCAATTACCAAGGCTTGGAATATTCACAAACAGATGTTTCAGCCATGGAGTTCGTTCACTTGGACTACTACACCGATAACGCAAGCTCTATTAAATTTTCTCTAATCAGTGCGAATCCTAGGGTAGAAAATGCTTATAGCATTGGTGTTGTAACAGGAAGCTGGCAAAGTATTGACATTCCATTGTCAGTATACACTGCCAATTTAGACAGGGTATTCCAATTCAAAACCGAAGGTAATGGAATCGTGTACCTTGACAATATCTACTTCTGGAAAGCACCAGCAGTTGCAGAAGACTTACAATGGGAAACGGTGGTTTCGCCCGGCCATCAATGGCATTATACGCTTCCAACTTCTGAGCCATCTTCCAATTGGAAAGAGGCACAAAATGCACCTTTAAATTGGTTACAGGGCCCCTCAGGAATTGGCTATGGTGATGATGATGACGCGACAATTGTTGAGACCACCGAATCCTTGTTTATGCATACCACTTTTGAAATTCAAAATCTATCAATGATCAATAAGCTCCTGCTTGATATGGACTATGACGATGGATTTGTCGCTTATCTAAACGGGGTTGAGATCGCCCGAAATTTGGTTTCAGGAAACCCGGTTCCCTACAACCAATTGAGTGATGGTTTGCATGAAGCACTTCTCTATCGTGGTTTTAGCCCAGAGCGGTATTTCTTAAACAAATCCTTGTTGGTCAACGGAACGAATGTTCTTGCAGTTCAGGTACACAATCAGTCTGTCGATTCATCAGATTTGAGTGCGCTACCGGTGCTGTCTGTGGAGGTTTATGGAGAAAGTGGATTTTACAGCGATCCTCCTTTCTGGTTTGAAGATCCAAATAGTGAACCAGTGGAATTCAATTTTGATTCTTCAAATCTACCCTTGATTTTTTTGCAAACAGCGGGTGGTCAGGGGATTCCCGATGAGCCAAAAATTGAGGCTACCATGAAAATAATTGAGCGGCCAGAAGGGCAACGAAATTATGTGTACGATATCAACACGCTTGATTATTTAAATTTTAACGGTCCGATTAAAATTGAAACCCGCGGTTCGTCTTCTACTTTCTTCTCAAAAAAACAGTACGCTTTGACCACTTATGATGCAATTGGTGAGAAAGACAATGTGAAGTTGTTGGACATGCCAAAAGAAAATGATTGGATATTGAGCGGGATTGCTTTTGATACCATTTTTATGAGGGATTTTATCAGCTACAAACTGTCCAACAAACTGGGTCAATACGCTTCTAGAGGGAGGTATTGTGAGGTAGTGCTGAACGACTCTTATCAAGGAATCTATATGTTGCAAGAAAAGTTAAAATCTGATGGCAGTCGAATTGATCTCAACAAAATCAAAGCTGATGACACTGTTCTTCCCAAGCTTTCTGGAGGATATATTACAAAGTCCGATAAATGGCAAGGGAATGAATTGGGTTGGACGATGCCTAATTATGGAGGATATAACACTGATTTCATAAATGTCCATCCGAGCCCAGAGGATATATTGCCTGTGCAGAACGATTACATCCAAAGTGTTTTTCAAAGTTTGGCAGCTACTTCTGCGTCACGAAACAGTTCGCTGATCGATGGGTACCCTTCGATCATTGACATTCCATCATTTGTTGATTTTATGCTCATCAATGAATTGGCATCCAACCCAGATGCCTATCAATTTAGCACCTATTTTCACAAAGACAGAAATGGGAAATTGAGAGCCGGTCCCATATGGGATTTAAACTTGACCTTTGGAAATGATTTGTTTTTGTTCGGTTTTGATAGGAGCAAAACGGATCTTTGGCAATTCACTGTCGGGAATAGGGGAGCCAAGTTTTGGAATGATTTGTATAACGATCCTATTTTTAAGTGTTATTTGACCAAACGATGGAAGGAGTTGACCGCAACCGGACAACCGCTAAATGAAAATGAGATTTTTGATATGATAGATGAAACGGCGGCATTGATTTCTGAGTCTGTAGGCCGTCAACAAGCGTTGTGGGGCTTCGATCTCCGATTTGAGGACCGCATCAGTAATTTAAAGACATTTGTGACGCAACGCATCCAGTGGATGTCTAATAGGTTGACAAATGTAAGCCTGTGTGACCAAGTCACCACACCCACATTGACGATTTCTAAAATTAATTACAACCCACAAGTTGAGGTTGATGAAGATGCAAGTGATTTTGAATTTATTGAAATCACCAATACTTCCAATTCATCCAAAGATTTGACGGGTGTTTATTTTGGAGGTCTCGGCTTGACCTATGAATTTCCGAACGGTTATGTCATCGAGGGCAATGCGTCTGTTTTTTTAGCGAATGACAGTCAGACCTTTGAAAGCAATTATGGATTTGCACCTTTTGATGAGTTTTCTAGAAGTTTGTCCAATGGTGGCCAAGAATTGGCTTTGTTAGATGGGTACGGAAATCAGATAGATTTTGTGAATTATAACGACAAATCTCCATGGCCCGAAGAGGCAGATGGAAACGGGGCTTATCTCGAGCTTAGGGATTTAGATTTGGACAACAGTCTTCCTTCGAGTTGGACTGTACAATCCATCCTTTCAAGTTCTGCTATTGGTGAGGATCCGCCAAAGGACTTTTTGAGTATTTATCCCAATCCGATTGACACCTACCTAAACATCAGAATAGCAAATGGTGCGAGGTTTCAAAAGTTGACCCTATGGAATGTAAACGGAAGGCAAATTGAGTCCTACCAAACGAATAAATCAAGCATTCGATTGAATTTGGAAACGCTGGAAGCGGGGGTTTATTTTATAGAAATTGCAACTGAAAATAGGACTTTTTACAAAAAGCTGATTCGAAAATAAACAAAGACAAATCGTTGTTTTTTTGGCAGCAGCTTGAACGCTACACAACCCCTTGACTTGTTTTTTTTTTGGGAGGTGCGCTTTTAGTTTGTTCCCTAAGACAGGGCAGTCATCAACTTGGGGTTTATTTAGTTTAAATTCAAAGGGGTACAATGAAAATAAAGAAAATTTAACGAAGAAGATAATTATTTTGAACTCAGTTCTTAGTTGTTTACTTGAGTACGTATACCAACAATAGCATTATCAATATCTACGGATTCATCTCTTTTACAGGAGTTATGTAAGTTGGCAATACAGAGAAGAAAAAAGAATTTATATATTCATTCAGAAGTAGGCGAGACCAAGCAATTACTTATAGCTATTGTTGGCTGAATACTATATTATATTTCTCAAAATCCAAAAAGAAATTATTATCGTCAGAATTACAAATATTGCTTTTTTTCCAAATAGTTTTCTTCTCCATTTCAAGATGCTTTCATTTGTTCTTTTTAAAGAATCAAATACCAAACCTGTCAATATGTAGGGAACTGATAATACAAGAATTGCATTTTCTGTTATCGCATTAAAAATGTCAAAATTCAAAAGGGAATGTACTGCTCTTTGCGAACCACAACCAGGACATTTTAATCCTATCAATTCTCTAATTGGACATTTTGGAAAATAAATATTGCCACTAGGATTGTAAGTCCTATAAAGTATCGCAAGAATAGTTACAAGAATTATAGCAACACTCCATTTGATGATTTTATTAATATACACTTGCTGCTCCGGCAATTAGAATAATTGAATAAATTGCTACTACTGCTATTCCGATCCAAAAGCTCCAAATTGTCCATTTTTTCGCTTCTTCTGAAGAACGATTCGCTCCGTCAATATCGCCAGCATAAAATCTTGATTCCACCTTTGAAGCATTAACGATACCTGCGATACCAAAAGGCAGACAACAAAATAATGTCACTAAAATTGATTCGACCAACCAAGTTTTTGGGGGTCTTTGATTGTTTTTGTTTTCCATATTATTATCAAAATTTGTTTTTGTAATTGCTACCATATGTATGTATCTATGTAAAGGTGAATGTGTCAATTTTAGACACATTCACAAATCTAATATATTTTGTATAAAATAAGAACTAATTTTATAAATATGTATCTGAACTTCAGTGTTTTTGGTTGAACTATGTCATAAAAGTATTTGTATGATTCGTACATCTATGTCAAAAAATTATGCCCAAAAATAAAAAGTTGTTTTTGAGAATACTGCCCTAGAACAGAGGTGCAAAAAAAAGCATTGACTACCGAAGAGTTGGCGCCATTACAATTTTTGTAGGTGTCAGAACATGTTTTTTTGCTAAGGAGTCTTTACTTGAAGGCGTTGGATTCTTAGTTGGTTTTATTGGTGTGGGCACTATGATTTCCGGATACCTCTACCCAAATACAGGAAAAGAACTTACGAATGCGGTTGAAGAGTTTGAAAAGAAATAGCCTTGGGAAAGCACCATAAAAAACTTTTAAACGGTCTGGAGCATCTCAGGAAATCTGCAGGTTTGACCCAACAAGAACTTTCAGTTGCTGCGGAGGTTTCCAGAAAAAGCATCAATGCCATTGAGAATGGCATCTACATTCCGTCTACTGTTTTGGCGCTAAAGATTGCAAAAACAATCAATTGCAAAGTTGAGGACTTGTTTGAATTGCCTTAATTTTCCGCTAGGATCTGTAAATCATCGGGTTTGGGCTTTGGGAAATATAGGAGTAGTCCCCACATTAAAAGTGTGCCAATAAACCAAGTCATTTACACGACGGACTTGGATAACAGGTATTCTTTTGTCCTGTCATCTAACTTCGCAATTTTTTCCATTCCTTTTAACTGAGCTTTTAGCTTCAACTTCCTGCCATTGGAAAAAGTAAACTTTAATGGCGCTTGCAATAGTCCTTTTGACAATTTTAATTTTTCAATCTCATTCCAAGTAAAATAATTAGATGTATCTGGTTTCCCGAAGAACGTAAGCTTGTGGTAATGGATGCCTTTATCGGTGACAGCGACAAAATAAATCCTTATGGCAAAAGCAAATAATGGTCCAATTAAAAAATACCACCCCCAAGAAGGGGTGTATTGAGCTTGAAAGAATCCAATTAGCTCTTCACCAGATTGTAGTTTCGGTATGATAAGTTCATCTCTTGCTTTTTCTTTTTTCATGATCTTTCAGTTTTGGTGGCGGTGGGTAAGGGCAAGCTCTTTTTATTTTGTGAGGCACGAGCAAAATGAAATGTGCTTGAACGTGCGGTGGGCTTTTCTTTTTTTCAATAACATACAACGGTTAGTATAAAGGGCGTTTTAATGCCCTTTATACTGTGTTATATGTAGTGTTTAATTCTGATTGGGTTGAGGTGTCATCCTTAAATAAGGCTTTACTTCTGTATGGCCTTTAGGAAACAAGGCAGGAATATCTTCGTTTGCAACGGATGGTACAATTACACAATCATCTCCATTATTCCAGTTAGCTGGTGTAGCCACTTTATGATATGCCGTTAATTGCAAGGAATCAATTACTCTGAGTAATTCATCAAAATTCCTACCTGTAGATGCGGGGTAAGTAATTGTTAATTTTACTTTTTTGTCAGACCCAATCACGAAGACAGACCTAACAGTAAGTTTGCTATCTGCATTTGGATGAATCATGTCATAAAGCATCGCTACTTTTCTGTCTTCATCAGCAATTATTGGAAAATTAACTGTTGTGTTTTGTGTTTCGTTGATATCCTTTATCCAGCCATTATGTGAATCAACTCCATCAACACTTAAAGCGACTACTTTAACATTTCTTTTGTCAAACTCTGCTTTGTATTTTGCTACCGTTCCTAATTCGGTTGTACACACAGGAGTATAATCTGCTGGGTGAGAAAATAAAATTCCCCAACTTTCCCCAAGCCAATTATGAAAATTGATTTCACCTTCTGATGATTGTGCCGTAAAGTTTGGTGCTTCGTCTCCTAATCTAATTGTGCTCATTTTTTTAGTTTTTAATTATTAGTTCAATTCAAATTACATATAACGTCAGTATATAGCTAATATACATAAAAAGGATAATTGTTCATTCATTGAGTGGGTTATTCCACACCTTATTGAAAAATACAAAACCATTCTGCAATTAAAAAGATACAGTCCTAGTACTATTAGTTCTTATTCAAACTTTATGCATCAATTTTGAAATCGATTTAATTTTACCGAAAAAGAGTTGTTTGAAATATCAAATAAAGAAATCATTAGGTCTTGCATCACCTTAATTCAGGAGAAAAAATATTCCCATTCTTCTCAAAAACAGTTTTTAGGATCTATCAAGAAATTTTACTCAGAATGTTTTAGAAGGCGTATTGACGTGTCCGTTATATATCCTTCAAGAAGCCCGAGAGAGTTGCCAGATATTTTATCGCTTAATGAAGTAAAGAACTTGTTGAATGGAACAAAAAACATGAAACACAAGGCAATATTAGCAACAATTTATGGGTTGGGATTGAGAATAAGTGAGTTGATACATTTACAAGTAAAAGATATTGATAGTGATAGAATGGTTGTGTTTATTAGACAAGCGAAAGGTAAAAAAGACCGAGCCGTTATGTTGCCAGAAAATTTATTAAAATTGCTTAGAAATTATTTTTTAGAATACAATCCCAACAGCTATCTTTTTGAAGGTCAAAAATCTCCACACTATTCTGCTTCAAGTATCAGAAAAATTTTAAGGAAGTCTATTGAAAAAATGGGGATTACAAAAAAAGTAAAAGTTCACACTCTAAGACATAGCTTTGCTACCCATTTATTAGAAAATGGTACAGATGTTCGTATGATTCAAAAATTATTGGGACACAACAACCTCAATACAACAATGATGTATACACAGGTTGCAAATTCTAACATTTCAAAAGTTAAAAGTCCTCTAGATTTACTTTGATACTTCAGAATTTTCTCTACGCTCTCTATTGGGAAATAAGCAAACGCTGCTTGCAGCCCCTATGTATAAAACCAACAAAGCCCTCACAAATAAATATGCAGGGATTTTTAGGATTTTATCCACAGTTTTGCTGTGCTTCAATGTGGAGACGCCAGGAATGACTGGCATCTTTTCCTGGCCTCCCGCTTGGGAAATGTCCTGATCCTATTCTTACAGACCAGTAGTCTTAAAATAAAAAATCTGCTCAAGCAAGCTTGGCAGATTTTCTGTTTTTAATCCTGATGGGTATCAGGTCGCTTCATCGTGGAG
>CAWVRK010000015.1:0-48410 GCA_963932955.1 uncultured Flavobacteriaceae bacterium
CTAAACCCCCCTGTTTTATGAAAAAGGCACACTTTATAACCCCTGCCATTGCCGCATTTTTTTTAGCCACTTCTTGTGCATCCGACAAAGAACAAATCGAAACTCCTTCTGAGAATACAAATCCTCTAGAGGGGTATTCCTTGATTTGGCAAGACGAATTCAACGAAAATGAAATCGATGCGGACAACTGGAATTTTGAGACCGGAGATGGAACGGATTATGGGCTGCCAGTAGGTTGGGGAAATGACGAAGAACAACGCTATACCGATGCTCCTGAAAATGCACGGATTCAACAGGAAGGAACCCAATCCGTTTTGGCAATCAGCGCCCTCAAAGAAGGAGCGGAATACACCGCCTCCAAATTGACCACTCAAAACAAATTTGAAATGCGTTACGGCCTCTTGGAAGTAAAAGCAAAAATGCCTCAAGGAAAGGGCTTGTGGCCTGCCATTTGGATGCTCGGAAGCAACCGCCCCGAGATCGGATGGCCAGGATGTGGAGAAATTGACATCGTTGAATACTTGCCCTCAAAACCCAAAGAAGTGAGTGCCACCTTGCACTTTACCAATGCAGAAAAAGAATGGGAATACCTTGCCGAATGGATCGATCTGGAAGACGAAAGTATCATCAGTGATGCTTTTCACACCTACACCATGGACTGGACTCCTGAATCCGTTCGCATCTCAATTGACGGACAACTGATCAATGAGGTTTTCCTTTCTGATGGTATGAAAGAATTTCAACGTGATTTTTACCTGATTCTAAACATTGCAGTCGGAGGGAATTTAGGTGGAGAAATAGACCCCAATTTTACCGAAGGTGTGCTGCTGATCGATTACGTCCGTGTGTATGCCAAAGACAATTTTGTGGCGCCAGATGCACCCCTACTTGACATTGATGAAGAAACTGTAGGAGAGCTCATCGATTCTTCCTTGGCAAGCAATGCCATCAAAACAGGATTTACCGATTTGGGCGTGGTAGAATTGGTCAACTACGGACCTGACATGCCTGATTTTAGCGCCGCTGAAACTGCCCTTGACGGCGACTACAGCTTGTCTTTTGACTTTCCCGTATCTGACGAATGGGGAGGAGGCTACCTAGAAACCGAAGAAAAGGTAGACCTGAGCAGCTATACCTTCCTCAAATTTTCGCTAAAGGCTCCTGATACGTTCACCAATGGAAACATCAAATTGGAAAGCCCTGCTACAAACTTTGAAGTAGCGCTTGAAAACTACACAGGAACCCCTCGTTCCAACGGTTTTGTGGAATACACACTCCCGCTTGCCGATTTTGAAGGGCTGAATCTTTCCGAAATCAAGATTCCTTTTTCCATCTGGAACATCACGACAAGCAGCTCCGAAGAAGTAAGCCTTTTGGTAGACGATCTTTATTTTTCAAATTAAACAACAACCCAATGAAAAAATCAACTCTTTTATACCTTGGCCTATCGGTACTGCTGATGGCCTGCAACTCGGACAATGAAGTTGAAACATTCACGGATGAAAACCTGCCCTTCATCGCTGAAAAACTTGAGTTCCTAGCCACGCAAACGCTGTTAGGAAGCTCTGTGAATGTTCTCAACAAAAACAACGACACAAAAGGGTCGCGTGCAGCAAAAAACTCAGAATGTGCCCACGAACTTTCGGCGCAATACACCGCGGACCTCCTTTCCTTTGATATCACCACAGTCTATTTTGACAAAAATGAAGATCCCGCTACAAATTGCATTTCTGAAAATTTAGAGGGCACTTCATTGGTGTATTACATAAAGCAGGAAACACAAATATCGGGATCGGACTACAGTTCTTTTTTACACCAATACATTCGGAAGGAATTAAACATTGTGGCAAACGGTTTCGGCTATGAGTATTCCCACACCACCACAAAAAACATTGATGGCTATGTGACCTTACAAGACGAAACTTTTGAAATCAAGGAAGGGAGTACCTTGAACCTATCGTTTTCCTATGCCTTTCAGGAAGGCGGTGAGGTTCTATTTTCAGAGATGACTGCCGAAACAGACATGAACCTTATCGTTGGCTTTGAAACCAACAGCCAAGACTATCATTTTGGAATGCTAGTCAATAACGACGAGCTGCAATTGACAGAGAAGGGAGAGGTTCTTGAAAAGAAATTCAATTTGTACAATGCTAAAAAACAAAAAATTGGCAGTGTTTTGTACACCTTAAATGGCCTTACAGAAGCCGAAAGTTTCGTGGTGCTCGATTTGGATGGAAACGAAGTTTGAGCAAGTATTTGAACTGATTTTTACACAAAGGCCTTCCTGCTGTTTGGGAAGGCCTTTGTGTTTTTTAAAAAATACCTGCGCCGTCCCTTAAAATTTGTACTTTTGTAGCGTATTTACAAAACAAGAAACGACAGCACAATGCGTAGCTCAAAAAAAATTTTGGTCAAGATAGGCTCCAATGTCCTCACCCTCTCTTCTGGGCTTCCAGACCGATCGCGCATGGCGCAGCTTGTCGACCAAATAACGACACTAAAAACCCGTGGGTATGAAGTGATCTTGGTTTCTTCCGGAGCGGTTGCTGCGGGACGCAGTGTGGTCAAAAGCTCCAAAATACTTGATTCCATCAGCGAACGGCAAGTGTTGGCGTCGGTTGGTCAAATCGAATTGATGAAAATATACAGCGATTTGTTCCAACAAAAGAAGGCCAAATGTGCTCAGGTTCTCGTGACCAAAGAAGATTTTAGAACGCGACAGCATTACCTAAATATAAAAAACTGCTTGGAGGCACTTTTAAAAAGTGATGTGACGCCTATCATCAACGAAAACGATGTGGTATCCATCACCGAATTGATGTTTACCGACAACGACGAACTCTCAGGCTTGGTCGCTTCCATGATGGATGTGCAAAGTTTGTTTTTGCTGTCCAATGTAGACGGTATTTTTACCGCACATCCCGAAGAATCGGGCGCCAAACTGATTCGAAACTACCGAGAAAAGGCAATGTCGCTGGAAGAAATAGTCACCGATCAGAAATCTGAATTTGGGAGGGGAGGCATGTTGAGCAAAGCCACTACAGCCGAAAAAATCGCCGGACTCGGGATTGATGTATACATCGGAAACGGAGCCCAAGACCATATCATAGAATCACTTATGGCCAAAGAAACAGGGACTTTTTTTGAGGCTGAAAAGCAAAGCACATCAACCGTAAAAAAATGGCTGTCACAATCAGGTGATTTTTCAAAGGCTTGTATTGTCATCAACCAAGGCGCCAAAGAAGCTTTGATCTCTGCAAAAGCGAGCAGTCTCTTGCCTGTTGGAGTGCTTCGCATTGAGGGGGATTTTGAAAAAGGAGACGTGATTCACATCACCGACGAAGACGGAAACAAACTCGGTATTGGAAAAGTGGCTTGTGATGCTGCAACCGCCAACGCTTGTTTGGGGGAAAGAGGACATGCTCCCTTGGTGCATTACAATTACCTGGTCTTGGAAAAAAATCACACATAGAAATACGCAGTCAAAACAAACATCCATAAAAGCTGGGCCAAACAAAAACACTAACACTTGAGTGTCATGATAGAAAACACATTGAAAGCCGTACAACAGGCCAGTCGTGAATTGGTAGGCTTGTCTGCCGAAAAAATTGATCAAATCTTATTGGAAATTGCAGATTTGGCTGTCGAAAGAACGGAAACAATCTTGAGAGAAAACCAAAAAGATTTGGATCGAATGGATGCAGAAGACCCTAAATACGATCGCTTGCTCCTAACAGCCGATCGAATCCAAGGCATTGCTCAAGACATTCGAAACGTGGCACACATGTCCAATCCTGTCGGAGAGGTACTGTCCCAAAAAGAATTGGAAAACGGCCTAAAAATCTCCAAAGTTCGGGTGCCGATGGGTGTGATAGGCGTCATCTACGAAGCCCGCCCCAACGTCTCTTTTGACGTGTTTTCACTTTGTTTTAAAACCAACAATGCCTGCTTGCTCAAAGGAGGAAGTGACGCCGAATTTTCAAATATTGCCATCGTGGCTTTGCTTCGAGAGGTGTTGACAAAACACGGGGTCAATTCAGACGTGGTTACTCTATTGCCTACCGACCGAGCGGCGACCTCGGAAATGTTACAAGCGACAGGCTATGTAGACATCATCATCCCAAGAGGGAGCCAAGGGCTTATCAATTATGTTCGTGACAACGCAAAAGTACCTGTCATTGAAACGGGTGCAGGCATTGTCCATACCTATTTTGACGAGAGCGGAGATCTTAAAAAAGGTGCCGCCATTGTGGCAAACGCCAAAACACGACGTGTAAGTGTATGCAACGCTTTGGACTGCTTGTTGATCCATAAAAACCGCCTTGCAGATTTGCCAAAAATCACTGCTGATTTGGGTACAAAAGAAACAGAATTATTTGCCGATCCGGCTGCCTTTGCTGTTTTGGAGAAGCACTACCCAAAAGGATTGTTGCAAAAAGCGAGCCCAGCACATTTTGGGACGGAATTTCTATCCAACAAAATGGCTGTCAAAACAGTGGCCAACCTGGAAGAAGCCCTCGCCCACATTGCTACATACAGCTCCAAACACAGCGAGGCCATCATCGCTGAAAATTCGACTACGCTCGAAACTTACTTGAACCTCGTGGATGCGGCGGCAGTCTATGCCAACAGTTCTACTGCCTTTACAGACGGAGCCCAATTTGGACTGGGGGCAGAAATTGGCATCAGCACCCAAAAACTCCACGCAAGAGGCCCAATGGCCTTGGAAGAAATCACCACTTACAAATGGATTGTAAGAGGCGATGGACAAGTACGTGTTTGATTTTTCTAAAAAATACTGAGTTGCAAAGGGTATTGGCGTGTAAATTTGAAAAGGTATTGAACGAACAAGCTACTTTGAAACACGCGTCACTGCAACCTTAAATCTCCGAATCAGCAACAACAAATTACGAACCAGCAATCCCTAAAAGCTTAGTTTTTCAGCTGTGCTCGTATTTCTTTGGCCTTGGCTTTGGCTTCTTCATTGCGTTCAATGCTGTGTTTTGGCCGTGTCCATTTCGGGTTTTCTCCTTGTGCTTGGAATTCAGAGTCCTGTGCCTCTACTGTTTTGGGTTGTACTTTTTTGGTGAATGGCTTCATCGGGTTCAAGCCCAATTTGGCAAACAACTTCATGTCTTCGTTTACATCTGGATTGGGTGTGGTCAACAATTTATCCCCTGCAAAGATGGAATTGGCGCCCGCGAAGAAACACATGGCTTGTCCTTCTTGGCTCATTTGGGTTCTTCCTGCAGAGAGGCGAACTTGTGTTTCTGGCAATACGATGCGAGTGGTGGCAACCATGCGAATCATCTCCCAAATCTCTACGGGATTTTGATCTTCCAAAGGCGTTCCTTCCACAGCGACCAAAGCATTGATTGGGGTCGATTCTGGCTGGGGGTTTAGAGTAGACAAGGCGACCAACATTCCTGCGCGGTCTTCTATTTTCTCTCCCATACCGATGATGCCTCCCGAACAAACGGTGACATTGGTCTTGCGAACGTTTCCGATGGTGTCCAAACGATCTTGATAGCCTCGTGTGGAGATCACTTCCTTGTAGTATTCTTCTGAGGAATCCAAATTGTGGTTGTAGGCATAGAGTCCAGCTTCTGCCAAGCGTTGTGCTTGGTTTTCGGTGACCATTCCCAAGGTACAACACACTTCCATGTCCAGCTTATTGATGGTACGTACCATCTCCAAAACTTCTTCAAATTCGGGGCCGTCTTTAACATTTCGCCAAGAAGCGCCCATACAAACGCGCGAAGAACCGCTGGATTTTGCACGCAACGCTTGGGCTTTTACTTGCTGCACAGGCATCAAATCATTGCCTTCAATATCCGTATGGTAGCGGGCCGCTTGCGGACAGTAGCCACAATCTTCCGAACAGCCTCCTGTCTTGATCGACAGCAAAGTAGAAACCTGAACTGCATTTGGGTCGTGGTGTGTTCTGTGAATTTGTGCCGCTTCGAACAACAAGTCCATCATCGGTTTGTTGTAAATTTCAAGGATTTCCTCTTGGGTCCAATTGTGTCTCACTTCTGGCATAGTCGTTCTTAATTTTCGGTTCAAAAATACGGAATTTTATCTGTAAAAAAATAGCATCTTTTTGAAGGAATGCTAACAATCGTTATTTTTTAGAAAGTAGGATGCTGACCGCATTCCCACCAAAGCCTACTGCATTGACCATCACGGTGTCCAAAGTGCTGATATCCTCAACATCGGAAAGATACGGTACGGGGATGAATTGTTGGTGTTGCAGCATCAAAACAGCCAGTTCGAGACTTAAGGCTCCCGAAGCTCCTAGGGTATGGCCGATTTTCCATTTATTGGAAGTCAAGGCTGGAAGGTGGTTTCCAAAAACGGCTTGTAGGGCTTTGTATTCTGACATGTCTCCTTTGATGGTTCCCGGTGCATGCATCACAACGGCGTCTACTGTTTGCAAACCAGCGTCTTCAAGGGCCATCTGCATGGACTTTTGAAAACAAAGCGCTTCGGATGAAATGGAAATGTTGTGTGTCAAGATTTCTGTGGCATAGCCCAGGCCTCGAATTACTGCCAAAGGATTTTCAACGGGACCCCGCTCCAAGCAGAAGGAGGCGGCACCCTCTCCCAAAACCATCGTGTTTTCTTTTTTCTCCAAATCCAAGGCCCTGCAAGGATGGCTTGCTGATGAAGTGGGGGCGTAGATTTTAAGTGCCTTCATCTGTGCAATCGTAAAGGGGGTGTTTGCAGCTTCCGTTCCTCCTACCAAAAAGGCATTCGACATCCCAGAACGCAGCCATGCCACGCCATTGAGAAGTGCATGCAAAGCGGTAGAACAGGTGATGGAATGACTGATAGCAGGCCCTGTGGCTTGCAAATCGTGTGCCACCCATGAGGCGATGTTTCCCAAAGTAGTGGTAGGAGAAGTCAAGGTTGCCGTTTTTGCCAGAGGGTCTTTTTGAAAGGCATCGTAATAGTTTTCAAACAGGGCCGTGGCTCCACGAGAGGAACCGATGTTGACTCCAAATTCTTTGTCCCACGTCACTTGGGACAAAGCGTTTCTCGAGGTGTAAAGGGCCAAAAGGACAGAGCGGTCCAATCTTTTGTATTTTGGATCGGAATTTCGAAGGACTTCCAAAGCATCGTTTTGTTCCCTTGCAAGTGCTCCCACTGAGGCTGCAAAGGAATCGTATTCTGTCACTTTTAAAAAGGAGCGGTCTTGCAGATAAGCTTGCCAAATTGTTGTGGCATCGGCTCCCAAAGGAGATACAGAGGCCATGCCTGTGATGGAAATTTGTGCTTTTTTCAAATGACGTTAAATTGAAGGTCAAAGATACGAAACCTAAAGATTCTAAGAATGTATTTTAACGGAGGTTTCTATTGTGCCCCAAAGTCCCTGTGATTTGGCATAGGGAAATCCATACTAAGAATGAGCAGGACTCCGAGACCAACTTTGTCTTTTATGTCCCCAAAGGGCAAAAAACAAAATCAAGGCATAGCAGGGGATCAAAATCCAATAACTTGAAGTCGACGCATGGGCAAGTGCCTCGGGTTCGAGCATCCCAGCAGCCAGCAATTCTTGTTTATTGGCATCTACCAATCGGCCGTACAAAGGGGGAATCAAGGCCCCTCCCGAAATGGCCATGATCAAAAGTGCCGAAGCTGTTTTCGTGAATTTTCCAAGGCCTTCTAAGGTCAAAGGCCACACTGCTGGCCAGACCAATGCATTCGCAATTCCCAATGCGGCTACGAAAAAAACAGAAGTTCCTCCACTGGTAGTTAAAATGCAACTACTACACACAATGCCAAAAAAGGCGGAGAGGCGCAAGGCGGTTCCCTGGCTGAGGTATCTGGGAATCAACAGCACGCCCAAGGCATAGGTGGCTACCATGGCCAAAAGGGTATAGGTGGTAAAAAATTTGGCTTCTTCAGCGGGAAATCCCAAAGAAATTCCATAGGCGATGATGGTGTCTCCTGCAATTACTTCTGCCCCTACATAGACAAACAATGTCAAGACTCCCAACCACAAATGTGGAAACTGAAAGATGTTTGTCTTTGTGGTTTTGATTGCTGCCGTTGCTTCTTCTTCAACTGCGGCTACATGAGGGAGCGGTGCTTTTCGAATCAGCAAGCCCAAAACAACCAAGACCAATGCCATGACCAAATAGGGAATGACTACGCTGTCGGCCATGCGGTCTAACAAAATTCCTTTCTCGGAGTCCGTCACGTGGTTGAGCTGCTGGTTTACTTCATCGATTCCCGACAAGAGAAGAGCTCCAAAGATCAAGGCTCCCAAAGCCCCTGCAATTTTGTTGGCAATACCCATAATGGCAATTCGTTTGGCGCCACTTTCCAACGGTCCTAAAATGGTGATATAGGGATTGGCAGCAGTCTGTAACAATGTCATTCCGGTTCCCTGTATAAAAATTCCAGCCAAAAATAAGTTGTACGTACGTGCAGCAGCAGCTGGGATAAACAGCAAGGCTCCGACCGCCATAAGCATCAAGCCAAAGGACATGCCTTTTCGATATCCTATTTTGTTTAAAAGCCAGGAAGCGGGCAGGGCCATGACCACAAAAGAAATGTAAGAGGCCGAGGCGACCAAATAGGACTGGGCTGCTGTCAACTCATTGATGGTTTTCATAAATGGGATCAAAGCGCCGTTGATCCAAGTCACAAATCCAAAAACAAAAAAGACCCCCGCGATGATGCTGATGGGGACAAGAGAATTGCGAACGGTGGAAGCAGTTGTTGTTGCAGACATGTAATGGAATTTAGGTGGTTTGTGTGCTTGGAAGTCGAAAATACAAATCCCTTTCTGCCCTGCAAAACAATCGAAAGGAAAAGGTTTTAATTTCTTCCTTTTTCGTTGGGATACAACTGAAAAACGGGGTCGCTTTGCCAGAATTCTTTGGTGTCAACGTCTAAAATTGTCAAAGGGTTTTTGTGGGCGGCACCGGTGTCTATATTCCATAAATTGGCGATGTTTACAGGGCTGCTCTTTCCGATTCGTGACAAGGCCGTGTGTCCGATATAAATTTCTTTGTACTGCAACAGGCGTTTGGGATAGTATTCGTTGTTTGGTGTGAGGTTCTTGTCGAGGGCCAAAACCATTTCCCACAGGGAACGGTCCCAGTAGAGCATTTTTTCAAAATACTCATTTTCTACACCTTTTTGGTTGGTAAAACCTGCATGGACAAACAAGCGGTTTTCGGAATCGATGTGGAAGTTTTTCAGTTGTTCAAAAAAATACAGGTGGCGTTGTACGATGTTGTGAGGGACTTTTGCGTAGGAGTCTACACTTGCCTGTCCTCCGTGAAACAGCCATGTTTCATTGCTTTCTTCGTATTTGAGCCAACGGTAACACAGGTCGTCGTGGTTGCCCCTAAGGAAGATGCAGCGGTGGGTCGTGTTCAAGTGAATCAAGTAGTCGATTACCTGAGGCGATTGGCTCCATCCATCTACATAATCTCCTAAAAAAATAAGGGTGTCTTCTGTGGAGACTTGAGCGCGTTCCAAGACTTGCAAAAGGGCCTGTAAGGCTCCGTGTATATCTCCAATGACAAAGGTTTTTGGGTTCAATGTTTTTTTTCTCAAAGCTAACCGATTTTCAGAAAGAGGGCAACAAATCAAAACATATGTTTTGATTTGTTTACAAGTCTCTGTGGATTTGGGTTCCAGAAGCTTGAGCTACTGGAAGTATGAGTACATCTGCAATGTTGATCGGGTAGGGTCTGCTGACAACAAAGTGGATCAAATCGGCGATGTGTTCTGCGAGAAGGGGCTGGAAGCCTTTGTAGACATTGTCTGCCTTGTCGAGGTCTCCTTTGAAACGCACCTCAGAAAATTCGGTATTGACCAGTCCTGGGTGGATGCCTGAGACACGGATTCCGTATTTGCTCAAGTCCATGCGCATGCCTTGGTTCAAAGCGTCTACTGCGTGTTTGGTAGCGCAATAGACATTGCCTCCTGCATAAACTTCTTTGGCAGATATGGACCCGATGTTGAGAATGTGGCCTTTTTTTCTTGCGACCATCTGCGGACTGATAGCTTTGCTTACATAGAGAAGTCCTTTGATGTTGATGTCGATCATGGCATCCCAATCTTGGGGGTCTCCCTTGTGGATGGAGTCCAAACCATGCGCATTGCCGGCATTGTTGATTAAGATGTCTATGTTTTGGAAGGGTTCTGCCAAGGAAGCGACGGCCTCAAAAACCGCCGTTTTGTCTCGCACATCAAAATCGAGTATACAGACTTCTGTCTGTGTGCGCAATGTTTCTTGCAAGGCCAATAGGCGTTCTTTTCTTCGTCCACAAAGCACCAAGCGAATCTGCTGGGCTGCAAAAATTTCTGCGGTGGCTTTTCCAATTCCTGAAGTGGCTCCCGTGATAAAAGCTGTTGGGGTCATTTGTAATTTTTGTGTTAAAGATAATATGTTCCACATGAAATCGAAAACATTTATGAGGATTCTATTTGTTTTGAAAGTGGGCGCTGTCGAAGAACTGCAAAGCGCTGCAAAAACCTACAAACGAAAAAAAGCCGCTCCTTCCCGGGAGCAGCTTTTTATTTGACTGGCAAACAAAACCAATCAAAATCAACTAACCAAACTTCAATATTTATTTTTTTAAACACATGAAAAACCAAGTGTGCTATTTGAATATGTCTTGCGCTTTCCTGAAATTTTTTTCTAAAATGAACGAAGAAAACTTCTTTATCATACAAACAATATTCATGCCAAAAGTATTTTTTAGAAAAAATTTTACTGGTTTAATAGAAATAGGGATTTGTAAAAGGGCAAGCCTTTCGATGTCAAGACTTGGCTTTGCGATTGGTATTTACAGGGAAATAGAACAGGATTAAGACACCGCACTCTTTTGTTGGAGCACCGCTCAACTAAAACTATTGGAACAAACAGCCCTTAGCTGATAGATGATTCATGGGAATTAAAAATTTATTATATTGGTGCTGTCGTGCACAGAAACACAATTGCATATCTGATTGTTCTAGAAAAGAACAACAACGGACCATAAAATAATAAAGCAGAGAATAGCGGCCACTATATAAAAACAGGGAGAAATTGAAAAGCCACAAGAGTAGGGAATTTAAACAAGTAAAATTATGAATTGGTATTTAAAAGTTTTGAAACAGTATGCTGACTTCAGCGGAAGAGCAAGAAGAAAAGAATACTGGATGTTTGTTTTATTCAATATGATTTTCGCCTTTCTAGCTATTAGCATTGATAATTTAGCTGGGACAAATGGTCTTTTTTACTTAGTTTATGGACTTGCAGTTTTTTTGCCAGGATTAGCAGTTGGAGTAAGAAGACTTCACGATGTTGGCAAAAGTGGCTGGATGCTTTTCATAGCTTTAATCCCAATAATTGGATCAATTTGGTTAATTGTTCTTATGGCAACTGATAGCAATGTTGGAGAAAATGAATACGGACAAAATCCAAAAGAAGTGATCGTCTAAAGAAACCCGCCATTTACAAATGGAACCATCGCTCGTAAAAGAGCATGTCATGAATCTAATCCCCCAAGTAGGCCTGGTTGATTTTCCTCAAAAACTTTGATTGCGTTTTTGATGTGTAGCAGGTGTTTATCTAGAATTTTTCAGAGGAAAAGTAGGGCCCTTCATTTTCTTACTGGGTGAATTTACGACCTCTTTTATTTTAAAAAAACCGGTGTTTTGTCTGTGGCTGTAGGCGAGAACTGCTTCGGTTTCTTTCAACAGAAAGGGTGTTTTTGAAAGGGAAATTGCCGAAATTGTGTTTTCATAGCCCGTCCTAAATGGCGGGTTTCTTTTAGGAGAATTCGCAAAGTAAGCGGCGAAGCTGTTTTGGGAATTCGCATTTGCTTCAATGGGAGCCCATTGCTTTCGGAAGTAAATCGAATCGAGCTGTAGGCCTTCGGCTTGCAGCAAACAAGAGAACGTTAGGACAAGCCCACGGACTCCCGGTTGGCCTCCCACCCAACTTTTGTAGAAAACATTCTCCAAGACAAAAGGCGGGTGCTTTTTCAAAAGCATTTCCTTGGGGGAATGGCAGCTACAAAAAAGCAAGAACGTTGTAAAAACAGTGTTTGATAAAAAGCGCATGTGCATCCCTTCTACTTTCAAAACTACAAAAAAAAGCCTCCTTTTGCAAAAGGAGGCTTTTTTTGTTTTTCACTACAGTTGCAGTTATCCATTCAGGGCTTCTGCTCCACCGACAATCTCAAGGATTTCATTGGTAATGGCTGCTTGACGTGCTTTGTTATAGGTCAACAACAAGTCGTTTCTCAAGTCGTTTGCATTGTCCGTTGCTTTGTGCATCGCAGTCATTCGCGCACCGTGTTCGGAGGCAAAAGAGTCACGCAATGCTTTGAAAAGTTGTGTTTTCAAAGATTTTGGAATCAATGCGGAAACGATTTCTTCTTGTGCTGGTTCAAAGATATAATCCAATGAAACTGCTGCTGTGTTTTCTGCAGGTTTGATGGGTAAAAACTGCTCAACTTTTACGATTTGAGTCGCTGCATTTTTAAAACTGTTGTATAAAATCTCAATTTTATCGTAGGTTCCGTCTGCAAACAACTGCATCAGTTTTTCGGCAATTTCAGCAACATTTTCAAAATTCAACTGGTCAAAGACAGTACTTTGGTTGTCTACAACTGTGTATTCTTTACTTAAAATGTCATTTCCTTTTTTTCCGATGGTCAACAATTCTACTTGTTTGCCTTGGTAATTGTTTGCGATGTTGGCACGTGTTTGTTTGACGACCGAAGAGTTGAACCCTCCACACAACCCTCTGTTGGATGTGATGACCACCAACAAAACTTTTGATACGGATCTTTGCTGTGCATAGACTCCTCCTGTATCAGCATCTAGTGTTCCGCTCAAGTTTTGCAACAATTCGGAAAGCTTATCGGAATAAGGACGCATGGCCGTAATGGCGTCTTGCGCTTTTTTTAGTTTGGCCGCAGAAACCATTTTCATCGCACTCGTGATTTTCATCGTGGAGCCAATGGAGGTAATTCTGTTTCTAATTTCTTTTAAGTTTGCCATTCTTTTTAGTTATGTGTTAGGAATCAGCAGTGTTTTGACAATCCGTACTAAAATTTAACTGTTAAGCAAATTTTGCTGAAATCTCAGCAGCAGCAGCTTCCAACACCTCTAAGGATGCCTTTTCTAATTTTCCTGACTTTAAAGAGTCCAATGTGTCTCTGTGTTTCGCATTCAGATACTGAATGTAGTCTGCTTCAAATTCTTTGACTTTGTTTACGGGAACGTCTTTCAACAAGTTTTTAGAACCTGCATAAATGATCGCTACTTGGTCTTCTACGGTGTAAGGATCGTTTTGTGCTTGTTTTAGAATCTCCACGTTTCGCTGTCCTTTTGAGATGACATTCATCGTAGCGGCATCCAAATCAGAACCAAACTTTGCAAAGGCTTCCAATTCACGGTATTGTGCTTGGTCCAATTTCAAGGTTCCAGATACTTTTTTCATGGATTTGATTTGGGCCGAACCTCCTACACGAGAAACTGAAATTCCTACGTTGATGGCGGGTCTTACTCCTGAGTTAAACAAGTCAGACTCCAAAAATATTTGTCCGTCAGTAATCGAAATTACGTTGGTCGGAATGTAGGCAGAAACATCTCCTGCTTGTGTTTCAATGATGGGCAATGCCGTCAGCGAACCTCCTCCCTTGATTTTTCCTTGTAAGGAATCGGGAACATCGTTCATTTGAGAGGCAATTGCATCGTTGTTGATAACTTTTGCAGCACGTTCTAACAGTCTTGAGTGTAGGTAAAATACATCTCCAGGGTAGGCTTCACGTCCCGGTGGTCTTCTCAACAACAAGGATACTTCACGGTAAGCAACTGCTTGTTTTGACAAATCATCATAAACAATCAATGCAGGTCTTCCTGTGTCTCTAAAATACTCTCCGATGGCCGCACCTGCAAAGGGAGCATATACCTGCATCGGTGCAGGATCTGAAGCATTTGCTGCCACTACTGTGGTGTAAGCCAAGGCTCCTTTTTCTTCTAATAAGTTTACAATACCTGCAACGGTAGATGCTTTTTGTCCAATCGCAACATAGATACAATATACAGGGACACCTGCATCGTAAAATTCTTTTTGGTTGAGGATCGTATCCAAAGCCACCGTTGACTTTCCAGTCTGACGGTCTCCAATAATCAACTCACGTTGTCCACGTCCTACAGGGATCATGGCATCTACGGATTTGATTCCTGTTTGCATAGGCTCTGTTACGGGTTCTCTAAAAATCACACCAGGTGCTTTGCGTTCCAAAGGCATTTCAAAAGTTTCTCCTTCGATAGGTCCTTTTCCGTCAATCGGAGCCCCCAAAGTATCGACAACTCGACCGACAATTCCTTCTCCTACTTGCAAGGATGCAATGCGCTCTGTTCTTTTGACTGTAGATCCTTCTTTTACTGAGATAGAAGATCCCAAAAGAACGACTCCTACGTTGTCTTCTTCTAAGTTCAGTACCATGCCTTCCAATCCTGATTCGAATTGAACCAGTTCTCCGTATTGTACATTTGCCAAACCGTAAACACGAGCAATTCCATCACCCACTTGTAAAACAGTTCCAACTTCACTCAAAGAAGCAGAGGCTTCAAAGTTTGTCAATTGTTCTTTTAAAATTGCTGATACTTCAGCGGCTTTAATTGTTGCCATCTTGTGTTATTTAGAGGTGTAATTAGATTTTTGCAACAAAATGACTGTTGTCAAATTGTCTTTTCAATTGATTTAAATTGTTTGAAATACTTGCATCGTATTGAAGGTCTCCAACACGGAGCACAAAACCACCAAGAATCTCTGGATTGACAAGATTCTCCAATAGGGCTTCATGACCTGTCAATTCTTTTATTTTTTTCAATACTTTTTCTTTCAACTCAGAAGTCAAAGGAACAGCAGTGGTCACTTTTGCGACGTCTATCAATTTGTCGTGGTCGAACAACACGCTGTATTGTGAAGCAACCAAGGCTAATAAAGGCAATCTTTTGTTTTCTCCCAATAAGCCTATCAGTCCTAAAGAGATTTGGTCTATCGACTCGGAGAAGATTGCAGTGAGTGCATTGATTTTGTCTTGTGTTTTGATGATCGGACTGCTCAAGACTACAGCGAGCTCGTCACTTTCCGAAATGGTTTCGGTAATCAACTGCATAGAAGCATTGACAAGTGTTTCTTGTTTCGAATCTTTGGCGAGGTTCAAAACAGCTTTGGCGTAACGAAGTGCAGGTCTGTTTCCTTTCATTGTCGTCTTATTTTAATGTCGCTCCTTGGAGTATTTTGTCTACCAATGCCAATTGATCCTCCTTGGAAGCCAATTCTTGCTGCAGTACTTTTTCAGCAATGGAGATGGACATGGTAGCCACTTGATTTTTAAGCTCCGAAATGGCAGCCTTTTTTTCTATTTCAATCGCAGATTTAGCGGCTTTGATAAGGCCATTCGCTTCTTTTTTCGCTTCGTCTTTTGCTTCGGATATCAAGGTGTCTTTGATCTCACGAGCTTCTTTTAACAAAGCATCTCTTTCGGCTCTGGCTTCTTTTAGAATGCGTTCGTTGTCGGCATTCAAAGATGCCATTTCTTTTTTGGCCGAAGCTGCAGCTTCCAATGCATTTTTAATACCTTCTTCTCTGTCGTTAACGGCTTCTAGAATTGGTTTCCAGGCGAATTTTTTTAACAAAAGCACCAATCCAATAAATAAGAGCAGTTGCCAAAAAAACAATCCAAATGAAAATTGTTCGATCAATTTGTCCATAGTGGGAGTTGTTTGTTCATTAATTTTTTAAAACAGTCGCTACAACCAACCGTTGCAGCGATTGTTCGTTTGTTCATTATGCTGCAAATAAGGCAGCAAATCCAATACCTTCAATAAGGGCCGCTGCAATAAGCATGGCTGTTTGGATTTTTCCTGAAGCTTCTGGTTGACGTGCGATTGCGTCCATTGCTGAACCACCAATTCTACCGATACCCATTCCGGCACCAATTACAATCAATCCTGCTCCTACATAATTTAAACCTTCCATAATATATATTAATTAATTAAACATTCTATTTTAATGACCCTCCGCATGCTCTTCTACCGCCGAACCAAAGTAAAGCGCAGACAACATGGTGAAAATATAAGCTTGCAATGCCGCTACCAATAATTCTAATAGGGACAACGCAAAAGCCAGTCCAAAAGACAATGGGCTTCCAATCCAATTTTTAAAGACAAACATCATTCCGATGATACTCATCAGTACAATGTGTCCTGCCGTGATGTTTGCATACAAACGAATCATCAAAGAAAAAGGCTTGATGAATGTTCCTAGAAGCTCAATCGGAGCCAAAAGAAACTTCATTGGGGTGGGAACACCTGGCATCCAAAAAATATGCTTCCAGTAATTTTTGTTTGCAGTAAAAGTTGTGAGAAAATAAGTAATCAGGGCCAAAGCGAGTGTAACTGCAATGTTGTTCGTAACATTGACCCCCAGCGGTGTCAAGCCCAAAAGATTGATGATCCACACAAAAAAGAAGACCGTCAACAAATAGCTCATGTAATTTTTGTATTTTTTTTCGCCGATGTTCGGAATCGCAATGTCGTCTCTGATGTACAAAATGATTGGTTCCAACAAGCGTCCGATTCCTTTTGGCAACGGATTTTTCTTGTAATTGCGTGCCATCTTTACAAAAACGAAAAGCATCAACATTGAAACAAGAAAAATAAATGCAACGTTTTTTGTGATCGAAAAGTCAAGTGGTTTTGTGTTTGTGACATGGTGATGGTCATCGTAAGAAATCGCTCCCGAAGCAGTTGTTTTGAATATCTTTCCGTGGTACAATTTATAAAAACGACCAGCAACCGCTGCTACTTTTTCACCATGGTGAAATTTAGAAGAAGAAAAAATTGTCAATCCTGCTTCTTGGTCCCATAAAATAACTGGCAATGGAAATCCAACATGGGTGACATGTCCTTGTTCGTCTTCACTAGAATAAAGGCCAAAATCATGAGAATCTAACAAGTGATGATTGATGAAATCTTTGATTTGTTTTTTTAGTGAGGTCTTCGCGTTTGCTGCAGTTACAGTGGAACTTTGATGACCTGCCTCGTCATGGTGCTGTGCAACAGAAACAAACGAAACTAAAAACAGTAAAAAAACAATCGATTTGATTAAAAATTCTCTTCGCATATGATATAAATAACCGTGTATTAAAATCGGTGCAAAGATATATTTTTATATCAAACTTAGAAATTAATTTCTGCATTATTTTTCAAGTCAAAAGAAGCTTGTGTCATTCTCTTTTGTATGGGGAATTTAAAAGCTGAATCAAATACCAGGTCTCTGAAGTCAAACAGACCAAATAAGGGATAAAAAAAGCGAAAAACTCAACTCTTTCCAGCTGTCCGTCCGCATTGTAAAACGGGTAGAAAAAAACAAAAAAAACAGCGTATTTCAAAAAGCTCCCAAGCATAAACAAAAACCCCAATTGATCGCTGTATTTTTTTCGAAGAAAAAATAAGAGCATAAAAATACCGAATGCCAAAGCGAAATTGAGCAGGTAAGACAAGACTATTTTATTGCTGTATGGTGGCAACTCAAAATGGGATTGGACAGCCGCATGGATTCCGAATGTCAGTGTTGAAAAAAAAGTCAAACTGCAAAAAAAAGACCAGATCAGCTTTTGCATATTTGTTAAGATTTGTCTTGAATTTTTTTCAATTGAAGTAAAAGACTGTATAGGGACAGGAGGAAGGCCATCAAAATCAGAACCAACGTGAAAACCTTTTCAAAGCCAAAATACACATCTAATTTTTTTCCAAAATATGCTGCAAGATAAATGGCAACACCCATTTGAATTCCCGCACTTGAAAGTCTTATAAAAGTATCAAGCGGTTTTTTCTTCAACTTGTTTGGTTTCTTCATGACTGAGTTCTTTGACCATTCCTTTCATACTACAGGTTGCGTTGAATGCCGCTCCTGGCTCTACATTCAACTTGCCGATCAAAACCTCTCCAGTGATGATTGCAGTTGCTTTGAGTGTCAGCATGTCGCTGATGGTTAGCGTTCCCGAAACTTCCCCTTCTACATCTGCGTTGGTCGCTTCTATCAACCCTTTCACAATGCCTTCTTTGCCGATGATCACTCTTCCTTTTGCTCGGATACTCCCATCTACAGTTCCGTCAATTCTGAAATCTCCATCGGAAGAGATGTCTCCAACGATGATGGTTTTTTTTCCAATTACATTTCTTTCTAAAACAGGTGCATCTTTCATTTTATCAGTTGTTTTGAACATGGGTGTTATTTGAATTTTCGAATCAATTCTTTCGCTTTTTTGGCTTCAACAGAATTGGCGTGGTTCAACACCAAATATTGCAAAGCTTTTACAAATGCTTGCTTTCCTTGAAGTTGCGCCAAAGCGTATGCCTTTAGGAGCAGGAACTTGGGAACGATTGCATCGCCTTCAAAGATACGCAAGGCTTCTGAGATTTCAACAATGGTTTCTTCACAAACTCCTGATTTGTAAAATACAAAAATCTCGTTATAACGTTCCTCAGGAGTCAATCCTCGGCCCGAGGCGCTTGCTGAAGTGTTGGTGTTCGACAAGAGTTTAGCAAAGATAGAAGTTGGAAACTCTTCCAAAACCTTCTTTTTGTACTGATTTGCCTTGGCATCTCCCATTTCCTCGTAAATTTTGTACAAATGGTAAGTCGCTCCTAAGGCCAATTGCTTCTTTGGCGCATCCAAAAGAAGGTTTTCCAAAGTGGTGCTTGCCAAGATTGGCTGCTTGAATTGTTCTTTGTAAATCAGCCCCAATTGGTAATGGGTGTTGTTTCTCAATTGAGAGATGCTGTCTACATCCTTTTCCGAAGCAGGCAATTGCTTGAGGTAGAAAGAAACCTTGTACTGCTCCGGAATTTCTTCCACTACTACAGCTAAAAATTCTTTCGATTCCTCTTGAGGATTCTTTTGCGGAATTGCAGCATTGTCAGACCAACGCCAATTGTCTTTCAAAGGTCTTGAACCCCATACTTTTTTAAATTCTTGGGCTCCAAAACCAAGGGTTTGTTTGTTGTAAAAATACCATTTTCCTTTGCTACCAATGGCAGGTTGACGCGACACACTTGCGCTGTTCAAACCTTCATACTGTTCCAAGTTCTTTTGAAACGCGATGGCTTCCTTTTCTTCGGCATCCTTTTGTTGCAAGGAATCAATGTGCGATTGAAAATAGCTTTTTTGAGCGGCTTCACTCATAGAAATCAGCGTCCACAAACTGTCGTTTCTAACCGCAATTTCTTGGAGCACCAAAACCGTTTCCAAGCCTTCTCTTCTCGATTTGATGTTTCGAATACGCTTGGTGTTTAGTTCTTTGGAAACTTGCAAAACACTGTCGTAATAGGCGCCCGCTATGGCGTAATCTGTGGCCTCAAAATACAAATTTCCCAAGGCTTCGTATGCGTATCCTTTTTGAAACTCCTTGGCGTTTTTTGCCTGAGTGGCCCTTATAAAATAGCGAACTTGTGCTTTTCTATCACCTCTTTTCCCTTCCAAAACTGCGAGTTGGTAAAAGAGTTCGTCCAAATATGGCCTGTTGTCTCGGTTTTCAGCCAACTTGACAAGTTGTGTAATTAACATCGAGGCATCGGTTTCCGATTGGTAGTTCTTTGCTTTTTCAATTTCTGCGTGCAAATGATAGGAATAAGGCGCTTTGGAGAGTTCAATCAAACTTTGAAAAGCCTGTTGGGATTTGTTTATCTGATTTTCTTGGCGGTACAACTGTCCTAAAATCATCAGGTGTCTCGCTTTTTTAGCAGGTAGTTCTCCCAGAGAAACCGCTTGTTCTAAGTGATCTATAACTGCAGAGACACTGTCCAGCTGCCTGTAGGCAATCGCTAATGTTGTATGAATGTCTTCTTGTACTTCTCGTGAGACTTTTTGTTTTCTGAGTAGGCGCCTTAAGGCGACCAATGCCTGTGTTTCGTCTAGCAAACGAATGTTGGTTTTAGCTTTCCAAACAATGGTTTCATTGATCAAATCTGCATCGGGATAATTTTTGATCACAAAGCTAAAAGCTTCCAAAGCCGGTACAAATCTTTGGGAATAGTAACGCGATTTGCCCAACAACAAATAAGCGTCGTCAATAAAGCGATTGCGCTCTAGAGATTTGATTTTCATCGAGTGTTTCTGAATGCCTTTTACCGCTTTCGCCTCTGCTGCCTCAAAAGCACTCAACGACTTTTTTGAAGTGGACTTCGGAGTGCTTTCTGTCTTTAAAGACAGTTCTTGGTAATTGTCTTGATTGATTTCTATAGGTTCAATGGGCAGCACCGCCCAATAGTTGTCTTGGTAAGCCTCGTTGATTTGTTCCATGCCTTTTTGAAAAGCCAATTCTCCATTGTACAGAATGTTGAAATTCGTGGTCATCGCATGGTACTCTCTATTGAAAAATCGGTCCTTTTTGGTGCTACAACCGACAAGAAGCATCAAAATAAAAAATGTCAGGATATGGAAGTGCTTGTTTTTCAAAAGTTTTAATTTGATCAATCGAACCTATTTGCGAACCCTAACAGCAATCCTGTAGGGAATTTAAAAAACGTAAAATTACAAATTATATTATGAATGGCTTCTAAAATTTGCAGTGCGTTCTAGCTGAAGGTTGTGAAGCGGTCAAGGCCTTAAAAAACAGCTTCCTTAAAAGAACTTTTAAAATTGTCGGTAAACTATTTTAGAAAGCGGTCAATGATTTCTTTTACCGATTCAACTTTGGACGTGTGTTCTATACTCGGTCCTGCCACCCAAACGGTTTTGTAGGTAACGGTTTTGGCCGCTTGTGTCACGTCAGAAGATCCTTTCAAGTAACGCAACAATTTGACCCACTTTTTTAGTTTTTTATTTTTGTTTAAAAACCGTTCTAGCCAGGTCTCTTGTGTTCCTGTTTTTTGCACATAAGGTGTGTTGATGACCGTGCAAGGAGTCCCAGATATTTTTTGGGTAACGACCACATCGTCTTTTCCGTAATCGATACACGCTTGTTTGTATTCCTCGGAAATGTCAGCTTCTTTTGAGGCGATGAATGGACTTCCGATGGAAGCGCCAACAGCACCTATAGACAGCAAATATTCCAATTCTTTTTGGTTCCCAACTCCTCCTGCAGAAATGACGGGAATATCGCAATGAAGTGTCAATTCGTTGATCAAATGATCTGGGTCCAGATTTCCGCGATGACCACCCGCTTGATTGTTTACCGCAATCAAAGCATCACAGCCCAAGGCCTCTACTTTTTTTGCCTGTGCTGTGTTGACTACATCGCAAAAAACTTTGATGCCTTTTGCATGGGCTTTTTCAATAATTTCTTTGGGGTTTCCCAGTGAGGTGATGATAAAATCAACTCCCAATTCGCAACAAGCATGCAATTGATCTCTATACTTTAAATTGGATTTGTTGACGATCAAGTTGATGCCAAAAGCGCCTTTGGGTGTTTTGGCCTTTTGCAGTATTTTTATGGCGCTTTTTAATTCCTTAATCGTTCGGTAATTCATCGCTGGAATACAAGCCGCAATGTTTTTTTCCATCGCTGCAATTGTCATTTTTACGTTGGAAACCAAAAACATGGGGGCTAAAATAATGGGGTGTTCTATGCCAAGTATTTCTTGTAAGCTCGTCTGTTTATTTTTCATTTGGGTCATTGAAAAGTTTAAAGATACGCATTTAGTATGCACGCATAACAAAAAACAGGCAACTATTTTTTGCCCAAACCAATTGCAAAACCTTTGTTTATTGAAGAGCGGTTTTAAAAGAAAGCAATCAAATTCCTTTTTTTAGATAATTTTCCTCATTTCTATAGAGTGCATTTTATAAGTTTCTTATTTTTGCACACACAATCAGTCACATGCATCAATTTCACACACTCAAAATAAAAGAAGTAATAAAAGAAACTCCCAGTGCTGTTTCTCTTCTTCTCGACATTCCTTCGAATTTAGCATCTCTTTTTCGTTTTATATCTGGTCAGTACGTGACTTTAAAAACTTCGATCGACGGAACTGAAGTGAGAAGAGCTTATTCCATCTGTTCTTCTGAAAAAAGTGGAGACCTCCGGGTGGCTATAAAAACAATTCCAGAGGGCTTATTTTCTAATTTTGCTTTCAGTACTTTGGAAGCTGGAGCTGTTTTGGACGTCAGTCCTCCAGAGGGAAATTTCCTTTTGAAAACAGCCGCTAACCAGTCCAAAAACTACCTCGCTTTTGCTGCAGGAAGTGGAATTACTCCTGTGTTTTCAATGCTCAAAACTGTTTTGGAGTCGGAGCCAAAATCCAGCTTTACGCTGGTTTATGGAAACAAGTCCGAAAAAGAAACCCTGTTCAAAGAAGCATTGGACACGCTGACAAAAAAACACCTCGCGCGCTTGCGACTGCAATATGTGTTTAGCCAAGAACGTGTCGAAGAAGCTCTTTTGGGTCGAATCGACAAATCCACAACCAATTACATCGTCAAAAACAAATTCAAACACAGCCCTTTTGACAGCGTTTTTTTATGCGGCCCCGAAGACATGATCCAAACGGTGACCGAAACACTGACAGAAAATGGTTTCCACAAAGAAAACATTCACTTTGAACTATTTTTCTCGTTGGCAGACAGCAAAGAAATCTCGACAGCTACGGGCGTTTCTGAAATTACGGTCCTCGTGGATGACGAAGAAACCACCTTTGCCATGGATCAAAAGGATACGATTCTTGCCGCTGCTTTGCGACACCACATCGACGCCCCTTATTCTTGTCAAGGGGGGGTTTGCAGCAGTTGCATGGCCAAAGTAACCGAAGGACATGCTATGATGAGTGCCAACAGTATTCTTACGGATGACGAGATCAAAGAAGGCATGATTTTGACCTGCCAAGCGCATCCAACCACAGCAAAAATCTCTATTGATTTTGACGATGTTTGATGTTTGGCAAGCTGCTGATTTGATTCGAGGCTAAAATTCCAAGTCTAATTGTTTTCCCAAAGCTTTGACTCGCTTGTCTTTTTCGATTCCGATCGCCATCCCGAAGACCATCCCTAAGGGGAGCCACAAGCCCACAAGCGACATGTTGTTTGCCCGCATGCCGAGAACACTTCCAAGTACAGATCCGGTGAGCATTCCATATGCCATCCAAGTGTTTCGAAAATGGTGCTTTGTCACAAGTTGCTTCTCTTTTTCAATTCGTCTCAAAATGACTGCTTGTGTTTTTTTGAGCTGTTTTAACAAGGTTTTTTCTGAATGCGCATTCAAATTTTCAAGTTCCTGATTGATTGCTTTGACAAGTGTGTCTGCCAAGTTTTTTTGCGCAAGTATTTCAAGAAGCGCTTCGAGTTGAATGCTTTTCTTGTTCGCATTTTCACGTAGAATTTTTACAACTTTTTCGTCTAATTTGAGGAATGCTTTCATATAGCTACTTTTTATCTTTTTGTTTCTTTATTTGTTTGTTGAGCACTTGACCAACTGTTGTTGGATCGGTCCACGTCTGCCATCATTTCCAAAGGGTCAATCACAACGGAGTCAATGTTCTTTTCTGTTGCAATTCGGTACTGAGGGGCTACCCAAGACCAATCTTTTAGCCGTGTGGCCGTCGTTGGTTTTTCGCCGCGCATCATCAGCAAAGGAATGTAAAAATTTTCAGTCTTCCCGTCTCGATAGACAACGGACAGGTCAATAGGCATGGGCATCCTTCCAATGCGTTGCAACAGAATTTGAGTAGGGTTTTCTAGCGATACTCCGTAATCTATGGTATGGGTGGTTTGCGTCCAATAGTTTAGGTACCAATCCAAGGAAATTCCCGAAACCTTTTCGGCAGTTCTTTTGATGTCATTGGGGCTTGGGTGTTTGAATTGGAACTTTTGATAATAGCGCTGTAAGGTCTTGTCGACATTTTCTTTTCCCAACACATACTCGAGTTGTGCCAAGAAAAGCGCCCCTTTGCTATAGCTTCCCACACTGTAGGCATAATTGTAGTGATAGGCATCCGATTGGGTCGTCAGTGGCTCTTCAATATGGTAATCCCACAATTGAAAGTAACTTTTATAAGAGTCGCTATTTGGATTTGGATTTCCGAGTTTCAAAACGTGGTTTTCTGCGTAGTTGGAAACATAGGTCGTAAATCCTTCGTCCATCCATGGGTGTTTGCTCTCGTTGGTTGCCAATACAAATTGAAACCAAGAATGCGCCAATTCATGCGCGACAACTCCTACCAAACTGCCAAACGAGCGCTCGCCTGTCACCAAGGCACACATGCCGTATTCCATGCCGCCATCTCCTCCTTGTATGACTGAGTATTGCTTGTAGGGATATGGTCCCACGTGGCTGTTGTAATAGGCCAACAGCTCTGAAGTTTTGGAAGGCAAGGCTTTCCAGTTTTTCAAATACTTCTTTTTGAGGTTCTTTTTGTAAAAAAAGTGCAACCGTGTCCCACTTTCCGTATCTAAAATGTCGTGATGAAACTTTGGATCGGCAGCCCAAGTAAAGTCGTGAACGTTTGGAGCCAAAAAGTGCCAAGTCAATTTTTCCCCTTTGGGATAAATCATTTTTTGAGCTTTGTCTTCATAGCCATGCCCGACCGCTTGCGGATTTTGCAAATAGCCAGTTCCTCCGACCACGTATTTTTTATCGAGGTGCAATGTGACGTCAAAATCTCCCCATACACCGTGAAATTCTCTTGCAATATAAGCATGGGTGTGCCATCCTTCAAAATCGTATTCGGCCAGTTTTGGATACCATTGTGTCATCGACAATGCGACACCTTCTTTGTTATTTCTTCCTGATCGGCGTATTTGTTGAGGTACCTGCCCTAAAAAAGTCATGTCAAAGACTGTCTTCTCCCCAGGAAAAATGGCTTGATTCAAGGTTACCACCAAGAGGGTTCCCTCTGTGTGGTAGGTCAACGGAACTCGGTCTTGCTCCAAAGAAAGGACTTTTATAAATCCCATTTCATCGGGCTGTAACAAAGCAATCCTACTTTCGTAAATAGGGTTTTCTTTGGTTCCAATGTTGTGCACCATCCGAGCATCGGGATCTTTCATTTCTTGCAAACGTTGGTCCATTTCGCTTCCCGGTTGGAAGGCATTGAAGTACAAATGATAATATACCTTGTTCAAGGTGTCAGGGGAATGGTTGGTATAGGTCAATTTTTGTGTCCCTCGGTACTGGTATTTTTTCAGGTCCACATCAATGTCCATCACATAATCGACATGTTGTTGCCAATAGCAATTGTTTTGGGCAGAAAGTGTGGCCACAAAAAGAAAGAAAAAAAGGGGTCTAATCATGTCTGTATCTTAAAAGAGGGTTGTTTGGAATGGCTTTTAAAAAACCAAGCAAAGGAAAACATTGTTGTAGTCCTTATTTTTGAACCATTTCCGCTGCCATTTTTACCGCATTGAGCGCATTCACGATGCGTCCAGAGACACACAACTCATCCAAGGAGACCAGGTCTTCACTTCCTGGTTTGCGAACTTTGAAGTCAATCTTTGTGCCAGAATTCATCAAAATATGTTTGACTTGGGCCGCCGATAATTTGGGGTAGTAAGAGCGAAGTAATGCCGCCACTCCTGCGGTAGATGGAGCTGCCATAGAAGTTCCACTCAAAAATTGGTAGCCATTATTTGGGACCGGTGCATATATCTTTACTCCCGGAGCAAACACGTCAACATTGCTTTTTCCATAATTGGAAAAGGACGCCAACAGCTGTTCGTCGTAGTTGGAACTCATCGCTCCCACCGTAATCATGTTGTCTGATATTTCGTCAATTAGGTCCGGAGTATCGTTTGGATAAGATGCCTTGACATCAATGTTTTCAGCATCATTTCCTGCGGCATTTACAATCAAAACGTCGTGTTTTTCTGCATATTTGATGGCCTCATAAACCCATGCTGCATGAGGTGAATACGATTTTCCAAAACTCGTATTGATGACTTTAGCACCATTGTCTACTGCGTATCGAAAGCCAAGTGCGACGTCTTTATCGTATTCATCGCCATTGGGTACACAACGTACGGCCATCAACTTTACATTTTTGGCAACACCAGCCACTCCTTTTCCATTGTTTTGGGAAGCGAGTACAATTCCCGCGACATGTGTTCCGTGAATTTCATCGTCTTGACGGTTGTTTGGATTGTTATCTCCATAAAATTTAGTACTGAAGTCATTAGCATCGTCTGCTAAAAGGTCTCTTGGATGGAAGTCCAAATTGTAATGGCTGTCTACTTGAGAATTGAAATGCGCAATTCCTTTTTTGACCTGTTCCATTTCAGCGGTATAGCTGGTTCCTGTTTGCAAAACCTTCAAGGTCATTTCTTTTTGCTTGGTCAGCATTTCTTCCTCAGTTTCAATGGCAAGGACATCTTCCAATTTGTAATTTTCCTTTCCCGTACCCTTGATCATTGCAACATGTGCACTTTCGTAGAGATCGTAGTAAAAGTTATAGCTGTTTTTAGAATTAGAGGCATCGCCCAATTTTTCATCAAACTCTTCTTTCATCTTTAAGTAAGAGGTGTATGCTTCTTTGTCACTTTCCGTAATTTGCTCGGCAGTTTTGCCTTCAAATTTCACCGATTTCATCTTGATCAGTCGCGTGATTTCTAAATTTTCATCGTAAATAGCGCCCAAGAAATTCCAACCGTGCAGGTCATCTGTGTAGCCATTTTTATCGTCATCGATTCCATTTTCAGGAATTTCTTTTGGGTTTGTCCACAAAACGTCTTTCAAATCTTCGTGGTTCAAGTCCACTCCCGAATCGTTGATGGCAACGATCACTTCCTCAGAAGGCTTTCCTTTTAAAAAGGCATATGCTTGGGAAACACTCATTCCAGGAATGCTGTCTTTGACAAGATCGGCATGTCCCCAAGTTTGTCTTTCTTTCGTTGTCAAAGGGTTTGTTTTGGGAGGTATTCTGATAGCATTTTCAATCCCCGCTGGAACAGGGATTTTATGAATTGAGATACAGCTTGTCAAAGCAGCTGTCACAAAAACAGCAATGTAAAAAGTCTTTAAAATTCTCATGATGTTCGTCATTTTTAGAGTGTATTTAAAAGGAATTGAAAACTTCGTTAAAAGTATGGCTATTTTGGAGGCGCACTCCTTTTTTTGTATGATGAACCGTACACAACTCATGCTGTGCATCGTGTTCTAGAAATAAATAATACCCCCGGTCTGCGGCTTCGTTTAAAAACAAGGCTTTTTCACTCATGGTTACTAGGGGTCGGGTATCGTAGCTCATCACATAGGGCAGGGGTAGGTGTCCGACGGTCGGAATCAAATCCGCCACAAAAACAAGGGTTTTTCCTTTGTACTTTATTTTTGGAAGCATTTGTTTTTCCGTGTGTCCATCGACACACAATACTTCCAATTCCAATGCTGGAACAAAAGAATACCGCTCCTTGGAGAGTTCGACAAAATGGAGCTGACCACTTTCTTCAATGGGCAAGATATTTTCTGTCAAAAAAGAAGCTTTCTCACGAGGATTGGGTTGGGTTGCCCATTTCCAATGTGCTTGATTGGACCAGTATTTGGCATTTTTAAAAGCCGGTTCGTAACCTGTTTTGGATGCATTCCATTGGATGCTTCCGCCACAATGATCAAAGTGCAAATGTGTCAAAAACACGTCGGTAATGTCATCCCTATGAAAGCCCAAATCCGCCAAAGAACGATCAAGCGTATGGGCTCCTGACAAGGAGTAATGCTCAAAAAAGGTTGCGGATTGCTTGTTGCCCATTCCCGTGTCTATCAAGAGCAATCGTTTGCCGTCTTCAATCAACAAACAACGCATCGTCAGATTGACCCGGTTGTTTGCATCAGCCGGATTGCTGCGTTGCCATATGGTTTTGGGTACGACGCCAAACATCGCGCCTCCATCCAGTTTTAGTTGCCCAGTTTCTATCGGGTAGACTCTCATAAAATTGCAGATTACAGATTTTGCGAGTTGAATTTACGTTTTATTTATGAATTCTTTTACAAATTCATTCTTTTGGTACGTGTTTTCAAACAAAGATGCAGAAATTTAGGGACTTATCCTGTTAAAGAAACTAAAAAACCACCTTGAAAAACAAGGTGGTTTTGCTGGAGGCGTCGAGCGGATTCGAACCGCTGTAGATGGTTTTGCAGACCACTGCCTAGCCACTCGGCCACAACGCCATTAGGGGTGCAAATTTAGTTAATTTTACTGTTTGCACAAGAACTTTTTGGGGAAATTAGTTTCTGTGTTCAGAAAGGACCACCGTCACCTGTGCTACCTCCCCTCCAATCGGAGGATTGATCTTAGAAACTGCGATGTTTACGGCTTCGACACTTGGAAGCTCTTCTAAGATTCGGTGCACAATTCTTCGGGCAACATGCTCGAGCAATTTGGAACGAATGGCCATTTCTTCTTTTACCACCAAATTTAGGTGGACATAATCCACCGTATCTGCCAATTCATCAGAAATCGATGAAGCTGATAAATCTGCTTTTATTTCTACATCTACTCGGTAATCCGAACCTATTTTGGCTTCTTCCTTCAGACAACCGTGATAGGCATAGAGCCGAATGTTTTCTACTTTAATTGTTCCCATAATTTCTTTTCAGATCACAAATTTAAGAAAAGTGTTTGGAGATTTGGCTGGAAAAGAGGCAGGTTTTCAAAAAAGTTCCCCTGTCAAAAAGGATTCTATTGTTTCTATTTTCTGTAAATTTGTGCCTTTCATAATCCCGTGTTTGGCTTTGAGCAAGGCACGACAACTTGTTGAAGATGATAGAAGAGAAAAAATCTTTGAATTTTATAGAACAAATTATCGAGGAAGATCTGCGCAACGGATTGTCCCCAGATCAATTGCGTTTTCGATTTCCCCCAGAACCAAATGGGTATTTGCACATCGGGCACGCTGCTTCTATTTGTTTGAATTTTGGTTTGGGATTGAAATACAACGCGCCTGTCAACTTGCGTTTTGACGATACCAACCCTGCCAAAGAAGAACAAGAATATGTAGATGCCATTCGAAGAGATTTGCAGTGGCTGGGTTTCCAATGGGACCAAGAATATTTTTCTTCCGATTATTTTCAACAACTTTTTGAATGGGCAATTTCCTTGATAAAAGCAGGAAAGGCCTATGTGGATAACCAATCATCGGAAGAGATGGCCCTCCAAAAAGGAACCCCTACAGAACCGGGAACAAACGGCCCAAATAGAGAACGTTCCATCGAGGAGAATCTGGACTTATTTTTAAAAATGAAAAGCGGCGCCTTTAAAGAAGGTTCGCATGTCTTGCGTGCAAAAATTGACATGCAACACACCAACATGCACATGCGAGACCCCATCATGTACCGCATCTTAAAAAGGACCCACCACAGAACTGGAAACGATTGGTGCATCTACCCGATGTACGATTGGACCCACGGAGAATCGGATTACCTGGAACAAATTTCACATTCGATTTGCACTTTGGAATTCAAAAGCCACCGCGACTTGTACGAGTGGTATGTGGACCAAGTGATCTCCCCAAGCCGCTTGAGACCAAAACAACGAGAATTTGCAAGAAGAAACTTGAGCTATACCGTAATGAGCAAACGGAAGCTGTTGCAATTGGTCGAAGAAAAAGTAGTGACCGGATGGGATGATCCTCGCATGCCCACCATTTCTGGACTGAGAAGAAGGGGGTACACCCCAAATGCCATTCGAAAATTTAGCGAGACTGCTGGTATCTCCAAAAGAGACAATGTCACCGATGTAGCCCTATTGGAATACCATATCAAAGACGACCTCAACAAAACAGCTCCTCGTGTGATGGCTGTTTTAGATCCGTTGAAATTGGTCATCACCAACTATCCCAAAGGAGAAGAGGAATGGGTTCTCGCCGAAAACAACCCAGAAGATCCAGATGCAGGTACTAGAAAAGTGCCTTTTTCTAAAGAAATATACATCGAGCAAGAAGACTTTAGAGAGCAAGCCAACAAGAAATTCTTCCGTTTGAAATTGGGAGGAGAAGTGCGCCTCAAAAACACCTACATCATCAAAGCAGAAGCAGTCGTCAAAGATGCCGATGGAAAAGTGATTGAAGTTCACTGTACTTACGATCCGGATTCCAAAAGTGGAAGCGGCTCCGAAGCAAGCAAACGCAAAGTAAAAGGAACGTTGCACTGGGTCTCCATCCCACATGCACTGAAAGCAGAAGTACGTCTCTACGACCGTCTGTTTACTGACGAAGCACCGGATGGACACAAAGACAAAGATTTTAAAGATTTTATCAACCCCAACTCCTTAACAATCGGTTCGGCCTTTGTGGAACCGAGTCTTCAAGAAGCGGTTGCAGGAGACAAATTCCAGTTCCAACGAAAAGGATATTTCTGTGTAGACCCCGACAGCAAGACCAATACTTTGGTCTTTAACAAAACGGTAGGCTTGACCGATTCTTGGGCGAAGATGGAAAAGAAAGCTGCCGCGCCCGCAAAAAATGAAGCATTGGAAAAAGCAGGCCCATTGGCAGGAAAATACCTAAAAACAAAAACTGATGAAGCGCGAACTGACTTAAAAGCGGAGGTCGCGGAATTGGCAAAAAACATTCCTTTCGAAGCTTTGCTTCCCGCTTTTTCAACTGCGAACTCCAACAAAGAAGTGCTGACCTGTCTGTTGGTTTTAGGCGCAGGGATTGAGCCCCAAACAAATGCGCTGTTTACTGCTTTTTTAGAAAAAACAATGCAGATGAATAATTCCACCATCAAATTGGAAGTGGTCAAATACCTCTTGGAACATCCTTCCTTGAAAGCACAATTTGACAACGAACTGCAGCGCTTAAAGACAGAAGACAAAAACCCAATGGTCAGAGGCCTTTTGGAAGGAGCATTGTAATTTCAACTCAAAGAAGCCTGCTCGTTTTCTAGGTCCAATCCACGCAAAAAGTCCTCCGCGTCTTTTTGCAAGACCTGTTTCTTCTCATCGGTCATCTTGTCGTAAGTTCGGACCAACATGCCCAACCTTGGGTTTTTTAGAAAAAAAGTTCTGTTGACGTGCATAAAGCGCCAAAAAAGACCGTCCCAAGCGGACTGCCATGGCCCCTTCTTGTAATTGCTCATTTTTAAAATGTAATTGGAGCCACTGATATAAGGTTTGGTGGCAAAAAACCCGCCGTCTGCAAACTGGCTCATTCCATATACATTGGGCACCATCACCCAGTCATAAGCATCCACAAACATCTCCATAAACCAACGGTACACTTCCGTGGGATGGAATTCACACAACAACATAAAATTACCCAAAACCATCAGCCGTTCGATGTGGTGGCAATAGCCTTCTTTTAGTACTTTTTTAATGGTGTCATCCACCGGATCAATGCCCGTGGTTCCGTTGTAAAAAGAAGCAGGAATCTTTCGTTCAAAGCCCCAAAAATTTGCATTTCTTGAAACCACCCCTTTGCACTCATACATCCCTCTGATGAATTCTCTCCATCCTATAATTTGCCTGACAAAACCCTCTAGGGAATTGAGGGGGATGTCGTTTTTTTTGGCGTACAAAACCGCTTTCTCAACGATTTCCATCGGTGTAAAAAGCCCTACGTTCAACAAAGGAGAGAGCAGGCTGTGGTTCAAAAAGGTTTCCCGATCTAAGATGGCATCTTCATACATCCCAAAATCCTGAAAACGTGTCTCAAAAAATTGATCCAGCCATGCAGCGGTATCCGAATGGTGGTAGGGGTATTTTGGCGTTGTTGGGAGCTGCCCCAAATTGTCCGGAAAAAAGGTCTCGACATAAGCCATTGCTTCTTCCCAATAGGCGTCTTTCTTTGGAAAGTGAATGCTTGGCGGTGTTTTCCCTTTGGGATATTTCTTGCGGTTGTCCGCATCAAAACTCCATTTCCCTCCAACAGGTTGTTCTTTCTGATCGATCAGTATGTTTCTTTTGACCCGTTGTTGTTTGTAAAAAGTCGTCTGAAAAAAGGACTTTTTTTCCGCTTTGAAAAAGCTTTTTAAATCTTCTTTGCTGTTGATAAACAGGCGGTTTTCAAAACAATTCAAAAGCAATCCCTGTTCCAAACCTGTTTTTTCGATACGTCGTTCGAGCCAAAAATCTGTGGGGTCGATATAGTTCACCTGTTGCACTCCCTCTTTTGCCAAGAAGACCAAGAGTTTGCGAATGTCTGAAAGTTCCTTGTCAGAAGAGATGTACCGCAGGTCCACGCCGCTCTCTTTCAGATATGCCGCATGGGATTTCATGGACGCTCTGTGAAAAGCCAACTTGATTTTGTGGAAATTGAACTCCTTGAAAAAAAGAGCCTCTTCCACAAGATAGGTCGGATGGCCATTGCTGTACAATTCATGCTGCTGAAAGAGTTGGTGGGGAAATAAGAGGTTGCTTGCTTTCATCGGTTGTTTTTGTTTCTTTTACAGCGCTCGCTGCAATATTTGACTTCTTGCCAATTCAAGGCCCATTTTTTTCGCCATGCAAAAGGACGCTCACAGACAATGCATGTTTTTGAAGGCAAATGTTGTTTTTTCATTTATGAATTTGGGGATTTCTGACATGAGTTTCCAAAATTCTTTTGCCTTCTTTTTTGACTTGGAGGTTTTTGCGGTGTCCCCATATTTTTTCACGCGCAATTTTTCCACTCACCTGTAAATCCACAATGGGAAGCGGGTAATTCTCTCCCAAATGAAAACCACAAAAAACCTGATCCATATAGGTCATCTTCCAAGGTTCGTGAACAAACGCGGTGGGCACGGGAGCCAATTCAGGAACCCATTTTTTTATAAAATCCCCCTGAGGGTCGTGTTCTTGTGACTGCTTTATAGGGTTGTAAATGCGCACCGTATTGATGCCGGTAGTTCCTGCCTGCATCTGGAACTGAGTATAGTGAATTCCGGGTTCGTAGTCCAAAAACAGACGGGCAAGCGCATAGGTTCCTGTCCGCCAATCTTGATCCAAGTGGTGACAAAGCAAAGAGACCAGCATTGCGCGCATTCTGAAATTGATCCACCCGGTGGCTTGCAAACAGCGCATACAAGCATCTACCAAAGGAAATCCGGTTTGTCCCTTTTCCCAAGCCGTAACTTTCGATGTATCCAATGGGCGGACCAAAGATTCGTAGCCCCTATTCACACAGAGGGTTTCATAACCACATTCCATTTCAAATTTTTGAATAAAATGGCAGTGCCATTTCAATCGGGTCAAAATGCCCTGAAAAGCACGTTTGTGACTGTTTCGATTGGGATGCAAATACAGGTAATGAAGTGCTTGCTTGACGCTTAAATTCCCCCATGCCAAATAAGGAGAAATTCTTCCGCAAGAGATGCGACTCGCTTCGGGCTTTGAGATCTGTCTGTGGTAGGCATGTCCTCTCTCCTCCGCGAAGGACTGCAGGTATTTCCATGCGTAAGTTTCGCCAGCAGGTTGAAATTCTGACGGGTATTTTTCAAGCTTTGTTTGAAATTGTTTGGGAAGCTGAAAAGGTGTCTCAAAAGAAGGCAAGGTTTCTTTTGTATAGGAATTTGAAAGGACTTCTTTCTCCATCGTCTGCTGCCACATCACATCCCACCCAGTCCGGTTTTTGAGACCTCTGACCACGGCGTCTTTTTGAAATTGAACCCAGGGAATATTTTGGGATTGCAAAAATTTTAAGACCCCTTTGTCTCGATTCCAAGTCAACTGAATACCGCTTTCTTGGTAGGAATAAACTTTTTGGATGTCGAATATTTCGTGTAAATAGTGACTGACTTCCAAGGCTTCTCCATAAAGAATTCTTACCTGCCTGCCAAAGATTTCTAAGTGCCTATTCATGTCTTTAAGTGCGTGGTACACAAAACGTAAGTGGCGGTCAGAACTGTCTGGATAAGCAAGCAAAGAGGGCTCGAACAAGTAAAAAATGACATAGGGAATCCCTGCCTCTTCAGCCGCTTTGAGCGGCGCGTGGTCTTGGGTTCTCAGGTCGCGCTTCAACCAGACGATGTTGACTTTTGTTTTCATCTGTTTTTGAGTTCTTTTTTACAGGGCTTCCAAAAGCGAAAGAAAGAAGGAAAATCTCCTTTTACTGTGCTGAGCCAGTCACGTTCGTCTTGAGTACCTCTGTAGTGTTTGTTCAAAGGATGTTCTTTGAAAATAAGCTGCTGAGTCAAAGCCTGTTTTGCCAAATCCTCAAATTCACCGACAAAAACTTGAATTCCAGAAATATTTTTTGAGAGTTTGATGACAAAATCGATGCTCTTTTGAGAAACGGGATGCTCCTCAAATACCGAAGGTTCTAACAACAAAATTCTGTTGGCCGCTTCGTCTTTTCTCCAAAAAGGGTCCAGATTGTAATAATTGTAAAGCAAGACAGGACGGTCGAGAAGCAAGGAGACCTCTTCGGCAGCTGGCAGAGGGGTTTTGAAATCTACTACTATTGAAGCGCTGAGATTTTCGGGGCAGGGAATGTTTTCAAAAGCCTCGTACGGAACGTCCAAAAAGCTGCCTTTTTGGGATCCGTAAAAAAAAGTGTTTATGTTGTCTTGGTTTGCGTAGTATTTCTTGTTGGAATTGGTTCCTGCCACCCATTGCCAACTTAAGGCGTTGCTCGCCCAATCTCCATCCAACAAGTGGTAATACATCCACTGGGCAGGGTGTTTCCAATGACTTTTGGCTATGTTGCAGGCAATACTCGCCAGATACATGCGCATGTGGTTGTGTAGGTGTCCGGTGTCCTTCAGCATTTGAATTCCTTGGTCAATGAGTTGGATGCCAGTAGTTCCCTTTACAAGTGCTTCGGGGATTGCGCGGTGCAACACCTCCAACTGTTCGGATTTCAAGTCTGTGTTGATTAGGGTTCCTTTGGCAATCCATAGCTGTTGCCAGTAATCTCTCCACGCCAGTTCTTGAACAAATTTTTCCATGCTGGAAAATGCAATGCCACGTGCCTGCAGTCTTTCAAAAACAAGTTTTGTAGAAAGTACACCTCTTGAAATATAAGGAGACAAATGACTGACGGCACCGTCTGTATAGTTGCGGCTTTTGCCATAAGCAACGGGGTCTATTTGGTCTATTTTATGAAGAATCTCCGCAGTCGAAGTTTCAATAATCATCTTTTGGAAATCTTATTCTGTGTAATTGCGCGTTGGCGACTGCATTTGAAACGGTCTATTTCAGGATTTCTTTTTTGAAGGTGCTTTTGGCTGACGCCACTGTGAACACGCTTCCTCCAACGCTTGAAACTGGTAGGTTTCAACTCTTTTCGCATCACTTGAACCACTTCTTTTTCTGACAGTTGAAATTGAAAAAGAATAGCTTCAAATGGGGTGCGGTCTTCCCAGGCCATTTCAATAATCCGATCCAATTGTCTTTCTGAAAATTCCGCTATCATCGAGGTAAAATTTGAGGCTTTGATGTCTTTTCACAAAGATAAGGCTAAAAATGGGGATTCAAAAATGAAAAAATATCGGGGTTTATTTGAATTGCACAGTTTTGAGAACCGCTTCCACTTCAAACATAAAATCTCTTTTGTCGACAGAAGGCGCATAAACAAAGGCTTCCAGTACAATCCATCGCTTGTTGTCGGGATCTTCAATAGCAAAATTTAAAAAAGGACCCGCCATAAAATCGTTCAAGAGCTCCCACTTTCCATGTGTTTGGTATGTACGCCTGCCCTTGATTTTTGTCTCAAAAACACGGGGTCTAAACGCCTTTTCTGTAATCATATACATGTCCTCTTTGCGCCCAGGAAGGTATTTCTTCCCGATAGAATCGCGCATTTGAGAGATGTAGGAAACCAACTTTTTATTGGAAGTAGGCATGGGTGCTGTGTAGATCAAAATATTAGAGTTGCTGTCTCCTTGTGCAAGGCCACCACTCAAGTGTTGCCGCAACCAAAGAAAATCCCCCGTATCGTCTACGGGTCTAAAAAACGTGGGGATATTCATTTCCAAGCCCAAGGCATTCAGGGTTTGAAAATCTTCTTTGGAATGGCTCTTTTTGAGGTGTTTTTTTTGAATATCTGCAAGATCTGCATTTTTGAAAATACGGGTCAATTCATTACGGTACTCTTCTAAAGTTTCGAGAATGGCTTGCTCGCTTGTGCCCGTAACCTTTATGATTTGTTGGGGCTTGGCGTACACATTTTTATGGGAAGTAAAGCTGTTCTCTTCCCCCAAGGCAACGTGCAAAACGTTGCGAGTGGCTTTGAACATTTTTCCAAAGGCACTAATCGGAACCTGTGTAACGTCAAATTGGGCTTCTTCTTGGGGCATTCCCAAAACGGGAGTGCCCACAATTTCTTTTAGTTTGTCGCCAATCTTGGATTTCCATTGCTGGTCTTCGACCACCAAAAGAAGGTGATTGATCCTTCCGTTAGAGCTGATAAAAACGGGGGCTGTGTTTTTAGAATCGCAAGCAAATGCGAAGAGGAGCAATCCAAAAATAAAATATTTTTTTTGCATGAGCTGCTTTTTTATGTGCTGAATTTTTGGCATTCTTTTAGGATTTGGACACGGTATAATTCAAGCGTTTTGGGTAGACGGTCAAACGCTGGCCAATGGTAAGGCTGGACGAACGCAAACCATTCCATTTTTTTAAATCTGATACCCGTACTCCATAGCGATTGGCGATTCGACCAAGGTAGTCTCCCGATTTTACTTTGTATCGAATGCGTTGGTTCATTTCAAAATACTGGGGCAAGGGTTTTTCTCTTTTTGCATCTGCTGCTGTTGCCAGCGCATAAATTTCTTCCTCTTTCTCTACAAAGGTACCGATGTGTTCGACCGGCATTCTCAAGGTGTAATTCCTTCCTTTTACATAAGGAATGATGTCTAGTTTGTATTGTGGGTTTAGAAACTGTAGCATTTTAGTGCTGACATTTAAGGTTTCGTTTAGCTGCTGAAATGTCAGCAAACGCTTTACCTGAACGGTATCTGTTGCAAAGTGATGTGTCAAAGGAGCTGTTGGATAAATGCCGTGGTTTTTTGCGTACTCAAAAATATAAAGGGTCGCATAAAAAGCGGGCACGTATCCCGCCGTTTCACGAGGCAAAAAGGGCCTTATGTTCCAATAATTTCGGTGGCCTCCAGACCTACGAATGGCCTTGGACACATTGCCAGGTCCTGAATTGTAAGCCGCCAATGCCAGATCCCAATCTTGAAAAGTGTTGTGCAATCTTTCCAGATATTTGCAGGCGGCTATCGCGGATTTTACGGGGTCTTGGCGTTCGTCCACGTAGGAGCTCACTTTGAGTCCAAATTGTTTTCCAGTCGCATACATAAATTGCCAAATTCCCGTCGCACCCACTCCTGATTTTGCTCTGGGGTTCAGAGCGGATTCCACCACCGCCAAGTATTTTATTTCTAAAGGAATGTCGAAGGCATCGAGATGGGATTCAAAGAGGGGGAAGTAATACAAGGCTCTGGCCATCATTTTTGGATAGTACTTGCTTCTTTTTTTGAGGTAGGAATGGATCAAACGTTCCAAAACAGTATTGTACTCTAAATTGAAAGGGGTTTGTTGGTTTAAAAGTTCCAACCTTTCTTTTAACAAAGCTGTGGGCAACAGAAGGTCCAAATCCGGAGCTGTTTCGGTTTGCAAGTCAACGGTTTTGGGAAGCTCGTCAAACAGCGGAGAACTGTAGAGTGTCTCCACCCAAAGACTGTCAATCATTGCTGGGGATAGCACAGCATTGAGCTGAAGGCTGTCTTTTGAGACCGCTGTTGGCATGGACACGCTGTCCTTTGAGGCGGACATATCTTCCTTTGTTTGTTGAGCAAAACAAGCAAAAGTCAAAAGACTCGTAAAAAGGAAACTGGTGATTCGATGTGTCATAACTAAAAATTCATCTGCCGGAATAGGCTGCCGGTTTATGGGTTTAAAATGTTGTTTCTATCGGAGGGCAGTTGCTGTTTTTTAAACTTCCAACTCCAGCCCGATGGGACAATGATCCGAATGTTTTGCTTCGGGCAGGATATAAGCTCTTTGCAAGCGTTTTCTCAGAGGTTCAGAAGCCATGAAGTAATCAATGCGCCATCCTTTGTTGTTGTTTCTTGCATTGGCACGGTAACTCCACCAACTGTAATGGTGGGCTTCTTTGTGAAATTCCCGAAATGTATCGACAAAACCACGGGCGATAAATTCAGCAATCCAAGCTCTTTCTACCGGCAAAAATCCGGAGGTGTTTTTGTTTTGTTTGGGGTTGTGAATGTCTATTTCTTCGTGACAGATGTTGTAATCACCACAAACAATCAAATTGGGGACTGTTGTTTTCAGCTGATCGATGTATGTTTGAAATTCCGCCATGTACTGGAATTTGAAATCCAAGCGCGCTGCATTGGTTCCCGAAGGCAAGTACAGACTCATGACAGAGACTGTGTCAAAGTCCAATCGCAAATTCCTTCCCTCAAAGTCCATGGAAGGAATGCCTGTCCCATAAACAACTTCATTAGGAGCCGTTTTGGAAAGGATTGCCACCCCACTGTAGCCTTTCTTTTGAGCCGAAAACCAATAGTGGTAGGGATAGCCAGCTTCCTCAAACAAGGCCAGGTCTAACTGTTCTTTTTGGGCTTTGGTTTCTTGCAAGCAAAGTACGTCTGGATTGGCCGCTTGCAGCCATTCTAAAAAGCCTTTTTTCAAAGCGGCGCGGATGCCATTGACGTTGTAAGAAATTATTTTCATTGTTTCATCTTTTCATCGTTTCATTTTTCACTCTCTTTGCCAAGTCTTTTCGTTTCGTGAAGGCAAAAAAGCGGTTTTTGTTTGTTTTCAAGCACTGCGTGCACTTGTTTACAAGAGTCACACCGTTTGTTCGTCAATCTTATATCTTCAATTCACAACACAAACATTCTCTAAAGTCCTTTTCCAAAAACCTTCTCTTAAATTTTTAGCAATTTAATGTGGCTTCAAGGCCAAATTGAAAAGCGTGTTTTCAAACATTAGAACTGTATTTGTCTCTCAAATCTTTTCGCTTTATTTTCAGAGAAGCGGTTCGTGGCAAGTTATCAATTTTAACCAAATCTACCACTTTGAAAAGGGGATTTAATTTGGTTTTGACAGCGTTTTTTACTTTTTGAAAAGCTTCCTCTTGAGGGTGAATTTCACGAGCAACATAAAAGACCACCAAACGATTTGCGCCTCCTTCTTTGGGAGCAACTGCAATCGCTGCAGCTTCCGCTACAAAGACCAAGGCATTCACGACCTTTTCTATTTGGACTGCTGCCACTTTGATTCCTCCCAAATTCATGGTGTCGTCTGTGCGCCCTTGGGCTTTGTAATAGCCGTCTTTGGTTTGTTGAAGCAAGTCTCCATGCCTCCTCAGAATTTGGCCTTTGTACATGGAGATGCCTTTGTAATAGGTGGCGTGGTGGTCTTTGTTGAGCAACCGGGTGGAAAGCCCCAAAATAGGAGGAATTAAAAACACTTCGCCTTGCGTATCCGGGACACCGCGCTCGTTCAACAAAACAAATTCACCTCCCAATGTCTGGCAAGAAAATTGACTAGGTCTGTTTTCTTGGAGCAAGGTACTCGCGACATAACCTCCGCCTATTTCCGTTCCTCCACAGTATTCTACAATGGGCTTGTGCTTGGCCAATTCCATCAAATAAGCCATTTCTGTTGGGTTGGAGACTTCTCCTGTCGAACTCATGCATTGGATTGAACTCCAATCAAAAGATTCCATCACCCGACTTTGCTTCCAGTGTTTGACCATGCTCGGAACAAGCCCTAAAAGGGTCACTTTTGCCCCTGCGACAAATGCGCCAAATTCGGCTTGCATGGGAGAACCGTAATAGAGAGCTATGGTTGCTTTGTTGATCAAAGTGGCAAAGACCAACCAAGGGCCCATCATCCATCCTAGATTGGTCGGCCAACAAACCACGTCGTTTTTTTGAATGTTGTGGTGGTAATGTCCGTCTGAAGCACTTTTTATTGGCGTGGTATGGTCCCAAGGAATGGCCTTTGGGACACCCGTAGTTCCCGATGAAAAGAGCACCGTAGTGGTTGCTTGAGGGGATTGTTTTACGGAGGTAAATTGGTTGTTATCACTTGAGAAATCGTCCCAAAAGACATCTTGACTTCTCAGTGTTACTGAAGGAGATTTCGTTTGTACAACGACCATTTTGGGAGGGTTCACTGTGCAAATTTTGTGGTACAAATCGTGTATTGTGCCCTTGCGGTGTATAAAATCTTGTGTGAACAAAAAGGTGGGTTTGGCGATTTCCAATCGCAGGGAAACTTCGTCGGGCGCAAAACTATCTGCAATAGTCGAAACGGCCATCCCTGCTTTGATGCCTGCCAAGTAGAGCACTGTGGCTTCCAATGTCATGGGCATCATCAACGCGATGACATCTCCCGGAATTCCTCCTGCATTTCGCAGGCCATTGGCGGCTCGGTTTACGAGATTTTCTAGCTGTTGCTGGCTGATTTTTTGAACGATTCCTCCTTCTTTTTGAAAGCAAAGAACCGTCGCATCGGCCTCGTTTTGAAAACAGGAATCAACGATATTCATCTGGGCGCCAGAAAGCCATTTTGCCTGTTCAACACCTTCGGAAAGGTCTAAAAGATGTGTGTATTTTTGGGCTTGTACTATCCCTAACCTCTCAAGAGTCGCTGCCCAAAAAGCTGTTTTGTGCATGACCGACCATTTCCAAAAATCGGCATAGGAAGCCACGCCTATTTGTTGCATCATTTTATAAATGTTGCTGTTTTCTAAATCGCCTTGAGAGGGGTTCCAAGTTTTGGTCATCATAATTTGATTCAATAAAACCCAATCCGTACACTGAGACTGTGTTTCTTTTAGAAATCTGTTTCTTCCTCGAGGGTGGGAACGAGCAACACCTCTCCAGCGTCATCCAATTCGGGCAAACTTTCACAGTCTAAGGGAATGCGAATGTCTGAGGGTTTCTCAAAATCTTCTGCACTTATTCCCAAATCAGGATCGGCATAACATTTTTTCATAAACAAGGCCCAGGTAGGCAAAGACATGGTCGCTCCCTGGCCTTGGGCAATGTCTTCAAAGTGGGTGGCGCGGTCATCTGCTCCTGTCCATACGCCGGTGGCTAAATTGGGAACGACGCCCATAAACCACCCGTCAGACTGGTTTTGAGTGGTTCCTGTTTTTCCGGCAATCGGATTCTCAAATTCGTACGGGTATCCGGTAGAGATGCTGTCGGGATAACTTCCCCACCTTCCGCGCAATCGGACTCCAGAACCTCCTGCGGTGACTCCTTTAAGCAAATCCAGGACTACATAGGCAGATTCCTCGCTCATCACTTGAGCAGTTTTTGGAGTAAATTCTTGTAGCAGGCTGCCATTTTTGTCTTCTATGCGCAACACCATTCTTTGTTCAATGCGCATGCCTTTGTTGGCAAACATGGCATAGGCACCTACCATATCGTACAAGCTGGCATCCAAAGTCCCTAAGGCAATAGATGGGTAGGGAGGAACGTAAGAAGTGATGCCTGCCTTTTTTGCCAATCGAACAACTGTCTTTGGGCCTACCCTGTGAATCAGTCGGGCGGTGATCACGTTGACGGACTTTGCCAAGGCTCTTTTCAATGTCAGTTCTCCTCCATACTTGTCTCCCGAATTTTTGGGGGTCCAATCTTCCTCCATCCCATAGGCTTCTTTGGGGATGGTATAGGGCGTGTTTGGGTATTTCTCACAAGGAGATATTTGTAATTGATCGATCACAGATGCGTAGACAAAGGGTTTGAAGGTAGACCCAACTTGTCGTTTTCCTTGTTGCACATGGTCGTATTGAAAGTACCTACTGTTGATGCCTCCGACCCATGCTTTCACATGCCCTGTTTGCGGTTCGATGGACAAAAGACCGCTGTGCAAAAAGTGTTTGTAGTAGCGGATGGAGTCGTATGGAGTCAGGAGGGTGTCTTTTACTCCTTTTTTCCAGTCAAAGACTTTCATCGCTCTTTTGGTAAGAAAAGCGGTTTTGATTTCTTCAGGAGATTTTTTGGCTTTTTTCATACGTCGGTAGCGTTCTGTATTGCGCATGCCTCTGTCCATAATTGCTGTGATATGTTCTTGTTCAAGGTCGTAAAAAGGAGCAATGGGATTGTTTTTTTGTTCTTTGAAAAACACCCGTTGCAAGTTGGAGACATGTTCGGAAACGGCTTCTTCAGCATAGCGCTGCATGCGGGAATCGATGGTGACGTATATCTTCAGGCCGTCGCGGTACAAATTGTGGAGACTGCCATCGGGTTTGGGATTGTTTTTGATCCATTTTTTCATGTAGTCCCGTAGGTGTTCTCTAAAGTAGGTCGCATATCCGTCTCGGTGTCCTTCAGGAGAAAAATTAAGCTCCATTGGGAGTTTTTGTAAGGAGTCTTTTTCGGATTCACTGAGAAATGAACTTCTGTTCATCTGAACGAAGACTTGATTTCTCCTTAAGAAAGATTTTGCTTTGGAAATTTTTCTATTGGGGTTGTACCACCTTGGATTTTTCAACATCGCCACCAATACGGCCGATTCTTCTACTTTTAAGTCTTTGGGTTCTTTGCCAAAATAAATGCGAGCTGCAGAACGGATTCCGATGGCGTTGTACAAAAAGTCAAACTTGTTGAAGTACATGCTGATGATCTCCTGCTTGGTGTATTGCCGTTCCAACTGAATGGAGATGATGTATTCTTTGACTTTTTGAAGGATTCTTTTAAATTTGTTTCGGGTTCCGGATTCTTCGGTAAACAACTGCTTTGCCAATTGTTGGGTAATGGTACTCGCTCCACCTCCTTTGCCCAATTTGACGACAGCTCTAAGGGTTCCGCGGAAATCAATCCCCGAGTGTTCGAAAAAACGTTCGTCTTCCGTCGCAACCAATGCTTGGACCAAATTGTTTGGCAACTCCTCAAAGGTTACAGGGGTTCTGTTTTCAATTGCGTATTTCCCCAAGGTCTTTCCGTCGATGGAAATGATCTCGGTCGCAAAATTGTTTTCGGGATTTTCCAGGTCTTCGAAGGTCGGCAATTTTCCAAAAACTTCTCCCGCAGCAAGTACAAATAGCAAGGCGACAAAGCTGAGGGTTGCGAAGACTCCTATCCACAACCTCCTCGAAAATTTCTGAAAGGATTCCTGTGCTTTTCGGGTTTGTTTTTTTGTCTTTTTCTTTGCCATGGCAGCATTGTTGTTTTTCTATTGTCTTTTTTTGAACTTTTTGATTACTTCTCCCGGTAGTAGGTTTACTCTTGGCATTCTTCTATTCGAAATCCAACATCCAAGATGCCTTTTAAGAATTCAATCCCTTCTACTTGTTCTCGTTGTCGCATAACTTGTTGCAGGCTTATTTGATAGTTTCCGGCCATGGGAAAAACAAATTTTTCTTTGTAATACAGTTTGCTCTCTTTGATGTCGGTGTATCCTTGACCCAGCCAATTCCCGTATGCATCGGCCATTTTGTACTCCAAGGTATCCCGAAAATGCTGCCCGTTTGGGTAGTGCATCTCGGCAATTAAAAAAAGGTTGTTGTAGCCGTATTCGCTGTTGTTGCGGATGGTGAGAAAAAGGTTGTTTTTGGACAGGGTATCTTGGATGTCTAGGTCAAAAGCAACCCCGCTGTTTTTTTCCCAGCCCTCTGGAGCTATCGCTCTGTACTGGTCGTATTTCCGATGGGGGTCGCAAGAAAAAAGCACGGTGATTGCCAGTAATAGTAGTCCTATTTTAAGCGTCTTTACTCGCATTGGTATCGGGTTTGTTGGAATTGTTTGGATTTGGATTTCTACGACGGTTGTTGCGTCTTGGCTTGGAGGCTTGTCCTGCTGTTTTGACGGCTTGGGAATCTGAATTCTGAGAATTCCCTTGCGCATTGGGCGCTGTTTTGGGCTTGTTTTTCGGTTTGCGTCTTTTGTTTTGAGCAGGTCGATTGTCTTGGGTGTTTTTTGAATTTGGATCGTTTTTATTCGGTTGATTTCCATTCCCTTGAGCTGGTTTCTTTTTGCGATTCCGTCTTCTTTTGTTGGTTTTGGGCTTGTCAAAACGCGTCAAACTGTCTTGACCGACAACGTTTTCAAAGTCAATTTTTACAGCAACCGTCGTTTCCGATTCCAATTCTTCCAAACTCGGCGCTTTTTCACCTCTTTTGTTCATCGCAATGACTTCTTGAACCTGCTCCAAGGTCAATTGGAACCATTTGAAACCTTCTTCTTTTGAGTTGTACCAAAGCAACCCTTTGAAAATGTCCATTTTCACAAAGGAGGCCAATCCTTTTTCTGTTTCCAACTTGATGTCTTGTTTTGGGAAGTCTTTTAACGCGTCCAAATAACTGTCGAGCTCAAAGTTCAAACAGCATTTCAATTTTCCACATTGACCTGCCAGTTTTTGGGGATTTAAAGAGAGTTGTTGGTAACGTGCAGAAGCGGTATTGACTTTTCTAAAATCAGTAAGCCACGTGGAACAACACAATTCGCGTCCACAAGAACCGACACCTCCCAAACGAGCGGCTTCTTGTCTGAGGCCTACTTGTTTCATCTCGATGCGAATGCTGAATGCACTTGCAAAGTCTTTGATCAACTGTCGAAAATCTATGCGTTCTTCGGCGGTGTAATAAAAAGTTGCTTTGTTGCCATCTCCTTGGTATTCGACATCTGAGAGTTTCATTTTCAAGCCCAATCTTCCCAATATTTCTCGGCCTCTTCTTTGGGTTTCCTCTTCTTTGTCTCTGGATTTTTGCCAAATCTCAATGTCTCTTACGGAGGCTTTTCGGTAGATTTTTTTGATTTCTTCACTGTCTTCAGAAATTTTCTTTTTCTTCATCTGTACGCGGATGAGTTCTCCCGTAAGGGAGATTGTTCCGACGTCGTGACCGGGAGATCCTTCTACCGCGACGACTTCACCAATAGTCAACTGGAGGTTGTCTGAATTTCTAAAAAAGTGTTTCCGCCCGTTTTTAAAACGAACTTCTACGATGTTCAACGGTTTTTGGCCTGAGGGCAACGTCATGTTGGAGAGCCAGTCAAATACGGTAAGTTTGTCACAGCTTCCGGTGGCACAATTGCCATTACTTTTACATCCATTGGGGACGCCTGATGTTTTTGTAGCGCAAGAAGTGCAGCCCATAATTGTCATCTATTTTGAATGCTGTTTTTGACAGCATGTATCGTTATCACTGGCACAAATCGCTTTGTAAAAAACTGTTGGAGGGTTCGTTTTTTAGGCGGGTTTGTGCGTTTATTTGCTTCGTAAAGATAGCATAAAAATAAGAACAAAAAAGTGCGTTTTGAAGGCAGTTAAAAGCGTGCTTCCTTTTTTCTAAAACCATGCCTTTTTTTCTTTTGAGTGAAAATCGGGAACAGGTGTTCTGTTGTGTTTTTTATTTTTTGTACGTCAAGGCATCCGACCGTCCTTTTTTAAAAATCTTGTTGCTGTTGCCTTTTCCCTTGCGCAGTTCTTTTTGTGTTTCAAAGGGCAAGGCTGCTACTTCTTTGCAGGATTCCGAACAACATGTGTCCATTTTTTCTGCACAGGAAGGGCATTGAATAAAGAGCAGGTGACAGGCTTCGTTTTGACAATTGACATGGCTGTCACAAGGGGTTCCACATTGGTGGCAATTGGAAACAACGTCGTCCGAAATGCGTTCCGAACGGCGGTGGTCAAAGACGAAATTTTTTCCTAAAAATTTATTTTCTAACTGGTCTTCTTTGACTTGTCGGGTGTATTCGATGATGCCTCCTTCCAATTGAAAGACGTTTTGAAAGCCTTTGTGTTTGTAGTAGGCGCTCGCTTTTTCACAACGAATGCCTCCGGTGCAATACATCAATAAATTTTTGTCTTCTTTGTGGTCTTTGAGGTCTTCTTCAATCAGGTCCAAAGAGTCTCGAAAGGTGTCTACATCTGGCCTAATGGCTCCCTCAAAATGGCCAATCTCACTTTCGTAGTGGTTGCGCATGTCCACACAAATGGTGTTTGGGTCACTCAACATGCTGTTGAATTCGGATGCGTTCAAATGCACGCCTTTGTCTGTGACATCAAAAGAGGTGTCGTTCAGTCCGTCAGCGACAATTTTAGTGCGGATTTTTACTTTTAGTTTTAAAAAAGATTTGTTGTCTTGTTCCACAGCTACGTTTAGCCGAATGTCTTTGAGAAAGGGAATGGCATCCAATTTCGCTTTTAAGGCTTCCATGTTTTCGGCAGGGACGGAAAGCTGGGCGTTGATTCCTTCGAAGGAGACGTAGATCCTTCCGAGAACTTCCAAGCGGTCCCATTCTAGAAAGAGACGGTCTCTTATGGTTTGTGGGTTTTCTATCTGATGGTATTGATAGAATGAAATGGTCAAGCGGTCTCTGCCGGCTTTGTCGATTAATTGCGCACGTTCCTCAGCGCTTAACGTATTGTACAGTTGCATGCTATACCTATTTGAATCAAACTTATTTTTTACAAAACTACAAAAATCTACTGCTTTTTGGTGGGTTTCTGTGTTCAAAATTTTGAAAATGACACTTGGTGTTTTCAGCAAGTCTTGCGAAGGGCTTGTAAAAAATAAGTGCTCTTTTGTGAAATTTGATAAAAATTAAACAAATGCGTTTATTTTTAGACATCTAAAGTGGGTATGCACTAGAAATTTGCAATCTTTGCATCCGCAAACAACTTAAAAAGTAAAAAAATGAAAATAGCTGTCGTGGGTGCTACTGGAATGGTAGGAACCGTTATGTTAAAAGTCTTGGAAGAGAGAAATTTTCCTGTAACCGAGTTGATTCCTGTTGCTTCAGCAAGGTCTGCGGGTAAAAAATTGGCTTTTAAAGGGAAGGATTATACCGTTGTTACGCTGGAAACGGCTGTTGGCATGCAGGCTGACATTGCATTGTTTTCTGCAGGTGGAGAGACTTCTTTGGAATGGGCTCCAAAATTTGCTGCTGCAGGTACTACTGTTGTAGACAATTCGTCTGCTTGGAGAATGGATCCTAGCAAAAAATTGGTGGTTCCCGAGATCAACGGAGATGTTTTGACCAAAGAAGATAAAATCATTGCAAACCCAAACTGTTCGACCATTCAATTGGTCATGGCTTTGGCGCCTTTGCACGCAAAATACCAAATGAAACGCTTGATCATTTCTACCTACCAATCGGTTTCCGGTACGGGGGTTGCCGCCGTGCAACAATTGGAAAATGAAACCAAAGGGGTTGAAGGGGAAATGGCCTACCACTACCCAATCAACAGAAATGCCATTCCACATTGCGATGTCTTTATGGAAAACGGCTATACCAAAGAGGAAATGAAATTGGTCAAAGAGCCGAAAAAAATATTGCGTGACGATTCTTTTGCCGTGACAGCTACCGCGGTTCGAATTCCTACTGCTGGTGGGCACTCGGAATCTGTGAACGTGGAGTTTGCAAACGATTTTGACTTGGCGGAAGTGCGTCAATTGTTGCATGATTTTCCAGGGGTGGTGGTGCAAGACAACCTCGATACAAACACCTATCCCATGCCTGTTTATGCACATGAGAAAGACGAGGTTTTTGTAGGACGTATCCGAAGAGATGAGTCGCTGCCAAATACCTTGAACATGTGGATTGTTGCAGACAACTTGAGAAAAGGAGCGGCTACAAATACCGTTCAAATTGCAGAATACCTAGTTGCCAACGAATTGGTCTAATCTAGTTTTCAATAAAAAAAAGCCGTTTCCTACTCTTGGAAACGGCTTTTTAAGTCGGCTTTTGTACTCAACCCACTCCAATTATCGAACTTTTTCTTACAAGATTTAGAGAAGCTGAGGGATTTTACAGCCCGCTTTAAAATAGTTTAAAAAGCGCCTTATTAAGTTTTATTATTGTATTTGTATTTAAAAAGTAATGTTCTATTTTTATCACAGCTTTAATTAACTAATGAAACAATTTTTTACAATTATAGCAGCCTTAGTACTAACTGCAACAACCTTTGGCCAAGTAGGTATTAACAATGAAAACCCAGACGGCTCTGCGGCATTGGATATTAGTTCTACCACAGGGGGGTTACTTGTACCAAGAATGACCCAAACCCAGCGTGATGCGATTAGTCCCGTTGCCACAGGGTTGATGGTGTATCAAACAGATGGTACAGTAGGTTTTTATTATTACAATGGTAGTAGTTGGGCTACTTACTATTCTCAAGATGAGGTAGATGGATTGATAGCAAGCTTAGATGCAAGAATAACAGCTCTTGAATCTAATAATACACCTGTTACTTTAGAGGGCGATTGGGTAAACAGAGATGCTTTAGAAAATATTGAGATTAATGACATGAAAGATTATATACTTTTCACACAAAAATCGGGAAGAACCATTATGTGGAGTCGCGGAACAACAACAGGTCGATAAAACAAGCCCCCCTTTAAAAAAATATCCCCAAGAATAACAATTTATTCTTGGGGATACTTTGTGCTCAAGGTGGGATGAACGCCCTTCGGTTGATTTTCCCAAAAGCGTCGCTTTGAAAATCAAAACTTCACAAAAACAAAAAACCTCAACTTTCTTGTTAACAGATTGTTGAGGTTTTACTTAGTACCTTGGGTGGGAATCGAACCCACACTC
>CAWVRK010000016.1:0-44315 GCA_963932955.1 uncultured Flavobacteriaceae bacterium
AGGTAACCGACATGAAATTCATGTTTGATGAGGCAATCGCTTTTAACCAAGACATCGGAGGATGGGTTACCTCTTCGGTCACTGACATGTACAGTATGTTTCGTAATGCAGAAGCTTTTAACCAAAACATCAGTGAATGGGATACCTCTTCGGTCACTGACATGTCCAGAATGTTTATTGATGCAAACGCTTTTAACCAAGACATTGGGAGTTGGGATGTAACAAGTTTGACCGATGCGAATTTTATGTTTTTCAATATCACCCTCTCTTCCGAAAATTACGATGCCTTGCTCGCCGGATGGGCAGGCCAATCGCTTCAAACAGGAGTGACCTTTCACGGTGGAAACAGCGAGTATTGTGCCACCGATGAGCATCATGATGTGCTGACTCAAACATACGGATGGACCATTATAGATGGTGGCCCGTGTGCTATTCTAAACGTGACGGATGCAGCGTCTTTAAAACCAACAATTTTTCTCCAACCAAATCCTGCAAAAGAACAGTTTTACATCGAAGGATTGAAAGAGAAAACGCTTCTCCGTGGCTACGACCTTAGGGGCAGCCTCCTACTCGAAAGAGAATACACACCCGGTTCCCCTATCAACAGTTCAACATGGCCATCTGGGCTGTACACAGTACAACTCATAAATTCACAAGGAATCCAAACGAGGCGATTGGTCAAATAACTTTTATTCCGTTTGGAAAAGGGCTCTCTGTTTTAAAAACAGGGAGCCTTCGCCTAAAAACAAAATTCCCCTAAACAGATTGCGTCGTTCAAACATCTTAACAAATGCCTTTCGAAAGAGAGGTTTTAAAAGCAGTGGTGTGGATCCTAAAACCCTTTTGAAGGGTTGGCTAACACGGCGCGTAGTCCCTTCTAGTCCTTTTGCAGATATTAACGATAAAAAATTGTCTTTTCTTAATTGAAATACTATATTTGCACGTTTATAAAATTTTAGAAAATGCAAAACAAAGGACTTATAAAATTATTCGCAATTCTTTTTGGATTGGTGAGTTTATACCAACTTTCATTTACTTGGATTGCTGGTGGTGTAGAAAATGACGCAAAAGAGTACGCACTCGCAAATGCAGAAGAAAATGACGGCCGTGCCTTGGCAAAATTTGAAAGAAAGTACTTGGACTCCGTTGCGAATGTCGCTGTATTTGACAAGTTTGGCCTAAGCTTTAACTACAACGACATCAAAGACAAAGAAATCAATCTTGGATTGGACTTAAAGGGAGGCATCAACGCAACCCTACAAGTATCGGTAAAAGACATCTTGGTTGGACTTTCCAACAACTCTAAAAACGAAGCTTTCATCCAAGCACTTCAAGAAGCGAGTGCTGCTCAAAAAAACAGCACAGAACCCTATTTAGACTTGTTTTTCCAAGCTTTTGAAAAAACAAGCAACGGAACTTCCAAACTAAATGCTCCTGATATCTTTGGGAACAAATCGCTGCGAGAAAAAATCAATTTTCAAAAAACAGACGAAGAAACCAAACAAGCACTTCAAGAAGAAATCAGCAGTTCTATCAACACTGCTTTTGAGGTGTTGAGAAGTCGAATTGACAAATTTGGGGTCACACAACCCAACATTCAAAGAATTGGAAATTCCGGGAGAATTTTGATTGAATTGCCAGGAGCCAAAGACATCGAACGTGTCAAAAAACTCTTGCAATCCACTGCAGAACTTCAGTTTTGGGAAGTGTATACGAACCAAGAAGTTGCGCAATTTCTATATGCTGCAAATGCAACAGTTACAGAGCTTTTCAAAGAAGAAAATGTGACAGCTGCAGACTCCAAAGACGAAGCAGCAAGTGAAATCGAAGATTTGTTGGGCGAAGTACAAGACTCTACAGCGACGGCTCAGACAACCAGTTTGTTCAACGTTCTGTATCCGAGAATTCCAAGAAACCAAAATGAAATCAGCTCTATCATTGGCTCTGCATCGGTCATCGATACTGCCAAGGTAAATGCATATCTTTCCCTAGAAGAAGTAAAGGCTTTGCTTCCTGCAAATTTGAAACATGTCAAATTCTTATGGGATGCCAAGCCAATCAAAGACACAGAGGTCATCAACCTCTACGCCATCAAATCCAACCGAAAAGACGAAGCACCGATTCAAGGCGACGTAATTATCAATGCCTCTCAAGAATACGACCAATTGGGTACGAGTCCTGAAGTAAGCATGACCATGAACTCCAGAGGATCTAAATTATGGGCAAAAATGACTTCCGAAAATGTTGGGAATTTTGTTGCAGTGGTTTTGGACGACTATGTATATACGGCTCCGAGAGTGAACACAGCGATTACGGGAGGAAGAACTTCCATCTCTGGTAACTTCAGCGTGTTGGAAGCACAAGATTTGGCAAATGTATTGAAAGCCGGAAAATTGCCCGCTGCTGCTCACATCATCCAATCTGAAATTGTCGGACCTTCATTGGGGCAAGAAGCCATAGACAGCGGTATTGAATCCTTTGTCCTCGCCTTGATTTTGGTCTTAGTCTGGATGGTCTTTTACTACGGAAAAGCAGGGCTTTTTGCCAACGTGGCTTTGGTAGTAAACATCCTCTTTATTTTTGGAATCTTATCTGCCTTTGGCGCTGTATTGACCTTGCCTGGAATTGCGGGAATCGTATTGACCATCGGAATGTCGGTGGATGCCAACGTGCTGATCTTTGAACGCATCAAAGAAGAACTGGCAAAAGGAAAAGCATTGAAAGAAGGCATCAGTGATGGTTTTAACAACGCCTTGTCTTCTATTTTAGATGCCAATGTCACTACCTTATTGACAGGATTTATCTTGTTTGTATTTGGAACAGGACCTGTAAAAGGATTTGCATCTACCTTGATGATTGGAATCGCCACTTCTTTATTTACAGCGATTTTTATCACACGTATTTTGATCGATGCCTATTCTGGAAAAGGACAAACCTTGACCTTTAACACCGGGATAACCAAACAATGGTTTACAACCATCAACATTGACTTTTTGAAGAAGCGCAAAATGTCTTACGCCATTTCTGCTGTCATCCTTGCTCTTGGTATCGGTTCTTTGCTGACCAATGGCTTGAACTACGGTGTTGACTTTGTCGGCGGGCGTTCGTATGTTGTCCGTTTTGACCAAGTTGTCAATTCTACTGAAGTAGCAGAAAGCTTGAAAAAAGTATTTGAAAGTTCTCCCGAAGTAAAAACTTATGGATCCAGCAACCAACTCAAAATTACGACCAAGTATAGAATTGACGAGGAAGGACAACAAGTAGACGAACAAGTACAAACGGCCTTGTTCGAAGGTGTCAAAGCCTTTTTACCCGAAGGAACTACATTGGACGATTTCAACGGTGGTTTTGACGGACAAAAAATCGGGGTATTCAACGCTATCAAAGTAGAACCTACCATTGCAGATGATATCAAATCAGCTGCACAGTGGGCCATCATCGGATCGCTCTTGATTGTCTTTTTGTACATCTTAATCCGATTTAAAAAATGGCAGTACAGTTTGGGAGCTGTCATCGCAGTATTCCACGATGTATTGATCGTATTGTCTCTCTTTTCCATCGCGTACAAGGTGATGCCTTTTGACATGGAAATTGGACAATCCTTTATCGCAGCTATCTTGACGGTGGTCGGATATTCCTTGAACGATACGGTGGTTATTTTTGACCGAATTCGAGAATTCACAAAATTGCACGAAAAATGGAAATACAGTGATGTAGTCAACAGCGCTTTGAGTAGTACTTTGGGAAGAACCATCAATACTTCTTTGACGACATTGATCGTATTGTTGGCCATCTTTATCTTCGGTGGAGATTCCATCCGTGGATTTATGTTCGCCTTGATTGTTGGGGTATTGGTAGGAACGTACTCTTCCCTATTCATCGCATCACCGATCATGTACGACACTTCTGAAAAGTTGAAAGAAATCAAATAATCACGTTCGACACGTGAAAGCAAACCGTCTTCAAAATCGCTTTGGGGACGGTTTTGTATTCTGACTAACAAGGCAGGATCCTAAGTTTCAAACAGATGAAAACCGTAAAAATAAAAGACCGACAGTTCGAACTTTACATCGACAAAGAGCGCATTGCAATTGCCGTTCAAACACTTGCAAAAAAAATAAAAGAGGATTTGAAAAATGAAACTCCTTTATTTATCGGCATCTTAAATGGTTCGTTTATTTTTACAGGAGATTTGATGCGGGCTTATGGAGGTCCTTGTGAAGTTTCTTTTATCAAACTCGCCTCTTATGACAAAACGGCCTCTACGGGCAAGGTGCGTCAATTGCTTGGCGTCTACGAAGACCTTACAGATAGGACGGTGGTGGTCTTAGAGGACATCATTGACACGGGGGCAACACTCCAAAAGATCTATGACATCTTGGACGATGCGCCCTTGAAAAAATTAAAAATGGCAACGCTTTTTTTCAAACCCTCGGTTTTTAAAAAAGAATTGCACATCGACTATGTCGGCATGGAAATTCCCGATGAGTTTATTGTCGGATACGGAATGGATTATGATGGACAGGGGAGAAACCTTCCCGAGATATACAAACTATCAAATTAACACAACATGAAAAATATTGTATTGTTTGGCCCTCCGGGCGCTGGAAAAGGAACACAAGCAGAAATCCTCAAGGACAAATTCAACTTGGTACACATTTCTACAGGAGATGTCTTTCGATTTAATATCAAAAACAAAACAGAATTGGGTCTTTTGGCAAAGTCTTATATCGACCAAGGGAGTTTAGTGCCCGATGCTGTGACCATCGACATGTTGGAAGCAGAAGTGGAAAAAAACCCAACTGCCAACGGGTTTATTTTTGACGGATTTCCAAGAACCGAATCACAGGCAGTTGCCTTGGACGTCTTTTTAGAAAAAAAAGAAGCGAGCATCAATGGAATGATTGCTTTGGAGGTGGAAGAAGATGTGTTGGTGGAGCGCCTCTTAAAAAGAGGAGAGATCAGTGGCCGTTCAGACGACCAAGACGAGGCTAAAATCCGAAACCGCTTTCAGGAATACAATACAAAGACAGCGATTTTAAAAGACTATTTCTCCAAACAAAACAAATATTATGGCATCCACGGTGTGGGCTCTATAGCTGGCATTTCTGAAAAGATCAATGCCGTATTTGAGACCTTGTAAACAAGGTTTTACAAAGACAGTTCTCCAAAAAAAAACGAAAGTTCTCCGATTGTAAAAGACGGTTTCAAAAGTAGAAATGACATGACAGAAGGAAACTTTATTGACTACATTAAAATATACGCAGCTTCTGGGAACGGAGGCGGTGGATCTACGCACCTTCACCGGGAAAAGTTCATCACCAAAGGAGGGCCTGACGGTGGAGATGGTGGCCGAGGAGGGCATGTCATCTTAAGAGGAGACAAGGGAATGTGGACTTTACACCACCTTCGGTTTTTAAAACACTCTCGGGCAGAACCGGGAGGCTACGGAAGTAAAAGTAGAAGTACTGGAAAAGACGGAGCTGACAAATACCTAGAAGTCCCTTTAGGAACCATCGTCAGAGATGCTGAAACGCAAGAAATTATTTTTGAGATTACTTCGCATGGAGAAGAAAAAATTCTCGTAGAAGGCGGGAAAGGTGGTTTGGGCAACTGGCACTTTAAATCGTCTACTAACCAAACACCTCGTTATGCACAACCTGGAATGGATGGAGTAGATGGATGGTTTCAAATAGAATTGAAATTGCTTGCTGACGTCGGGTTGGTCGGATTTCCAAATGCAGGAAAATCTACTCTCCTTGGTGCTGTGACAGCTGCCAAGCCTAAAATTGCAGACTATGCATTTACCACATTGAAACCCAACTTGGGCATTGTAGACTACCGAAATCACCAAAGTTTTGTGATGGCAGACATCCCGGGAATCATCGAAGGAGCATCTGAAGGAAAAGGATTGGGACACCGCTTTTTAAGACATATCGAACGAAATTCAGCCCTGCTTTTTTTAATCCCAGCAGATGCTGACGACATCCAAGAGGCTTACCACATTCTACTAAACGAGCTGAAAAAACACAATCCCGAATTGCTAGACAAAGAAAGATTGTTAGCGATTACTAAATGTGATTTGTTGGACGAGGAACTAAAAGAAGAAATTCAAAAAGAACTGCCAAAGGGAATTGCGACGCTGTTTATTTCATCTATTGCCCAAATAGGTTTGATCGAACTAAAAGATGCCATTTGGAAACTTTTGAATTGAGCCTCACCTCAACAAAAATCATTAAATTTTTTGGTTAGTCCAAGTGAAGGAGAATTGGAATTTCGTGTACCGTAGCTACTGGAATACCTCGTTTTATAGCGGGAAATACCACAGGCAAATTCGCAATACTTTGTCGCAATAAGCTGTCCAATACAGGAAGTTCCTTTTTGACCCTTTCTGAAGAAACAATCGACAACAATTCTGAAGTGCCCGATGAATCGATTCGGAGACGTACTCGAACGGTCTCGGACAATGTGTCGGAAACTACAAAGGTGTGTGTACGTAAATTCTCAGAAAGCTCCTGGTACAAACGATTCCGAAAACAGTTGTTTTGTTCTTCAGCATCCAAAAGATCTTTGCAAAAAGAAAATGCAGGCAAGGCGTCAACTTGGTGGAAGTCGATGACCGTATCTAATTGACTTCTCAAATCTTCCTGCAACTTCTCTTTTAAAAAATCACAGGATACAGTGAGAAATGCCATCAAAAAAAAGATGAAATAGTTTACTTTCATGTTGTGAAAATACAATATTTATTCGATTCTTAAAGAACTCTGAGAACCGCATCCTTTTTTGTAAAACACAACACTCATTGGAAGGAATGCAATTGTAAATTGAATGGGAAAATTAGCAAGGTCGACAACAGGAATAGAAACAATTTTTTTGCAAAACAAAAAAACTCAAAAGGTGCTAAAAACCATCCATGAGGTAAATTTTAATGGCACAAAACTGGATTTAAATGCGGCATGCCCGAACCCCTTGTCTGACAAATCATAATTACAAACAGCCACCGCCTAAAACTCCTCCTAGAAAAAAGGAAGAAATGAGCATGTGTATCTCCGTATTTTAAAAGGTTCTCGTTTTTTTGTATCTTCAACAAAACTAACTGAACCAACAAAAATAAAGAACCATGGATCCAAAAAAAATCATTCTCTACAATGCTTTCAAAACCTATGTTTTAATTGTTATCTATTTTTTTGCCATGAAAATATTTGGTTTGGATGAGATTGTAGAACTCCGATCACTTAACTTTTTATTTGTAATCTGGGGAGTGAATGCCTCTATCAAAAAAATAATCCTTAACAATAAAAACAGCGATTACCTGTCCAATTTTGGACAGGGCATTGCCACGTCTTTAATCGCTGTTGGAATGACAGTCATTTCATTGATTGTTTATATTGGTTTTGTCGACTCAAAACTCCTCCAACTCATGGAAAATTCTTTGGTCTGGGGAAATCAATTGAGCTTGGCGGAAGTAATTTTTGCCATCGCTGTTGAAGGGGCTGCATCTTCCGTTATTTGCTCTTTGATTGTGATGCAGTATTGGAAGAATTACAAGGAAAGAATATAGTTGTACGAAGGCGCCGTTTCTAATCTAAATCGTCAACAAGAATCATTTAAAAACCAACTCCCCTTTGTCGATTCGTTGTGAATTCGCTATTAAAAAGATTTTGTTTGTTGTTTTTACTAAAAAAGCAGCCTTAATTCCAAATAGCTATTTGGTCAATTTAAGATACGTTTTTGTGGAATTTCGCTCAACCAAGTCTGTCTGGATGACTTTGGTATTGCTACTTTGGTTTTCTATTTTGCTATCCAGTTTGTCGATCAGCAATTGTGCTGCCGTTTCTCCCATGATTTCACCGTGCTGACTCACCGTTGTCAGTTTGGGATTGGAGTGCCGGGAAAGAATCCCATTGGAAAAACCGATGACTGAAAAATTCTCAGGTATTTTATAGCCTCTTTTGTGGGCTATTTTCATGGCCGCAATGGCCGCTTGTTCACTGGTCGAAATAACACTGTCAATCTCAGGATTGTTTTCGAAAAGAGGCGTGATAAGTGCTTCGTATCTTTTGTAATTATTTTCTTGAATATTGAGAATCAAGGATTCTTTAACAGGGATTCCAGCTTGTTCCAAACCTTTCAAGTATCCAGTATAACGTTCTTTTCCAACACTTAAATTGCTAATCGTTGAGACAAAAGCGATTTTCGTACATCCGGTATTGCTGAGGTGTTTTACCGTTTTAAAAGCCGCTTGAAAATCATCGGCGATGACCTTGTCACAATTCACATTTTTGGCAACTCGATCAAACATCACAATGGGAGTTCCTTGTTCTATAGAAGTGGTGAAATGAGAAAAGTCGTTTTTGATTTCAGTTTCTTCTGCCATCGAGACAATAAAACCATCAATACTCCCATTGGACAAGGTTTCCATGGTCTCCACTTCTTTCTGATAGGATTCATTGGAAATACAGGTAATAACCTTATAGCCATTCAAATTGGCTGTTTTTTCAACGCCTTTAAAAACCTGGGCGAAGAAATAATTCAACATGTTGGGAATCATGATGCCAATTGTTTTGGTACGCCTGTTTTTAAGACTCAAAGCATTGAAGTTCGGCTTGTATTTTTTCTTCTTGGCGTATTTTTTTATTTTCTCTTTGGTTTTGTCACTGATCTCATAACTATCGTTCAAGGCTTTGGAAACCGTTGAAATAGAAACGTCAAACTTGGCCGCAATGTCTTTGATCGTGATTTTTTTCATGAGAAAAAATTATGGGAAAACCCAACTACAAAAATAACTTTATTTTACTTTTAAAATATTTCTTTTCAAACTCTTGCTAAGATACCACTAATAAAACGATTCCTAAACGTTTTTAAAACTCCATCTTCTGCTCGCTACTGAGAAAAAAAAGGATTTGGAAAAAGCCAAACACAAACCGCCCCTTTCCAACAACTTAGGCATTGCTGCGAATCGATTTGACAAAAACATATCCAAAACCAAAAAACAACATCAAGTGAAAAGGAAACAATCCAAAATCAAAATGTTCTGAAGGAATTGTTTTGTTGTTTCCGACATAAGCAACTAAAAAAGCACTCAACAGACCAAAACCAAAATACAAGGTCAACAAACCTTCAAAATAAACACTTTTGGGTACTTTTTTTTGAAGGTATTTGTTTTTTTGCCAGGAGTCTTTTAAAGAACGCATGTTGAATTTTGGTGTGCGGACAAATGCACTTCTCTTTCCGCGGTGCCCTTCTGTGACCGCGATCGAATTGTGTAACGAAAAACCCATTGCAATGGAGAAGAATTTAAAAAACAACACCAAATATTGGCCAAATGCTTTTGCGCCTCCTCCTTTGATTTCTTTATACATGTTCCAGTAACAGACAAAAAAGATCAGCGTGCTGACGGTGAAAAAACTCATTGCAATAAAATACAATTTCAGGTCTTCGTAATAATTTTTTAAATACAACATCGGAATGCTCAAAATACCGACAATAAACACATTCAAAAACATGGAACTATTTAGCAAATGGAGAATTGCATGGAGTTTTGACTTAAGTTTCATCGAATCCGAGGCGATAATTCTTCGAAACATTTTTCTAAAATTCTCAGCCCCTCCTTTGTTCCATCGAAACTGTTGGGATCTTGCAGCACTGATGGCCACCGGAAGTTCCGCAGGAGTTTCGACATCCAACAGGTATTTGAATTTCCAATTTTTGAGTTGTGCTCGATAACTCAAATCCAAGTCTTCGGTCAAGGTGTCTCCCTCCCAGTTGCCGGCATCGAGAATACAGGTTTTTCTCCACAAGCCTGCCGTTCCGTTGAAATTGATAAAATGCCCACGGCTGTTTCTTCCTACTTGCTCTAAGGTGAAATGTGCATCCAACGCAAAGGCCTGAATTTGGGTGAGCAAAGAATGATCTCTATTGAGGTGTCCCCAACGGGTTTGAACCACGCCAATTTGAGGATTTTTAAAATATGGCACTGTTTTTTGCAACCAATCTGATTCGGGTAAAAAATCGGCGTCAAAAATAGCGATAAATGTTCCTTTGGCCACTTCAAGTCCTTCTTTCAAAGCACCAGCTTTGTAACCGACACGGTTGGATCTGCAGAGGTGGTGAATGTTGTGGCCTTCTTTTTGCAGACGTTCGATCTGCGCTGCTGTAGTCGCCACACTTTCATCAGTAGAATCGTCCAAAACTTGGAACTCCAATTTGTCAGAGGGATAGTCTAGCTTGACAATGTTATCAAGGAGTCGCTCCATCACATAGAGCTCGTTGTAGACAGGAAGTTGAATGGTAACAAAGGGAATCTGATTTGGATCAGAAAAATCAAAAGTAACTGAATTGTCTTTGCTTTTCTTAAACCTTCTAAAATTGAACAACAAATTCAATTGGGCCAAGGCAAACATAAAAATTAACACCAAAGAAACGATATAAACAAGCAAGAGTAAAAACCCTAATGTATAAAGCAACTGGTTGGAATCTGGAAACGACATATGGGTAATGAGTGATGTGAAATTCTGGTTCATGGGTTTTTCAAAAACAAGTCTTTACTCCTTGTTTTACAGATGCCTGCCTTCAAAACGATTTCGCTCTTAGGACAACATATCGCAGTGCAAAGATAGAACTTTCATCACGTTGTCAAGAGGTTTATTTTAAAAAAAACCATAGGATCAACCTAAATTTAACCACCAAAAAAGAGACAGCCGTAATTGCAAAATAAACAAGTAAGCAAGAATCTCGAAAAGAATTGGTGTTCAGCCACAACCTGGGGTGCCTCAAAAATGGAGTTCTTTGATTTCTTCCCCTACTTCCAAATGAAAGCGTTTTCTAAAGTAATAAACGACGAGGTAAAAAAAAGGTGTATCGATAGCCGCTATAAGGACCTTGAATAAAAACCCACTTAGCAACAAGTTGCCAAAAAGCGTCCAAGGCAAGACTTCAAACACACAGAGCAGAAGAATGACTGCAAAAGTATCTACAAACTGAGAGCTAAAAGTCGAGAAATTGTTGCGCAACCAAAGGTGCTTGCCATGGGTTGCTCTTTTAAAAAAGTGAAACACACGGATGTCTATCAATTGCGCCATCAAATAAGCCAGCATGGATGCCAACACAGCCAAGGGAGACAAACCGAATACATTTTGAAATACAGCATCGCTGACCGGAGAACTGTCAATTGCAGAAGTTTTGGCAGCGACGAAAATGATTAAAATTGAAAATAAGGAAGCAAAAATACCTGTCACAACCACCTGGTTGGCTTTTTTCTTTCCATAGATCTCTGAGATGATGTCTGTAATCAAAAATGTAATGGGATACGGAAGGATCCCTACAGATATTTCAAAGCGAAACAAGCCCCAAGGGTTCCAATAGAAAAATTTCTGAAAAATCAAGTTGGAAACCACCAGAGAGGCAATGAACAAAGCCGCTAAGATCATGTAAATTTTAGAGGCATGGGCTTGGTCTTTTCGATTCATGGGCTGTATTTTAGGAACGAAATTAGTAAAAACTGTCCAAACTCTTCAAAAGAGCCGCTTTATTAAAATGGAAAAATAGAGGTTATTTTAAAGAAACAATGTTATTTTTGCAATCAAATTCGAAAACAAACACTTATGAAAGCGTATATTTTTCCAGGTCAAGGTGCTCAATTTCCAGGAATGGGACTTGATTTGTATGAAAATTCAACTTTGGCAAAACAACTGTTCGATCAAGCCAATGAAATCTTGGGATTTGACATTACTGAAATTCTATTTCACGGAACGGAAGCCCAATTGAAAGAGACAAAAGTCACCCAACCTGCGGTCTTTCTTCACTCGGTGATTTTGGCAAAAGTACTGGGAAACGATTTCCAACCCGAAATGGTTGCTGGACATTCGTTGGGAGAATTGTCTGCCTTGGTGGCTAGTCAAGTTTTGACATTTGAAGACGGTTTGAATTTGGTTTCCAAAAGAGCGATGGCCATGCAAAAAGCTTGTGAACTCGCTCCTTCTACAATGGCAGCAGTATTGGGCTTGGAGAACGCCCTGGTCGAAGAAGTGTGTGCCAGTATCGATGGCGTGGTGGTTGCAGCCAACTACAATTGTCCCGGACAATTGGTCATTTCTGGAGAAGTCAAGGCTATTGAAAGTGCTTGTGCAGTTCTTTTAGAAAAAGGAGCTCGTAGAGCATTGGTATTGCCCGTGGGTGGTGGATTTCACTCTCCGATGATGGAGCCTGCAAGAGAAGAATTGGCCAAAGCAATCGAAGCGACAGCATTTGCAAAGCCGATCTGCCCAGTCTATCAAAATGTCGTGGCCAAAGCGGTGACCTCTCCTGAGGAAATTCAAAAAAACTTGATGGCACAATTGACAGCTCCCGTGCGATGGACACAATCCATTCAGCAGATGATCGCAGATGGCGGGACGGAATTTACAGAAGTAGGACCAGGAAAAGTATTGCAAGGGCTGATGGCTAAGATTGATCGATCTGTAGCCAGAAGTGGCGCGGCAATATAAAGACTAGCAAACACAAAAAAAGCCCGAAATATTTTTTTCGGGCTTTTTCGTATCAAAATACTTGTTATTTTTCTTGTGCCAATTGCCATTGCCAGGCAGAAGCCAATGCGTCGTCCAAGGACAATGTTGTTTTCCATTTCAGTTCTTTGTTTGCAAGTGTCGTATCTGCATAAGCTGCTGTGATATCTCCTTCTCGTCTTCCAACGATTTTATAGCGCAACGGTTTTCCGGAAGCTTTTTCAAAAGCTTTGATAACTTCCAATACGGAAGACCCTGTTCCAGAGCCTACATTGAAAAACTCGTAGTTTGATTTGTTTTCTTTGTGTATCAGTCGCGCCAATGCCGAAATATGTGCTTTGGCCAAGTCGACCACGTGGATATAATCTCTTACTGCCGTTCCGTCTTTCGTAGGATAATCGTCTCCAAAAACAGACAGTTCTCCGCGAAGACCCGCCGCTGTTTGTGTGATGTAAGGAATCAAATTTTGTGGAACTCCCAAAGGCAATTCTCCAATTTTGATACTTGGATGTGCTCCTATCGGATTGAAATAACGCAGGGAAATGGCATTCAATTCGGAGGCTTTGCAGCTGTCTCTAAGAATTATTTCACCCGCTTGTTTGGAATATCCGTAAGGAGATTCTGCAGGTTTTACCGGGGCCTTTTCTGTAATTGGCAAGCTGTCTGCTTGTCCGTATACCGTACAAGAGGAGCTGAATATAAAATTGTCAATTTTTCTGACAGTCAGTTCCTGCAAGAGATAGATCAGGGTGTTAAGGTTGTTTTGATAATAAACCAAAGGACTGCCCACACTTTCCCCAACAGCTTTGAAAGCCGCAAAATGGATGACGCCATCAATGGTATGGTTGTCAAAAAACTGTCCTACGTCCTTTTGATTTCGCAAATCGATGTTTGCAAAGGTGGGTGTGATTCCGGTAATAGAAATGATGTTGTCCAAAACCGCAATCGTCGTATTGGACAAATTGTCGATGATCACAACTTCGTACCCTTCATTTTGCAATTCCACTACGGTGTGAGATCCGATAAAACCGAGACCTCCAGTTACCAATATCTTTTTCATAGCGATTGTTTTTTAATTCAAGAATTCTAAGATCGTTTGGATGATAAATTCTTGCTGCTCTTTCTCCAATTCTGTATGCATGGGCAATGCGATGACCTCATCGCTCAATTGATTGGTTACTGGGAAATCTTCTTCCCTGTAACGACTGTCCGCATAGGCTTTTTGTTTGTGCAAAGGAATCGGGTAATAAATAGCACAAGGTATTTGCTTTTCTTGTAAATGAGCCATCAAGGCATCTCGGTCTGCATCCACGATGCGCAACACATATTGGTGAAAAACATGACAATCGCAGGTGTCACAAATATGAGGTGCCACAATGTTTTTATGTCCTATAAAAGCATTTGAATAGTTACGTGCTGCTTCTTGACGCTTGAGGTTGTACCCGTCTAAAAGAGGAAGTTTCACTCTTAAAACAGCTGCTTGCACACTGTCCAATCTAGAATTGACCCCAACCACATCGTGGTGGTATCTTTCGTACATTCCGTGGTTTACGATACCTCTAATGGTATGTGCCAAAGCATCGTTGTTGGTAAAGATTGCACCACCATCTCCATAACAACCCAAGTTTTTGGACGGGAAAAAAGAAGTCGTTCCGACATCTCCAATGGTTCCCAATTTTTGTTTGCCCTTTTTAGAAGTATAGGTTCCGCCAATGCCTTGTGCATTGTCTTCAATGACAAATAAGTTGTGTTCTTCTGCTATCTCCATCAAAGCATCCATATTGACTGCTCGTCCAAACAGGTGTACGGGGACAATTGCTTTTGTCTTGGAAGTGATTGCTTTTTTGATGCGTTCCATAGAGATGTTCATGTTGTTTCGATCCACATCTACCAAAACAGGTGTCAATCGCAACAAGGCAATCACCTCAACAGTTGCAGCAAAGGTGAAATCTGTAGTGATCACTTCATCTCCGGGTTGCAAATCCAAGCCCATCATCGCTATTTGAAGCGCATCGGTTCCATTTGCACAGGGAATCACGTGCTTGACTCCAAGATAGGCTTCCAAATCTTTTTGAAAATTGTGAACTTCAGGCCCGTTGACAAAGGCAGTCGATTGAATGACATCGATGACAGCGTCATCGATTTGGGTTTTAATTTTTTCGTATTGACTTTTTAGGTCAACCATTTGAAGTTTCTTCATGCTTTTTTGTTTTGGTAAAGAGTCACAAATGTACGAATTTAATAAAATCAAAATAGGTGAAAACTCAGGTTTTCAGAATCCTTTTGACTATTTTCAAACTGCAATATCTTACAACTCAAATAAAAAAAACACCAACTGTATATGTACAGTTGGTGTTTTTTCAAGAAACAATCGAATTTAAAATGTACGATGTCATTATACGCTTAATTATCGGCAATTGTACTTTGGTCTTTCCATTCGCTGACACTGGCAATTTTAGAGTTTTCAAAATCCAATTCCAACAAACGTTCTTCCTTCCGAACAAACCACTTGCCTACTTTTTGCCCTTTGTAATAATGTGCTATTGTGGTCTTCTTACCGGCTTTGTCAAACAGCAACCACTTGCCTGTTAGTTTTTTTTCAGCATCGTAAAACCCTTGTTCTTTGATTTCGCCCGTATCGTAATACTTAGTGATCTTTACAAGATCTCCTTCTTTTTCAAAAACGGGTTTTGTCTTGTTTTCTGCATAACGAGGCTGTGCATTTGAAACAAAAATCAAACAAAACAAAAGGATAGTGAGCGTATATTTCATGGTATTGTATATTCTATTGGGGTAACTTTCTAATACAAAAATATGCAAAATGAACGAGCTGTGCAACTATTTGTAAACATTAATTTAACATTAAGGTAACATTGGAAATGAATTAAAACCACAGACCCAAACTGAAATACAAGTGTTGGTTGCCGGTATCTGGACTCCAAGAGCGAATGAGTCGTATCGGGCCAATTTCGGTATCGTACCCATACGCGAGCGCATAACCCGATTGCGCATCTTTAAAGAGTGCTCCACTACGAAAGAGGTTTTCGGCAGTATTTGCGTAGTTAGAAATAAAGGCGATGGAGTGTTTTTTGACAAATTCATAGCGCAGTTCCAAGGTGGTTTTTAGATAGGAATGACTTTGCAACTCTTCAAAATCATACCCGTAAAAAGGAATGTAGTTGTTGATCATATTGTCAGCATAGCCTCCCAAAGAATAAAGAAATTGCTCCGAGGTATTGTTTCCGATGGTCACACCTCCTTCTGTTGAAAGGTGTATTGTCAACTTTCGGAATGCAGTCTTGGCAGCAGCCAAGCGCAATTTGAATTGAGAAAACGAATTGAAATTTGCATTGTAATCTGTTGAGCTCAAGTAGCCTTTGAATTCCCCATCTACCAAAAAACCGTTTTTAGGTGCAAATTTTCGGTCATAGCTATCCAATTTGACATAGGCCAAGACATTCAGATAGCTGCTTTTATCAAAATAAGTGATTTGATTTTCAGGAACTGTTGCCAATGATTTTGTGTGAAATTCTAAAAATTTATGCTCCAATCCCAATCCCGTAGCGAACTTTTTATTGAAGGTGGTTTGCAGGTACAAGAGACTGGTAAAATCTACATAACTTTTGTTGATGCTGTTTACCTCTTCTCCAGGATAAGCAACCGAAGTCATCAATTTGTTGAATCGAGAACTGACTCCATAACTAGTGTAAAAGCCATTGTCGACAAAATAATTTAACTGTACACGAGGTTGGTCACCAAAAATAAAATCCACAGAAAAAATGTCGTTTTTTTGAATCAAATGTTTTTTTGTGTAGTTCACCAACAAAGCGGATTTGTACAAAGGATCGTAGTGCAGTCCTACTTTTAAAAAAGAAGAAACCGCATTTTCCTTCAAAGTCATATTCAATTTATGCCCCTGACCTTCCAGATTCTCAAATTTGTATTGGATCAGTCCAAAGTCTTTGGACGACGACAAGCCCCCTATTCTTGCATCCAATTGCGCATAGGTAATGGAATCTCCCTGTTCCAATTTCAGTTTTCCCAAAACATAGGCTCTTGAATAATTTTTCAAGGGGTTCATCCCAAACTTGGTGACTTTTACTTTTCCGACTTTTGATGGCTGGGAAGGTTGTTTTTTTGGGGTTCCTAATTTTTGAACAGCCGCAATTCGATCAAAGACTTCTTGATTTTGAACTGCCGCATCTTGCCCCAACTGAACAATTTCTGCTACATTTGAAAAGGAGGATGCCGAAAAATCGCTTACGTCAGGTCGAAGCAACAGATCGATGTTTGGCGTCTTTTCATGGCCCGATGTGTGCATCGGATAATTGATGATCTGATTCAAAATTTCCAATACGGAATTGAGGTTTTCTTTTGGACTCAACTGTTTTTGAACGTCTACTCCAATGAGAAGCTGCACACCTCTTTTGCGCATTTCCTCCGCGGGGAAATTATCAGAAACCCCACCGTCTATATAGGAGACACCATCGAGCTCTATAGGCTCAAGCAAAGAAGGCAGCGAAGCACTCGCCCGAATGGCTGCTGGCAAATAGCCTTGATCAAAATAATGTGGCTTGCCCGTTTCTAGATCGGTTGCTACACAAAAAAATGGAATGGGGAGCTTGCTGAAATCTGTGACACCAGCTACATGGGAAAACAAGGTGCTCAAATGGTTGTAAACACTTTGGCCAGTTGCCAAGGCTTTGGGCAAACTCACTTTGTTTTTTTGGATTGGAAAGGTGAGCAAGTGCTTTTCTCCAAATTGCTTCTCAAAAAAGGCGGTTTGATTGCGAGGCAGTTGGTCACGCAACAACTGATTGAAATCAATGGTGTTGAAGATGGAATCAATTTCCGAGGCTGAATAGCCAGATGCGTACAAACCGCCAATCACGGCCCCCATGCTGGTTCCTGCAATGTAATCAACAGCTACTCCGGATGCCTCCAAAACTTTTAAAACACCAATATGGGCAAAGCCCTTGGCACCACCACCACTCAAAACCAAGCCTACTTTTGGCCTCGGTGTATTCGTTTTTTGCTGAGCAAAACCACACGTACTGGCCAAGAGAAAAAGACAGGTGCACAGTCCAATTAATATGTCGGGTCGTTTTTGCATGAATCGTTTCAAAGATAAGAAACATCGGCAAAGTACCGCTGTTCTTTTTGTGATTGTTCTAGGAATGAAAAGCCCCAAAAATCTTTTGCGCTTTGGAATGCCCTACCACAGCAGTCAACCGTTCCAAATTGGCTTCTTTGATTCTTTTTACAGACTTAAAGGACTGCAAAAGAGTTTCAATGGTTTGTTTTCCAATGCCTGGTATTTGGTCCAATTCGCTCTGAATTGCACCTTTACTTCTTCGGTTTCTGTGGTGGGTGATTCCAAAGCGGTGGGCTTCGTTTCTCAAAAATTGAATGATCTTGAGGCTTTCGGAAGTTTTGTCAAGATACAAGGGAATGGGATCGCCGGGATAATAGATTTCTTCCAACCTTTTGGCAATTCCAATAATGGCAATTTTGCCCCTCAATCCCAGGAGGTCAAGACTTTTCAAAGCTGCGGACAGTTGCCCTTTCCCTCCGTCTACGACGACGAGTTGAGGAAGGGAATCACCGGCTTCTAACAGGCGCTTGTAGCGTCTGTACACCACTTCTTCCATGGACGCAAAATCGTCTGGCCCTTCTACGGTCTTGATGTTGAAATTTCGGTAGTCTTTTTTACTGGGTTTGCCATCTTTAAAAACTACACAGGCAGCCACGGGGTCCGAACCCTGAATATTTGAATTGTCAAAACACTCGATATGTCTCGGTTCTTGAGGCAGCCGCAAGTCTTTTTGCATTTGGGCCATGATTCGTTTGACATGGCGGTCCGGATCGACAATTTGAATTTGTTTGAAACGATCTTGTCGGTAGTATTTTGCATTTCGCTGCGACAATTCGACAATTCGTTTTTTGTCCCCCAACTTGGGAACGGTTACTTTGAGCCCTGTTCCAAGATTTACTTGAAAAGGCAGGTAGATTTCTTTGGAAATGGAATGAAAACGCTGGCGCAGTTCGACGATTGCCAAAACCAACAATTCCTCATCGGTTTCTTGCAACTTTTTTTTGATTTCAGTGGTATGGGATTGAATGATGGAGCCGTTGGCAATTTTAAAAAAATTGACATAAGCAAAACTCTCATCTGACACTATCGAAAAAACATCTACATTGTCTATGGAAGGACTTACTACTGTGGATTTGGATTGGTAATTGACCAGCAGGTCCAATTTGTCTTTGATTTTTTGAGCTTCTTCGAATTCCATTTTTTCTGCAAATTCAAACATGCGTTTTTGGAAAAAGTCCGTGGCGGATTTGAAGTTCCCCTTGACAATGTTCTTGATTGCTTTGATCTCAAGGTTGTAATCGGATTCGGTTTGCAAAGCTTCACAAGGGCCTTTGCAAGTGCCAATGTGAAAATCCAAACAGACTTTGAATTTGGAATTGGAAATATTTTGTGTGGACAAATCATAGGTGCAGCTGCGCAAGGGATAGATTTCTTTGAGCATCTCCAAAAGGGCACGAGCTGCTCGACTCGAGGGGTAGGGACCAAAATAATCGGATCCGTCTTTGAGTACTTTGCGCGTTAAAAAAACACGAGGAAAGCGTTCCTTTTTAATGCAAATCCAAGGATAGGTCTTATCGTCCTTGAGCATTACATTGTATTTGGGCTGGTACTTTTTTATCAAATTATTCTCCAACAACAACGCGTCTGTCTCTGTGTCTACGACGATGTGTTTTACAAAACGAATTTTACTGACCAATACCCGTGTTTTTGCATTGTCAATCGTTTTGACAAAGTAAGAAGCCACTCTTTTTTTAAGGTTTTTTGCTTTTCCAATGTACAGCAAGACCTCGTTTTTGTCGTAGTATTGGTATACCCCTGGAGAATTGGGCAAGCTTTTTATTTGAATTTTTAAGACCTCAGACATTTAGGCTAAAATAGGGAATAAAGTCGTAACGCGCTTTGAAAAAGAGTGCCCCATTTGAATTTTACAGGATTTCAACTCAAAGTTCCGTTCACAAGGAATAATTGCTTTAATTTGTAAAAGAACCAACCGACATGCTTAAAAAAGACATCCGTCAGAAATACAAATCGTTGCGCGCGCAGTTGACACAGAAGCAACTCGAAGAACAAAGTTTTGAAATTGCCCAAAGACTCCTAAAGCTAAAAATCTGGGACAAGACGTATTTTCATTTGTACTTGAGTATTGACAGTCAAAAAGAGGTGTGTACAGAACCTCTTTTAAACATTCTTTTTGCCAAAAACAAAGAGGTGGTCCTTCCTAAATCCGATTTCAATTCCTTTGAAATGTCGCACCTCTTGTTGACTGAGAACACGCGGATTCAGAAAAACAAGTACGACATTCCAGAACCTCTGGACGGCATCGAAGTACCGCTCGCTAAAATTGAGGTGGTATTCGTCCCTTTGATGGCATTTGACACAAACGGCAATCGGGTCGGTTATGGCAAAGGTTTTTACGATCGTTTTTTAAAGAAAACAACAGCACTAAAAATTGGACTTTCTGTCTTTGAACCCGAAGCGCAGGTCGAAGATGTATTGCCGGAAGACGTTTCTTTGGACTATTGTGTGACCCCTCTAAAAACCTACCAATTCTGATCTTGTTGTTTTTTTATGTGATTCCTAATTGTTTGTTTAATTTGACACATATTCCCTTAAAATCAAACGGGCTTTCGTATCTTGCACAAAAAATTAAAAAAGCATGTCTAAACAGACCAAATTATCAAGATTTAACGACAACGTACTCGCCAAATACCAAGTTTACAACAGTGTCTTTATGACCTTACCTTTTGACACTGTCAGCAAAACGGGAACCCTTTTGCCCTTGTTCAACCAAACCTGTATGGAAGGTTTTGAAGAAGGAAAAACACCCACTGAAATTGTAGACGGATTTTTCGACAAATACAAATCCAATTGCAAAGAAGAAGACCGCATCTCCTTCTTATTCAAATTCATACAATACATAGAAAGACAAGTGGTGTTATTTGATGCCATTGAAGATGCTTCTTTTCCCATCATCAACAATATGGATGGGATTGGTACCATGAGAAACATCAAAGAAGAAGCGAACTCCAAACGTCTTAAAAACGAATTGCAACAGTACTTGAAAGATTTCAAAGTACGTTTGGTATTGACTGCGCACCCGACCCAGTTTTATCCAGGAACGGTCTTGACTATTTTAACAGACTTGCAAAATGCCATCAAATCGGACGACTTGTCTTTGATCAAGAAGTTGCTTTCACAATTGGGAAAGACCACCTTCTTTGCTGATAAAAAGCCAACACCTTACGACGAGGCGATCAGTTTGATCTGGTATTTGGAAAATGTTTTTTACCACTCTGTAAGTAAAATTTACGATTACATCCAATCTCATATTTATGATGGTGCCTCTATAGACAATGAAGTGATCAATCTCGGTTTTTGGCCCTGTGGAGATCGCGATGGAAATCCTTTTGTCACGACAGAGACCACCTTAAAAGTAGCGCGAAAATTGCGTCAAACGGTGCTTAAAAACTATTACCGAGATGCGCGAAAAATCAAGAGAAGACTTTCTTTCTCCGGTGTTTTCAATATCATTTCAGACATTGAAGCACGCTTGTACGAAAGTTGTATTTCCATGGATGCTCCCCTTCAGATTACTCAGGAGGAGCTTTTAGAAAAACTCATTGAAATCAAGCAAACCATCCAAGAACAACACAACAACTTATTTGTGGAAGAAGTGGATAGTTTTATCAACAAGGTAAAACTGTTTGGATTTCACTTTGCCACCATGGACATCCGTCAAGACAGCCGTGTGCACCATGAAGTATTTACAAATGTAGTGAAAGAATTACAGGAAAAAGGAGACCAAACCTTCCCTGCCAATTACCTGGACTTAACTTCCGATGAACAAATCGGGGTTTTGGCCAATATTAAAGGAAACATCAATCCGGACGACTTGTCTGAAGACATGGTCGTCAAAACCTTGGGTTCCATTCAAGCGATCAAAACCATACAAAAAGAAAACGGGATCAGAGGAGCCAATAGGTACATCATTAGCAACAACCAAACAGCTTTGAATGTCATGGAAACGTTTGCCATGCTGAATTTGTCAGGTTTTGAAGAAGGACTGAACGTCGATGTCGCTCCACTTTTTGAGACGATTGACGATTTGGAAATCGCGCCTCAAGTGATGCGTCAATTGTATCAGATTCCTGAATACCGTGCACATGTAGCAAGCCGTGATGACAAACAAAACATCATGTTAGGCTTTTCAGACGGAACCAAAGACGGCGGATATTTGATGGCTAATTGGGGTATTTACAAGGCCAAAGAAGAACTCAGCAAGGTCTCACGCGAATTCGGCATCAAAGTCATTTTCTTTGACGGACGAGGAGGCCCTCCTGCCCGTGGAGGAGGAAAGACTTCTAAATTTTACGCTTCCTTAGGACCCCAAATTGAAAACCAAGAAATTCAACTGACCATCCAAGGACAAACCATCAGTTCCAATTTTGGAAACTTGGACTCATCTCAGTACAACATCGAACAATTGTTGGGTGCGGGCATTACAAACAAAATTTTTGAAGACCCTAAAAACGGGGCCATGAACGACGAAGACAGAACTGTGATGACGGATCTCGCCGAAACAAGCTACGAGGCCTATTCCAATTTCAAAAACCACCCGATGTTTATTCCGTACTTGGAACGCATGAGCACCTTGAAATACTACGGAAAGGCGAACATCGGATCCCGACCTTCCAAAAGGTCCAAAGCTGCCGGATTGAACTTTGGTGATTTGAGAGCCATTCCTTTTGTGGGAAGCTGGTCTCAGTTGAAACAAAATGTTCCCGGATTTTTTGGTGTGGGAACTGCTTTGAAAAAGTACGAAGACGCCGGAGATTTTGAAAAAGTACAGGCTTTTTATAAGCGCTCGAATTTTTTCAAAACCCTTCTCGAAAACAGTGTGATGTCATTGACAAAATCTTTCTTTGAGTTGACTTCTTACATGGCCAAAGACAAAGAATTTGGCTCTTTTTGGGAAATCATACACGAAGAGTACCTGTTGAGCAAAAAGATGCTGTTGCAATTGACTGGACACGAAGAACTGATGGAGAATTACCCCGATGGAAAAGCGTCCATCGCCGTTCGAGATTCCATTGTACTGCCCCTGTTGACCATTCAACAGTATGCTTTGAAAGAAGTTCAAAACATCCATAAATCAGCAACCAAAGACCCAAAGCGACTAGAAACTTTTGAAAAAATTGTGACCCGTTCTTTGTTTGGAAATACAAATGCAAGTAGAAATTCTGCCTGATCGATGCACCATTATTTTACAATCCCCTCTTATCAAATTTAAGTGGGGATTTTTTTTGGAAGTAATCACAAAAAACAGTTAGGTATAATTACCTGAATTTTCAGTGTTTTATAGAATCTCCATTAATTAGTCGTAATATCATATTGCGTAAAAGAGGCTTTGCTATGAAACAAGAAAAAAAGGTGGTTGTATTGATCTCCAATGACTCAAAATACGAACAAAAGATTGCTTTGATGTTGAAATCAAATGAACGTTTTGCCCTTCGCAAAATTGTCTCCAACAAAAGTGCCTTTTTTGAACACCTTCGGACTTCAAATAAAACTCCTGACATTGTATTGATCACGATAGGTGCCCTGCACATCAAGTCCAAAGAAATCACAATTCAGTTGCGAGAGAACTATCCCGGTATAAAAATCATACTTGCCTGTGAAGAATTTAAAGATGCGATGGGGACAAATATGCATGTCTTTATGGGAGATGCCTACCTCTTAAAAAACACTTCAAAAACAGAACTCGCCACTTGTTTGCAAGCAGTAGTTTCGGAAGATTTTTATTACAACAAAGACTATTTGTCATTTATGAGAGAAGTGCATGCAACCTTTCAAGCTGTTGTGCTTAAAAAAGAGGTTAGCAGCATCCTAAGCATTCGAGAACTGCAAGTCATCGAGTTGATTTGCCAACAAAAAACAACTGCTGAAATCTCCGAAGACTTATTTCTAAGCCACCGAACAATCGAAGGACACAGAAACAACCTCTTGTTGAAAACCGGCGCAAAAAATATGGCGGGATTGGTTGTGTATGCTTTTCAAAACGAGTTGGTAGCATTCAAAGACCTGCCCACACTGAAGACCTATGGCGAGGTCAAGGAATCTCAATGAAAAAAACCAAAAAACGACATCCCGCTCCTCAAAATCCTACCCCCATTGTTTTCAAACGCTTTTTCTTCAAAAGTTTTATTTTTTTTCCAAATAACAAGATCAACTGCTCTTTGTTCATCTCAGAAAGCGAACGGATGGCCGATTCTGTAGATGTTCCGATGACATTGGCAATCTCTTCACGAGACAATCGGATGTTTAGATATCCTTCTGCATCTTCTCCAAAAGTTTCGTCAAGAAACAACAAGGCTTCTGCCAAACGCTCTCGGACAGTTTTTTGAGCCATATTTGTCAATTTTGAATGGGCATCTTTTAATTCGTGACAAATCACTTTGAACATGCTTTTTGAAAAGTACTTGTTGGCATGGATGGATTTGATAATATCCGATTTCGGAATGAAACACACCCGAACTTCTTCTAATGCTACAGCAGAAAGATTGACTGGCTCTTCACTCAAAACCGATCGGTGACCCGACATGTCACCATCTTTGATAAATTTAACAATTTGATCTTTCCCGTTGGGGCTCAGTTTTGTCAATTTACACTTCCCCTGTTTGACACAAAAAACTCCATTGAGAAGACTTCCTTCTCTAAAAATGACGTCACCTCTCTTAAAACACATCTCATTTTTGTGGTGAGATACTTCTTCCAACTCCTCGCTGGACAAGGTGTTTAATGTTGTGAATTCTTTGACAATGCATTTTTTGCAACTTCCCATAACAATTTGAATTTGGTTCAATTACACTTAAAGATAATACAAATTAATGACATCTATCATGTTGAAAAGCACCAAAAAAACTCCCGAACACAAAGAAAAAAAACAGATTTCGTCTTTTGGGAAGCTTTTTAGAATCTTTAGCCTCAGCCATATCTGTGAGCAATAAAAAGCAATTTTCAACACAGAAACTATTCCGAAACAACTCCCTATTTAAAGAAAAGGATTTCATAACTTTGTACAAAATAATTTTCATGAATTTCTGGACGAGAATCTCTCGATTTATTTTAAAAAACCAACTCTTTATACTCCTGACGATTGGTGTCATTACAGTGCTCTTAGGAAGCCAAACAAAGTACATCAAGTTCTCCTACACAGAAGCCAACCTGCTTCCAGAAGACCATCCGGAAAACTTAAATTACACCCGTTTTTTAAATGTTTTCGGAGAAGAAGGAACCCTGATTGTTTTGGCCGTCAAGGACCCTGCTCTTTTCACACCTGAAAAATTCAACAACTGGAACCAATTGGCAAAAGACTTAGAGGTTTTTTCTGAAATCGATTTTTCAATCTCAATTGGAAACCTCAATGCCTTGAAAAAAGACAAGAAAAACAAGTGTTTCAAAATGGTCCCTCTTGTTGAGAAAAGCTTCAAGACTCCAAAAGAGATCGAAAAATTCAAAAGACATCTCTTTGACAATTTTCCCTTTTACAACAACTTATTGTTTAACAAAAAAACCCAAACCGTACAAACAGCATTGTACCTGGATGATAAAATTGTCAACACAAAAATTCGAAAGGATTTTATTTTTGACAAGCTGAACCCCATCATTGAAAAGTTTGAAAGAGACAACAACATCGACGTACACATTTCTGGAATGCCGTATGTAAGAACCTTGAATTCCCAAAACATCAAGGCAGAAATGGGCATGTTTGTAGGGCTTGCCTTGTTCGTAACTGCTTTTATTTTCTTTTTGTTTTTCAAATCTTACCGAGCCACTTTTATCACATTGTTGGTGGTGAGTATCGGAGTTATTTGGGCTTTTGGTTTTATTGGACTCTTTCGATATGAGATTACTATTCTCACTGCTTTGATCCCTCCTCTGATTATTGTCATCGGTGTTCCCAACGCTATTTTTATCATCAACAAATACCAACAAGAGGTCAAAAAACACGGAAACAAAACCAAATCTTTGCAACGTGTGATCTCCAAAGTAGGAAATGCAACTTTGATGACGAACATCACAACTGCAGCTGGATTTGCCACTTTTGTATTCACAAATAGTCAGCTGCTAAATGAATTTGGAATCATCGCATCGATCAATATCATGGCCATATTTGTGCTTTCAATTTTGATCATTCCGAGTCTGTATAGTTTTATGCCATTGCCCAAAGAGAAACACCTGACCCACTTAGAGAGAAAATGGATGTCCAAAACGGTCAATTGGATGGTGCGCATGGTTCGGAACCAAAAAATAGCTATTTACACCAGTGCATTGTTGGTGATCATTATCAGCATCATCGGAGTATACAAAATCCGAGTTTCTGGAAGCATCATCGAAGACATGCCCAAAGACAAACTGTTCTTTCAAGACATTTTGTTCTTTGAAAAAGAATTTGGCGGCATCATGCCTTTGGAGATTCTTATAGACACCAAAAAGAAAAACGGCGTACTCAAATTGTCCACCCTAAAAAAAATTGAAAAACTAACCGATGCCATTGATTTGATTCCCGATTTGTCACCGGCCATTTCTGTAAACAAGTTGGTGAAATATGCCAAACAAGCTTTTTACAACGGAAATCCAAAGTACTACCAGCTACCTACATCTCAAGAAAAAAACTTTTTATTGGCATACTTAAAAAACACGCCTGAAAGCACAAATACGCTTGAGAATATTGTTGATTCAACCGGCAGGTATGCTCGGATCACTACCTATATGAAAGATGTCGGAACTGATAAAATGGAACGGATCCAAGAACGACTGCAAGCCGTCATAGACAAAGAGTTTCCCTCTGAAAAATTTGAAGTCACCCTCACTGGAAAAGCATTGGTTTTTCTCAGGGGAACGACCTACCTGATCAACAATTTGGTCATTTCTTTGTCCTTGGCAATCCTTTTGATTTCCTTGTTTATGGGGTGGATGTTCCGTTCCCTGCGGATGATTTTTATCTCCTTGATTCCCAACCTACTTCCCTTGCTTGTAACCGCTGGATTGATGGGGTATTTGGGAATTCCTATCAAGCCCTCCACGATCTTAGTGTTTAGCATTGCCTTTGGTATTTCTGTAGACGACACCATCCACTTTTTGGCCAAATACCGGCAAGAATTAATGGCTAACAAATGGAAAGTTAGAACTTCGGTCTACAACGCGTTGAGAGAAACTGGCGTCAGCATGTTTTACACCTCTATCGTCTTGTTTTTTGGTTTTCTCGTCTTTATCATTTCTAGTTTTGGAGGCACAAAAGCCTTGGGAGGTTTGATTTCAGTAACCTTGCTCTTTGCGATGGTTTCCAACTTGTTGCTGCTTCCTGCCCTACTCCTCTCGTTGGAACGAAGAATCGCCAACAAAAAAACCTTTAAAAAACCCAAAATGCAAATCCTTCCCAAAAAAGAGGAAGAGTAAACCTTATTTCTATTTGGAAATGAAAAGCACTCGATAAGTCCTCCAAAGGAATTTCTGATTTCAAAAGAGTTGGAGGCTACTCCGACAGAGTTCCTACGGTCGTAAAAAAAACAAAAATAAGCCGATGAACACCAAAGAAATTCGGATCGTCTCGAGTAAATAGGTTGGGTTGTTGACCAACAAGCGCCCGACGACTACCAAAGTAAGAAGGGTGAAAACAAGGACCAAAAACATTTCTAGTCCTGAAAAAAAAACCATAAAATACGCAAAGAAAATCAAGACAAAGAATACGGACGCCGTGTTGAAAACAATGTAGCATTTTTTTAATTTTGAAAAATGCTGGTAGGCATAAGTCCCTTTGTCTATATAAAGAGGCAGTCTTTTCAAGGGACCTGCTTTGGGAACCCAATCAGGTCCTTTGATCATCAATTGAATTTTTTGCTTCCACGTGGACAGCTGCTTAGCCTGAAAGATCAAATTTTGATAGTAATGAAAAACAGAGGTCAAGAAATCTCTTGAGTTGATGTCTTTGGTAATTCCAAAAACCACTTGGACTTTTTCCTCTTGAAAGGTGCCAAAAATTCGATCCCAAACAATCAGAATCCCTCCATAATTTTTGTCGAGGTATTCGGGATTGCTTCCGTGGTGAACTCTGTGGTGAGAGGGTGTGACAAATAACTTTTCAATAAGTCCCAATTTTGGAATCAAAGTCGTGTGCAACAAGAATTGGTACAAACCGATGAACAAATGGGTAGCCAATACAATTTCTGGCAAAAAGCCCAACACGGGCATCAAAGACCAAAACAACACGCGAATCAGCACTTGGAAAGGCGTCAAATTCAAAGCCACAGAATAATTGTAATCCTCACTTTGGTGGTGAATGATGTGCGCACCCCAAAACAAGTTGATTCGGTGCCCAGACCGGTGGTAAAAATACCATATAAAATCGGAAAGCAAGACCGCAACAACAAACCACCCCCATGTATTGGGCACCTCAACAAAAGAAAATTGAAGGTATAAAAAATCGTAGTAGAAATAAATCAAAGGAAGCATAAACAAACTCGCAATCCGATCAAAAACACCCATCAATAAGTTCGAAATGGTGTTTTCAAAACGAAAAATGTTTTTTCTTTGAGAACGGGAAAACAAGTACTCCATCCCGATTACAAAAAACACGAGTGCTGCAACCAACCACAAATATTTGTTCTCTTTCAAAGTGAACCCTTTTAGATAGGAAACTAAAATTAGAGATAAAAAAAGAAATATCAAAACTGTTCTTGTGAATAATGAACAAAATAAACATCAAAAAACTGCAGTTTTTTCACCCTAAAAAATAGCGACTACAGATTTTCAGACTTGTTATTGAAACCTTATCTTTGTGAATACCAACTTTTCTTTTTTATGAAAAAAACAAGTGTTCTTGAATTGCTGAAAGGAGAAAAAACCTCCCAAAAGGTATTGCTCAAAGGTTGGGTTCGAACATTTAGAGCCAACCGTTTTATCTCCATCAATGATGGTTCTACGCTGAACAATATCCAATGTGTATTGAACTTTGAAAATACCGAGGAGGCGCTGCTCAAAAGAATTGCAACTGGCGCATCTCTGTCTGTAGAAGGCGTCTTGGTGGAGAGTCAAGGAAAAGGGCAAAACGTAGAAATTCAAATCGAACAACTGCAAATTCTAGGGGACTCCAATCCAGAAGAATACCCGATTCAACCCAAAAGGCACAGTTTGGAGTTTTTACGTGAAAATGCACACCTCCGCATCCGAACCAACACCTTTGCTGCTGTCATGAGAGTGCGCTCTGCCCTTTCTTTTTCCATTCATAAATACTTTCAAGAAAACGGTTTCAACCACGTGCACACCCCGATCATTACGGGGTCAGATGCCGAAGGAGCTGGCGAAATGTTTGGCGTCTCAGCGCTCAACAAAAATACACCTCCAAGAAAAGACGATGGTAGCATTGATTTTTCCAAAGATTTTTTTGGAAAAGAAACCCACCTAACGGTCTCGGGACAGTTGGAAGCGGAAACCTACGCCATGGCCTTGGGGAAAGTCTATACGTTTGGCCCAACATTTCGGGCTGAAAATTCAAACACCTCCCGACACCTTGCCGAATTTTGGATGGTGGAACCCGAAGTTGCCTTCAACGACCTGGACGACAATATGGATTTGTCAGAAAGTTTTATCAAATACACCCTAAAATACATTCTAGAAAACTGCCGTGAAGATTTGAACTTTTTAGAGCAGCGCCTCTTGCAAGAAGAAAGATCCAAACCTGCTGCGGAACGGAGTGAAATGACCTTGACAGAAAAATTAAAATTTGTTTTGGAAAATGAATTCAAACGCATCAGCTATACAGAAGCTTTTGAAATCTTGCGAAATTGCAAAGCCAATAAAAAGAAAAAGTTCAAATACCCTATTGTAGAATGGGGGGTCGATTTGCAAAGTGAGCACGAGCGCTACCTGGTCGAAAAACACTTCAAATCTCCTGTCATTCTCTTTGATTATCCGGCAGCTATCAAGGCCTTTTACATGCGCCTCAACGAGGACGGCAAGACCGTGCGGGCGATGGACGTTTTGTTTCCGGGAATCGGTGAAATGGTCGGAGGATCTCAACGAGAAGAGCGGTTGGAAGTTTTGAAAGAAAAAATCAAAGCACTGGACATCGACGAAGAAGAATTGTGGTGGTATTTGGACACGCGAAAGTATGGAACTGCAGTTCACAGTGGCTTTGGACTTGGCTTTGAAAGGCTGGTCTTATTTGTAACAGGCATGAGCAATATACGGGATGTCATCCCGTTCCCAAGAACTCCTTTGAACGCCTCCTTTTGAGCTTTTTGAAATGCAATACAGCATCTAATAAACAAGGCGCCCTTTAAAAAGAATTCCTATTTTTGTGAATCATGATCAAACAAAATCTTCATCTCAAATTACTTCACAAACTATCTCCTCAGCAGATACAGTTGATGAAACTGATTCAATTGCCAACACAGGCCTTTGAACAGCGTCTAAAGCAAGAAATCGAGGAGAACCCAGCCTTGGATTTTGAGAAAGAAGCAGCAGACGATTATGATGCGGACTCCAATGAGGAAGATTTTGACTCCTCAGAAAACGAAAGTATTGAAATGGAGGACATCAATATCGACGAGTACCTAAGCGATGATGAAATTCCACAGTACAAATTGCAAACAAACAATTATAGCAGTGACGAGGATGACAATCAGATTCCCTATGCAGGTGGGGTCACTTTTCACCAGGTACTCAAGAGCCAACTCGACACATTTACCTTGAATGAAACCCGACTCTCCATCGCAGAGTTTTTGGTAGGAAGCATCGATGAAAGTGGTTATATCAGAAGAGAGATGATGGATGTTGTTGACGATCTGGCATTTACACAAAATACTTATACCAACGAAGAAGAGGTTTTGAGTGTTTTGAAAGAGGTGATCCAAAAAATGGACCCTATTGGCGTAGGTGCACGCGATTTAAAAGAGTGCCTGCTCTTGCAATTGCACCATAAAAAAGAAAAATACAGCCGGACTTTGGCCATCGAAATTCTAAAAAATAGCTTTGACCACTTTGTAAAAAAGCACTTTGAAAAACTGATGCACAAATTGGGTATTGATGAAAATACTCTCAAAGAAGCCATCCACGAAATCGAAAAACTAAACCCGAAACCGGGAGGAGCTTTTGCCGGAACCAATAAGATTGCTGAACAGATCGTACCCGATTTTACCATCCGAATTGTAGAAGGTGCATTGGAACTTTCTTTGAACGCTCGAAATGCCCCCGAATTACACATTTCAAGAGCGTACAACAACATGTTGAAGGGCTACCAGGAAAGCAAAGAAAAAAGCAAAAGTCAAAAAGATGCTGTTTTGTTTATCAAGCAAAAGTTAGATGCTGCAAAATGGTTTATTGACGCCATTAGACAACGGCAACAAACTCTTTTGGTTACCATGAATTGCATCATGGAATACCAACGAGCGTTTTTCCTGTCTGGTGACGATCGCAAATTGAAACCGATGATTCTCAAAGACATCGCAGAACAGATTGAAATGGACATTTCTACGGTTTCTAGAGTTGCAAACAGCAAGTATGTGTCCACTCCTTATGGAACTGTACTGATCAAAGAATTCTTTTCAGAGTCGATGAAAAATGACCAAGGAGAAGACGTGTCTACAAAAGAAATCAAAACCATTTTGAAAAATTTAATCGCTGAGGAAGACAAGAAAAAACCCTTGACAGACGACAAACTAACAGTAAAACTGAAAGAAGAAGGCTATCCTATCGCAAGAAGAACTGTGGCCAAGTACCGGGAACAGCTAGACCTTCCCGTCGCTCGCCTTCGAAAAGAAATTTAAATTGAAACACAGTCCTCATATGGATTCAAAGTTCCAAATACATGAATGACAAAAAGTTTTACAAGCTGGTATCGCTTTTGTTGCACCCCATCCTGCTTCCTGTAGTAGGTGTCCAGTATTTTTTCTACACACAAGCCCACACATTGCTGCCAGAGTTTCAATTGAAAGTCACGACTCTTGTCTTTGTCTCTACTTTTGTCCTTCCTTTGACCTTGCTAACTGTCTTAAAAAAAATGGACAAAATAAAGAGTTTTGACCTCCCAAATGGCAGTGAGAGAAAAGTTCCTTTTATTGTCTCGATGGTCCTGTTTTATTTGCTTGGAACTTATCTTGGAAAATCTCCTGTGCTTCTTCCGCTCGCGCGTCTTTTTATCGGGTGTTCTTTGGCCATTTCTTTTGCGTATGTCGTGACCAACCACAAGCTTAAAATCAGCATTCATATGATTGGAATGGGGACACTCGTCGCTTTGGTGGTGTTGACAAGTCTGAACCAGCTTCAAAACCAATTGTTGCTCGTGGCTTGTTCCTTTGTAGCTTCCGGTCTTGCAGGACAAGCTAGGTTGCACCTAAAAGCACACAATACGCGGGAAGTGTACATAGGATTTTTGGCAGGCATCTGTTCGCAAATACTTGCACACACCAACTTGTTCTTCTAGTTTGTAAGCAACGACACAAGCTGAAATACATAAGCGCACCCAAACCTTTTAAACAATCACTAGCGGGGCTAAATGGGCGTTTCAAAGCATATAAAACATCAGACCTATTCGGAGTGATTGTAGTTTTAGAGGGGTTCCTGTGCTTTCCATACGCGCTTCTTTGAAAAGAGGACGCAAAGCATAACTTGCATAAAAGTTCCAAGTTCCATAACCTGCAGACATGGATAAGGCATATTGAAATCTTTCTACAAGATCGATGTTTGTGACAGTTACTTGTTTCGCATCCAGCACATGTTGGGCTTTGAAATTGAGCACATAGGAAAGTGTCATTCCTGTATACACTCTCCAAAACTTGTATTTTTCTAGGGTAGAGGTTCGCCATCTAAATTCAAGTGGAAATTCAAGGCTGTTGAAAATATAACGATTGCTATTGTACGCGTCAGGAATTTGGAACTGGTAGCTGCCTGAAGCTTTATCTACGAGCAAATTTTGATTGAAGGTCGTGTGTGCAAAACCAACTCCTATCCCTGCCCCAATGGAGCGTTTTTTGTTGAAAGGGAGGTCTTTGACAAAGCCAAATTGGGTGCCGTAGGAAAAACCGTTTTGGAAAAACCCCTCAGGCTTGTAGAGCAAGGTGTTGTATGTCAGTCCAAAATACAATTGATCTTCCAAGTAGTTCTCGTTTGTAGGCAAAAGCGTTTCTTGGCTGCATACAGCACTGGAGAAAAAAGCGAACGTGGAGAAAAAAACGGCTGTTTTAAGGAAGTTCATAAATCAAAATGTAAAGTTGGCAGCTACAAAGCTTCCTGCAAAGGTAAAAAAAAAGACATCTGCTTTTCAGATGTCTTTTTATAAATCCTTAAAACGGAAATTATTTTGTGTTTTCTTCCAAATTCCCTTTTCGGGTAGAATAACTTACTTTGAGCGAATTGATGTCTCTCAATTCCACACGAATGTCATGAATGGTTCCCACATTGCATTTGACATCTGCTTTGATGGATGTGGTCATGTAAGGAATCTCTTCCGGATTGTGTTTTTCTTGTTCGGAATAAATAAAGCTAGGAATGTCTTTGACATCCGCAATTTTATCATTGAGTTGAATCTTATCACCAGACCCATATTTGGAAAGGTCTTCTGGTTTAGTTTTTCCAACATAAATGGTACTGACCAAACTTTTGTGCTCTAATTTTTTTACTTCCGTTGCATTGGGCAATTTTGGCGCTTTGATTTTCAAATCAGTTTCACGCATCGTTGTGGTTACCATAAAGAAAAACAACAACATAAATACAATATCAGGTAAGGCTGCCGTGTTAACAGCAGGCAATCCTTTTTTCTTTTTTGCAAATTTAGACATGTGTTATTTATTTAGTAGGTTCTGCATCAGAGATGATCTGAGGATAGGCGTCTTTAATTTCATTGATCACCGCTTTCAACTCATCGTTGTCTTTCGCATCTAAAAGCAACAACTCCTCATAGGTTCTTCCAGCGTATTTTCCTGTGATTTGTGTTTTGGCGTAGATGTTTCGCAATTCGGTGTAAGCGGACAGCAATTCATTTTGAACAGTAATGTACATCCCGTAAGAAGTTCCTCGGTCACTTTGAACCGAAATAATGGCTTTGTTGGGATGGTCTGAAGAGCTTTCAGATTTTTTACCGTTGCAATAATCGCAAGGAGATCCAACGACATCATCGACTGTTTTACCAATTCCTCCACCGTTGTCAAGAAATTCTATGGTCGTTTGTTTGATATCTTCAAGTTCCATCACTTCATCTTCCACCAACAACTGATCGTTGCGGTTGATGTTGATTTCCAAAATGTTTTTCATTTTGATGATCGGCGGTTTGTAATCCAAAGGAGGTTTTTCAGATAATTTACGAGAAATACCAGAATCAACATCCATCGTCGTTGTTACCAAGAAAAAAATCAGCAACAAAAAGGCGATGTCAGCCATTGACCCTGCATTAATTTCGGAATTTTCTCTTCTAGCCATAGGTTGTTGTTATTTAATGAATTTTTTGGCACCACCTGCTAGTATAGAAATCACCGCAGCAACTCCCAACAATACGGTATACCAAATTCCAGTGCTCACCCATTTCGAAGGTGCTCCTGATTCTCCGCCTTCCAATACTTGTCCTGTGACGTCTGTTACAGCAGCATCAGAAGCCAAGCCGTAGGATACAGCAAGTAGCACTAACAATACTCCAATGCCCATCAGTGTTTTTCTCAAAGCTTCCGGCTTTTTCAAAAGACTCAAGATTGAAAATACGACCGCGGTTCCAGCAACAAGGTATAACAGTATTGTCGCGAAGGAAACCAGGGGTCCTACAATCCCTAAAGCACCTTTTCCTTCTACGATGGCATCGTCACCTGTCGCAATGATCGCAATCAAAAATGAAGCAGCAACTGCAGCAATCAAGGCGATCAATATTTTTAATACTTTTAAAATAGTTGCATTCATAAATCTTCTTATTTTTTGAATTTCACCAAAAGGTCGATTAATGAGATGGAAGCGTCTTCCATTTCGTTTACAATACCATCAACTTTAGAAATGATGTAATTGTAAAATACTTGAAGTATGATGGCTACTACCAAACCAAAAACGGTTGTCAATAAGGCGACCTTGATTCCTCCTGCGACCACTGTTGGAGAAATATCTCCCGCTGCTTGAATCGAGTCAAAGGCACCAATCATTCCGATTACAGTTCCCATAAACCCTAGCATTGGAGCCAAAGCAATAAAAAGTGACAACCAAGAAATGTTTTTTTCTAAAAGTCCCATTTGAACTCCTCCATAACCAACAACTGCTTTTTCAGCAGATTCGATTCCTTCGTCTGCTCTATCCAATCCTTGGTAAAAGATAGAAGCAACAGGCCCTTTGGTGTTTCTGCAAACTTCTTTTGCAGCTTCTACACCTCCAGAAGTCAAGGCTTCGTCTACGCTTTCAACCAATTTCTTTGTATTGGTTGTCGCCATATTTAAATAAATGATTCTTTCAATAGCTATTGCCAAACCTAAAATCAAAGCCACCAATACAATCCCCATAAAGAAAGGACCCCCTTCAATAAAACGTTGTTTTAAGACTTGGTGAAACGTTTCCTCTGCAACTTTTGGTGCTGCTTGCTCAGGTGCTGCTTGCGCTACTTGTTCTGAAGCAACATCAGCTGTTTGTTCTGGTGCCGCTTGCTCTGTCGCTACTTCTGCCTCTTGAGTCGCATAGCTGTTTTGTGTTGATCCAAAAAACAATAAACCTGTAATTGCAAGGATTGTAAATACTTTTTTCATCGTGATGTAATTAAATAATTAATAGAATTAAGCGTTTAAAATTAAGATTTGTACCAAAACAACACTGCGGAGAGAAAGGGATTCGAACCCCCGTTACAATTTCTTGTAAACACGCTTTCCAAGCGTGCGCCTTAAGCCACTCGGCCACCTCTCCAATTTAGGTGTTCTTAGTGGATAGCAAGTAACAAAAAAATGTTGGTTATTTAAAAAAAAAACAAAGGTTTATTTGATACAAAATTGCTGCTTTGAGAAGAAAAAATTCCTTCTAACCAAATTGAAGTAAAATTTGTCAAACCCTTTAAAAATCAGAACGCTATGCTGTAAAAAAGTACGGTTTAAAAAAAAAGAGACCTTTTAGAAAGGTCTCTTTTTTAGAAAATTTGGACGAATGAATCAACTGTCCATTTCAAAATCCTCCATAAATTTAGTCGTATAGTTTCCATTCACATAATCGGGATGGTCCATCAACTGTCTGTGGAAAGGAATGGTTGTGTTGACTCCCTCGATGACGAATTCATCCAGCGCACGTTTCATTTTGTTGATGGCCTCTTCTCGCGTTTGCGCAGTTGTAATCAACTTGGCAATCATCGAATCGTAATTTGGCGGTATGGTATACCCCGCATATACGTGGGTATCCAATCGCACTCCATGACCTCCAGGAGCGTGAAAAGTGGTGATCTTACCCGGCGCAGGTCGAAACCCTTTGTAAGGGTCTTCTGCGTTGATACGGCATTCGATGGAATGCAGCTTTGGCAAGTAATTTTTTCCTAAAATCGGAACGCCCGAAGCGACCAAGATCTGTTCGCGGATCAAGTCAAAATCGACGACCTGTTCCGTAATCGGATGCTCTACTTGGATGCGTGTATTCATTTCCATGAAATAGAAATTCCGGTCTTTGTCTACCAAAAACTCTACGGTTCCCGCGCCTTCATATTTAATGTATTCCGCTGCTTTTACGGCAGCTTTCCCCATTTGAGCGCGCAAATCGTCTGTCATAAATGGAGAAGGTGTTTCTTCTGTCAATTTTTGATGACGTCTTTGCACAGAACAATCTCTTTCTGATAGGTGACAGGCTTTTCCAAAAGAATCCCCCACAATTTGTATCTCGATGTGACGTGGTTCTTGGATCAATTTTTCCAAGTACATGTCGTCATTTCCAAAAGCTGCTTTGGACTCGTGGCGGGCAGAATCCCAAGCTTCTTTCAAGGCTTCAGCTTCCCACACGGCACGCATTCCTTTTCCACCACCTCCGGCGGAAGCTTTCAACATGACAGGGTACCCTGCTTCGGTTGCCAACTTTTCACATTCTTCAAAGTCTGCAATGACTCCTTCACTTCCAGGAACACAAGGCACACCTGCTTCGATCATGGTGGTCTTGGCATTGGCCTTGTCTCCCATTCGATCGATCATTTCAGCACTGGCACCGATAAATTTCACACTGTGTTCTTCACAGAGTTTTGAAAATTTAGAATTTTCTGACAAAAAGCCGTACCCAGGATGAATAGCATCGGCATTTGTGATTTCGGCAGCAGCCAAAATGTTGGACATCTTCAAGTAGGAGTCTGCACTCGATGGCGGGCCGATGCAAACCGCTTCGTCAGCAAATTTGACATGCAAACTTTCTGCATCTGCAGTTGAGTATACTGCAACTGTTTTGATTCCCATCTCTTTGCACGTACGAATGACGCGCAAAGCGATTTCTCCTCTATTGGCTATTAATATTTTCTTAAACATATGCGTTCTCGATTTTATTGATTTTTGTTTTTAACGAATGCTACCACGAACAAATCTCATTTGAAAGTGAAACCGTTGGGACCTATCGTCTTTAACTAAAAAGTCTCCTTAGGAAGGATCTACTAAAAATAAAGGCTGGCCAAATTCAACAGGCGAAGAATCTTCGACCAATATTTTTACAATCTTACCCGAAACTTCAGACTCAATTTCGTTGAACAATTTCATCGCTTCGATGACACAAACAACAGAATCTTCACCGACCGTGTCTCCAATCTCGACAAATACAGATTTGTCTGGAGATGGCTTTCTGTAGAAAGTTCCAATAATCGGAGAGGTGATTGTCAAATACTTGGCATCCGCACTTTCTGTCTTTTCTTCGGCTGCTTTTGCAGGAGCAACTTCATCCTGAAGAGTTGCTACTTGAGAAATAACAGGAATCTGGTTGGTTGCAATAGGAGCCTGTTGAATGATTGTCGTCTCCTCTTTGCCCGATCCTGTCTTTACAGTAATCTTGATGTCTTCCATTTCTAATTTCACCTCACTTGCACCTGATTTGGCTACAAATTTTATCAAATTTTGAATGTCTTTTAAATCCATGATTTTGTGTGTAAATATTAATTAATTAGCTCTTTTATGAATTGTAGGCCCATTTCAAATAAATGGCCCCCCAGGTAAATCCACCGCCAAAAGCAGCAAATACTATGGAATCTCCTTTTTTTAATTTGTGTTCGTAATCCGCTAACAACAGAGGCAAGGTGGCGGAGGTCGTGTTGCCGTAGTTCTGAATGTTGATCATCACTTTGTCCTTGTCCAAATTGATTCTTCTCGCAGTGGCCTCAATAATGCGTTTGTTTGCTTGGTGTGGGGCCAACCAATCGATGTCCTCGTTGGTTAAGTTGTTGCGTTTAAGCAATTTTTCACTGGCATCTGCCATGTTAGAAACGGCGTATTTGAATACCGTTTTTCCTTCTTGTTGTATGTAATGTTGTCTGTTCTTCAAGGTGTCTTCTGATGTAGGCAACAAAGATCCACCTGCTTCAATGCGTAAAAACTCTCTTCCCACACCGTCGCTTCTTAGGTATTCGTCTTGCAATCCCAAACCTTCTTCGTTGGGCTCAAAAAGGGCCGCTCCAGCACCGTCTCCAAAAATAATACAGGTAGTTCGGTCGGTATAATCTACGATGGAAGACATTTTATCTGCTCCGATGACCAAGACTTTTCGATACCTACCCGATTCAATATAAGCTGCTGCTGTAGACATCGCATACAAAAAACTGGAACAGGCTGCTTGCAAGTCGTATCCAAATGCATTGACTGCACCGATTTGAGTCGCTACGTATACGGCCGTAGAGGCCACGTTCATGTCAGGGGTTGCGGTTCCTACCAGTACCATGTCAATTTCGGAAGGATCCAAGCCTTTTTTTTCAATCAGGTCTTCTGCGGCTTTGATGGCTAAGTAAGAGGTGCCTTTGTCCGAGTCTTTGAGAATTCTTCTCTCTTTGATTCCAGTTCTTGTATAGATCCACTCATCGTTTGTATCTACCAATTTTTCTAGCTCTTTATTCGTGAGGGCGTAGTCTGGAACATATTTACCTACTGCTGTAATCGCTGCAGTTTTTTTAATCATAATCGCAAAATTTAAAGGCCTTTTATAGCGGCTTTCTTTTTGAAAAAATCAAAGTTCAAAGTAATGAAATTTATTTCACATGGAAACACAAAAACGAGTCAAATTGCGCTGTAAAAGAAAAAAACCCTTAGGAAACCTAGGGTTTTTATATATGTGTTGAAAAAATTACTACGCTTCTGTTACTTCAGAATCGATGACAATTTGTCCTTTGTAATACAGTTTTCCTTCGTGCCAGTGAGCTCTGTGGTACAAGTGTGCTTCACCTGTAGTTGCATCCACAGCGATCTGAGGTACAGATGCCTTGTAATGTGTTCTTCTTTTGTTTCTTCTTTGTTTAGATATCTTTCTTTTTGGATGTGCCATTGTGCTGCTTTTTATCTATTAATAACTCTTGCAATTTTCCCCACCTAGGGTCCACTGTATTTTTGATTTCTTTTGTATTCTCTTTTAATTTGAACGTCTCCAGTCTTTCCAATGCATCGGATGTTGATGTTCCATCCAAAACTTGGGGATGGATTCTTTTGATCGGAACAGACAAAACAACCATCTCGTACACATACTGCGCCACGTTTATTTCATAGGTCGCATCAGAGATGTAGAGAATCTCTTCGGTGTCTTCGTATTCGTTTTCACCAAACTTGACCAGCAAGGACAAATCTCCTTGTAGGTCTAGGTCAAAAGGTTCTCCGGTCTGATCACAAGGAACGTTTACCGTGCCTGTTACGGAAAAATCCAACTCCAACATCGTAGGCTTTTTTACAAAAGCCAAATTCACTTTTAAGTCTGTTTCAAAAAACTCATCGTATTGAAACGCATCAAAGAACTTTGTGTCAATTTGATATTCGAAATCGTGTCTTCCTTCTTTCAAGCCTACAAAAGCAATTCGGAACTCCTTCAACTCTTTCATCTTGAACATCAATTTGAGCGTGCAAAGATATAAAATTTCATTCTATTTTCTAAAAAAGAATTTAAAATTTACACTTTAGTTTCTTTTTTTTGCCTTTAGCTTGTTTGCAGCCAAGGCATTGTACTGAGTACGTGTTTTAAAAATGGCCAAAGCTGTGTGCATTGCTTCCGCAAAAGAAGCAGCTTCTGCTTGGTTTTTTCCAGCAATCTCAAAAGCCGTTCCGTGGTCTGGAGAGGTGCGGATATGAGACAAGCCAGCGGTGAAATTGACTCCCTGCCCAAAAGCAATGGACTTAAAAGCAACCAAGCCTTGGTCGTGGTACATGGCCAAAACTCCGTCAAACTTCAAATAGTTTTGAGACCCAAAAAAGCCATCTGCCGCATAAGGACCGTAAACCAATTGTCCTTGGTCTTGCAATTCCAACAAGGCCGGCTGGATGACGGCATCGTCTTCAGAACCAATGACCCCGTGATCACCACAGTGCGGATTCAATCCCAACACCGCTATTTTGGGTTTGGGGATTCCAAAATCCTGTACCAAAGTACGGTTCATGATGTCTACTTTCTGATGTATCAATTCTTTGGTGATGGTCTCAGAAACTTTGGAAACAGGGATGTGCCCTGTCACCAAGCCCAATCGCAAGGAATCTGTCATCAAAATCATCAAACTCTTTCCATCCAATTGTGACTCCAAGTATTCGGTATGTCCAGGAAACGCAAAGGTCTCCGACTGTATGTTGTCTTTGCTGATCGGAGCCGTCACCAAAACATCTACTTCGTTGTTTTTCAAAGCGGCGGTTGCTGCCTCCAAAGACTGAAGGGCAAAAGCGCCAGATGCTGGACTTGGACTGCCAAAATCAACAGGTACTTCGTCTTTCCAAATGTTCATCACATTGAGCTTCCCGTGAATGACAGCATCTAAAGAAGTGATGCCCTGTGCCTGAATTTCTGAATTCAAGGCTTTTTTATGTGCTGAAAACACTTTAGAAGAAGCAAACAAAACAGGCGTACAAAACTCAAAAATCCGGTTGTCCGAAAAAGTTTTGATGATGACTTCCAAGCCAATCCCATTCAAATCTCCAACAGAAATCCCTACTTTTATTTTTACTTCTTTGTCCATGCAAGTACTTTATTATGCTTATTTTTGTGGCTCCAAAAGTAATCAATTAAATTGACAATCTTATGTTTACAGGCATCGTAGAAAAACTCGGCAGCATTCAAAACCTACTTGTAGAAAAAGAGAATCTTCACATTACCGTGTCTTGTGATTTTACGTCCGAACTGCAAGTGGATCAAAGTGTCGCACACAATGGCGTTTGCCTAACGGTAGTCGCGCTTGAAGAAGACAACTACACGGTGACTGCAATCAAAGAAACTTTGGAAAAAACCAATGTAAGAACTTGGAAGGTAGGCGATCTGGTGAACTTGGAAAGGGCCATGAAATTGGGTGCCCGTCTAGACGGACACATCGTACAAGGACATGTGGACCAAACGGCCTCTTGTACCGGTATCGAAAACGAAAATGGCAGTTGGGTCTTTTCGTTTGCCTACGACGCTTCTCTGAAAAATGTGACCATCGAAAAAGGGTCCATCACCATCAACGGCACGAGCTTGACTGTCGTGAATTCGAAAAAAAACGAGTTCAGTGTGGCCATCATTCCCTACACCTACGAACACACGAACTTTCACCGTTTTCAAATCGGCACCGTGGTCAATTTGGAATTTGACGTGATTGGCAAATATGTTGCCCGCCTGATGTCTTTGTAAAGATCCGTATTGACAAGTGCGCTGTTTTTAAAAAAGCTGTTTTATGGATCTCTTCAACAACCAACAAATTGAGAATGTCTTGCCCTGCAACGGGGTGGCCAATTACCACGGAAAAATCCTGAGTGATGCCGAAATCCAAAGCTACTTCCCATCCCTCCTACTAGAGATTCCTTGGCAACAAGACGAGGTCATTCTCTTTGGCAAACTGATTCGAACTGCCCGCAAAGTTGCCTGGTATGGAGATCCAGGATTGACGTATACTTACTCTCAAAAAACCAAACAGCCCAGTCCCTGGACCGCCTCCTTAAAAGCACTCAAAAAAAGGGTGGAAAAAGAATGCGGAACGACTTTTAATTCCTGCCTGCTCAACTTGTACCAAGATGGCAGCGAGGGGATGTCTTGGCACGCAGACGACGAAAAAGAATTGGATCCCAAAGGACAGATTGCCTCGCTAAGCCTTGGTGCAACACGTGACTTTTGTTTTAAACACAAGGAAAGTAAACAAAAAAAAACCTTGCTACTGGAAAGCGGAAGCCTCTTGGTCATGAAAGATGGCACACAAAAACACTGGCTTCACAGCTTGCCCAAACGCAAAAAAATCAAAACCCCACGCATCAACCTGACCTTTCGAAACATTCTTGACTAGTCGTGGCGTTGGTGCTTGGTGGTCAATCTAAAAGAAATCAAAAAAACTGCCAAGCAAGGAAAGCATTCAGAACACAGTAGAAGAAAGAAGGAAAGGACTTGAAAAAACCGTCTCCTATTTTAAGACGCACAGCAAAACCCAAGAACATCAAAAGCGACAATCCTGCAGCACTCACAAATGCAAAAAGAGGAAACCTCAGCCCGACCAACATGCCAAGTGCAGCAGTGATTTGAAGCCATCCTGTCAAACTGCGATACCCTGCCAATCCGTAACGCTGAAATTCTTTTTTAAAGAAGGGCTGGACAAGGGCTGCAATTCCAAAATACAAAAAGGAAAATGCGTCAAACAATTGCAGAAGTAAAGGGTCCTGCATCAGACCCAACTCAATTCTACAGCCACCAAAAGGAATGACAAACAAAACAATCCTATGGACGGAAGGTATTTGTGAAAAGGATTGCGCACCCGAAAGTGAAAATATTGGGCAGACAGCATCAAAGCCGCCATCAGTGCAGCTGGTACTAAAACAAGATCTGGATACCAGATGCTGGCAACCAAAAGTGTTGCAAGAGATATCTTTAGGGCCCCAACAGCAGTTCTTGCCAAATTGGAAAGGCCGTATTGTTGAAATTCTAAAACGATGTTTTCAAAACGAAACACCCAGACCACAAGAATGGAAAATGCGAGGATCAGTTTGGAAATTAGGAGGATTGTGAGCATAGAGTTTGTTTTTATTGGACCAATATACTTCTTTTTGACCAAAATACGGCATGTAGGCAATTTTGAAGCATCAAGCGTTGAGTTGAGCACGAAGTTTGAGGTGAGCCAAAAGCCATAATTCTACTCCTATTTCGGCTATTTTTTTAACAACCTTTGGGAGCTGTCTTTTCAATTCTATTTTCAAATAAAGGTCAATGAATACCCAACTATTGCTCCGCCCAAAACAATAAATGCACTGTTTATTTTTTTGAAAACAAAGACGACAATCAAACTTGCAACACCCATTGAAATTGTTCGCCAATCTGTTATCGTGTCTTTTGCCATTTCTATACAAACTGCAATGATCAATGCTACTGCTGCCACATTTACTGCATCTAAAATCGCTCCAATAATTTTTGATTTCCGCATTTTTGGCAGCAACGGATTTAATACAAGGACGAAAAGAAATGAAGGTAGAAAAATTCCAAGAGTTGCAAGAGTTGCTCCTGTAATTCCGTTCATTTGCCAACCTATAAAAGTTGCAGTTGACAGAACAGGCCCTGGTGTTATTTGTCCGATAGCAACTGCGTCGATCAATGCTTGTCTTGTCAGCCACCCGGCAGCAACTAATTCTGTGTCAAGGAAGGCAAACAAAACATAGCCACTTCCATAGAGAATTGCACCAACTTTTAAGAAAGTCAAGAATATTTTAAATGCTCCGATTCTTGTCGGTTCCGTTACTTGCATGACTAGTAGCGGAATAAAACTTTTTAGATTCCCTGTATTTTTTTTAAAATAGTAAAGTGTCAAACCCAGAAAACCACTGCCAAAAAGTGCGGTAATTTCGTTCACTCCAAGCAGACACGCTGCCAAAGTCACAATTCCTAAAACAGCAAGCTCTGTATTTTTTATGGCTTTTTTTCCAAGGCGAAAAGCTGCCATTACAATTATTGAGATTACGGCTGGTTTTATCCCGTAAACAAAGGGGGCGACTTCTGGCAGCTGTCCATATTTTTCGTAGAGAAAAGCAAAAACGGAAGTGATGACAACCGCAGGAAAAATAAAACAAATTCCTGCCACAAAAAGCCCTTTCCAACCTGCACGTTCATACCCGCAATGCATTGTCATTTCAGTTGAATTTGGTCCAGGAATTAAATTTGTTACTCCAATGAGGTCGAGAAAGTGTTCTTGTGTCATCCACTTTCTTTTTTTAACAACTTCATCTTCCATCATTGCTATGTGAGCTGCGGGACCTCCAAAAGCGATGCAGCCTAACTTGAAGAATAACTTCGCAAGTTCTTTCAGTTCTTTTTTTTGAGACATTTTAAATTCAGTTCAAATGTTTGACTTTTAAAAGGTTTTTAGTTTGCTTACAACGTCAGTATAGGGTCAATACACATTAAAAGTAAATTTTTTTCATTTGACCAGTGGAGTACCCCTCACTTTTTTTGTAAATGATTTGCAACCTGGAAATTTTTAGTGATTCCACACCTTTATTAAAAAATTCAATATTTTAGGTTTACGCTGCCACCCGCTCTCTAGCATATGGGATCCTTTGTACCTATTGAATTAAAAC
>CAWVRK010000017.1:0-38456 GCA_963932955.1 uncultured Flavobacteriaceae bacterium
AGTTGAGTTGAGTTGAGTTGAGTTGAGTTGGATTGGGTAGGTTTTGGTCAACTATTTCCATCAATTGCAAAGATTTTGTGTTGTTTGAATTTTATTTTTTCTGTTTTGTCTATCTTTGCAACTCAAAAACAACTTTCCTCATGAAGCTTCTTCTAATTACTTTTGTCCTGTTGGCACTCGGATTTGCGGGTATTGCTATTAAAATTTGGGCAAAAAAAGACGGAGAGTTCTCTGGGACTTGCGCCAGTCAAAACAGCAATTTCAATGAAAAGGGAGAGCCTTGTGGCTTTTGCGGAAAAATGCCGGAAGACTGCGAGAAAAAGTAACATCATCATCATTGATCGATAACCCTTCTTAGATATAACAATGCCTCTTCTTCCCATTCGCTTCCTGCTATATTAAATTCACGATTTTTTTTTAAAAACATTTTTTGTGTTTTTAAAAAAATTACACCTATTTTTAAAGACGTTACTTTTTTTTAAACCCTATTTATATTGGCTCGCCTGCAATTTAAAAACAACATGACAGAATCAATTCAGTTTTATATAGCAGAGGCAAAACAGGGCAAACAAGCGGCTTTCAAAGCATTACTCAATCATTATTGGAATGACATCTACCGATTTCAATTTTCCAAAACCAATGATGAAAATAAAGCGGAGGACATCACCATTCAAACTTTCTCAAGAGCATTTGACAAGATTGACTTGTACAAGGACTCCTACAATTTTAAAACTTGGCTGCTATCCATTTCTAAAAATCTTCAGATTGATGAATTGAGAAAAACAAAAAAAGAGTTGTTAACAATCGATCCTGTTTTCAATTATACACAAGACATCACCGATGATGCACCTTCTCCAGAAGACCAATTGATCATCGAACAAAATCTTTCGCAATTGCTCGCGCATATCAAACTCTTGAAACCTCACTACCAAAAAGTAATCCATTTAAGATATTTTCAAGAATTGACTTACAAAGAAATTGCAGCGGAACTAAATGAGCCCATCAACAATGTCAAAGTCAAACTTCTGAGAGCGAAAAAACTCCTCGCAGAAATCATCCAAAACTCAAATTCTTTAAATTAAAATACATCCTTCAAAACAAGCGTATTAACAAATACTTCAGTCCCTTTTCACAAAACTTTCTTAGCCCCCTTTACACACTCAAAACATGTTCAAATTCATAAAAAAATTAGGTCCTGGATTGTTGTTTGCAGGAGCTGCTATTGGGGTTTCTCACCTGGTACAATCAACAAAAGCCGGAGCAGATTTCGGTTTCGGTTTGGTCTGGGCGCTCCTTTTGGCCCACTTCTGTAAGTACCCCTTTTTTCAATTTGGCCCAAGGTATGCCGCTGCAACAGGAGAAAGTCTTTTGGAAGGGTATCAAAAAATGTCAAAAAATGCCCTAAAAGCCTATTTTATTCTCACGTTTGCAACCATGTTTACCATACAAGCGGCCGTGACAATTGTAACCGCAGGACTAGCAGCCAACCTGTTCGGAAGTGATGCTTCTATTTTTATCTGGAGCCTTTTAGTCACTGCTGTGGCCTTCTTATTATTGACCCTAGGAAAATACAAATTGCTAGACAACTTGATCAAATACATCGTGCTTGTTTTGGCTCTAACAACTTTTATCGCTGTCAGCATAGCCTTTAAAAATCACACACAAACCATCCATTTTCGACAAATCATTCCCCAAGGCGCTTTGGAGATTGGTTTTTTGATCGCTTTTATGGGATGGATGCCTGGCCCATTGGACATCTCTGTTTGGCAATCGCTGTGGACTGTTGAAAAGCAAAAAGAAACAAAGACGACCCTCAAACAAACTTTATTGGATTTCAACATTGGCTATGCGGCCACCTTGTCAATAGGTCTATGTTTTGTCGCTCTTGGCTGTTTTGTATTTTATGGCTCCGGAGATACTTTTGAAGGAGGGGCCGTCAAATTCTCGCAACAGTTGGTTTCTATGTACACTAAAAACTTGGGCCCTGGCAGTTATTGGATTATTGCCTTTGCTGCACTCACAACCATGTTTAGTACGAGTTTGACGACTTTGGATGCTTCTCCAAGGTCAATGCTCAAAGCCACGGAACTTCTCGGAAAACGCAATTACAAATACGGGTATTGGTTTTGGATATCTTTTTTAGCCATTGGAACCCTTTGTATACTTTTATTTTTCAAATCTGAAATGGCTTGGTTGATCAAGATTGCGACCATTCTTTCATTTTTAAGTGCCCCATTTTACGCCATCTTAAACCTCGCCTTGATTTGTAGCAAACACACTCCAAAAGAAGCACGACCTTCTGTATTCTTAATATCAATCAGTGTTTTAGGAATTGTTTTTTTATTTGGGTTTGGTATTTGGTTTGTTGTGAGTAGGTTTTAACTTCTACAAGTCATTAATGCAAATACTAAAACAAACGAGCACAAAAAAAGGCTGTTTATAAACAGCCTTTTTTTATTTTCAATGCGTCTTTAAGACGACTCTTAGTTAAGATTAGACGTCACTTTCGGGAGCCAAGACGATTTCCAGTCCGTCCATCTCAAGAGTCAAGTGAAGCTGACAGCCCAAACGACTGTTGTCTTCCACAAAAAAAGCTTGGTCCAACATGTCTTCTTCAGCATCTCCCTTTTCAGGAAGCTCGTGGTCAGAAGTTACATAGCACTGGCAAGAGGCACACATGGCCATCCCCCCACATGTCCCTTCTACAGGCAACTCATAGGCTTTGCACAATTCCATGAGGTTCATCCCCATATCTGTCGGTGCTTCTAAATCATGAATCACTCCTTCTCTATCTGTTATTTTTACTTTTATATCTGACATTATACGATGCTTTTTACAACTGCTTTTTTCGCTTCTTTCTTTTCACCATCAAAACCTGTAACACCATTGACGGTTGTGTATTTCATCACATACCGCTTTCCAGGGTTGATGATATTGTACGCAAACTGAACTGCGATGGTTGCTTCGTGGAAACCACTCAAAATCAATTTGAGCTTTCCTGGATATGTATTGACATCACCAATTGCAAAAACTCCTGGGATGTTGGTGCTGTAATCCAAAGCATTGTTTACGACAATCGCATTTTTTTCGATTTCCAACCCCCAATCTCCGATGGGACCGAGTTTTGGTGACAAGCCAAACAAGGGAACAAAATGATCACATTCTTTGACAATTGCCCCTTCTGTTTTGTGTTGGATCAACAAAGAAGACACCTTTCCTTCTCCATGAATTTCTTTGACTTCGGCGTCGGTAATCAAATTGATTTTTCCTGATTTTGACAATTCCGCTACTTTTTCCACAGAATCCAAAGCTCCTCTAAAGTCTTTTCTTCGGTGTACCAACGACACCTCATCAGCAATATCGGCTAAGAAAATAGCCCAATCCAAGGCGGAATCACCCCCTCCTGAAATGACTACCTTTTTTCCTCTATAAATTTCAGGATCTTTGATGATATATTCCACACCACAATCTTCGAAATCGACAATTTCTTTGATGGGTGGTTTTCGGGGTTCAAAAGACCCCAATCCTCCTGCAATAAACACAACAGGTGCATTGTGTTCTGTACCTTTATTGGTGGTCACTTTGAAACTACCATCCGCTAATTTTTCAATGATATCCGCTCGCTCTCCCAAAGTATAACTCGGCTGAAAAGGCGCAATTTGAGTTGCCAAATTTTTCACCAAATCTCCTGCTAAAATTTCGGGATACGCTGGGATGTCATAAATCGGTTTTTTGGGATAAATCTCTGTACATTGACCTCCAGGCTCTGCCAATGCGTCAATCAGGTGACAACGCAACTTTAACAATCCTGCTTCAAAAACAGCGAACATCCCCACGGGTCCAGCTCCAATTATTAAAATATCTGTTTTGATCATTTTTTTCTCTTTTTTTACAATTACTATAAAAGGCAAAAATCGTAATAAATTACCACTTGCCCCTGTTGTTATTCAATTTATTTGATTTTGGAAACCAAAGATTTGGTAAATTCATTCATGGCTTCCACCTTTTGTTCAAAGTCACCTTTGATTGTTTTTCGATATTCGTTTAAATTTTCTGCCAATTCATTGATGTCCGCTGGAATAACATCCTCAAAAAATTGTCGCAAACGTTTCGCCATCGTAGGCGATTTTCCGTTTGTCGAAATGGCTATTTTCACATTTCCTTTGGTAACGATGCCACCCATATAAAAATCACAGTAAGGAGGATTGTCAGCCAAATTGACCAAAATATTTCGCTCTTTACAGTCTTTGTAAACACTTTTGTTTACGACATCTGAATCTGTGGTGGCGATCACCATGTGCTTTCCTTCCAAAAAGCTAGAGTCATAGACCTGCAAAATCATCGGGATGCCGTGCTTGTCAGCCAAGGCAATGGTCTCCTCACGAAACATCGGAGAAACTAAAGTCACTTGTGCTGATGGACTTGACTTTAAAAGAAATGTCAATTTTTCCAAAGCAACATTGCCACCTCCTATAATCAAGGTCTGCAATACCCTAACCTTTAAAAAAATGGGGTACAGCTGATTCAAAGGCTGTCCATCTTTCTTTGATGGTTCGTGATTGGTATTTGTATGTGTATCCATTTTTTTAATGGGTTCTTTTAATTGATAAATCGATCGTAAAAAACTTCGTTGTCAATCGTAAGTTCTTCATAAAAATATCGAAGTTTTTGACTTTCCTTCACCACTTCTCCAATCACAATAATCGCAGGGGAACTCAAGCCTTCATCAGCCACAACGGCTGCAATGGTGTCTATGGTTCCAATGCCTATCTTTTCCTGTTCCGTGGTGCCGTTTTGAATGATAGCTACAGGTAAATCCCCTTTGTTTTCTCCTTTAAAAACAGCAACAATCTGATCCAATTTGCTCATTCCCATTAAAACCACTACCGTCGCTGAGGTTTTGGCAAAAGCATACAAATCGTCACTCAACGTACGGTCTGTTGTTGTTCCAGTCACCACACAAAAACTGTTGGCTACCTTTCGCTTGGTCAAGGATACACCCAAACTGGCAGGAACCGATATCGAAGAAGTAACACCTGAAACAATCTGTACCTCTAGGCCAAAACTTTCCGCATAATCCAATTCTTCCGTTCCCCTTCCAAAAACAAAAGGATCCCCTCCTTTCAACCGAACAACGTGTCCAAAACTCAAGGCGTTGTCCACTATCAATTGATTGATTTCGTCTTGTGTATACGCATGGCATCCTAAGCGCTTGCCCACAAAAAGCAATGTGGCTTCAGGCGCGTGTTGCAACAAAGACTCATTGACCAAGGCATCGTACAAAACCACATCTGCCTGGTTCAACGCCTTGACGCCTTTCAACGTAATCAGATCCGGATCTCCCGGCCCTGCTCCTACCAATGTCAATTTAGGTTGTTTTTTCATCCTGTTTATTCTTTTCAAAAGAAGTTGTAAAAAATAACAACAACTCTTCAAATAGCCTGTTTATACTTCCGTTAATTCCGCGGCTCTGTATGCTTCTACAATCTTGTAAAACTTTTCTGCTTGTTCCAAATAATGAACGGCAAAAGCTTCTGAGGGTTCATTTTGATTGATTTGGTATACAAATGTCTCAAAATCAGTTCCCAACTCAATTTTTTTAGTCGCTACAAAAAACGCGTTGAAATCAGCAATAATTTTGTTGTGGGTATTCGTCTTTTGCCCCTCAGCTGTCAACAAAGCTTTGGCTGTATTGACAATAGCACTGTAGGAATAATAGATGGCATCGGAGAATTTTCCCTCTTCAAAAGAAGTTTTGGAATTCTCCAATTTCTCCTTGCTATCCAACAACAGTGTCGCGATTAAATCAATGACCACACCTGCACATTCTCCTACTCCAACTGCTTTTTCATATGCTTCTTCAGCTCCCCAGTCCACAAAATCCATTGCTTCTAAATTGGTTACGTCAGAAAGGGGTTTTAAGAAGTCGTAAAAGTACTTTTCTCCTTTGCCTAAATAATAGGTAATAAAAGATGTTTGCCCACCACTGTTTTGGATGTAATCATTGAGCACCAAACGTAAGGCTGCTGGCCCTCTTCTGCTCGGAATTTTAATGACTTTGTCGGAAATACGACCTTGACCGTCTCCCAACGTACCTCCTCCCAAAAGAACTTGCAAGGCAGGAGCTACATTTTTACCTGACTTGACAGACATTCCTTGGAAACCAATGGCAGCCATGTTGTGCTGTCCACAAGCGTTCATACAACCACTGATTTTTATTTCCATCTTTGGGTTGTTGGCAAACTGAGGATATTCTGCACGTAGTACTTTTCCCAATTCATCAGCAATCCCCGTACTGTTGGCAATCCCCAAGTTACAAGTATCTGTACCTGGACATGCTGTAACATCTTGTATCGATTGATAGCCCAAATCCACCATTCCTAATTTCCCCAATTCTTGATAGAAAAAAGGCAACAAAGCTTCTTTGACATGACGTATCAAAATGTCTTGTCTTAGGGTCAAACGAATTTCGTCTCCCGCATATTTCTTTATCAAATCGGCCAAAATTCGAGCTTCTTTGGTATAAAAATCTCCGACAGTCACTTTGACTCCGATGGCAAACAGTCCGACTTGCTTTTGAGCAATCACATTGCTTGCCTTCCATGCTTCGTATGCTACTTGGTCAGAGATCTGAACTTCTGGAATGGCAATCGATGGGAGTTCTGGAGTTTCAAAACCTACCGTTTCAATGGCAACAGTTTTGTGTAACAAAGATTTGGTTTCGGTTGCTACGATCTCGTTGAACGCTTCCAACCCTTGCTCTTTAATTAAGAATTTTAAACGTGCTTTGGCGCGCTTAGAACGTTCTCCATAACGATCAAACACACGCAAAACACTTTCCATATATGGAATGATTTTGTCTGTCCCTAAAAATTCATGTGCCACATCGGCCAAACGAGGTTGCGAGCCTAGCCCACCTCCCAACATCACTTTAAAGCCACGAATAGCTATTCCATTGATTGTTTTTGTTTTCGCTATAAACCCAATGTCGTGCATGTAACTCAAAGCGGTATCTTCTGAAGTTCCCGAAAAAGAAACTTTGAATTTACGCCCCAATTCTTGACATATAGGGTTGCGCAAAAAGAACTGAAATACGGCATGTGCATAAGGCGACACATCAAAAGGCTCTTTTGGATCGATCCCTGCCGTTTCAGAAGCAGTGACGTTTCTCACGGCATTTCCACATGCTTCACGCAAGGTAATGTCGCTTTTTTCAAGTTGGGCCCACAACTCAGGAGTTCTGTCCAAACTCACGTAATGGATTTGAATGTCTTGGCGTGTGGTAATGTGCAATCGGCCCCGAGAATACTCATCGGAAACATCTGCTATACAGTGCAACTGATCACTGGTTACTTTTCCATAAGGGAGTTTGATTCGAATCATTTGAACTCCAAACTGACGTTGCCCGTAGACACCACGCGCCAATCGCAAACTCCTAAATTTCTCTTCATCGATATTCCCTTCGTGAAAGAGTTGGATTTTATTGGCCAAGTCGACAATATCTTTCTCGACAACTGGATTTTCTATTTCTGATCTAAAACTTAACATATCAAACGTATTTATATGAGTTTTGTGATGTGCTTACTGACATCAAAAAAATTAATTATTGAATAAAACCTACCCCCGAGGTATGATTGGATTGTGAATCGATTAAAATAAAAGACCCATTGGCTTTATTGTCGGCATAGGCGTCGTAAAACAAAGGTTTTGCCAATTTTAAGTTGACGCGTCCAATCGCGTTTATTTCCAAATGGTCTGTCTCTTCGTCATTTCCAGAAAAATCAGTTTTGATCACCGTTTTGATGGCTGCTATTTTTGCCAAAACACGTTGCGTACCGTGCTGTAGTATATATTTGGATCCTGGAACCAATTTTTTTACATCCATCCAACAAATTTTTGCATCAATTTGCTTGGCCTCTTTGGGCAATTCATCCGATTTTACCAACAGATCTCCTCTGCTGATATTGATGTCATTTTCGAGTGTAATATTGACAGAAGTTCCTCTTTCAACTGTTTGAAAGGTCTTGTCAAAGAAATAAATCTCCTTGACTTTGGAACGGGTCTTCGAAGGCAAGACCGTCACCGCATCTCCGACACTCAAAGAACCTCCGTACAATTTCCCAGCATAGCCTCTAAAATCGTGAAAAGCTTCCGTCTTGGGACGAATGACTGCTTGGATTGGCAGACGGGCTTGAGAAATTTCGTACACATCTTGTGCATTCAAGCTTTCCAAATGCTCCAACATTGTTTTTCCCGCATACCAAGGCGTATTTTCTGATTTGTACACGACATTGTCTCCTTTCAAAGCACTCACAGGGATAAACGTGATGTGTTGGCCTTTGTAATCCGACTTGGCAGCCAAGCTTAAAATTTCTTTTTTAATGGCTGTAAATTTATCTTCAGAAAAAGCGACCAAATCCATTTTATTTACCGCGACAATGATGTCTTTGACTTGCAACAAATTGTTGATAAAGAAATGACGGTAGGTCTGCTCAATGACTCCTTTGCGTGCATCTACCAAAATCACCGCTGCTTGCGATGTAGAAGCACCTGTGACCATATTTCGTGTGTACTCTACATGTCCGGGAGTATCTGCGATGATATAGCTCTTATTTGCTGTTGAAAAGTAGATATGTGCTACGTCAATGGTTATTCCCTGTTCTCTTTCTGCTACCAAACCGTCAGTTGCCAAAGAGAAGTCTAAGTAATCGAAACCTTTTTGTTTGCTACTTCGCTCAATGGCTTCTAATTTGTCGTCGGTCAAAGATTTTGTATCGTATAAAATACGTCCAATCAACGTACTTTTACCGTCGTCTACACTTCCCGCTGTTGCTATTTTTAAAACTTCCATTTCTTTAGTTCCCTATTGGCAATCTGCCTTGTTTGAATTTTTATCTTTTTTTACTTGTTGCAGCAAAATCCTATTTTTTTTAGAAATACCCTTGCTGTTTTCTCTTCTCCATCGCAGCCTCTGAACGTTTGTCGTCGATGCGTGCACCTCTTTCCGAAATGGAGGAGTCTCTTATTTCTTCTACAACTTTGGCGATGTCTACCGCTTCTGACAAGACTGCTGCCGTACAACTCATGTCTCCTACTGTTCTAAAACGCACCATGCGTTCTTCCACAAGTTCCTCTTCGTCACGGTATACCACAGCATCATTTGCAGACCACACCATGCCATCTCTCAAAAACACTTTTCGCAGGTGTGCAAAATATATAGAAGGAATTTCAATGTTTTCTTTCTGTATGTAAGACCATACATCCAACTCAGTCCAATTGGAAATAGGAAAGACTCGAACGTTTTGTCCCAAGTCAATTTTTCCGTTTAGAAGGTCAAACAATTCAGGGCGTTGGTTTTTCTCATCCCAACCTCCAAAATCATCTCTGACAGAAAAAATACGTTCTTTTGCTCTTGCTTTTTCTTCGTCTCTTCGAGCGCCTCCGATGGCAGCGTCAAAACCAAATTCCTCCAAGGCATCTAAGAGCGTCTCTGTCTGCAACATATTTCTACTCGCATATTTACCAGATTCTTCTTGTACTTTCCCTGCATCGATATTGTCTTGTACGTTTCGGACAATCAACTCCACCCCCAATTCTGCGCACAAACGATCTCTAAACTCAATGGTTTCCGGAAAGTTATGTCCCGTATCAACATGTAAAAATGGAAACGGAATTTTAGAAGGATAAAATGCTTTTTGTGCCAAGCGCACCAAGGTAATTGAATCTTTCCCTCCAGAAAACAACAAGACAGGTTTTTCAAACTGTGCTGCCACTTCTCTGAGGATATAGATGGCTTCGCTTTCCAAAGCATTGGGTTGTAATCGTGTACTCATTGTTGTTTTTTTAGACGTATTTAATCCTAAGATCTTTTTTTGAAAATTATTTTTTAGGCGTGCAACCCACATTCTCGATTGCCCAAGACTTTGGTGGGATCGAAATATTTGAATTCGTTGGGCAACTTGTTCAATGCTAAATAGCCGTCCAATTGTTCATCTGACCAATCGTAAAAAGGACTTACTTTCAAAATACCATCTGTGTCTTGTGACACAATATCAATGCTGTCACGAAAGGCGGTTTGCCCTTTTCTGAGGTTTGTAAACCAAACGTCGGGCTGGTGTTCTGACATGGCTCTTTTAAAGGGCTCCAACTTTACTTGTTCTGTAAAAACTTTGTGTTGAGGATCGTCTACACTTGGGATGCCCATCAAGACATCTCTATGCGCAGCAGTCTGCTTGGGCACGTACAAATGAATGTTCAAATTCAATTGCTCGGTCAAAGCGCCTGCGTGCAGATACGTCTTTGAAGTATTGTAACCGGTATCACACCAAATCACTTTCAAATCCGAAATTTGAGAAGTTGTTATATGTAAGATTGCTCCTTCATAAGGTCTAAAATTGGTGGTAATCACCGGATTTTTTGCAACTGAAATCGCCCAAGAAACAATCTCTTGAGGACTTTTCCCTTTCAAAGATTCGTTGATTTCTTTTAAGGCTGATTTGCTGTAGTGTGTTTTCATTACCGTCCCCATTTAATAGTGTTCCAAATTCTTTCGTGAAAAAAATACAAAATCATTTTAGTAACAAAGTCTATGGAAGCAATCGCAGTAGAAGTTCCTATTTCTCCTTTTGTCACATACAATGAGACCAACAAGGTGTCCAAAGTCCCCAAAAGCCTCCAGCTAATCGCTTTGGCAACACTGCGAATCGGTTTTTCCGATCCCACTGCCTCTCGATAGCTCTGGCTTTCTTTTCCTTTGTGTAACTGATCTAACAACATGATATTGAATTTTTTCTATTACCCTATCGGAATAATAGATTACTCTGCAAAAATAAAACTTGAAGCAGACATACACAAGTATTACCCTATAAAAATGATAGGAAAATAGAAAATTAGTGAAATTCGTGGGAAATCAAGCCAAATCGGCAAGTGTCGTGTTCCGAAAGACATCCAAAGTATTGTCACGAACCTGAATCATCAACTTATGGACACTGCAAAGTGTTTCATCTGGGCAATCGTCGCATTTTTCATAAAAGTTCAAACTGACACAAGGAACCATGGCAATCGGCCCTTCCAAAACGCGAATGACTTCGGTCATTTTGATCTCTGTTGGGGGCTTGCGCAAATAATAACCACCGCCTTTCCCCTTTTTGGACCCGAGAAGCCCCGCTTTTTTAAGCGTCAAGAGTATGCTCTCTAAAAACTTGTGAGAAATATTCTCTTTCTTTGAGATTTCTGATATCTGTACAGGGTTGCTTTCTTCACATCTGGCGAGAAACGTCAAGGCTTTGATTCCGTATTTTGTCTTTTTTGAAAGCACGAGACGAAGATACAAAATTATGACCGCCAAGCGATACCAATGCTTGGGCTTTTCTTGCTCTCAACAAAAAAACAAACTCCGTTTATAGAGATTCTAAGGCTTGTTGAATGTCTGCAATGATATCTTCTACATGCTCCAAGCCAAGTGAACAACGCACCAAACCGTCTGTAATACCAACAGCTCGCTTGTCTTCCTCATCCAATTTGGCATGCGTAGTAGAAGCCGGGTGGGTAACAATGGTGCGGGAATCGCCTAAATTGGCTGAAAGCGAGCAGAGTTGGATGTTGTCAAAAAATTGTTGCCCAGCAGCAACACCGCCTTGAACTTCAAAAGTAACAACGACTCCTCCCAATTTCATTTGTTTACGCGCAATTTCGTATTGAGGATGAGATTTCAAAAAAGGGTATTTGACCCAATTTACCTTGGGATGTCCTTCCAAGAAAGTAGCCAATCGCAAGGCATTTTCACATTGTCGTTCTGCTCGAACTGCAAGTGTTTCCAAGCTTTTTGACAAAACCCATGCATTGAAAGGCGATAAAGAAGGACCTGTCAATCTTGAAAACAAATAGATTTCTCGCATCAAGTCTTTGCTCCCAACTGTGACACCTCCCAAAACTCTTCCTTGGCCGTCTATCAATTTGGTTGCAGAATGAATGATCAAATCGGCGCCAAATTTGATCGGTTGTTGTAGGTAAGGAGTTGCAAAACAATTGTCGATAATCAACACCAAACCGTGTTTTTTTGCGATGCGACTCAGTATTTCGATATCCAAAACATCCACACCGGGATTGGTGGGTGTTTCCGCATAAATGATTTTGGTATTGGGTTGTATCAAATCCGCTATCGTTTCGAGTTCATTGACCTTAAAATAAGAAGTTTCGATTTGCCACTTAGGGAAATATTTGGTAAATAGACTGTGAGTAGCCCCAAAGACAGACCTTGCAGATATGATGTGATCGCCTGCACTTAACAACGCCGCAAAAGTACTGTAAATAGCCGCCATCCCAGAAGCAAAGGCATAACCTTCTTCTGCTCCTTCCATTTTGCAAATTTTATCAATAAACTCTGACGTATTCGGATTGCTATAGCGACTGTACAAATCGCGTTGTTTTTCTTCTGCAAAAGATGCGCGCATCTCCTCAGAATCGTCAAAGACAAAACCAGATGTAAGATAGAGCGGTGTTGAATGCTCCTTGTATTGGGTTCTCGCTGTCTGTGTCCGGACCGCGTCGGTTTCAAAATGTGTTTTTTTCATAGTGTTTTTTTAAAGCCTGTTTTCAGACAAGCGCAATACATCTCCAAAGACTCCTCTCGCTGTTACATCAGCACCAGCTCCAGCTCCTTGAATAACAAGTGGTTGTTCGCCATAGGATTCGGTATAAATCTCAAAAATAGAATCGGCCCCTTTGACTTGTCCCAACGCAGAGTTGCGAGAAACAGACACCAATTTGACCTCTAAAATCCCTTTGTCCGAAGACAGGTCCCCGTGCAGATCCCCGACATACCTCAAAACATGTCCTTCGTCTTGTGTTTCTTTGACTTTTTGGTAGATAGGGTCAAGTGCTGACAAGTGTTTCAGAAAAGATGCTGTCGTTCCATCTCGTAAATCTTCTGGAATCAAATTTTGTATTTGAACCTCATCAAACTCATTTTTTAAATCGAGTTCTCTTGCTAAAATCAATAATTTTCGCCCTACATCATTTCCATTCAAATCCTCTCTTGGATCGGGCTCGGTAAATCCTTTTTTAGAGGCTTCCTCTAAGACCGCACTAAAAGAGGCTTCCTGTTCAGAAAAATTGTTGAACAAGTAACTCAAAGTTCCTGAAAACACTCCTTTGATCCGTGTGATATTTTCGCCAGAATGATGCAACATCCGAATGGTGTCAATCAGAGGCAATCCAGCTCCTACATTGGTTTCGTACAGATAGCTCTTTTTATTTTTCTTAAGTAATTCTCTGAGTTCGTGGTAAAAATCATAAGAGATGGTGTTCGCTATTTTGTTTGAAGAAACCAGGTTGAAACCATTTGCAACCAACGATGTGTAATTTTCAACAAAAGCAGCACTCGCTGTATTGTCCACGGCAATCAAATTTTCTAGATGGTGTTTTTCTGCAAAGTCTATTACTTCTTGAACTGAATAACCGCCTTTCAACTCTTCAAGTGATGCTCTCCAATTTTTTTGAATGCCTTGTGCTTTGAGCAACAATTTCTTAGAATTGGCAACCGCAAAGACATTCAGCTCGACACCTTTGCGTTTTAGAATGGTATCTTTGGCCTCTAATATTTGCTTGAGAAGGGTCCCTCCGACTAGTCCAACTCCAAAAACAGCGATGTTGATTTTTTTAGAAACTCCAAAAATTTCTCCGTGAATGACATTGACTGCTTTGTGCAGATCTTTGTCTTCTAGGACAAGACACACATTGCGACCGGCAACGGTATTATTGATCAATAGTGGTTCTATTGTATTGCGAATCAAGGCACTGTAAGCACTATTAAAAGATGCCAATGTCTTGCCCAAAGTTGACACGACAGCCACATTTGTTTTGACTTCAATTTTAGTAACGTCCTTGCTCAAAAAGTCCAAATTGAATTCATTGGCCAAAGCCTCTCTTGCCTTTCTTGCTTGTGTTGCATCGACCACAAAACTGATGCCTCTTTCAGACGATCCTTGTGAGATGATGCTAACACTGATGTTGTTTTTTTGCAAAGCCGTAAACACCCGTGCATCGACTCCTACCTTTCCAAGAAGTCCTTTGCCTTCCAAATTGATCAAAGCCCTATTTTCCAATACCGAAATTGCTTTGATCCCATCTTTAGACCGGTGGTCTTTCGTGATCAATGTCCCTTTGCTATCAGGGTCAAAAGTGTTTAGGATTCGCAACGGAATGTTTTTTTCAATCAAAGGAATCATTCCCTTGGCATTCAATATATAGGCGCCAAAATTAGCCAATTCATTGGCTTCTTTAAAAGACAGGTTTTCAATTTTTCGCGCATTACTGACCAAGTCTGGGTTTGCCGTGTAAATACCGTCTACATGGGTATAGTTTTGAAGCTCTTCCGCTTCCAAATAATTGGCAAAAAGAGAGGCGGAATAATTGCTTCCATTCCTTCCAAAGGTGGTCGTTTCGTTTTCGTTGTTAGAAGCGATAAAACCTGTAATAATTTGAACTTCTGACGGATTTTTTTGCTCAAAATAGTTCGTGACATTTTGCTTGGACAATTCGTCCAACAGTTCTGCATTTCCAAAATCAGTATTCGTCTTTAAAAGTTTTCTAGCATCGACTGCCTTTGCAGCTACTTCTCGATCACGCAACATGCTCGCGACCAATTTTACAGACAAAAGTTCCCCCTGCGCCAAAACCAAATCTTTGATTTTTGGACTGTAATCTCCCAAGAGATGAACGCCTTCAAATATTTTTTCTAAAAGTGAAAATTCTTCCGAAAAATCAAAGCCAGGATTGGGCTGAAGCTGTTCTTTTTGAAAGGCTTGATATGCCGCTTTATAATCTTGGGTTTTCTTGGCTTTTTCTAAAATTCGCTCCAATTCATTTGTGGCATTCCCTCTTGCAGAAAGCACAACAACAAGGGCTTCTTTACGGGCTACTTTGGAGCTGATGATGTCCAAGACATTTTTCAATCCCACACCATTTGCTAATGATTTCCCACCAAATTTTAATACTTTCATGCGCTTGGTTTTTTTCTGTCTGTAAATTACTCTTTGGCAAAGTTGGTCTTTCCAACTTTTTCTATTGTTTTACTTAAAATAGTCTTGCAACAATTTCTTTAACTGATCGTTTTCTACTAAAAAACCGTCATGTCCATGAATTGAAACGATTTCTTTGTAAGTGTTTGGAATTTGCAATGCATCTAATTGTTTTTGGGTATCTCTGTTCTCATCAGGCACAAAAAAGAAATCGGAATCAATTCCAATTTGAATGATGTTTGCTTGAATCAAAGGAGCTACCTCTTTAAAAGTCCCTCTGTCCCTCAAGATGTCTAAGGTACTCAATAAATGATTGACCATTTTATAGGCTTTTAAGTGGAACCTATTTTCCAATTGAAAACCATGATGTAACAACCAACTTTCCACATTGGGAATTCCTAAATTTTCGTTGATACTTCGGTTGAATTTCCCTTTAAAAGAAGCCGCTGTTCGGTAAAACAACATAGCCATCATCCGCGCATCGTGTACTGGTTTTTTGGAATTCAACAGGATCTGCTCTTGTACTTTGTTATGTGCCAAAATCCAGTCAGCAGCTTTCCAATCGGTCGCAATCGCAATCAGATTTGTTGCCAGCTCTGGAAACAATACCACCATTTCCCAAGCAATTCCACCTCCCAAAGAACCTCCAATGATAGTGTGTAATTTCTGTACGCCAAATTCGGACAGCGCACGCCCAAAAAGACGTGCAATGTCTCTGGCTGTAAAATCTTTGTAATTGTCGATTAGATTTCCCGGTTTTTTATCATAGCCATTGCCAGGGATATTAAAACTGAGAATTGTATAGCGTTCCGTATCAATCAAATTGCCTTTTGAAACCAATCCGTTCCACCAACCTGAATGCGTGCTCGCAACATCGGAATTGCCTGTCAAGGCATGGTTCACCAAAACAATAGGAGCCGTGTGCAATTCTTCACCAAAGACCTCGTATGAGAGTTCGATGTCGTTGCAAATCACGCCCGTTTCCGTGGTGAAATTTTCGATCGAATGGTATTGCAAACTAGTGCTCAATTTTTATTTTTTTTAATTTATTTGTACAAACTATCTGTTACATTCCTAAAACAGGCTTTCTAAAACAAGAAAGAACGGCTTTCTACTTGTATGTAATTGTTAAAAAAAAAGAAAATGAAGGGAATTGTAAATTCCTTGGGTTATCTATCCGAAGTTACACCGCAACTTTTGGTAGAATTTAGCACCTTCTTTATTGGATAAAGGGTTGCTAAGGCTTCAGCGGGTCTAATCCCTCTGCCTTTCTTGATAACAATTTCAATACGTGTATGAACTATAAAGAGCAAAAATAGTAATTATTTACACACGCAAACTATTTAAAAACAAAAAAATTCTTGAAAACAAAAAAAAAGCAACTTCGAGAAGAAGTTGCTTTTGCATAATTCCGCTAGAAAGCGTTGCTATGTATGCATTAAGAAAGCGTTTTAAAAGCGTTTTCCAAATCTGCTTTCAAATCGTCGATATCTTCCAGTCCGACAGACAAACGGATCAAGTCTGGGGACACTCCAGCGCCAGCTTGTTGCTCCGCGTTTAATTGTTGGTGTGTCGTACTTGCTGGATGAATGATCAAAGACTTGGTATCTCCAATATTTGCGAGCAAAGAGAATATCTTCGTTGCATCGGTGACTGTTTTGGCAGCTTCAAACCCACCTTTGATTCCAAAAGTAACGATTCCACTTTGTCCATTCGGTAAGTATTTCTTAGCCATTTCATAGTAAGCACTGCTTTCCAAACCAGGGTAATTTACCCAGGCTATTTCTTCGCGTGCTTCCAACCACTTGGCCAATTCCAACGCATTTTCGCTGTGTTTTTGAATGCGAACCGGCAATGTCTCCAAACCTTGAATGATTTGAAAAGCATTGAAGGGACTCAAGGCAGCACCAAAATCACGCAAGCCTTCCAAAATCAATTTGAAGGTATAAGCTGCCGCTCCCAATGCTTCGCTGTAAACCAAACCATGGTATCCTGCTGAAGGTTCTGTAAACTCAGGAAATTTCCCATTAGTCCAGTCAAAAGTTCCCGCATCAATGATTGCACCTCCCAAAGAATTTCCATGGCCTCCGATGTATTTGGTCAACGAATGAATGACGATGTTTGCACCGTGTTTGATTGGATTCAACAAGACAGGTGAAGCAACTGTATTGTCAACGATAAATGGAACATCTGCTGCTTTCGCCTCAGCTGAAATAGCTTCAAGATCCAAAACATCCAATTTTGGATTTCCCAAAGACTCCACAAAGAAAGCACGGGTATTGTCCTGAACGGCATCTTTGAAACTTGCTGGGTTGGAAGCATCTACAAAAGTAGTTGTGATGCCCAACCTTGGCAAAGTAACATTCAACAAGTTGAAGGTTCCACCGTACAAACTACTTGAAGCAACGATGTGATCGCCTGCTTTTAACAAAGTCATCAAAGCGGTTGAAATTGCAGCGGTTCCTGAAGCCAAAACGACGGCTCCAATACCTCCTTCAATCGCTGCCAATCGCTGTTGTAGAATGTCATTGGTTGGATTGTTCAAACGTGTGTAGATAAAGCCAAGTTCGCCCAAAGAAAACAAATTGGCCGCATGGTCTGTATCGTTAAACACATAAGAAGAAGTTTGGTAAATCGGGACTGCTCTAGTTCCGGATGTTTGCGTAGTGTCATGTCCTGCATGCAACGCCTGTGTAGAGAGTTTTTGAGTACTCATGGGAAAATATATTTAGTGTGAATTTATTGAACGTTAAAAAAACCTCCTGAAAGGCTGTTCAGAGACCTGTCTCTGTTGTATTGACATAAACTCAAGAGACTCGTCCAAACACAAATTTCAATTAAAAATCTGCTGTTTTAGAAAAAAAACCCTTGTATTTAAGCTTGCAAATGTAAAAACATTTTTTTTAAGTTCATATATTGATTTCTTTTTTATAATTTTGTAGCTCAATTTTTGAGGAAAGATTTGACTGATTGCCACCTCGTTAAAAAAGTGCTAAAGCAGGATACAACTCTTCTCTTTAGCTTTTTTTGTAGCCTTTTCAACATCTTTCCTTCACAACTTTTAAAAGATTAAAATATGGCGTATTTATTTACATCCGAATCCGTTTCGGAAGGACATCCCGACAAAGTAGCCGATCAGATTTCGGATGCTTTGATTGATCATTTCATGGCTTTTGACCCAGAGTCAAAAGTTGCTTGTGAGACTTTGGTGACTACCGGCCAAGTAATTTTAGCAGGAGAAGTCAAATCCAAAACCTATTTGGATGTTCAAAAAATAGCGAGAGAAACCATCAATAAAATTGGATACACCAAAGGAGACTACCAGTTTGACGGAAATTCTTGCGGTGTCTTGTCGGCCATTCACGAACAATCAGACGACATCAGCCGAGGTGTAGACCGAGCGACCAAAGAAGAACAAGGCGCTGGAGACCAAGGAATGATGTTCGGATATGCCACAGACGAAACTGAAAACTTCATGCCCTTGGCACTCGAACTTTCACATCGGTTGTTAATTGAATTGGCAGTCCTTCGTAGAGAAGCCAAAGACATCCCTTACCTAAGACCCGATGCCAAAAGCCAGGTTACCATAGAATACAGTGACGACAATACCCCTCTCCGCATTGAAGCCATTGTACTTTCTACGCAACACGATGCATTTGACAAAGACGACGAACGCATGCTTGCCAAGATCAAGGAAGACATCCTTTCAATCTTGATCCCAAGAGTTCTCGCCAAGTTGACTCCAGAAATCCAAGCTTTGTTTGGTGACGATATCAAATACCACATAAATCCAACGGGCAAATTCGTCATCGGAGGTCCTCATGGAGATACCGGCTTGACCGGACGAAAAATCATTGTTGATACGTATGGTGGAAAAGGAGCGCATGGAGGCGGAGCTTTTAGTGGCAAAGACCCGAGTAAAGTAGATCGATCTGCTGCCTATGCCACAAGACATATTGCAAAAAACCTCGTCGCTGCAGGAGTTGCAAAAGAAATCCTTGTACAAGTATCCTATGCCATTGGTGTGGTTGCTCCGATGGGGATTTTTGTGGACACCTATGGAACGTCTAAAGTCGATTTTACCGATGGCGAAATCGCATCAAAAATCAACGCTTTGTTTGACATGAGACCCATCGCTATTGAAGAGCGTTTGAAACTAAGAAATCCTATTTATCTAGAGACAGCTGCCTACGGACACATGGGAAGAACCCCCGAAATCAAAACGGTCAGGTACGAGTCTCCCTACGGTGATGTTGTAGAAAAAGAAGTCGAAACTTTTACTTGGGAAAAATTGGATTATGTGGACAAAGTAAAAACTGCTTTTGGACTTTAAAACTTCAAAACACCTATGAATAAAACGCCTTTTCAACAACTTTGTAAAGGCGTTTATTTTTACTAAATTTGTAAAAAAACAGGCATGTTTGTCATCGGAATAACTGGAGGTACCGCTAGCGGAAAAACATCGTTGGTAAACGAACTCAAAGACCAATTCAAAGAAAAGGAACTTTGTGTTATTTCTCAAGATTCCTATTACCACAAAACCGATCATTTGACTTTTGAAGAACGATCTTCGATCAATTTTGACCATCCTGACTCTATTGATTTTGAACTGTTGGTCAATCATGTAAAAAGACTCAAAAACAATCTTTCCATTGAACAACCTATTTATAAATTCAAGAACCACAATCGCACGAAAGAGACACGCAAGATTCAGCCCAAAAAAATGTTGATTGTCGAAGGTATTTTAGTATTTTCATATCCAGAACTTCTTGAATTGTTCGATTTTAAAATTTTTGTCGATGCCGATGCTGACGAACGTCTAATTCGCAGAATTCATCGCGACGTACAAGAGAGAGGCAGAGATTTGAAAGAAGTGACAGAACGCTACCGATCCATGTTAAAACCCATGCACGATAAATACATAGAACCCACCAAAAACCATTCAGATTATGTCGTATCTAACAATGTAAAGAACCCAAAAACGATTGAAATCCTAACCGGTTTGATCGGCAAAAAAACAACACTTACACCATGAATTTTTTCACAAAAATATTAGAACACCGACTTTTTAAGATCCTGACCAATCGCTATGTTTTGATTTTGCTCATCTTCAGTATTTGGATGTTGTTTTTTGATGAAAACTCCTACCTTACTCACCGTAAATTCAACAAAGAAATTGAAAAACTCGAAAATGCTATTGAATTTTATCAAAAAGAAATTCAACAAAACAAAGCAATGATTGACGCCTTGCAAGACCCTGAAAAACTAGATAAATTTGCTAGAGAACATTACCAGATGAAAAAGGAGGAAGAAACTTTGTTTTTAATTCGTTTTGACACCTTGGACTAATACAATTTGGAACGCTTGTAAAACCTTAAAAACCTCAAGACTTTAAAGTCCTGAATACTTTTTTTAAGAAACCAAACCCATAGCCTGCAAACTGCACCGACGTTGCCAAGACACATTGGAGTCCAACACGCAAACTTTTGTATTGCAAACTCCCCTGAACAAAAAGCAACACAAAATAACTCACATAAATGTATGCAAAGAACTCAAATCCCCTGAAAGCCAAAAAAATAGCCCCCAAAAAACCCAAACAAAACAAACTTGGAAACCAATAAGTAAGCTTCGCCGTGCCTGGATATTTTTGATTCAAGAATGGTCGTGTTAAACCAAAGGCATAGGTCTGATGCAAAAACTGCTTGTAAGTACTTCTTCTTTTGTGGTACACAAAAGCTTTCTCTATGAATTGTGTCTGAAAGCCTTTTGCCCAAAGACGAAAGGTCAGGTCGATGTCTTCACCAATTTTTTGATCTGAAAAACCACCTGTTTCTTCAAAAGCTCGTTTGGAAATCCCCATGTTGAAACTTCTGGGCTGAAACTTGCCAACGGCATTTTTCTTGCCTCGAATTCCACCTGTTGTCAAAAAGGACGTCATTGCGAAGTTGATGGCCTTCTGCAAAACAGAAAAATCTCGGTGCGCAGCATCGGGTCCTCCAAAAGCATCGGTAGGCAAAGTTGTCAATTGATAGTGAACAGCATTCAAATAGCCGGGAGGCACCAAGCAATCAGAATCCAAAATCAAAAAATAATTTCCACAAGCCTTTTGCATTCCCAAGTTCCTGCTTTTACCAGCCCCTTGGTTTTCTGTCAAAAAATATTGAATGTCTAAAACCTGCTTGTAAGACGCAACTACCGCTTCAGAAGTGTTTTCGGAACCGTCTTCCACCAGGACCACTTCAAAAGGCTCCCCTTCCTCTAGCTGGGTCAAACTGCGCAACAAATCTTCCACTTCTTCAGGACGGTTGTAAACAGGGATGACAAAGGAATAACGAAAGTTCATAGTTTTAAATAAGGCATTCAAATATAGCAAAGTTTGGGAAACTGCCTCCTGCTAGTTTAAGGCTATTGCCGCTCAAAAAAAGGGGACTAAAAACAAAATGCAAACCTTAGGAAGATTTGCATTTTGTGCTATTTTTTATTCGGAACCAAGAAGGCTATGCTTCTTCTGTAAATTTTTCCATAACGGCATCACTGACACCCATATTGGAAAACCCTCCGTCGTGAAACAGGTTTTGCAAAGTAACTTTTCTGGTCAAATCAGAAAACATAGAAATGGTGTAATCTGCACAATCCAAAGCAGTTGCATTCCCCAAAGCAGACATTTTTTCTGCGTAATTGATAAAGCCATCAAATCCTTTGACACCACTTCCTGCAGTGGTCGGCGTAGGCGATTGAGAAATGGTGTTGACACGCACTTTGTGATCTCTTCCAAAGAAATAACCAAAACTACGTGCAATAGACTCTAAATATGCTTTGTTGTCTGCCATGTCGTTGTAGTCTGGAAAAACTCTTTGTGCTGCCATATAGGTCAAAGCGACAATAGAGCCCCATTCGTTCATTGCTTCTTTTTTGTACAACAAATTCATCACTCGATGAAATGAGAGTGCCGAAATGTCAAAACCTTTGTGCGTAAAATCATAATTGGATTCCGTGTAGTGTTTCTTTTTACGAACGTTCAAAGACATGCCGATGGAATGCAAAACAAAATCAATTTTTCCACCCAATACTTCAACCGATTGATCGATCAAATTGGACAAATCTTCCATAGAAGTGGCATCGGCTGGAATCACTTGAGATCCTGTTTTTTCAGCCAATTCGTTGATGGTTCCCATACGCATGGCAATGGGTGCATTGGTCAATACAAATGTGGCACCTTCTTCGTGTGCACGTTCCGCAACTTTCCAAGCAATAGAATTGGAGTCCAAAGCTCCAAAGATAATTCCTCTTTTCCCTTTTAATAAATTGTACATAACTGTATAAATTGAATGGTTTGATTGTTGTTTTTAAAAAACAGACTTTCCAAGTCTGCGTTTTCTTGTGTGCGCAAATATAGTAAAGATTGTGAACTATCGCATTGAAAAATAAAAGAGCCACATCCATTGCTTTGAAACAAAGCCTATGCCCCGTAACTTCTAGTCAATATCTTCATAATCCACATAGTCGCCTACCTGATTGCTTCTTCTTTGAGAAGACGTTGGCTTTTTATCGATGACGGTCTCCCCAACTTTACCTTTTTGATAGTGAGAATCCTGCTCCTTTCCGAATGGATGTTGCGTTTTTTCTTGTGCCTTACGAACGGCACGTTTTAAGAGAAACGGAAGAAGGTATTTGGCCGCAAACTTAAAGAAATAAATAACCGCAAAGATAATGGCTAAGGTCCTAAAAAAGGTGACAAATCCTGCTTCTAAAATCATTGTACTTAAATTTTATTTCAAAAATAACAATTTGAAAGGAACTGAAGCGTTCCATTGAAGAAAATGTTATATTTGAAAATATTTTATTGCTTAAATGAGTAAAAACCTTTTCTTCTTTTTTTTATTTTTTATTGCTCCACAAATCACCTTTGCGCAGTACACAGAAATCATCAATTCCAATCGGCCAGGAGCTTCGGAAAGCACTTATGCAGTGGGTACAGGTGTTTTTCAGGTAGAAAATGGCATTGCGCACCACAAAATAATTCTTGACAGCGGTAAAAAAGACAGCTACCTCAACAACCTCTTATTCCTAAGACAAGGGTTTATTTTAGACGAATTGGAAATCAACTTTATGTTTCACTACAACGAAGCTGCTGTTTCAATGGATACCATTGATAAGATTCACAAAGGCTTTATAGACAGCTACGGAGTCGGGTTGAAATACCTACTCTACAACCACCAGATTGTTGACAATTCAAAAAACATCCGAAGTTGGAAGAAGAGACATGCGTTCAACTGGTCTCAATTTATCCCTTCTGTTGCAGCGACTGTGCGCTATATTGTACATCCTAAAAGCACCAATCTAGGTTTTACCTCTGCCAACAAAGGAGGCTTCAGCGCAGGTTTGCTTTTCCAAAACCAACTCCGCTACAATTGGAACTTACTCACCAATTTCAATTTCGATGGCATCGGCAAGGATGATCAGAGATTCTTTACCACCATTACCTCAACATATACCTTCAACAACAAGTGGTCAGTGTATTTAGAAAACATTCAAACATACGAAAGAATAATACAAGATTCCGATGATCACAAAATTGAACATTGGAACAGAAATCTGGGGATAGCCTACTTGGTTCATAAAAACTTACAGGTAGACGCTTCGGCAAACTGGAGTTCGCTTTATAAAAATTCATTTGGAATTTCTGCTGGCATTTCTTGGAGAGTAGATCGACACAAAGGGACAGCGGAAATACACAAACCAAACACACCGTTCAAAGGACTGCAAATAAAAGACACCGCTGATACTGCTGAAGCGTCATTTGACCTTGCTAATCGCAAGAAATCTTTTGGCCAGCACCTTGTTGCTGTTGGATTTTTTTTAAAAGAAAGCACCCGTAAAACGGGGCGGTTTTTTTCAAACGTATTTTCAAAAAAAGCACGAAAACGCAATGAAACTTCCCTGAAAAAACCAGTGCGAGGAGTTCATTTGTCAAAAGAACACAAAAGCCATTCAAAACTTAAGAAAAAACCAAAAGCAGAAATCCAAACCAAAGACATGGATCAAAAGGCAAGTCCTTAAGACCGAAGCAATAAGAATACACGTATTTTACCTCACAAAAAACAAACGAATCGACAATCAAGGTTAATAAACTCTCCAACGTGCAACTATTTTACAATCCACAAATCGACCGAAAGCAAAAGGAATACACTTTCGACAAAACCGAAAGCAGACACATCGTGCGGGTATTGCGTAAATCTGAAGGAGATCTTTTGTCAATCACCAACGGAAAAGGAACGCTGTTTACTGCAAAAATTTGCACTGCAAACGAAAAAAGATGTGTGGTCACCATTCTGAACTCACAAACAAAACAAAAACCTTGGAGCTACTTTTTACATGTAGCCATCGCTCCAACCAAGTCAAACGATCGCATGGAATGGTTTTTAGAAAAAGCCACTGAAATCGGAATCGATGAAATCACTCCGATCATCTGCCAGCACTCAGAACGAAAAACAGTCAAGTTGGATCGTTATGAAAAAATACTGCAATCCGCCATGAAACAATCCTTGAAGTTTCAGCTACCAAAACTCAACCCACCGATTTCATTTAAGGAATTTGTAGAACAAAACAGAGAAGGGCATAAGTACATTGCCCATTGTGAAACGCAAGAAAGAAAAATGCTTAAAAAAGAAATCGCGCCGGGCGCTGAGCAAACGATTTTGATTGGACCAGAAGGAGATTTTTCTTCCGCGGAAATCGAATTGGCAAAAGCGCAAAATTATACCTCCGTCACCCTTGGAGAGAGCCGTTTGCGAACAGAAACTGCTGCGTTGGTCGCTTGTCATTCTGTGGCCTTTGCCAACGAAGTCTGAGCTTGATTCGAATTTTTTTTATTCTTGAATCGCATCGACTGCCAAACCTTGGATTTTAGTACGAATGTCTTGATCTCCCAGTTTGTTATTGTCCATCGTCGGATAGGTGCGATTTGACAAAAACACATAAAGCAATCCAGAATCAGGATCAGCCCAAGCATAGGTGCCTGTAAAACCGCTGTGCCCAAAACTATTGTCGGAAACACATCCACAAGTTGCTTTGATTGTAGGATCCAATTGGGGTTTGTCAAAACCCAAGCCTCTTCGAACTGCAGCTTCTTGAAAATAGCGCTTGTTGAATTTTTTCAGGGTATGGGCTTGCAGGTAGCGATGTCCTCCATAAAGCCCATCTTGCAAATACATCTGCATAAACTTGGCGATGTCATTGGCATTGGAAAACAAACCCGCATTTCCACTCACACCTCCCATCATCGCCGCTCCCATATCGTGCACATGTCCAACCAGAGTTTGGTGCCGGTAATAAGCATCGTTTTCAGAAGGAATAATTTGAACTGCTGGAAACTTTCGAAGTGGATTGTACAGCAACTTTTTGGCTCCCAATGGCTTGTAAAACAACATAGCTGCCAAGCTGTCCATGCCCATTGAAAAATGGGTTTCCAAATATTTGTTGAACAGGTAAAACGGCAACCCACTGTATTTGTAACCACTATCTGCACGCTGAGGTACTTCTTTGATTTGTTGGTACAAACTGTCTCTGTAATCGGTTCTCAAATAGAATTCCTTAGCGACTTCTATGGAGTAGTTGGAAGTTTTGGAGGCTTGGTAATACTTTTTCAAGGGCTGCTTGCTAACGCTGTCAATCGTATGCCTGAAAAAAGGAATCCAAGCGGGCAATCTTGCGGTGTGTGACAACATTTCTTTGACGGTAAGTGTATCCTTGTTTGAATTTTTGAATTCGGGCAGCAAGGTTCCCAAGTCGGTATCCAAATCAAACAAACCCATTTCCTCACTTTTCATAATCAATGGCAAGCCGCCAAGAATTTTTGTCAAAGATGCCAAGTCGTACAAATCGGAAGTGCTAACGGGTTGTTTTTGTTCATAGGTGTGGTAGCCAAAACTTTTGTGATAAACGACTTTTCCATGACGCGCAATCAGCACTTGCGCACCAGGAGCCATTTTTTGAGCAATCATCTCACGAGCAAGACTGTCAATTTTTAGAAGTTTGACAGAACTCATTCCCACAGCTTCTGGAAAACTGTAGGTCAACCGCATCAAATTAACGGAAGACAGACCGGAGCCTACTGGAAATTTTTTTCCGATGGAAACAGGCAACTTTCCTTTTGCTTCAAGTGCTCCAAATAGCATCTGTGCGGCGACTTTTTGAGCTGTACTGCTGTTTTGATAAGCTAGCAACACTCCTTCTATGGCTTCAAAAGAAGGAACTGTCAACAAGCTGTAAGGACTTGCAAAAACCGTCAATACAACCTTGTTCTGTTCCGCTATCTGCTGCAATAAGAGGTGTTCTTCAGGCTGAAAATCATACGATTTCCATGGGCTTGCGTTGGAAGTGTGGTAGCCAATAAGGACGCGGTCATAAGTAGCCAATTTTTTTAGCAACACTGTCGTGTTTTTTTCTATAACCTCTTCTACATCCGTGTAATTTTGCAACATGGAAACAAAATTATTGTGTGTTGCAGTTCCCAATTTCACATAAGCGATTTTGGTATTCGCGAGCTCTTTGATTGGAAATATGCCTTCCTTGTTTTGAAGAAGGGTAAGTGAATTTTCCACAAGTTTATGGTGCAACAAAGAGTCAGCAACTGTGTTCAAATCGCTTTCTAAATTTTCCAAAGCAATGGGTTTGTACGCTTCGAGTCCAACCCAGTATTTAGCTTTTAAAATCTTTATGACGGAATGTTCCAATCTCTCTAAAGTCAACTGTTTCTTTCTCAAGGCTTTTTTAATAACTTTGACAGCGGCTCCTACATTTTCGGGAATCAACAACACGTCATTTCCTGCCAAAAGTGCTGCCAAATCAATGGTACCTGGCTTCGCGTAATTGGAAGCTCCTTTCATGTTTAGCGCATCGGTAAACACCAATCCTCTGAAGCCCATTTGTTCTTGAAGCAATTCAGAGACTACTTTATGAGAAAGTGAAGTGGGCAAGGATGCATTTGGTTCCAAAGCGGGAACACTCAAATGGGCTACCATGACACTTCCCAATCCTGCTTCAAACACCTGGGTGTAAGGAAACAATTCTATGTCTTTCAAACGCGTTTTATCAAAAGACAATTGTGGCAAGGTTTTATGAGAATCCGCAGCAGTGTCTCCATGGCCAGGAAAGTGCTTGGCATTGGCCAGCACTTGCTGTGCTTGCATGCCTTTTACAAAAGCCACTGCTTTGCGACTGACATTGAACTTATCTTCTCCAAAAGAGCGGCTGCCAATAATCGGGTTTTTGGGATTTGTATTGATGTCTACCACGGGCGCAAAATTCACGTGAATGCCCATGCGTTTGCAATGCAAGCCAAGTCTTTCTCCAAACTGGGTGATCAAGTGCTCATTTTGAATGGCTCCTAGAGTCATGTTCCAAGGATAACGAAAGGTTTTTTTGAGACGCATGTCCAACCCCCATTCTCCGTCAAAACCAATCAACAAAGGAATTTTAGATTCTTTTTGATACCGATTGTTCAACCGCGCTTGGTTTTCTGGAGTTCCTTGCATAAAAATCAAGCCTCCTACTTTGTGTTTTTTGATCTTTTTAAGCAGGGATTTCACATGTGCTTCTCCTTTATTGGAATAGGCTTGCACCATAAAAAGCTGGCCAATCTTTTCATTTAAAGTCATCGACTTCAATTGCTGTTGTACCCACGCTTCTTGCCGAGACGTGTCATTTGTCAACAAAGGATCTAATGATTGAGCAGTAAGGAATGGCATGCCAAAAAAGAACAGCGTGCTGAACAATACTTGGAACATAGCCCTTTTCAAGTGCTTGTTAAAAAAAACTGAAGTCAAAAAGACCTCGGTCTTTGAATTGAAAAAAAGTTTCTTTTTAAGTCTAAGCAGCATTCTATTTGGCGTTTTAAAATTTACGATACAAAGCGTCGGTGCCAACTTTTCTGAGCGGGCACTTCCCATAGCGATTCCAAATCACCTTTGGTTTGCACCATGTTGTTGAATACAATCGTCTCAGAAGTGATTTTTTGAACATTGGCAAACTCTTGAAAAGCACTCAAATTGACCAAACGAATTGTTTGACCTTCTTTGTAAGTCACATTTAATTTGCTCATCAAATCAATGGAAAAGAGTGTTTCCATTTGTTTTACAAACCGAACAGAAGCATCGATGGAACAACCAGATGCGTTTGCAAAAGACTCATCGACCGCCAAGATTAAAAATCGATTGTATTTGAGGGCAAAACTACCCTTCAAAGTGGCTCCATGCCGGGTCCATTCTTCAATAAAAGCAATGGTGTTTTCTTGAAGTAAATCCACTTCTACTCGTGTGAATTCTCGGTCAGCTTGGTAAATCCAAATTCTGGAGTTTTGTGGCAGTGTGTTGAAGTTTACATACATGGTTTAAAGGTACTGTATTTTGTAATATCTAAGATTTATTTATGGGTATTCATACCGCGCAATTTGATTTGCGTGAGAACTTTTTTAGTATACAGTGGAAATTCAGCATTTTGGATCCATGCGTAGTAACCTGGATTTTCTTCCAAGACTGATGTGACTTTTTTTCCTTTGTATTTTCCAAAAGAAAACAATTCATTATCCTCATCATCATACATTAAAAAACCTGCAAAATCTGCTCTTCTATTATGTGAAGAATATTCACTCAAACTTTTTACATCATTTTCTAAATCTTCATACTTGTCTAGTTGTGCTAATAAAATTTCATAGGTTGCCAAAGTATCCGCTTCGGCAGAATGTGCATTTTCCAAGTTTTTATCGCAGTAAAACTGGTAGCCAGCCCCCAAGGTTCGTTGTTCTTTTTTATGAAAAATAACTTGAACATCGATGGCTACACGGTTTTTCATGTCGAAATCGACGCCCACACGCAGCAGTTCTTCAGCGAGCAGAGGGATGTCAAAACGATTGGAATTGAAGCCTGCAAGATCACAGCCTTTGAGCATGGCATTGATGTCTGCTGCCAATTCTTTAAAAGTAGGCTCTGTTACAACTCGCTCGTTAGTGATTCCATGGATGTCAGAAGCTTCTTTTGGAATTTCCATTTCTGGATTCACCAACCATGTATTGCTGTTCTTGTTCCCGTTGGGATGTACTTTTAAAATAGCGATCTCTACAATCCGATCTTTGGCAATATTAATTCCCGTTGTCTCTAAGTCAAAGAAAACGATGGGTTTTTGCAAATTCAATTCCATTTCTGTCTTTTTAGTTGCTGTAAAGATACCATTTCTTGTAGTTTTGTCTGTAGCCTACACTCCTTTTTTTTAGACGTTCAAAGGAAGGAAGTGAAGAAAATTTGTTCCAAAAAAAAGTTCAAAGACTGCAGTTTTATCTTGTTGTTTTATTTGCCAAGCCGACGTTTTCTAATATCTTTGCTTTCTTAAAAATAAATTCATGATTCAGATTACATTACCAGACGGAAGTGTGAAGGAGGTTGCTAAAAACAGCAGCCCATTCGACGTGGCTAGAACCATTAGTGAAGGATTGGCGAGGGCCATCATCTCAGCCAAATTCAACGAGACTGTTGTAGAAACGTCAACACCTTTGACTACCGACGGAACTTTGGTATTGTATACTTTTGACAATCCAGAAGGAAAAAAGGCTTTTTGGCATTCCTCAGCACATGTATTGGCCCAAGCGGTTCAAGAGTTGTATCCAGGTGTTAAATTGACCATCGGTCCGGCGATTGACAATGGTTTTTACTACGATTTGGATTTGGAAGGACAAAGCATTTCCGAAAATGATTTCCCGACAATTGAAAAGAAATTCATAGAATTGGCCCGTGGAAAATACGTGTTTCAAATGCGCAGCGTTTCCAAAGCGGATGCACTCAAAAAGTACAAAGAGGAAGGCAATGAATTCAAAGTAGAGTTGATTGAAAACTTGACGGATGGAGACATTACTTTTTGCGATCACGACAATTTTACCGATCTCTGCCGGGGAGGACACATTCCAAATACGGGACTGATCAAAGCGGTAAAAGTGATGAGTGCCGCTGGTGCATATTGGAGAGGAGATGAAAAAAACAAACAACTTACGCGTTTGTACGGTGTTTCATTCCCCAAGCAAAAAATGCTGACCGAATACTTAGCCGTCTTGGAAGAAGCCAAAAAACGCGACCACCGAAAGCTCGGAAAGGAGTTGGAATTGTACACCTTTTCTTCTAAAGTAGGACAAGGCTTGCCACTGTGGTTGCCAAAAGGAGCAGATTTGAGAGAGCGTTTGGAACAATTTCTAAAACGCGCTCAAAAGAAAGCAGGTTATGAGATGGTGATTACTCCTCATATTGGCCAAAAGGAATTGTACGTTACTTCTGGACATTATGAAAAATATGGGGAGGACAGTTTTCAACCCATTCACACCCCCAAAGACGACGAAGAATACTTGCTCAAACCAATGAACTGTCCTCACCATTGTGAGATATACAATTTCAAACCCTACTCCTACAAAGAGCTTCCCAAACGATTTGCAGAGTTTGGCACCGTTTACCGCTATGAACAAAGTGGTGAATTGCACGGCTTGACACGTGTACGGAGTTTTACCCAAGACGATGCGCATATATTTTGTACACCTGACCAATTAGATTCCGAATTTAAAGCCGTCATCGACTTGGTCTTGTATGTATTCAAAGCGCTGGGTTTTGAAGATTTTACAGCACAGATCTCTTTGCGAGATTCTGAAAAAAGAGAAAAATACATCGGTAGTGATGAAAACTGGGACAAAGCAGAACAGGCGATCATCAATGCTGCCAATGAAAAAGGCTTGAAAACTGTTGTAGAATACGGAGAAGCTGCTTTCTACGGCCCGAAGTTGGACTTTATGGTGAAGGATGTTTTGGGCAGGAGCTGGCAATTGGGAACCATTCAGGTGGATTACAACCTGCCGGAGCGCTTTGACTTAAACTACAAAGGGTCGGACAACCAGCTTCACAGACCGGTGATGATTCATCGCGCACCCTTTGGATCTATGGAGCGGTTTATCGCTATTTTGCTGGAACACACAGGCGGGAATTTTCCTTTGTGGTTGACGCCCGATCAGGTAATCATTTTGCCAATTAGCGACAAATATCAAAAATATGCGAAAAAAGTTTCAGAACTGCTAGAAAATTCCGAAATTCGCGCCCTCATTGACTCTCGAAGTGAAAAGACAGGAAGAAAAATCCGCGATGCGGAAATGAGCAAAATCCCTTACATGTTGATTGTAGGTGAAAAAGAGGAAAACGAAGGTACCGTTTCCGTCAGAAAACACGGAGAAGGTGATTTAGGAACCTTGGAACTCGATGCTTTTATCGCATCGGTAGAAGAAGAAATAAACCGTACGTTGGTACAATTTTAATTAACTCCTGTCAAACAGGAATAAATTTTTTAGTCATAGCAATACGTAGAAACAGAGCGCCAAGAAAACCCTGGAGGATTCAAAATGAAGACCCCCACCGGATCAATGGAAAAATCAGAGACGTTGAAGAAGTTCGATTGGTAGGAGATAATATTGAGGTTGGAGTATACCCCATCAGCAAAGCTCGAGAATTCTCCAGAGAGCAAGAGTTAGATTTGGTGGAAATATCTCCCAAAGCTGTCCCCCCTGTTTGTAAGATTATCGACTACAAAAAGTTTTTGTACGAACAAAAGAAACGTGAAAAAGCTTTGAAATCCAAAGCGACAAAAGTAACGGTAAAAGAAATTCGATTTGGACCTCAAACTGATGAGCACGATTACGAATTCAAAAAGAAACACGCCATCAAGTTTTTAAAAGAAGGCGCCAAACTAAAAGCGTTTGTTTTCTTTAAAGGACGTTCCATCATTTTTAAAGACCAAGGACAGATTTTGTTGTTAAAGTTGGCTCAAGAATTGGAGGAATACGGAAAAGTAGAACAAATGCCGAAACTAGAAGGAAAAAGAATGATCATGTTTATTGCTCCTAAAAAGAAGTAAACCGGATTCAAAAGACAATAAGTAAGTAAAAATAAAACGTAGAAGATGCCTAAATTAAAAACAAAATCCAGTGCCAAAAAACGATTCAAAGTGACAGGTTCTGGAAAACTAAAGAGAAAGCATGCTTTTAAGAGTCATATTTTGACAAAAAAATCTAAAAAGCGTAAATTAAAGTTGACTCATGACGGTTTGGTTCACAAATCAGATGAAGCAAACATCAAACAGCAGTTGAACTTAAAATAGTTTAAGTTCCTCAGGTAAGTATTAACCTTGGAGCAGCGCTTAAGATTCGAAAGAACGCCTGCTACAAAAAAACATTGAAATTATGCCAAGATCAGTAAATTCAGTAGCCTCAAGAAAAAGAAGAAAAAAAATCTTGAAGGCAGCAAAAGGATACTTTGGACGTCGTAAAAACGTTTATACAGTAGCCAAAAACGCGGTAGAAAAAGCGATGAGCTATGCTTACCGTGACCGTAAAAACAACAAGAGAAATTTCCGCGCTTTGTGGATCCAACGTATCAATGCTGGAGCTCGTGCTCACGGAATGTCTTACTCACAGTTTATGGGGAAAGTAAAAGCCAACAACATCGAACTCAACCGAAAGGTTTTGGCCGATTTGGCGATGAACAACCCAGAAGCTTTTAAGGCCATCGTTGACAAAGTAAACTAAATCATTCAAAACTTACTTATAGAAAACCCCTCAAACTAAAGTTTGAGGGGTTTTTGTTTTTGTGATTTGCAAATGCAAATGATCTTAAATATATTGTTTTAGTGAAAGGAAAGGAATTGTCCGAAATCAGCTATCGGGAAACTTTTGGACACAAAAAAAGGCAAGCTACCTACATCACACTGCTACGACTATGTACCCTTGCTGTGTTCCCACCCTGGGGGATTCCAAAGGAGCTAGTTGTGTAGGACTTGCCACTGCAAAATTACAATCATTTTTCCTTCTCTGCAACGTTTTTCTAACAAATAAAAAAACTGAAAAAACCAATAATTTGAATTGTTTCAAAACAAAACACCACAATTGAATCTCAAATTCTGTTTTTGGAAATATAAAAATCCGTATAAGGAGCACATAAGTGGAAATCCTCCGTTGGAATCTGTATCTTTGTACAGGTAAAAACATATTTTTTTGAGGTACTTTATCGAACTTTCCTACAAAGGCAAACACTACCATGGCTGGCAACTCCAACCAAATGCAGTCTCTGTACAAGGAAAAATAAACGAAGCCTTGTCTAAAATCACTGGTGAATCAATTGCTACTGTGGCAGCAGGAAGAACCGACACAGGTGTCCACGCATCGCAAATGTTTGTTCATGTTGATGTTGAAAGTTTTATAGATACGGAAGCGTATCTGTACAAGTTCAATGCGGTTTTACCCGAAGACATTGTCATCCAAAAAATTCGAAGAGTACGCGATGATGCACATGCACGTTTTCACGCTATTAGCAGAAGCTACGAATACAAAATTTATCTGGGCAGAAATCCGTTTTTGTTAGACACGACATGGCAACTCTACCGACAAAAATTAAACGTCTCTAAAATGAATGAAGCAGCACAACTTTTATTGACACACACACAATTCCAATGTTTTTCCAAATCGAAAACAGATGTCAAAACCTACGATTGTGACATCACAAAAGCCGTATGGATACTCGAAGGAAAACACCTTAGTTTTCACATCACAGCAGACCGTTTTCTGAGGAATATGGTACGTGCCATCGTCGGAACTTTGGTCGCTGTTGGAAAAGAAAAAATCACCCTTGCTGATTTTAAAGAAGTCTTAAAAAGTCGAGAGCGCAGCAGAGCAGGAACTTCTGCTCCAGCTCAAGGGTTGTCATTGACAGCTGTAACTTACCCTGAAAACCTCTCCAATGTCTAACAAAACAAAAGTTGCTATTTTTGACATTCAAATTTTCAAACGCCTGATGGGCTTTGCAAAGAAATACCGCTTGCAATTTTTTGCCACAAGCCTAGTTGCCATTTTACTAGCCGTAATAGCTGCGGTTCGTCCCTACTTATTGGTGCAAACAGTTGACCTATACATCAAGACAAAAGATGCAGAAGGTTTGTGGCTGTATGCAATTTTAATTTTAGGAGTCTTACTGTGTGAGGTATTGTTACACTTGAGCTTTATCTATATTGCCAACTGGTTAGGGCAACACATCATCAAAGACATTCGCATCAAATTGTTTGCGCATGTACTGCAATTTAAAATGTCCTATTTTGACAAATCTTCTGTCGGAAAAATGGTCACGCGTGTGGTGACCGATGTCGAAACAATCGCACAGTTTTTTGGACAGGGATTGTTTATGATTGTCGGAGATTTATTAAAAATGGTAGTGATTGCAGCTACCATGTTGGTTTTGGATTGGCAATTGGCATTGATTTCATTTGCAGTTTTACCCATTCTTATTTACGCGACCAAAGTATTTCAAGGGTCCATCAAAGCGGCTTCCCAACAGGTTCGAATCCAAGTGGCAAATTTGAATGGGTTCGTTCAAGAACGCATCACTGGGATGAAAATCGTACAACTCTTTGGTCGTGAAAACATAGAATTTAAAAAATTTTCACAAATCAACGAAGCCCACAAAAAAGCACATGTCAAAACAGTCTGGTATTTTTCGATATTTTTTCCGATTGCAGAAATCATCTCTTCTGTAGCTATTGGACTTTTGGTTTGGTACGGAGGTTTGAAATTGGCCGTTGGAGGAGCTGTCACACTTGGAGAAATAATGGGCTTTATCATGATGGTTGAAATGTTGTACCGTCCGCTCCGTCAAATTGCTGATAAATTTACGACTCTGCAAATGGGGATGGTTGCAGGAGACCGTGTATTTGAAATTATTGACACCCAAGAGAGTATCTCCAAAGAAGGCAGCATCGAAATAACCAACTTGGAAGGAAGTATTCAATTCAATGACGTTCACTTTGGCTATATAAAAGGAGAATCCGTATTGAAAGGGATTTCTTTTGAGATCAAAGCCGGAGAAACCATTGCAATTGTAGGTGCGACAGGTGCAGGAAAATCAACAATTATCAACTTGATCAATCGTTTTTACGAAATAGACTCCGGTCAAATCAGCATCGATCACACCGATATCAATGCGTACACTTTGCATTCGCTTCGAAATCACATTGCCATCGTATTACAAGATGTTTTTTTGTTTTCTGAATCCATTTTAAACAACATTACCTTAAAAAACGAGGCACTTCCATTGGAACAAGTACAAAAAGCTGCAAAACAAATTGGCGTACATGACTTTATCATGAGTCTCCCTGGTGGATACGAATACAACGTAAAAGAGAGAGGTGGCATGTTGTCGTCAGGACAACGTCAATTAATTGCTTTTTTAAGGGCTTATATGAGCAGTCCCTCCATCTTGATTTTAGACGAGGCAACTTCTTCAGTAGACACCCAATCAGAACAGATGATTCAGTATGCTACCGACACCATCACGAAAAACAGGACCTCCATCATCATTGCCCATCGATTGGCAACCATACAGAAAGCAGACACTATCCTTGTGATGGATCAAGGTGAAATTGTGGAGAAAGGTAGCCACAAGGAATTACTAGAAAACAAAAATGGCATGTATAAAAATTTGTTTGAAAAACAGTTTAGTGTGGAATCAATGACTAGCGTAAATTAACCTTCTTAGACTAAATTTACTGATTTTAAAGTCTTTTTTAGAAAGAATCCTAGAGACTTAGCTATGGTATCCTTTGATTTTTTCAAGCAAATCCTGCTCCGTTTCAAACAATTCAAATTCGCCGTCTTTGATCAAAGAAATCTTCCCTGTTTCTTCAGAAACTAAAATGCAAATGCAATCGGTTCTTTCCGTAATCCCGATGGCAGCACGATGGCGCAAACCAAAACGGCTAGGCAATTGTTTTTCAGACAACGGAAGCACAACTCTTGTGGCAATGATGGTATTGTCTTTTAAAATGGTCGCTCCATCGTGCAATGGACTGTTTTTAAAAAAAATACTCTCCAGCAAGGGCACGTTGATTTCTGCATTCATCAGATCGCCATTCTGTTTCACAAAATCGAGGCTGTTATTGCGTTCCATCACTATCAAAGCACCTGTTTTTGTTTTGGAAAGATGTGAACAAGCAGTAACGATGCTCTCAGCATCTACCTCAGAGGTGATTTCTGTTTTTAAAAATTTCAGCTGTTTGATAAAACTTCTTTTTGAAGAAATATTGGCAGAACCCAACATCAATAAAAATTTACGCAATTCGGGGTGAAAAATAATCAAAATTGCAATAGCCCCCCCTCCTACCAAAACTTCCAAAATACCACTCAACATTTCCATTTTCAGAACCTGTGTGATCTTGTAAATCAAAAAAACGATGCTAATTCCAATAAAAATATTAATGGCTACAGTGCCTTTCAAAAGCTTGTATACATAATACAACAAAACACCTACCAATGTAATGTCGAGAAAATCTAAGAAAGTGAAGTCTATAAAATCCAAGGATCCAGAGTTTTTGTAAAAATAGCAATTATATCCGAGTGTTCTATTTTAATACGAATAAACCATGAGTTATGCCCATTCGGATACATGCCACTTTATTTTAAATGAGCAGGTATTACACAAACGGGTATGGGTTGCATTTTGTGCTGGTTGGCAGTATTTAATCGGATGTAAATTTCATAAACTTCTTTTTCACGGTCAGAAAAGACTTTGCTGTGATTGCCTCCATTTTGCATTTTCATTGCCCATTCCAATTCGTCATAACTAGCTCCCAATTGGTCTTCATCTGTTCGAGAATCACCAAAAAGACCGTCTGTAGGGGCTGCTTTTTGAATGGAATCAGGCACTCCCAAAACCGCTGCCAAAGCAAACACTTCCGATTTCATCAAATCCGCAATGGGACTGACATCAACCCCACCATCTCCGTATTTGGTGTAAAAACCAACACCAAAGTCTTCTACCTTGTTTCCTGTTCCCACCACCAAACTCGAATGCATGCCCGCAATGTAATAAAGTGAAGTCATTCGCATGCGCGCCCTTGTATTGGCCAAGACCAAAGCTTTCAAGTTCGTTGACTCAGAAGTGGGGACCGCTTTTTGAAAAGTTTCGAATGGCGCTGTCAAATCTGTTCGAACACTTGAAACATTTGAATACCTATCTTTCAATTGTTCGATATGTTCCTGTGCTCTTGATACTTGATTTGGATCTTGGTGTATTGGCATTTCAACACAGATTGTAGGAAATCCCGTTTTGGCACATAGTGTGGAAGTAACAGCTGAATCTATTCCTCCAGAAACACCTACCACAAATCCTTTGACACCGCTATTTTGAGCATATAACTGCAGCCAATTTACAACATGACTTACTACTTTTTCAGAATTCATTATCAATTGTTTTTAGTATTTTTGACATTGTATCTAGCAAAAATAAACAATTATACAGTTCCGAAATACTCTTTGAAAAGTTTCCTATGAAGAATTCCAAAAAAACAGTGTAAAAGATGTCGTACGTCAGACTTTAAAAGGACCACACTCATGAAAAAACTTAGCATATTTATTCTTATTGGCTTCTTGTTTGCCAATTGTAAAAAAGAAAAAACACTTTTACAAAAAATCAAAGCCCTAAACGTTGATACCGAACTCGTAACCTTTCACAAACTGTTTTACGAAGCCGATGAAGAAGCTTTGAAACAACTCAAGACAAAGTATCCATTTCTCTTTCCCAAGACGACAAGTGATCAAGTGTGGCGCTCCAAAATAAACAACCCAGAAGAACGGGAACTATTTAGAATGGCAGACAGCATCTATGGCGATTTGGCAGAGGAAAAAGAAAAACTCAACCTTTTATTCCAACACATCCGCTACTACAACTCCAACTTTAGCCCTCCTAAAACCTTCAGTGTGATCACAGGTCTCGATTACGAAAACAATGTGATTTATGCAGATTCCCTTCTTTTTATTTCATTGGACATGTATTTAGGAAAAAATGCAGAGCCGTATGCCAGCTTTCCTCCTTATATAAAGAACAACAACACAAAAAAACACCTGTTAGTGGATGTGGCAAGAAAAATCCTCCAAAAAAAATTTATCTACAGAAACGGACGCCCTTTTTTGGAAACAATGTTGTACCATGGAAAAGAAATGTTTCTGCTGTCTACTGTTTTGCCCAATTACAATATACAAGAACTCATGGGTTATGAAGATAAAAAATACCAATGGGCCGTTGAGAATGAAGCAGAAATATGGAGTTATTTTATTCGTAAAAACCTTTTGTATAGCACCGATCAAAAGCTAAACCATCGTTTTATTGACAAAGCGCCTTTCTCTAAATTCTATTTGAACAGTGATCGATTGACACCAGGAAGTCTTGGTGTGTGGATTGGGTACAAAATTGTACAATCTTTTGCAAACAACAACGATGTCACCCTTCAAGAGTTGCTTGCATTGAATACAGAAACCCTTTTTCGAAACTCAAGATACAAGCCCCTAAAATAAGTTTCCACCCAAAAGAGAGCGTACAT
>CAWVRK010000018.1:0-37332 GCA_963932955.1 uncultured Flavobacteriaceae bacterium
GGGCACATCAAAGTGATTTGTTCACCATTACGCTTTGTCATGGACCAGGAGCATTGTTATCCACTACGCTGGACAATCAAAAATTCCTTTACAATGGATACAAGATGGCTGTATTCCCTGACGCGGTCGATGAAATGACACCAATAATCGGATATTTACCAGGACACATGAAAAACGGTGTGAGTGAAAGATTGAAAAACTTAGGGGCGACTATTGTGAATGCCGAATCTGATAACACTGTCTGTGTAGACAGAAGACTTATAACTGGTGCAAGTCCTTTAGCCTCAAATGAATTGGGAAAACTTGCTGCAAACACTTTGCTGAAAGAGTTGAAATAAAAACTACTTACAACAATGTATAAAAGCAATAGCGGTTTGGGAGCAATCTCGAACCGTTTTTTGTTTTTATCAAGTATCTTGCTACCCGAAAGATAAGTACATTTATTCCGCAACTGCTCTTATACTAACCGTTATGCCATTTAAAAACAACATTATCAAAAATTGAACAACATAGAATTGTAACTATCTTGAACTGTTTGAATAATTAAAGCCTTCTCTGAATTCAAGCCTTCAATATCATCAATTTCATTAAATTCTCGCATGTTGGAATTACCCCACAAACTGAATTCAATAATTATTGGAGCTAAACGAATCCCCTTTTCTGTTAACAAATAAATATTTTCTTTTTTATTTTCGGGCATTTTCGTCCTGAATATCAATTTATACGATTCTAACAATTTTAACCGTGCAGATAAAGTGCTTGGAGCAATCCTTTCATCTGAATCGGAAATTTCCTTGAAAGTCATTTTATGCTTAAGAAGCATATCTCTAATGATTAACAAAGACCATTTATCGCCCACAACATCAAGTGTAGAAGAGATTGGGCATCCAGATCGAAATTCTTTCTTCATTTTTTAGCAATTATTACTATTAATTCAATAGTAATTTATATTTTTACTTTCAAATCAATAGTAAAAATACAAAAAATTAAATAGAAATTATGTTAGCAGGACATTTTACAACCGCATTAATAGCAAAACAAAAATTCCCAAAAGGGACACTCCTTTATTTTCTGACGATATCACAATTGCAAGATTTTTTGTGGTTTACCTTTCACTATTTGGGTATTGAACCAACCAATCCGAGTGATGCCTTTGATGCAACTTTAAGTAATATGGTAGTCGATATGTTATACAGTCACGATTTGTTACCCCAATTATTTTGGTTGGCGATTGTTTTCTTACTTGGAAAATTTCTATTCAAAAGCACCAAAATAGGCTTAGTAAGTGGGGCTTTGGTATCAATCCATTTTGTTTTAGATTTCTTTTCAGGTCATATGCATCATATTTTTGGGGCAAATACAATGGAAGCTGGTCTTGGATTGTATGCATCTAATCCTTATTTAGCCATTTTAATAGAAGCTTTATTTAGTTTTGGTGCTATGTGGTATTTCTTTAGAGAAGAAGCAAAAAAAGGAATTATTAGAACTACAAAAAATAGAATTGCAATTATTTCTGTTTTCGCTTATGGAATTATTTTTATGCTACTAATCGCTACAAAATCTTTTAGAGAGTTATTTGGTATTCCAGAATTTGATTTAGGATTTAACACCAATATGCCTACGCTCATTTTTACATACGGAGCAATGCTTTATTGCTTGAATGATTTTGTACCGAAGTTTACGCTTGAAAAAAAATAATAAGGCAATGATTGAAGGAATATTAAATTTTATTAAGGAATTAAAAATTCGAAACGAATCCTTGTTTTATTTTGGTTTGTTCTGCTTATCTCTTTCAATAATATTTTCCGTTTTAACCAAATTTACAACCACCCAAGTTCACGGAGTAAACGCTTGGTTTAAGCCCTTTAAATTTGCTGTTTCTATAGGTTTATTTGCTTGGACAATGGCTTGGTATTGTCATTATTTGTCAAATTTTAATGTAACACCTTTCAATTGGACAGTAATTATTTTATTTGGTTTTGAACTTGCTTATATTACTTTTCAAGCCTCTAAAGGACAATTATCACACTTCAACTTTGACACACCACTCTATGCTATATTATATTCGTTAATGGGTTTGGCGGCCGTAATCGTTACACTCTATACGGCTTATATTGGCTTCCTCTTTTTTACACAGTCCTTTCCAAATTTACCAAGTCATTTTATTTGGGCAATTCGTTTGGGTATATTGATTTTTGTTGTTTTTTCATTTGAAGGCGCTTTAATGAGTTCTCAGATGAGCCATAGCGTTGGTGCAATAAATGATAACTCGAATTGGTGGATTATAGGTTGGAGCAAAACTGTAGGCGATTTAAGAGTTTCGCACTTTATAGGAATGCACGCTTTACAGCTACTTCCATTGCTTTCATTTTATATCTTTAAAGACACAAAAGCGACTATCATTATTTCATTGCTTTACGCAGGTCTTGCTACGACAACTTTAGTTCAAGCTTTAAATGGGAAGCCTATTTTTTCACAAAACGAACAAAGGGAATCGGAATAAAAACGACATACAACAATGTATAAAAGCAATAGCGGTTTGGGTTTTAATACAAATCGCTATTGCGTTTAATTCAGTATATTACCGTCAGAAAAGTAGGTGTATTTTAATCCGCTACTGCTCTACTACTAAACGGTGTGCGTCATTTTCATAATCCAGATTTGATGGAACGAAATATGTCTAAAAAAAGGCACATTAATCAATACAAATAGAATTGGAAGCTATGAGAACAAAGAGCTATCTTTACTTTGTACTTGGCTTCCAGTAAGAGAACCAAAATTAAACAGAAAATATGGACAGGATTTTAACTATTGTAACACTCGTATTTTTACAGGTCATATTTAGCTGCAAAGGGGACACTAAAAAAAATAAAGCGGCCCAAGAATCGACTGCTCATTGGCAAGTGGATTTTTTTGATGATTTCGACACATTTAATGAGGACAACTGGCAAGACCAGATGATCTGGGTTAATAATGAGAATCAATGTTATGTGCCGGATGGCCAGTTCAACACCCGGGAAGTCAGCAACGGCATACTAAAGCTGCGAGTGGTGGATCTCGGTGAAAAACACCCCTGTGACAATTTGGACGTAAAGACTGGCGCGAAACATCCGCAAACACAATACGTAGCGGGTCGAATCATCTCTAAGAATCGCAAGGAGTTTATCAAAGGCAAATGGACCGTCAGGTTAAAAGTCGAGAACAGCGGCCAGCCTGGAATGTTCCCCGCATGGTGGCTGTTAGGCGCGTTGAACAACGAGCCGCCCGTTGAGGAGGAGGACGAAACGGTGTGCTGGCCACTCACTGGGTCAGGGGAAATAGACGTTTTTGAGCATCACAGCGATGGTGGACCAGACCACTATGCAGCACGCGCAATTGTGAGCCTTGGCGAATGCCAAAGTGGCGATTGGCAGGGCAAGATGCTCGTACAGAAAGCTACCTTGGGTGAATACCATGATTATGCGGTTGAGTGGGACGGCAATGACCTCATCTTCCGCCTGGATGAAGTTGAGATTTACCGAGCAGTAGACCAGGGACGCAATTACCCTGAGCCATTGTTCGCTATTTTAAATTTTGCCAAAATCAATGATTCTCCGATGACCCAAACCTGGGCAATGGAAGTCGACTGGGTAAAGCACGAATATAGAAAATGATTGGATATCGAAAATTACCAACTTGGTGTGCACTAACAAAATTGAATGCTATACCACGCAACTAATCTTATCCATAAACATTAGTTCCTCAACACGAAAGGACATAAGGAAACAAAGCCTTATTTAAGATTAACGCCTCAACCGAGCCTAGAGCAAACCTGGATCTAACATTGTACAAATGAATGAAGTAACAATACACCCCGTTGCCTAAACAGGAAAGAAAACCATTATTTTGAATAGACTGGAGGAATTTTTAAGAGGAAGGATGGTGACAAAAATATTGTTTTAGCCCCATTGGACATAAGGAATCGTTTTTAAAAACCTGAAGGCGGATTGCGCTTCAGAATCAAGGAGGGAGTCCTTGGCATTGGTCACGGGCATCCTTCTAAAAACGCACAACTACAATGCTTTAAAACTTTCAAAAACTTGAATAAGAATACTGGGATTTGCACTTATGCTTGGAAAAAATAGACAAAAAAAATCCCGCCACAAAATGTGGCGGGATTTTTGTCTTCGAAAAGCAAAAAAACTATTTTTTGAACTTTGCGTATTTGGTTTTGAACTTGTCGATACGTCCTGCAGTATCTACCAATTTTGACTTTCCAGTGTAAAATGGGTGTGACGTTCTAGAAATTTCTAGTTTGATCAGTGGGTAAGAAACACCATCTACTTCAAGCGTCTCCTTTGTATTTGCAGTAGAACGCGTTAAAAAAACATCGTCGTTAGACATGTCCTTAAAAGCAACCATTCTATAATTTTCTGGATGTATCCCTGTTTTCATCGTATCTTAATTTAAACTTTAATTCGTAATTTTGAGAATGCAAATTTAACGATATTTTTTAGATTTCAAACAATTAAATTGTTTTATTTGTCCTTAAAAGTTTTAAATATTAAAAAACAGTACATGTCATACAGAGTCTTGTCCATCGCGTGGGTTGCCTGCTTTCTTTTTACCGGATGTAAAGAAGATGCTGAATTCAAATTCAACAGTCCTAAAAAAATAAAGATTGACAGTCCATTGTCCCTATCCGTTACCGAAACCAATGGCAAGATCATCGATTCCGTCGTGTTTTATCTAAACGGTCTAAAAACCTCCACAAAAAACCCTTACACCGTAGACATCTCTAAAAAAACATTGGGAAAACATACTTTGAGTGCAGTCGTCTACCACGAAGGAAAAAGCAAAAGACTCAACAACAGTATTTATTTTCTCGCGGACAAAGCTCCGATTCTCTACAACTATGAAATTGTAAACACCTATCCGCACGACCCAAAAGCCTTTACCCAAGGTTTTGAATTCCACAACGGACACCTTTACGAAAGCACAGGGCAGAAAGGCCAATCTTCCATTCGAAAGACAGCTCTAAAAACAGGAAAAGTCCTTCAAAAAAAATCCTTAGACGCCGCCTATTTTGGAGAGGGAATTACCATCTTTGACGAAAAAATATACCAACTCACTTGGCAATCCAAAAAAGGATTTGTTTATGATTTGGAAAGCTTTCAACGCCTCGATTCTTTTGCCTACGGAAAAAGCAACGAAGGATGGGGACTGACCCACAACGCAACGGAATTGATCAAATCTGACGGAACCGAGCGCCTTTGGTTTTTGGATCCAAAAACCCAAAAAGAAACCCACTACATCGAAGCCTATACCAACAAAAGAAAAGCAGAACGCCTCAATGAAATCGAATACATCCAAGGAATAATATACGCCAATATTTGGCAAAAAAACACCATCGTCCTGATCGACGCCAACAACGGAGCTATCGAAGGGCTGGTGAATTTGAACTCGCTCGCCAAAAAAGTCAACAAAGCAGACCCTACTGGGGACAACGTGCTCAATGGCATCGCCTACGACTCAAAAAACGACCGCTTGTTTGTCACCGGAAAGAACTGGAGCCACACCTTTGAAATTCGACTGCTCAAAAAATAAAAAAAATCGATGCGCTCTAAGCCAATCTTCACGCTAAAGGCCATAAAAATCCTATATTTGTAAAAAATACTATTTGATGAAACGCTTCGCCATTCCAGTTCTTATCGCCCTGCTTTTATCAGCCTCCGTTTCGTGTAGAAAAGATTTTTCTACCCTCTCAAGTACTGGAAATCTCACCTTTTCAAGAGACACCGTGTTTTTAGACACAATTTTTACAAATATCAGCAGCAGTACTTATGCCTTAAAAGTCTACAACAAAAGTTCTGAAGACATCCATATCCCCGAGATCAGCCTAGGAAGAACGCCTTCCTTTTACAGACTCAATGTAGACGGAGTGCCCGGAACTACTTTTGAAGACGTCCCCTTAAGAGCCGATGACAGTTTGTATATTTTTATCGAAGCCACCATCGATTATACCAAAATCAGCGAACCGATTTACAAAGATTCCATCGTCTTTGACTCCGGAGAAACCCTCCAGGATGTCAAGCTGATCACCCAAGTAGTAGATTCTCATTTTCTCTACCCAAGAGACAACTTTAAAGGCATGTTGGACAGCACCTATGTGAAAGACATTCATGGAGACTCCTTGCGAGAACGAAAGCTTTCCTTGGAGGAACTGCACTTTAAAAACGACAAGCCTTATGTGATTTACGGCTATTGTACCGTTCCTGAAAACGAAACCCTGACCATCGATGCAGGGGCTAAAATTTACTTCCATAAAAAATCGGCCTTGGTCGTCAAAAAAAATGCAAGCATCCGCATCGAAGGAACTGCCGATCAAAAAGTACATTTTGAAGGAGACCGCTTGGAACCGGGATTCAGTGAGGTTGCAGGACAATGGGATGCCCTGTGGTTGCAAGCGGGCAGCAAAAACAACCTCATCGAACATGCCCTTATCAAAAATGCCGGTATCGGAATCCGATGCGATTCCATCTCGCCTAATGACGCCCCTACTTTGGAATTGAAAAACACAGAAATTTACAACAGTTCCGAACAAGGACTCCTTGCTCTTGGCAGCCATGTGCGCGCAGAAAACGTTGTCATTGGAAACAGCAGAAAAGCTTCGGTTGCCCTCTCCAAAGGAGGTACCTACAATTTCAACCACTGTACCTTGGCCAATTATTGGTCAAGCAGTTTCCGAAGAGATGCCACAGTTCAAATTAGCAACACTGAATTCGATGTTGATAAAGAGGACAACCCCATCGAAACAACTCAAATCCTCAACGAAGCGACCTTTTCAAATTGCATCATCGACGGAGGAAATCTAAGAGAATTGTTTCTGGACAAAAACTCGGTAGATCTTTTTGCATACAAATTTGAAAACTGTCTCATCAAATTTGCAGGAACAGAAAGTTCTGACTTGTACGACTTTGAAAATACCGATCACTTTGAGTCGGTATTTTTAAATGAAGATTCTTATTTTAAAGACCCGAGCCTCAACGAATTTCAAATAGGAGAAGATAGCGAGGCTATCGGAAAAGGAAAGCTTGAAAACGCTCTCAAAGCACCTTTGGACTTGATCGGGACAGACAGAACAATCGCCCCAGACCTTGGCGCCTACCAACACATCATTTTTGAAGAAGAAGAAGAAGAAGAAGAAGAAGTGTGAATTTTCAATTGCCCAGTCGTCGTTTGTCCAAAAAGAAAGCGCTTTAAAAAATAACCGCCATACAACTGAACAACTTTCATCACATGAAAAACATCATCATCACAGGAACCAGCAGAGGCATTGGCTTTGAATTGGCCCATTTGTTTGCCCAGAACAATTTTCGCGTATTGGCTTTGTCTCGAAACACGTCCACCTTGGAACAAAACCAGCACCCGAACATCACCCCGCTCTCCACAGATCTCAGCAAAACGGAAGATCTTGAAAAAGTAAAGACCTATATCGAAACGCATTGGTCTCAAGTAGACCTCTTGATCAACAATGCGGGCATGCTCTTGAACAAACCTTTTGAAGATACCACAAAAGAAGATTTCATAAAGGTTTACAACGTGAATGTTTTTGGAGTTGCGGAACTGATTCAAAAGGTGCTTCCGCATCTTAAAAAAGGAAGTCACGTGGTCAACATCAGTAGTATGGGCGGCATCCAAGGAAGTTTAAAGTTTGCAGGCCTCTCGGCATACAGTTCCTCCAAAGGTGCCTTAATCACGCTGACAGAGCTATTGGCAGAAGAATACAGGGCACGGGGAATTGCCTTCAACGCCCTCGCTCTTGGTGCGGTACAGACAGAAATGCTCTCGGAAGCGTTTCCAGATTTCAAAGCCCCTTTGCAACCCTCAGAAATGGCTGCCTATCTTTTTGATTTTGCCACAACTGGAAATCGGTACTACAATGGAAAAGTACTACAAGTTTCAAGCACAACTCCCTAAATCGAAAAAACAACTCACGCTCTTTTTTAGAAACGCTCTGAAGTTTTCCAATTTGAAAAATTTAAACGATTACCTTCCCGAAAAAGCTGTCCCGCGCATCCGTGAAATGCGCGAGCAATATTCCTTTGACTTGAAAATTGTAAAAAAACGCGCGACCAAACATGGAGATTTTAGAAAATTGCCAAACGGACGTTTTCAAATTACCATAAACGAAAACCTAAATCCCTACCAATTCTTACTCACTTTGGTCCATGAAATTGCCCACTATGTGACCCATCAAAATTTTGGCAGGGTACAAGCGCATGGCAAGGAATGGAAAAAAACCTTTCAACATTTGATGTTGCCTTTTGTACATCCTGGTATTTATCCTCCAGAGATCTTACCGCTGTTGGCCAACTACCTGATCCGTCCAAAAGCAAGTTCAGACAGCGATTCCAAACTCTCTTTGGCATTGAAAGACAAGCGACGAGATTCGGATAAAAAGTATATCTTTGAAATGGTTGTGGGGAATGAATTCCTATTGAAAAATCGAAAATTTGTGATCTTAAAAAAACGCAGAACACGGTTTCTTTGCAGGGAAATCAACACACAGAAAGAATACACAATCCACCAAAACACGGAAGTACAAGCTTTAGAAGCAGCAACATTACGCAAAGAAAAATAAGACTGCTCTTGCGCTTGATCCATCATTTATAAATACGTATGAATACAGAAAACAACCAAGGAGACTTGGATGTCACAAAGCAAGGGCTTAAAGAAGACATCATTGGAGTTTTAAAAGGCATCAAAGCTTTTTTGACCGAACTTTTGGACATCCGGGAAGGAACCGATCACAAAGAAACCATCCAAAAAATCAAAGATGGCATTCCTGTAAAAAGTCACAGAGCTTGGATTTTAATTTTTTCCATCTTGATCGCTTCCATCGGCTTGAATACAAGTTCACCAGCGGTGGTGATCGGAGCCATGTTGATCTCCCCACTAATGGGTCCTATTTTGGGAATCGGCTTGTCCATAGGAATCAACGACATCGACACTTTGAAAAGGTCTATGGTCAATTTGGGTGTCATGGTCGGGCTGAGTCTCATCTCTTCCTTTTTGTTCTTTAGCATTCCTTTATTTCAAGGAGCAACTCCAGAAATTTTAGCGAGAACCCAACCCGATGTGCGCGATGTATTGATTGCCATCGCTGGAGGATTGGCATTGATCGTCGCATTGAGCAGGCACCGAGAAATGACCAATACCATTGCGGGAATCGCCATTGCTACTGCTTTGATGCCACCGCTGTGTACGGCAGGATTTGGCTTGGCTACTTGGAATTGGAAATTCTTTGCGGGTGCCATGTTTTTATTTACCATCAATGCTATTTTTATTGCTTTGGCAACCTTTGTCATTGTCAAATTTTTAAAATTTCCAATGGTTCGATACATCGACTCCTTGAAACGAAAACGCGTGGCCCAATTCGCTTCGCTGATCGCTTTGCTGATCTTGAGCTTTAGCATTTACCTGTTTTATGGCTTGTTTCGAAAAAATCAATTTTACCAAAGAGCACAAGAATTTACGGAAATCATCAAAGAAAAAACAGGTGCCGGAATCATCAACACAGAATACAATTTTGAAAAAAGACAAATCAAATTGGTGGTCTTGGGCAAAAACATCAAGAGCAACGAATTGGCCATCTGGACAGAAAAACTTCCCCAGTACGGATTGGAAAATACCCTTCTCGAAATTCAACAAGACGATGAAACCTCCAAGCTGTTGGAGGAGATCAACACCATCAAAAGCTCTTATGTAAAAAACCAAGAATTGATTGCCAGTAAAGAAGAGCGTCTCTTGGAAAAAGACAACAAAATAAGAGAACTCATGGAGAATTTGGACAAATTGGAACGGCAGCAAATTCCTTTTGTCAAATTGAGTCAAGAAGCCAAAATCAACTACGACGGATTGAAAGAAATCAGTTTTTCCAACGTCATCAAAACCAATTTTACCCGCATCGATACCATTCCAGTATTTCATTTGCAATGGCAAGACAGCATCCCGAATAGGCTCCTCCAAGAGCAACAACTCAAGAAATGGTTGCAAATGAGGTTGGAACTCGACACGCTCCAAGTATGGAGCAACTAAACTCCTGAGAAAGCCATGAAAAAGATCCTGCTACTCTCAGATACACACAGCTATGTGGATGATCAAATCCTCAAATACGTTCGGCAAGCAGACGAAGTGTGGCACGCCGGTGACATTGGACAGCTCCACGTCGCAGCTCAGCTAAAAGCATTGAAACCACTTCGTGCCGTCTATGGAAACATAGACGATTCAGAGGTGCGCATGGAATTCCCGTTGGACTTGAAATTCACCTTAGAAGGGGTCTCCGTATGGATGACGCACATCGGTGGCTATCCAAACAAATACAACCCAAGGATTCGAAAAGAAATACAAGAGCAAGCTCCACAACTGTTTATCAGCGGACATTCACACATTCTAAAAGTACAGTACGACCAAAAATTAAACTTGCTGCACATGAATCCCGGAGCGGCCGGAAAACATGGTTTTCACCAAGTGCGTACCCTCCTCCGATTTGAATTGGAGGCCGGGGAAATCAAGAAGTTGGAAGTGGTGGAATTGGAAAAGAGAGTTTGAAGAAGCCCAGCTAAAAACGCTATACGATGCGGTGTAGCTTTTCAAACATTTTTTTTCTCAGGTCGGTGTAGTTGACGACCATTTCTAAAGTCGCTTCTCTGTTTTTATCGTCGGCAACATCTTGAATCAAGTCTTCGATTTTTCTTTCAATCATCACCCTTCTTAAGTTGAGAATGGCATCCCGCACCAATTTGGGCAATACTTCGTCTTTTGCGGTCACATAAATTTCTTGCGCCTCCCAATTGCTCAACAAGTGTTTTTCGTCGTCCATTAAGATATCGGTGACGATGTTGGAGATTTCGACATCCGAGTGGCTGGTCAATTCCTCTATGGAAACCGTAGTTTCTTGGTTCATTTTAAGGATGATTTCCGAGTAGATGTTTTGAAAAACGGGGTGACTAAATTCTACTTCGTCCATCTGCAACTGCACGTATATTTCTTGGGACACAAAACTGGTGTATTCCTCTTTGACCATTTTGACCAGTCCTTGCTCATTGACTTCCTCCGTCCAATCCGCAAAACTGACTTGTTTGTTGCCGTAGAGCAATAAGATTTTGATGATCTCGCGTTCAAAAAGCTCCAAAGGGCTTTCGGAGGCAACGGCATCTTGAGGTGTAGCGTCACTTTGACTTCCCTGTTCTTGTGCAACTTTCCAATGGAAATAAGCTTCCTCGTCTGAGTTCGAAGAAGAAGAAGAAGAAGAAGAAGAAGAAGAAGACCGTTGGACCTGTCTTGACTGTTGTTTTTGTTGTTGTAGTGCTTTTTGGGCAGCTTCTCTTTCAGATCTTTTGCTGATTTGCGCCAATTCATTGAACAATACAGCTTCAGAAATCTCCAAAATGCGAGAACATTCTTGTACATAAACCTCCCGTTGGATGTTGTCGGGGATTTTGGAAATACTCGTTACGATGTCGCGAATCAAACCCGCTTTTTTAACGGGGTCGTTTTGTGCTTCTTCCATCAACAAGGAGACCTTGAAATTGATGAAATCTTTGGCATTTTGGTCCAAATAACTTTTCAGTTCTTCGGTTCCTACGCTTTTGGCAAAACTGTCTGGGTCTTCTCCTTCGGGAAATGTCAGTACTTTCACGTTCATCCCTTGCTCCAAGATCAGATCGATTCCACGAATAGAAGCTCTGATTCCTGCAGCATCTCCATCAAAGAGAACAGTGATGTTGGGAGTCAATCTTCTTATCAAACGAATCTGATCGGATGTCAGTGCAGTTCCTGAAGAGGCGACCACATTTTCAACACCAGCTTGGTGCATGGAGATCACGTCGGTATAGCCTTCTACCAAAAAACAACGGTCTTCTTTGGCGATGGTTTTTTTGGCTTGGTAGATTCCGTAAAGGACCTTGCTCTTGTGGTAAATGTCACTTTCGGGGGAGTTCAGGTATTTGGCCGCCCTTTTGTCGGCTTTTAAGATCCGTCCTCCAAAACCCAATACGCGTCCACTCATGCTGTGTATAGGAAACAAGACACGTCCTTTGAAGCGGTCAAATTGTTTGTTGTTGTCCTTGACGATGGTGAGCCCAGTTTTGGCCATGTATTCCAAGTCGTAGCCTTTGCGGATGGCTGTATCTGTAAAAGCCGACCATTCGTCCAAATTGTAGCCCAATTCAAATTTTGCGATGGTGGCATCTGTAAATCCTCTTTCTTTGAAATAGGAAAGTCCGATTGCTTTGCCTTTGGGGTTGTTTAAAAGGACATCGTGGTAGTAATCTTTGGCGAAATTAGAGACCAAATACATGCTTTCTCGTTCGTCAGCAGCTTCTTTTTGGGCGTTGCTTTGCGCTTGTTCTTCAACTTCAATGTTGTATTTTTTTGCCAAATACCGAATGGCTTCCGGATAGGAAAAATGTTCGTGTTCCATCAAAAAGGTCACACAGTTTCCGCCTTTTCCCGTACTGAAATCTTTCCAAATTTGCTTTACTGGAGAGACCATAAAAGAAGGCGACTTTTCGTCAGTAAAAGGACTCAGTCCTTTGAAATTGCTCCCCGCTTTTTTCAAAGACACAAATTCTCCAATGACCTCCTCTACTCGGGCGGTTTCAAAAACACGGTCTATGGTCGTTCTTAAAATCATTTGTGCAAATTGTTAGGCAACTGCCTTTTTATATAGCTAAGAGCAGGCTGTTTTTAGGAGGCTGCTTTGAGTTTTTTCAATGTTGAGTTTGACAATTTTCCCACTGCGTATTTTCGGTTCACATGGAACTCTTTTTGATCCGAGCTTGGAAGCTCAAACATGGCATCGGTCAAAATAGCCTCACACAAAGACCGCAAGCCACGTGCTCCCAATTTGTACTCCAAAGCTTTCTCTACGATATAATCTAAGGCTTTGTCATCAATGCTAAAAGCAACGTCATCCATTGCGAAAAGTGCAGTGTATTGTTTGATCAGCGCATTTTTAGGCTCGGTTAAAATGGCTCGAAGTGTTTTGGCATCCAATGGGTTCATGTAACTCAATACGGGCAAACGACCTATGATTTCTGGAATCAGTCCAAAGGTTTTGAGATCGCTAGGGATGACGTATTGCAAGAGGTTGTCTTCGTCGATTTTGTCATCGGAAAGGGCCGCAGAATACCCAACAGCTTGTCGGTTCAAACGGGCGCTGATATTTCTTTCAATTCCTGAAAAGGCACCTCCTGCAATAAAGAGGATGTTTTTGGTGTCTACTTCTACAAATTTTTGTTCTGGATGTTTGCGACCTCCCTTAGGGGCTACGTTGACCACAGTTCCTTCCAAGAGTTTTAACAAAGCTTGTTGCACTCCTTCTCCAGAGACATCTCTTGTGATGGAGGGGTTGTCACCTTTGCGCGCAATTTTATCGATCTCGTCGATAAAGACGATTCCGCGTTGGGCTTTTTCTACATCATAATCCGCAGCTTGTAAAAGGCGGCTCAAAATGCTTTCCACGTCTTCTCCCACATAACCTGCTTGGGTGAGTACGGTCGCATCTACAATGGAAAAAGGAACACTGAGCATGCGTGCGATGGTTTTGGCAATCAAGGTTTTTCCGGTCCCTGTTTCGCCTACCAATATCATGTTGCTCTTTTCAATTTCTACCTGGGAATCATCACCTTTTTTCTGCAACAAACGCTTGTAGTGATTGTAAACAGCAACGGCCATGGTCTTTTTGGTTTGGTCCTGACCGATGACGTAAGCTTCTAAAAAGGTTTTGATGTCTTGGGGTTTTTTCAATTCCAAGTCCGTGGATGTAGAACCGGTTGCTACATCTTGGATCTCATCCAAAACGATGCCGTGGGCCTGCTCAATACACTTGTCGCAAATGTGGGCATCTATCCCTGCGATTAACAAATCGGTTTCTACTTTTTTGCGTCCACAAAAGGAACACTCTAAATTTTCTTCTTTCGACATTCTTCGTTTGTTTGATAGTTTAAAGATTTGATGGGGAGTAGGATTCTCCATCAGAAATTCTTCAAATTTTACTTTTATTTGGTTTTGACAGCTTACTTGCTTCTGGTCAAAATTTCATCGACCATTCCATAGGTTTTGGCCTCTGCTGCTTTCATCCAGTAATCGCGGTCGGAATCGTTGTGTACTTTTTCGATGGTTTGTCCAGAATGTTTAGAGATGATTTGGTACAACTCGTCTTTTAATTTCATGATTTCTCGAGCAGTGATTTCGATATCACTGGCTTGCCCTTGTGCACCTCCCAAAGGTTGGTGGATCATAATGCGCGAGTGTGGCAGTGCAGAGCGCTTTCCTTTTTCTCCAGCACACATCAACACAGCGCCCATAGAAGCGGCCATTCCTGTACAGATCGTGGCTACATCTGGCTTGATAAATTGCATGGTGTCGTAGATTCCCAATCCTGCATAAACGCCTCCGCCTGGTGAGTTGATGTAGATCGAAATGTCTTTGTTGGCATCCACACTTTCTAAAAACAACAATTGTGCTTGGATGATGTTGGCTACTTGGTCGTTGATTCCCGTTCCTAAAAAGATAATGCGATCCATCATCAAACGAGAGAAAACATCCATTTGGGTAATGTTCATCTGACGTTCTTCCATGATATACGGGGTTACAGAGCTTCTAATTTTATCATAGTGCATGCTGCTAATTCCGTGGTGTTTTGTTGCGTATTTTTCAAATTCTTTTCCGTAGTCCATCTGTAGTTGTTTTATATATTTGAGACTGTAAATATAACAAGATAATCCCTAAGTTTTGCAAACCTCACAGGAAAGTAACAAACTTGAAAAACGAAATTTTACTAAGGGTATTCCACTCGTTTCCTAAGATTTGTATACATTTACCCTTATTTTAAAATGATTTCAATCAATACCCAATGAGACAAAAAGTATTTTACAAGCTCTTTTTACTGGCACTCATTTCCTTTTCAATAAACAGCCAAGCACAGGACAGAAAAATAAAACTAGAAAATCCTTTTGAAAACCAAGGAGATTTGAACAGTCAGTTTGACTACCTTCTCAAAACGTCTACCAGCTACAACAACTATAAGATTGTTTTAAAAGACACGTACCTGAGGATTCAAAAAAATGTTCAGGACTCTGTTTTCAACTACAAAAACCAGACCGTTCTTTTAAAAAACGAAGTCAAGCAACTTGAGACATCAACCACTTTGCTGCAGGAACGTGCTGAACAACTTCAAAAAGAGTTGGACGCCAGCGAAGCTGAAAAGAATAGTATCACAATCATAGGCATGCGTTTGCAAAAAAGCCTCTACAATTTGACATTGATCGCTTCGCTCCTTGTTTTGTTTTCAGCAACTTTGTTTTTTATCTATAAATTTCGCAATAGCGATCGCTTGACACGAGCTGCCAACAAAAGCTTGTCAGAAACTCAACTTGAATTTAGCAGTTACCAAAAGAATGCTTTGAAACGGCAGCAAGAGTTGAATCGAAAACTGCAAGACGAGATTCTAAAAAAGAAAAACTAAGTTGAATGCTGGTGTGTTTTAGAAAACAGCAATTTCCACTTGTATTGATCGAGAAATATACTTCACCAATGCAACCTGATTTTCAATTCTTACACGTACCTTTGCCCTTAATAAATTTGTATGATGAAGCGGTTTTCTGAACTCAACTTAAACACCCCCTTGACCCATGCTTTGGACGCGCTTGGTTACGACTTTGCAACCCCCATACAAGCCGCCGCATTTCCTGTCATTCTTTCAGGACAGGACATGGTTGGGATTGCACAAACAGGGACCGGAAAAACGTTTGCTTATCTCTTGCCACTTCTAAAGCAATTGTCTTATTCGGAACAAAAACACCCTCGTGTGTTGATTGTCGTTCCCACCCGAGAATTGGTCGTACAAGTTGTGCAAGCTCTTCAAGAACTTTCGACTTTCAGCAATACGCGTATCGGAGGTGTTTATGGAGGCACGAACATCAACACACACAAGCAGCTAATCTTTGAAGGTTTGGACATTTTAGTGGCCACTCCTGGACGATTGATTGATTTGGGTGTGAGCAAAGTCTTGAATCTTAAAAAAATTCAAAAGCTGGTGTTGGACGAGGTGGACGAGGTATTGAACCTTGGTTTTCGCGACCAATTGATGACGGTTCTAGACCTCTTGCCTGAGCGAAAACAGAGTGTGTTGTTTTCAGCTACGATGACCGAAGATGTAGAAAACATCATCAAAACCTTTTTCAAATCACCAAAATTTATAGAAGTCAAACGCTCTGGAACTCCTTTGGAAAGCATTCTACAACAAAGTTATGAAGTGCCAAATTTTTTCACAAAGGTCAACTTATTGTTGCATTTGTTTCAAAGAGAAAAAGACTATCAAAAAGTGGTTGTATTTGTAAAAAACAAACGTGTAGCAGATGCCTTGTTCGAGCAAATTCAGCTCTCTAAAAAGGACGAAAGCATCGCCTTGATACATTCCAACAAGTCTCAAAATTTTCGATTGCAAGCCATCAAAGGGTTTCAAGATGGAGATTACAGAATACTGATCGCTACGGATATATTGGCACGGGGAATCGACATCGAGGGCATCAGCCATGTGATCAATTTTGACATGCCAAAAGATGCTGAAAATTACATTCATAGAATTGGAAGAACGGGAAGGGCTGCCGAAGAAGGAAATGCCCTTACATTCATCACTCCTCAAGACGAGGAGGCCATGACTGCCATCACCGAATTGATGGACCGAGAGGTTCCTGTACTTGAATTTCCTGCAGAAGTCCTTATTTCTACTAAAATGACAGAAGAGGAACTGCCCAAAGAAATCATCAAGCCTTATCAGAAAATACGCTCAAAAGAGCACGCTCCAGGACCGGCATATCACGAAAAGAAAGACAAAAACAAAAAGACAAATCAAGGGGGGTCTTACAGAAGAGAGCTCGCTAAAAAGTACAAAAAGCCAAAAACAAGGGGGCAAAAAAGAAAATAACTCTCTGAAGGTTTTATTAAAAACAAAAAAAAATCCTCACGTATTTGTGAGGATTTTTTTTGGGTGAATCCGGGCTATTTGTAAACTTCTTTTACAAAAGCTTCATAGCTCAATTCTTTTTGCTTGAAAGTGATATTTTCCTTGTAGAAATCCAACAGTTTCTTGCTTGTCAATTGTTCTTGCAAACGTTTTGCTTCTTCTTGATTGCTCAAAACCCTGCCAGCAATTTCTTCCAATTCTTTTTCTTCTGGATTCAAGTTGCCGTATTGTGCCATCTGACTTTTGATAAAACCAATCGCATAGGCTTTTAGCTCTTCGTAATCCAAGGTAATTCCATTGGATGTCATGACTTTGCTTTCAATCAATTGGTAACGCAAGCCTTTTTCTGATTTTTCAAACTCTTCAGCTGCTTTTTCTTCAGAAATTGGTGTTTCGCCAGCAGTCGCCAACCATTTCTTTAAAAATTCAGCAGGCAAATCAAACTTTGTATTTGCTACCAAATATTCGGTGACACCATTCAACAGTTGTTGTTCCGATTGTGTCTTGAATTGACTTTCCGCATCTTCTTTGATCTTTGCTCTCAATTCTTCCACTGAAGCAATGGATCCTTCTCCAAACAACTTGTCAAACAATTCTTGGTTCAAGTCTGCCAACTCAATTTCTGTTATTTCTTCAACGGTGAACTTCAAGTCAATTTGCAATCCTTGGATTTCGTCGTTAGACAAGCCAAGGGCTCCCATCAATTTCTGGCTATCAGCAAACAACCCTTTGGTCTTTAACTGAATCTCGTCTCCTACTTTGGCACCAATAAATTTCTTTAGGTTGGACTTTCCTTTCAAGTCTTCCAAATTCACGGTAGACTTCTTTTCAATCGCTTTTTCTTCATTGAAAAATGTTCCCGTTACATTCATTCCCGTTGCAACCTCGTCTTTGGCTTGAACTTTTCCATAGCGACTTCTCAAGTTTTCAACTTCTTTGTCGATCAAGTTGTCTTCAGCCACAATATTGTATTGGGTTATTTTTTTCTTAGCACTCAAATCTACTTCAAACTGAGGAGCCAAGCCCAATTCAAATTCAAAGGCAAAGTCCTTTGCATCCCAAGAAAAATTCTCGTCGATTCTAGGCAATGGATTGCCTAAAATGTCTAATTTTTCTTCTGTAAGGTATTTGTTTAATGACTCTTGCAACATTTTGTTGATCTCGTCAATCATGATGGATTTTCCGTATTGTTTCTTTACCATTCCCATGGGTACATGCCCTTTTCTAAATCCTGGGATGTCTGCTTTTTTACGGTAATCTTGTAGGATTTCCTCTACTTTTGATTGGTAATCATCGGCCGTAATGGCTACTTTGACAACAGCGTTTAATGCGTCTATGCTCTCTTTGGTAATATTCATCTTGATTCTTTGGTGTTTAAATCCTTAAAATTGGGTGCAAAAATAATACTTTTTTGCGAATTGAACAATCATTTAACCGGTTCTCTCTCAAGAGTTTTGTTCCTCTTCTTTGATCAAAGAAAACAACAGCGAACGAACACCCCACAACAAAAAGCTAAAAAAACAGGGCTGTTGAAAAAACCTATAATCCAAAACCCAGCTACAATTCAACTTTCCAAAACAATGTCAAAAGTGTGTCGTTGGTTTTTTTAAGACAAAAAGTCTTGAACTTCTTTTAAAAAGTCTGTTGGGTTTTCTGCGTGTAGCCAATGCCCAGCGTTTTTGACAGTTGCCAGTTGCCACTTCGGGAAATGGGCTTTGATGAGCGCGGTATCGCCTGCTGCTATGTAAGCAGAGTTTCCTCCTTTGAGAAAAAGTACGGGGCCTTCAAATTCTGTAAAAGGGGGAAGAGGCGCTCCAATCTCAGAATTGTTGTCCGTAAGACTCTCCAAATTGAAACGAAAGGCCAGTTCGGTTTTTGCTTTTCGGTATATGTTTTTCAATAAAAACTGACGCACTCCTTCTTCTTCTAGGTAGTTCCGCAAAACAGCATCTACTTCTGTGCGAAGCTGAAGCACACTGAAATCGACTGCATTCAAAGCTGCCAAAACCTGCTCGTGGTGTGGCTTGTAGGCCTTGGGAGCGATGTCTGCCACCAGCAAACGCTGTACGCGTTCTGGATAAGTAACCGCAAACAACATGGCTGTTTTTCCTCCCATCGAATGCCCCAACACGTGAGCAGAAGAGATGTCATGTACATCCATGTAGTTTTTCAAATCTTCCGCTAGCAATTCGTAATCAAACGCTTCCGAATGAAAACTTCTTCCGTGGTTTCTTTGATCGATCAAATGCACCTGAAAGTCTGAGGAAAGTTGATTGGCGATGGACTTCCAATTGTCTCCCATGCCAAAATAACCGTGTAAGATTAGTAAAGGGATTCCTTCTCCTACTATTTTTGAGTGCAATACTTCCATCCCGTTGTTTGAATTATTTCTGTAGAACTGTTTTTGAAAAGAAGCCCTATTCGTCATGCTGCATTCGGTCCAAGTACATGTTTACCACATTTTCAAGTCCGAGGTATAAGGATTCTGAAATCAAGGCATGTCCAATAGAAACCTCTGCCAAATATGGAAGGTGCTTGGTAAAAAAAGCAATGTTGTCCAAGCTCAAATCATGACCTGCATTGACTCCCATCCCCAAATCATGTGCCAACTGCGCAGCTGCAGCATAAGGCTTGACGGCCTCAAAATTCCCCAATGCGTATTGCACAGCGTACTGTTCGGTATACAATTCGATCCGATCCGTACCGGTTTTGGCAGCCGCCTCAATTCTTTTTTCATCGGCATCGATAAAAATAGAGGTACGGATGCCATGGGATTGGAATTCCGCAATGATTTCTTTCAAGTAGTCTTGGTGTTCGACTGTGTCCCATCCTGCATTGGAGGTTAGGTTGTCTATTGCGTCTGGCACTAAAGTGACCTGTGTAGGAAGAATCTCCAAAACCATCTGTTTGAATTTTGCGATTGGATTTCCTTCAATATTGTATTCGGTAGTCACTGTCTTTTTCAAATCATAGGCGTCTTGGTAACGAATGTGACGTTCATCAGGCCTTGGGTGTATCGTAATTCCTTGTGCTCCAAACGCTTCTATATCGGCAGCTACTTTTAAAAGATTTGGGGTGTTTCCTCCTCTTGAATTGCGCAGTGTGGCGATTTTATTGATGTTAACACTTAATTTTGTCATGGCATGAATGTTGAGGTAACGAGACTAAAAAGTTCTTCTTTTAATATCGCAAAAATACATCATTTTCCAAGATTTTTAACTATTTTGCAGTAATTCGCACGTACTATGAACATCCTTAATTATATTCAGACTGACCTCGAGTCTTTACACCCTAACGATTCGATACGCGTGGCCAAAGAATTGTTTCAAAAACAACCCTTTAGCCATATTGCTGTTCTTGTCGAAAAAAAATTATTGGGGGTTGTTTCTAAAAACGACCTTGTTGCACTTGATCAAAATTCAAAAAAAATAAGCGACCTTATGTACATGCTCAGCTCATTTTATGCAAATGACAGTGACAGCTTTTTGGAGTTGCTGCATTTGTTTGCTGCTAACGATACAGACACATTGCCTGTTTTAAATAAGAACAAAGAGTTTTTGGGCTACCTAGATCTGAACGAGGTCTTGACGCTCTTTTCTGCTACTGATTTTTTAAGCCAAGAAGGCGTTTTTTTAAGTCTTGAAAAAGAAAGCAATGCGTATTCCATGACTGAAATCGCACAAATAACAGAAACCAACAAGGGCAAGTTATTGGGCGTTTTTGTTTCAAAAACAAACGAAAACACTACGGAGATTACGGTCAAAATAGACACAAAAAATGCGGATGAAATCATCGATTCCTTTCGAAGATACGACTATACGGTAAGGTCTTCCCTTAGAAATGACTCGTACCTTGAAGATTTAGAAAATCGATCCAATTATTTGCAAAAATATTTAACTTTGTAAAAAGTATTCAATGTCTTTGCATCTTTCAAACAAAAGGCTGTTTGAATATCTAAAAAATTATTTGCATGAAAAAAGTAGGCATTTTTGGCCAATCCTATAAAAAAATAGACCGTCCGTATTTTGAAACGCTGATTCAAAAACTAGATAAGTACAGTATTGAAATCGTGATTGATTTTGACTTTCTTCAGATCCTTACCGACCTCGGTGTTGAGAAATTGAAGTACGCCACTTTTTCAGGCCACCAAGATTTGGACACCAGCTTTGATTTGCTCTTTACTTTTGGAGGAGATGGCACCTTGTTGTCAGCGGTGACCCTAGTTCGAGATCTCAACATCCCCATCCTTGGTATCAATACAGGGCGTTTGGGTTTTTTGGCTACTGTTCGAAAGAAAGAGATTGAAAACGCCATCGAATCTTTGATGGCAAAAGAATACACCATTCAAGAACGCGCATTGCTGAGCATCGAGACCAAAGGAAAAAACTCCCAACCGATGGCATTGAATTACGCCTTGAATGAGGTGACCATCGCTCGAAAAAACTCTACCTCTATGATTGGTGTAGAGGCTTACCTAAACGAAGAGCACTTGACTACCTACTGGGCAGATGGACTTGTAGTTGCCACTCCTACCGGCTCTACGGGGTATTCCTTGAGCTGCCATGGCCCCATCATCATTCCAGAATCCCACAATTTTGTCATCACCCCGATTGCTCCTCACAATTTAAGTGCCAGACCTTTGGTGATTCCAGACAAAACAAAAATTCGCTTGAAAGTAATCGGAAGAGAAAAAGAATTTTTACTCTCCTTGGATTCCCGTGTTTCATCGGTTGCTTTTGAAACGGAAATCACGCTGACCAAAGCCTCCTTTTGCATCAAAATCATCCAACTCAACCAACAAACTTTTATACAGACGTTGCGGAGCAAATTGTTGTGGGGAGAAGACAAAAGAAATTACATGTAGCAATAGAACTTCTCAGCAAATTCTAACATCGAAACAACTCCTCTGCACCTTTACTAAGCCAACAAATAAAAAGTAGTTTTAAGGTGTCAAACACAATAAAACACTTTATAATCAGTTTGTTAAAAATTAACAGCGCATATACATAACAAGCCGTTTGAAATAATTATATTTGCTCGCTATTGTCATTATGAGAAAACCGTATTTATTTATCGCCTTTTTATGGACTGCCAATTTGTGCAATGCACAATTGCATGAAGTTGGTGTTTTTATTGGAGGAAGCAATTATGTCGGTGATTTGGGGTCTCCCACCTTTGTAAGTCCAAATGCCCCTGCCTTTGGTTTCATTTACAAATTCAATAAAAATCCTAGATTGGCCTACCGGGCAACTCTGACACAAATGAAACTTCGCGAAAACGCCCATGATTCAAAACAACATGTACTAGAGAAGTTCACCGACCTAGACAAAACATTGACGGAGTTCACCGCAGGAGTTGAATTTAATTTTTTTGAATACAATTTGGATACGCGGTATCCAGTAGGAACCCCTTATTTTGTTTTTGAATTGGCTGCCTTTAAGTATTCAACAAAACCAAACAATGAGAAAAAAACTGGCATTGCCTTGCCCTTTGGCATTGGCTACAAGGCAAAACTATTTGGGAAGCTTGCTTATGCGATAGAAGCTCGTGTTCGTTACACCATGACGGACGATCTAGACGACAGTGAATACATTCTTGAAAACAATGAGCTCGGATTTTCCAATACAGATACAAAATACCACAATTCGGAAACAAACGATTGGTATTTTTTTACAGGAGTTTCCCTTGTCTATACTTTTGGTAGACCTTCTTGCTGTTCAAAAACAAGCTACTAATGGATTTTAAGAAACGTATTGACACAAACAAGATTCCCAAGCACATTGCAATCATCATGGACGGCAATGGCCGTTGGGCAAAAAAACAAGGAATGGCGCGTATTTTCGGACATCGAAATGCGTTGACTTCCGTCAGAGAATCTGTAGAAGCCGCGGCAGAAATCGGCACCGAAGCGATTACATTGTACGCATTTTCCTCAGAGAACTGGAACCGACCAAAGACAGAAGTAGATGCTTTGATGAACCTTTTGATCTCTTCTTTAAAAAAGGAACTCCCTAATTTTCAAAAAAACAGCATTCAGGTCAATGCGATTGGAGGCCTAAAAAACCTTCCTGTCAAAGCTCAAAAAACACTTCAAGAAGTAATTGAAGCTACCAAAAAAAATTCAAGAGTAGTGCTTACTCTTGCTTTGAGCTATGGGTCGCGAGAAGAAATTGTTAACGCCGTTAAAAATATTTCTAAAAAAGTTGTTAATAATGAACTTTCCATCGAAGAAATAGATGAAAACATTATTAATAATCATTTATATACAGTTTCTTTGCCGGATGTTGATTTGGTAATACGAACAAGTGGAGAGCAGCGCATCAGTAATTTTTTACTTTGGCAAATTGCCTATGCCGAGTTCCATTTTACAGAGGTCCTTTGGCCGGACTTTAGAAAAGTGGATTTTTACAAAGCCGTATTGGAATACCAAAACAGAGAACGTCGCTTTGGAAAAACAAGCGAACAAATTGAGAGTTTAAATGACTAAAATTACCGTTGCGTCTTTATTGATCGCTTTAACATTCTCTAGCATTAATGGCTTCGGACAAGAAACAAAAACCGACTCCATTGTTCCCGTCACCTCCTTTGAAAAAGGTGAAAAATACACGCTCGGAGAGCTCAGTGTTTCTGGTGTTCAACAATTCAGTGAACAATCCGTCAAGGTGTATTCTGGACTCAAGACAGGACAAGAGATAAATATCCCCGGAGACAAGCTTTCCAGTGCCATCAAAAAACTTTACGGAACCAAGCGTTTTAGCGCTGTCGATGTTTACCTAAACAAAATTGATGGAAACACAGCCTATCTAGAGGTTCAAGTTTCCGAACTTCCCCAGCTAAAAAATGTATCCATTTCGGGGGTGAGCAATTCAAAAGCAAAAACATTAAAAACAGAAGCAGAACTCAAAAAAGGGGAAATGCTCACCGACAACTTATTGGTCACCACAAAAAACTACTTCACAAAAAAATACACGGACAAAGGCTACCTAAAAACCAAAGTCAGCCTAATTACAAAAAAAGACAGCTCAGAAGTCAACGCGGAAGACCTTTTGATCCATATTGACAAAGGATCAAAAATAAAAATTAAGGAAATTCGCATTCATGGAAATAAAAAAGTATCCGACAAAATAATCAGAAAACTTTTAAAGAACACCAAAAGAAAATTTTGGGGTCGTTTTTGGAAGTCTTCAAAATTTATCGAGGATGAATTCAAGGAAGATTTGGAAAAAGTCATAGAAAGTTATAGTGAAAAAGGATTTCGAGATGCACGAATTCTATCAGACAGCATCACTTGGAACAAGGACGGCAAGACCATTGACTTAGACATTACTTTGGAAGAAGGAAAGCGCTATTATTTTGGCGCTATCAAATTTTTAGGAAACAGCAATTATTCAACGGCTCAGCTGCAACGATTTTTAAAGATTGAAAAAGGAAATGTTTACAATGCCAAGGTCTTAAACGAACGCGTAAAGGGAGACAATTCTCCCGATTCAGAAGACATCACTTCCTTGTACCAAAACAGCGGATATTTATTTTCTCAAGTAGACGCTGTGGAAACCAAGGTAGACAATGATTCTATTACTGTAGAGATTCGCATCCATGAAGACGAGCCCGCTACCATCAAAAAGATCTCAGTTGTTGGAAACGAAGTGACCAATGACCATGTTATATACCGAGAATTAAGAACCAAACCGGGAGATCTTTACAGCAAGGAAAACATCATACGATCCATTCGTGAGATTTCACAACTGGGCTTTTTTGACCCTGAAAATGTAACGCCTGACTTGAAACCAAATTATGTGGACAAGACCGTAAACATCGAATACGGTGTTGTCAAAAAAGGTGCCAGTCAAATCGAACTGCAAGGTGGTTATGGAGGGGGTGCCTTTATCGGAACTTTGGGGCTTACTTTTAACAATTTCTCAATTCGAAATATTTTAAAAAAGGAAGAGTACAAGCCCTTGCCGATGGGAGACGGGCAATCCTTGTCCCTACGACTTCAATCCAGTCGTTTTTACAGCACCTATAGCTTTTCATTTTCAGAACCTTGGTTGGGAGGAAAAAAGCCGAAATCTTTGTCTTTTTCAATCTACAATTCCAAACAATACCAATACGACTACCAAAATTATACGGTTGACAAGAGCAAGCGCTTGAACATCTTAGGAGCCACAATCGGACTGGGGCAAAGACTGAAATGGCCAGACGATTATTTTACCCTGAACCAAACAATCACTTTTAGACAATACGACATCAATCAATATAATATCGGCTTGTTGAATTTTGAAAACGGAACGGGGAAATCGAACAACCTCTCATATAGCATTACTTTGGGGAGAAATTCTTCGGGACCTAGTCGGATTTTCCCAACAACAGGCTCCGACTTTAGTTTTGGTGCCAAATTTACCTTGCCACATTCTTTGATCAGCGGAACGGATTTCAAAGCTTTGGAAGTGGATCCCGATTACCAAATAGACACCTACGAAGACGGAGTCAAAACAGGTACAGAAACAAATATTCCAAAAATAAACCAAGAGAAATTCCGATGGTTGGAATATTACAAGCTGAGTTACAAATCCAAATGGTACACTTCTTTGGTTGGAAAATTCGTACTGATGACCAATACAGAATTTGGCTTTTTGGGCAACTACAACTCGCAATTGAAAGACATTCCTTTTGAGCGTTACTACGTTGGTGGAGACGGACTGCAGCAAAGTCAATTTGACGGAAGAGAAGTTGTAGGTCTGAGGGGCTATGAAAACTCTAGACTTTCTGACAACAATGGAGGAACCATCTACAACAAGTTTGGTTTGGAATTGCGCTACCCGATTACTCTAAAACCATCTGCTTCAATTTATGCACTAGGGTTTTTAGAAGCCGGGAATTCCTATACTGATTTTGACAATTACAATCCCTTTGAAGTAAAGAAATCGGCAGGACTGGGCATACGTATTTTTATGCCTGCATTCGGGCTTTTGGGAATTGACTTTGGACATGGATTCGATCCACATCCTGGAGAAAGTATCAAGTCCGGTTGGCAAACACATTTTATCATTGGACAACAATTCTAATTTATTATATTTGTGTGCAGCAACTATGGCACGATTTTTTCAAATACTGTTAACATGACTAAAAAAATATTCGTTTGTTTTCTTTTCATCGGATTTGTTGTCTTTGGACAAAAACCTCAGACTATTGCATATATTGACATGGAGTACATTCTTCAAAATGTCCCTGAATATCAAGAAGCAGAAAAAAAATTGAGTGCCAAAGCAGAACAATGGACACATACCTTGGAGACTGCTGAAAAGGAAATCCAGCAACTCAAAACCAACCTGTTCCACGAAAAAATATTGCTTACAGAAGAATTGATCCTCGAAAAAGAACAGGAGATTCAAATTAAAGAATTTGATTTAAAGACAATTGAAGCCCGTTATTTTGGTGTGGAAGGTAGTTTATACCTGATGCGAAAACAACTTGTACAACCCATACAAGATCAAGTTTTTAATGCAATCCAAACAATTGTAAAACAGAAAAAATACGACTTTGTAGTTGACCGCTCTAGTGAGTTGATTTTGCTGCATGCCAATCCAAAATATGACATCAGCAAACTTGTAATCAAATACATCAACAAGACACAAAAAGAAATTGAAATTGAAGAGGCCAAAGTAAAAAAGAAATCGTCAAAAGATGCACTTCAAAAAAGAATCGAAACACTAAAAGAAAAAAGAATACAAAAACAAATTGAAATTGAAGAGGCCAAAGTAAAAAAGAAATCGTCAAAAGATGCACTTCAAAAAAGAATCGAAACACTAAAAGAAAAAAGAGTACAAAAACAAAGAAAAATAATCAGACGCTAAGACGCAATCAGGAAATAATAAAAACAGACTAATTTAAATAAACTAATACAATGAAACAATTTAAAACTATCGTAATCGCTGCAGTATTTACAATGGGAATGGTGCAGATTGCCAATGCTCAAAAAGTAGCACATATCAATTTTGAAGAAGTGGTTGCCAACATGCCTGAAACCTTAAAGTTACAAGCAGACTTGGAAAAATTGGGAAAAACTTATGGAGAGGAAATCACAACAGCGCAGAAAGCACTCAAAGCAAAAATAGACAAATACACCGCTGAAGAAGTTTCTAAAACAGCTGCTCAAAATGAAGAGCGTATCAAAGAAGTTCAAGAAGATCAAGGAAAAATTCAGCAATTGCAACAAGTAGCTCAACAAGAATTGCAACAAAAAGAGAAAGCAGCCTTGGATCCGATCATCAAAAAAGCACAAGAAGCCATCAAGACTGTCGCCAAAGAAAAAAGCATTGTGTATGTCTTGGATGCAAAAGCATTGATCGTTTTAGAAGGTGAAGATTTGCTTCCAGCAGTGAAAACAAGTTTGGGCATTCAATAAAAACTACTCCTTCTAAAAAAACCGTTGTAAATTTATTCGTACAACGGTTTTTTTTTGACCAAAACTTTGGTCTTCATTTGGAATAAAACGCTACTTTAGAAAAAAAATACAACTTGCATTTTTAAACTATGAACACACAAGCCATCGGTATTTTTGATTCTGGAGTGGGAGGAATTACCATTTGGAAAACGCTGACCGAACTCCTACCTTATGAAAGCACTTATTATTTGGCAGATAGCAAAAATGCACCTTACGGACAAAATTCCAAAGAAAAAATTCTAAATCTTTGCATTAAAAACACGGAGTTTTTAATTGCAAAAGGATGTAAAATCATCGTAGTTGCCTGCAATACTGCCACGACCAATGCTATTGAAATTTTAAGGGAACGCTATGCAATTCCGTTTATTGGCATTGAACCTGCAATCAAACCAGCGGCTCTTAAAACTAAAAACAAGAGCATCGGGATTTTAGCTACAAAAGGGACTTTGAGCAGCCGACTGTTTAACGAAACCTCAAAAAAGTATTTGAAAGACATCTGCGTTACAGAACAAATTGGCGTGGGTTTGGTAGAATTGATCGAAAAGGGAAAGTTAGAAAGTTCAGAAGTGGAAGAGCTTTTGGAAACCTACTTGCTGCCGATGTTAAAGAATCGCATTGATTGTTTGGTGCTGGGCTGCACCCACTACCCTTTCTTAATTTCGAAAATAAAAAAAATTACAGGAGATTCCATCGAAATTATTGACAGTGGATTGGCTGTCGCGAAACAAACAAAATTTATTTTAGCTAAAAACAAACTTCTCAACCCCCAAACCAACAAACCTACACACCATTTTTACACAAATTCGGAACTCAACACCCTCAAAACATTATTAAATCAACACGAACACATCCTTTTGCACAAAGAAGATTTTTGACAAACAGCTTCTTGACTTCAAACTGATTTGAATTGCATTCAAAAAAAAAGACTTCTGTTAAGAAGTCTTTTTTTTTGCATTAAGCATGTTTTAACCATTCATAGAGATCAAAAACTCTTGGTTGTTTGTTGAATACTTCACTTTATCGTTGATGAATTCCATCGCCTCGACAGGATTCATGTCGGCGAGGTATTTTCGCAATACCCACATGCGCTGAACGCTTTTTGCATCCAACAACAAATCATCTCTACGGGTGCTCGATTTGATCAAATCGATGGCGGGATAAATTCTTCGGTTCGAAATATTTCGATCCAATTGCAATTCCATGTTTCCAGTACCTTTGAATTCTTCAAAAATTACTTCGTCCATTTTAGAACCTGTTTCTGTAAGTGCTGTAGCGATGATGGATAAGGAGCCTCCTTTTTCAATATTCCGTGCAGCCCCAAAAAACCTTTTGGGTTTGTGCAATGCGTTGGCATCAATACCTCCCGACAAAATTTTACCGGATGCCGGCGCAACGGTATTGTAAGCTCTTGCCAATCGCGTGATCGAATCCAAAAGAATCACCACATCGTGTCCACATTCCACCAATCGTTTTGCTTTTTCCAAAACAATGTTTGCAACGCGTACGTGTTTTTCCGCAGGCTCGTCAAATGTCGAAGCAACTACTTCTCCTTTGACGCTTCGCTGCATGTCTGTTACTTCTTCTGGACGCTCGTCAATAAGCAATACAATTTGATATACTTCAGGGTGGTTTTCTGCAATGGAATTTGCAATGTCTTTTAGCAACATGGTTTTCCCTGTTTTGGGTTGTGCAACGATCATTCCTCTCTGACCTTTCCCTATCGGTGCAAACAAGTCCATAATCCGTGTAGACAGCGTGTTTTTACGATCTACCAAATTGAACTTTTCTTGCGGAAACAAAGGGGTCAAATGTTCAAAAGATACTCGGTCACGAACAACGTTCGGATTCAATCCATTAATTTTAGAAACTCGGATCAATGGGAAATATTTTTCACCTTCTTTTGGAGGGCGTACATTTCCTAAAACAGTATCCCCTGTTTTCAAACCAAAGAGTTTTATCTGAGATTGGGATACATAGATGTCGTCTGGAGATGACAAGTAATTGTAATCCGAAGACCGCAAAAAACCATATCCATCTTGCATCATTTCTAAGACGCCTTCACTTTCTATGATTCCATCAAACTCAAAGTCTGGATCTCTGTATTTTGCGTTGCTCTTATTGAAGTTTTTTTCTCTGCTTTGATTCTTTTGTTGCCCGTTTTTGGAATGGTTGCCATTTTGATTTCTTGGCTTGGACTCTGTTTGTTTTTGATGCCCAGAACTTTGGGAGTCCCTGGCTTGAGGCTTGTCAGGTTTTGAGTCTGTAATAGGTCGTTGGGCTTTGTTGTTTTTTTCCTGAACAGTTGCTACCTCTTTTTTGGTGTTTTCACTTTCAGAAATCTGACCATCTTTAGAGGATTGCTTGTCGGTGTTTTGCACTTCTGATTTTTTTGGAGCCTCCGTCTTTCTTGTCGTTGCTTTTCGTACAACGGCATCCGAGTCTGAAACTCTTTTTCTTCTCGGCTTGGAAGCAGTGGCTTTGGAATCGGAAGCCAACTCTTTGGACTCAAGGGCAGACAATGCTGCAGCTTGGACATCCAAAATTTGGTATACCAAATCCATTTTTTTCAATTGACTTGTTTTTTTAAGGCCATTTGATTTGGCAATGGCTTGTAACTCAATAAGTGTTTTTTCTTTGAGTTGTGAAATTTCAAACATAAGTGTAGTTTTGTATATTCTTTCTCAAAACAGAAAGAACTGTAAGGAATGTATTATTTGTGAATTTTGTGGGATAAGAGCAGATTTTAATAAAACCTCTTAATAAAGTAGAATGGAATTAAAGAACAAATATATGTTTTAATTATTTACAAAAAAAAGTTTTTACTCAAAATATGTCAAAATTCACAAACAATTTTTAGTTCAGAAATGGTTTTATTAAAAAAATAAATAGCTATTTTTGTGGTGTTGCGAATCACGGCAACAACCAATACTCATGATACAACGCGTTCAATCTTTTTATCTAATTCTTGCAGCATTCATTTCAAGTGTGTGTGTTTTTTTTGTCGACTTCTGCTGTCTAGAAAACGATGGTTTGTTTCAAATAACAGACACTTTTTACGACGCGCGTTTGCTTATAAAATCTATCGGAATCACTTTTTTCGTCTCCGCACTGCTTTCTTTGATTTCCCTTTTGGGTTACAACAACAGAAAGAGGCAGTTTGTGCTTGGACGCATCAATATTTTGATCAACTTCTATTTATTAGGTGTATTGCTGAGTCAATCTCTAAAGCTACCTGGAGAAACGTTTGTTTCTGAGAAAGGTATTGGGGTTTTTCTTCCATTACTTGTTGTTGTTTTCCTTGCCATGGCAAACAGAGCAATCAAAAGGGATGAGGACCTTGTAAAATCTGTAGATCGCTTGCGATAACCCTAACATCTTAGTTTATTTATGCGAAAAAATCCGAAGGAGTCATTCTTCGGATTTTTTATTTTCGTAATTTTAAAGTACCCTCCTCTCTCAGACCAACCAAACATGGTTGGTCAAAAAATTCCCCATTTTAGTGTATTGACAAACGTTATTAAATGATCTAATTTTAATCTAAAGAAAATGAAGGAAATAAAAAACATCAGGGTACACATTGCAGATGACCACCAAGTATTGATTGACGGAATTGAAGCTGTGTTAAAAATCGAACCAAAAATAACGGTGGTTGGCACCTCTATAAACGGACTTCAAGTATTGGAATGGTTTGAAGAAAACATCGCAGATGTTTTAATCTTAGACATCAATATGCCAAAACTTGATGGGATAGAAGTTTTGAAAGCTTTGAAGAAAAAAGAAATCTCGACCAAGCCCATTATGTTGTCGAGTTATGAAGACATCAAATTGGTAAGAAAAGTATTGAATTTGGGGGCTTTGGGCTTTTTAGGTAAGAATTGTGCAGCTGAGCAGATTGTCAAAGCCATCCTATCTGTCGCAGAAGGTGAGGAATATTTTAGCAAAAATGTGCTTCAAGAAATGCTCTCTTTTGTAGGAATTAAGAAAAGATTGATGGCACGACCAGATGGTTATTATGGCCGACCACTCAGTGAAAGAGAACTCGAAATTATGAAACACGTAAGTTGTGAATTGAACTCAAAAGAAATTGGAAACATATTGAATATCAGTCCTAGCACTGTTGAAACATATCGAAAACAATTGCTAAAAAAACTAAATGTAAAAAACTCTGTTGGAATGGTGATGTATGCCATAAAACACAAACTAATTTGATTACAAATTCCCCCTTAGTGTTAAAACGTCGCAAATAGATTTAAATATCATGTTTGCGTCGTTTTTTTTACAAGAAGAAATCTCATGTTTAATTTAAATTCAAAATACTATGAAAAAACAATTTAAAATTTTTGCAATGACATTCCTTTTGTTCTACTTGACGGGATGCAACAACGACAGCGCATTGGAGGAAACAGCTTCCGAAGATTCTTTCAAATTGTTCACCTTGATAAACGATCAGGATGGGAATTATCTTTTACAACAAGTCCTTGCCGACGGAAAGAATTCCGAAATCTTTTTTAAAAACGGTGTATACACCTTGCAAATGTTAGCAGAAGACGCTGATAAGACCTTACAGAAAACCCCTCTTCAACTCGTTGACAACGAATTGAAAATTGACATCATAACTCAAGATGATGAGAAAATTTCTTACATCTCTGTTATTGATGAAATCAAAAACACACATAAAAAAAGTAGTTTCAAAATTTCAGAATATTTGAAAGGCTACAAGCTTAGCCAGTTGGTGGATCGTTCTTATTTGATCGAATTCGAAGTTCCAAAAGACATTGTCGCTCGTTTTAAATTCAACAAAAAACTTCAAAGGCATGAAATATGGTTCGGAGCTGGAAACAACGACGGAACTACATCTTATGTGAAAAATTTTCTTAAATTAGAGGATACCCCCTTAAATATTATTTTTGTGTACGATCTGAAAAAGACTACTCTCAAACAAAAAAACAACGAAGTTTACGGCGAACGCTATGGGCCTCCACACTTTATTTTAACCTAATTAATTGATAGCCCCACCACTTCGTCACCATTGAAAAAAGAGAAAAAGTATGTGCTCAACAACCAAACTAGTCTATGTGTAAAATAACACGTTGTTTGATTGGCCTTCTCTTTTTATCTCAATTGTTGATTGCCAAAGAAAAGAAAATTTCAGCAGCCACTGTCGGTAAAAATTCAGTGGCTTTTGCTGTATGTAGTGGCAACACTTCCCTTCAGAAATTAAAAGACTCTATTCACAAAGCTGAGGCGCTTTGGAATCAAAACAAACAAAAAATTTCTTTAAGACTGTACTTAGATGTCTTGGAGATGGCAAAAAAAGAAAAGAACAAAAAAATCATCAATGAGGCACTGATGAAAATTAGCAAGGTGTTTTTCCATGCAAAAAATTATAAAAAAGCTCTCACCTATGCGAAAAGCGTTGTCAAACACACTGAAATCAAAAAGGACACAAAACAACTTTTGAAACAACTGATTTTTATCGGCAACATCCATCACAATCTCTATGACTCAGATGTTTTAAAAAACACGGTGAGCCTCGATAGTATGGAGTATTTCTACAAAAAAGCCTTTGACATCGCCCAACTCACAAACAAATACGATACGATAGAGTGTAGAATTCACAACGGTTTGTCTGTTGCTTCGTATTTAAAAAAAAAGTACAAAATTTCAGAAAAACACATCTTAAAAGCTATAAAAATTAGCAGTTCACAAGGTGACACCCTAAACTTGATCGCCAACCTCAATACCTTGGCGGGGATTCAAGTGCAATTCAAAAACTTCACTAAAGCCATTCAATATTATACAGAAACACTTCAATATTTAGACACCTACAAAAAGGAATTGACAAAAAACTACAAAGGAGATATCCTCAAGAACATAGCTTGGACGTACGACCAACTCGAAGACCCCATTGCTTATAAGTACCTAATTGAAGCCAACAAAATTACTGACAACTTGAAGGACCTCGAATTCGACGCCATTCTCAACGAAATAGAAGCCAAACACAATGTGGACACCTTCAAACAACGTGCAGAAAAGAGACACCTACTTGAAGTTGCCAAAAAAAAGCATTTTCAGACATGGAGCATTATCCTTGGTGGTTTACTACTTGGAATGGCCTTGACCTTTTGGGTCTATGCCATCTATACAAATCTTAAAAAAGAAAATGTCCAATTGGAATTTGGAAGGCTTCAACTTTTAAAAGAACGAGAAATGAAACAAATCGAATCGGAAACTCATATAAAAATTCTAAATGCATCACTTGACGGTAGAGAGGCGGAACGAAAAGAAATTGCAGCCATACTTCACGACAATGTAAGTACCCTCCTCTCCGCTGCAAGCCTTCATTTACAAGCAAGTAAAAATATAATAAAAGGAGAGAAACCCATAGAAATCAAAAAGACACAGGCCCTAATCTCTGAAGCATCGTCCAAAATAAGAGACCTATCACACCAATTGATCTCAGCTGTTTTATTAAAATTCGGTCTGGATCATGCCATCCATGACTTGTGCCACAAATATTCCAATTCAAGAATAAAAATCAAATGCCGTACCGAAAATCTTAGCCGCTACGAGCAAAGTTTTGAAATTAAAATCAACAACATCCTTGAAGAACTGATCAACAACATCCTCAAACACAGCAATGCAAAATCCGCAATGGTAGAAGTTCTTGAAGACAGACAACAACAACTTCTTATCAAAATTCAAGACAACGGAGACGGGTTTGATACTACTCAAAAATTTGCTTCTGAAGGCATTGGCATCCAACAAATTGCTGCTCGTGTAAAAATGATGAAAGGAAGTTTTTCAATTCATTCAGACATCGGCAAAGGAACCAACGTTAGAATTCAGGTGCCTTACATCCCCAAAAAAAGCGGATAACCTGAAAAAAGAGCGCAAAGCAATCGCCAATGACCTGCATTGCTATCTGCAATTTCAAAAAACTAACTAAAAACCAATATTTTTACTACTTTTCTGTAACATTTCAATCAATTCAAACGTATACTAAATACAGAACAAGTACCTAAAATTATTTTTCCCTTCAAAACAATATGAGACAACTAAAAATCACCAAGCAGGTTACCAACAGAGAAACCGCATCCTTAGACAAGTATTTACAAGAAATCGGAAAAGTGGATTTGATCACCGCCGATATGGAAGTCGAACTGGCTCAACGCATCAAAGCAGGAGATCAAATCGCATTAGAAAAATTGACAAAAGCAAATTTGCGTTTTGTCGTTTCCGTTGCAAAACAGTATCAAAACCAGGGATTGACCCTGCCCGATCTAATCAACGAAGGCAATTTGGGTTTGATCAAAGCGGCCAAACGCTTTGACGAAACTCGTGGTTTTAAATTTATTTCGTATGCCGTATGGTGGATTCGTCAATCCATCTTACAAGCCTTGGCAGAACAATCTCGAATCGTAAGATTGCCCCTAAACAAAATTGGATCTATCAACAAGATCAATAAAATGTATGCGTTCTTAGAACAAGAAAACGAACGTCCTCCATCAGCTGAAGAGATCGCTAAAAAATTGGACATGACTGTCAACGACGTCAAAGAATCCATGAAAAATTCAGGACGCCATGTCTCCATGGATGCACCACTAATCGAAGGAGAAGATTCGAACCTCTACGATGTCTTGAATTCAGGAGAATCTCCAAATCCTGACAAAAACCTCCTGCACGAATCTTTGAGAGTCGAAATCGAAAGGGCTTTGGAAACTTTGACCCCCAGAGAAGCCGATGTCGTCAAACTTTATTTCGGCCTTGGAGAGCACCAACCCATGACCTTAGAGGAAATTGGAGAAACCTTTGACCTGACCCGCGAACGTGTCAGACAAATTAAAGAAAAAGCTATTCGAAGATTGAAACACACTTCAAGATCAAAAATCTTGATGACCTACCTTGGATAAGCTCCCCTTTCTACAAACCTCAAAAACGCTCTGTGAACATATGGAGCGTTTGATTTTTTAAAGTACTTTTGTGATTGAAATGAAAAATGTAAAAATGAACAAACTTATTGCTCCTTCCGTATTAGCTGCAGATTTTGCCAACCTTCAAAGAGACATCGAAATGATCAATCAAAGTGAAGCCGACTGGTTTCACATCGATGTGATGGACGGCGTATTTGTTCCTAACATCTCTTTCGGAATGCCCGTCATCAGCGCCATCAAAAAACACGCGACCAAAACAATGGACGTGCATTTGATGATCGTGAATCCAGACCAATACATCACCACTTTCAAAAATGTTGGAGCGGATATTTTGACGGTTCACTTCGAAGCTTGTACACACGTTCACAGAACCCTGCAAGCTATCAAAGCAGCAGGAATGAAGGCTGGAATTGCCTTGAACCCACATACACCAATCGCTGTTTTAGAAGATGTCATCAAAGACATTGACATGGTCTGCCTCATGAGTGTCAACCCTGGTTTTGGTGGACAATCTTTTATTGAAAACACCTATAAAAAAGTAAAACAACTCAAAAAACTCATCGAATTTTCAGGAGCAACTACCCTGATTGAAATTGACGGGGGCGTAACCGATAAAAACGCCGAGAAACTGGTGGAAGCAGGTGCAGATGTTTTGGTTGCAGGCAGTTATGTTTTTGGAAGTCAAGATCCCATCGCTACCATTCAGGATTTAAAAAATAGAATTTCCTAATTCTTATTCCTTTAAGAATCCACCTCTAAAATCGCACATTCCAAAAAGCTGAAGACTTGTTCTTCTTTTTGACAGCTTTGATTTTACACACCCTAATTCCGGTCTTGATAACAAATATCTCCTCAAAGAAAAGACAAAAAAAAACTATGAAATTGTCTTTTGACATGCCTAAACTTCTGATTGGAACAGGAAAACTTCTTGCAACTCAATCCAAAACTAAGCATACAAATAGATTCTTTGGTTCATCTACTATTCTATAAAAAGGTGGTGCTGCTGTTTGTGGCGAATTATGCACGTCACAAACAAACAAACAAAAGACTCAATTCCCCCAAATTCCCCTTTCGCGCACCACCTCATAGTTCTTTTTTTTTAATAAATAATGCAACAAATCGGTGGTCGTGACAACCCCCACCAACTTCTGATTGTCAACCACTGGCAAAGCGTAAAACTCGTGATTTGCCAGTATTTTTGCCAAGCCCCTGATGGTCAGATGAAAAGGAATTTTGACTGGATTTCGTTGCATTATCGCTTCAACTTTTATTTGAGAATGGGCTGCAACATCCTCCATCCTGGCTTTTATTTTACAGGTTTCTACCAAGAGGCACTCCAATAGTTTTGCAAAACTCAACATGCCGACAAGCTCATCGCCCTCAAGCACCGGAAGGTACTTCGCTTTGCTACTTCTAAAAAGACGCTCCGCTTCTCTTAAACTGTTCTGCGATGCCAGAGAAACCACCTGGACATTCATAATGCTTGCAATGGAATCAATTTGCTGTATCATTTTTCCTTATTTTGACAGTACTAAGATTGCACAGAAAAACAAGTCCTAAAATGACAACCGTCATAAATCAAACAAACAGTTGAAAACACCTGTGCAGTAAAATGCTGTACAAGACAATAATTTTCAATTCTTGTTTACAACATGCATGACTCCCGGACCCAAATAAAAAAGCTTGCCGATGTGGGCAAGCTTTTCAAAGAAATACTCTGTGCAATATCAAAAGGGACAGCGTAAAAATGTCTGTCAAATGTCTGTCAAAAATGAGGGAAATATTTACAAATTTTGATTAATCAGCGTAAAAAGCTATTTTTACATTGGCTCTTTTAAAAATCTGATTTCAATGTAGAGAAGCGCTTCATCCCCAACAAACAGAAGGTTTTATCCAAAAAAAAAGCCCCACGTTTCTGTGAAGCTTTGGGTGAGCGCAGA
>CAWVRK010000019.1:0-37060 GCA_963932955.1 uncultured Flavobacteriaceae bacterium
CTTTCAACCAAGACATCGGAGGATGGGATACTTCTTCGGTCACTGGCATGAACGCTATCTTTGAAAACGCAGCCGCTTTCAATCAAGACATCAGCGCTTGGGATGTGAGCAAGGTTACCTTTATGAATTTTATGTTCAATAGAGCATCATCTTTCAATCAAGATATAGGAAATTGGGATGTGAGTAATGTGACAGGAACGTGGAATATGTTTGGAGGCGCAACCGCTTTCAACCAAGACATCGGAGGATGGGATACAAGTAGTGTGACAACAATGTGGGGTATGTTTCAATCCGCAACCGCTTTCAACCAAGACATCAGTTCTTGGGATGTGAGTAATGTTAATTCTATGGAAAGTATGTTTATGGAAGCGTCATCTTTCAATCAAGACCTAAGTTCTTGGGATGTGAGTAAGGTTACGGATACAGAATACTTTGATTGGATGGCATATCAATGGACACTCCCCAAACCTAATTTCAACTAAACTAGTGGCATATCTTCCTCTTTTAATTCAGCAATTTCCAAACTTCTTAAACAGGTTAATACGTTGATAGACGAATGCCTCATGGCTTTTTGAAGCATGGAAATCGAGCCTGTTTCCATCGCCCCTAAATACATAAATACGTAAAGTTTTTAGCGCTTTCCTTATTCAAGACAAACACTCCTACAATCATCTGCTGTTGAAGAACATTTGACAAAATCAAAGGATGATGTTGAACCTTCGTTCAAATTTACTACAAATATTGAAATCCATTCTTGAGAGTCACATGTATATGTTATATCAATGTTCATGTTGGACGAACCAAGAGAAAATCCATCACTTAAATCAAATGTCAGTGATTCTCCATGCTGAATGTTTAAGTAATTAGACGCATGACCTAAAAAACGGATTTGAGTGATTCTAAAATCCTCATCCGCATCATTTGTTATTCTTAACAAGGAGTCTTCCTCCTCACCACCACAACCCAATAAGAAACTCAATCCAAAAAAAACAAAAAGTAGTTTGTCCATCCTTCAAAGACAAAGGTTTAAAACAACCGAACAAAAGAGGGAATACGGCTTGTCAATTGAATCCGTAAATTAGGGTTTCATCCCTTTTTTTACAGTGACTTTTTTGAAGTTTACCTAACTAAAAACTTCTTGCTAAAATTGATTTTATCGCCGTTCATCTTCAATATGTATGCCCCCTTAAAAAGTTTGTTTTTCGTATTGAGAACAATCTTTTTTTGATTGCCTACAACTTCATTTAAAATCAACCTCCCTCGCATGTCATAAATTTTAACATTCGTGAAGTAAATATGTGCTGCATTATCGACTTTAATAACAAGTTGTTTTCCTTCATTTGAAGAAAATACGGTGATATTAACTTGGTTGTTGAAAAAAGGGTTGTTGCTCATTGAAGCCCCATTCTCTTCCATCCCAACATCCACATTGTTGTCTGTCACAGAGTTCCCAAATATGTCTTGTATCGGTATCTCTCCTCCATATCCGTCCTCAGCGCTGTGTTGATAACTACTCCCTGCATCTACCCCAGGGGATGTTGCAGCCAGTCTAAAACTCTCTACCCCCCCTGTCGATGTGGGTGATGTCTGATAAACCGGAGGTGCGTTCCATAAATTATTATCCGCACTTACTTGCCCATGTGCCATTACCCCTGAAAACTGATTGCTATATATTGAATTTCCTGAACTGCTGCCTAAGTTTATACTTCCTGTTGCTTGACTAGAATTAAACACGTTGTTGTAATATTCTGCATCGCGTGAGTATCCTTCCCAACTAACATGCTGAATGAACTCTATCGATTCTCCTATGCCCGAATAAATATGGTTGTTGTAAACTTTTAACTCCGTGACATTGCCTGAAGTTTTAATCCCGTGGTCACCGTTGTCAGCTAGAAGATTGTAACGTATGATGGTTTTGTAGTTAAATGCTGTGTCCCATCTTGCTGGACCTCCAGTAATCAATACCCCACCTTCGCCGTTGTTGTGGCAATAATTATACTGAAATGTTGTCCAGCGTGTTTTAAAGTCACTGTCCAATCCTCCTGAATCTACATCTCCTGGATTGGTGATGGTATTGCTCACTTCATTGTATTGGAATAAGGCATAGTCCGTATTGAAACAAAACGCCGCATTCCCCGTGGTCAGCTCACCACAATAGTCCAGCTTATTGTATTCTAATAAAGGGGCATGTGCTTCCCTTATAATAATTCCATTTCCAGCAATATGCTCCAATCTGTTGTTCCTGTACACTACATTTTTGCTTCCAACCCATGAGGTGTTCACATAACTACCGCCATTTCTTGGCCACTCACGATCATCCCATGATGACTTGTTTGAAATCCCTGTCTGAGATACCTGATGAATGTGACAGTTTTCTATCAATAAATCATCAAAATAGGTCTCCACCAAATCGCCTACTATACTAATGATAATCCCCCCACTCATTTTATCGTCTTGAAAATCCCCATCAGAAAGACCTCCATGACGACCATTGACATCTGTTATCTCTAAATCTTTTAAGTGAATGTGGTTTACAACGCCAAAATTCTCTGCCTCTATGTAGACCCCTTTCCGATTCTTTTGGGGTGTTGCCCCCTGATTGGTAATCTTTAAACCCTCAACCTCTATGTATTGCTGGTTTTTTATTAAAAAAGCAGCGTCCGTTCCGCCTGAAGCAATCACTGGCCTAGGTCCACTGCCATAGGGTTTGATCAGTATCGGATTGCCTGACGAACCACTGCCTTTAAAAGAAAAAACCTCATTCCACTCACTCCCTCGCTTCAAATAAACGATGTTGCCCGCATCAAGAACCACGGACTTTAAATTGAGCAATGTACGCCAAGGTACATCCGCAGAATTGCCCTCGTTTTCATCATCACCTTCTACTGAATCTATGTAATATTGAGGATATGTATTTGCATTTCGAAGTACAACGTCAGCCCAGCTAGTCCCCATTATGAGTCCGTCTACAATGGCAGCTACTTTACTTTGACGCAAGTGAACTATCTTTATTTTTGGTGTATCGCTACCATCATTGGCCGTCAAATTAGCCGTTGTAGGCTCTGATACAGGAACTCCATCTGTAGCTGCATCAAAGATGAACAAGCTCGCTACGTCATCAGAATCTCCTCCTGTTAAAAACTCATATTTGACAACAAACAGATACGTTTTGTCGTAATCATACAAAGCTGTTGTCCAGTTTACACTTGTACTATATCCCTTTGTCAAACCAAACATGACTTTACCTGTTCCATCATCTTTGGCCATCACTCTCCCTCTCAATTTATTTCGGTCAGGATTACTCATCGCTATAAAGAAATTATTGAACATATTTGCCCCTCCTATTGTCGACTGAATCTTTGCGATAAAGGAAAGATAAACGGTCCCAGATGATACCGATTGAGAAAACATTTCTCTCCACGCAATTCTTTCTCCACCATAGGTTGAGGAATCGCCATCGTCGTCTTCTGAAATCTCAATATGAGCTGCGTTTCCAACCCCAGAAACGGCAAGACCTGAATATTCCAATCCAGAATTGCTAACATAAACAGCAGGTGCGTCGCCCTTTGTGCCATACCCATTATCGGTCAATAAGGTACCCGAAGTGTATTCGAAATTTTCAACGGTTTGCCCAATGACTAAGCTAGAAAATAAGCCCACAATTAGAAAAAACATTCCCTTTATTATGTGCAAACTTTGTTTCATTAAGTTTTAAGTTTGATAAAAAAATGAGCAGAAATTGGCTAAAAAAATGAAAGGCTTTGATCGCACTGAACCTTCAGCTAAGCAGAGCAATAAGCCTGTTAAAATCGGGAAACTTGCCAAAACCAATAGATAACTGTATGACTAATTTTTCACAAAAGGTTCTTTTTGATTTATCGGGTGAATCTCATTCGACAATACACCCCTTTAGCATGACATTCATCAATTTTCCGTCACACAACCCTTTTACTGAAATTTTTTGACCCTTTGACAACTTTGAGGCTGTTCCAAGATGGCTTTCGGCAAAAAAGCATTGAATATCTCCAAAATATTGGTCCCCTTTCAGTGTTACATAAATATTATCCATTATGTCTCTATCAATATCGTTGATTACACCCGTAACTTGAAGTACTTTCCCTTTGTATTTCTCGTCAGCAGCGACACCATTGGCCTCATAATCGGCATATAGCTTTCTTGCAGATATTGTCATTTCCGGTTCCTGTGTTGAAATCTCAATTTCTGTAGCTGATTCATCAATACTACCGAAGGCAATGAATAAAAATCCAGCTAAGACCGTTGCTGATAGTAAGTGCTTCATTCTTTTTTTCATGTTGTTTGAGGTTTGATTGTTTTTAAATTCGTGAAAAGTAAAATTGGGAGAACTGTTCCCGCCAAGTAAAATATCAAATCGAATACATCAAAAGTTCCTGGAACTATCCCGAACAATTGCCCGATTTCAGAAACGATTGCAATTGTCGGCACTGAAAGCAACCAATGAACATTGTGCTTTGAAATTTCATTATTCCAAACTACCAATAAAATTGAGAGGTATGAGAACAGCCAAAGGCCGTCGGGCACTGAATACAAAAACCAATTTGGCAAGAAATCAGCCATCGGAAGTGTAAACCTCCTAAGTCTTGATACAAGCTCTGAGTGATCAACACGACCAAACCAATCGAACATTTTCAAAGTGTCTTGCCGAAATGATATGTACACAATACCTCCTAATAATAACGTGAGAAGATGTCCTATGATAATCTGTTTTTTCATTTTTTTAATTGCCGCTAACACTCTGAAAAATTTGTCGTGGATTCTCACACGAACACTTATTTTAAAAATGCAAGATACCTAAAAAAACAAAAACGGTTTGGGCAATTTCCCAGACCGCTATTTCGTATACATATTGTGTGCTTTGGCAATTGGAAAAACTTGATTATTAGATCATCCGTATTTAAAAGTTCTTTAGTGAAAGAACTTGAAATAAATGTTAAAATCATTAGAAAAAAGAGTGTCGTATTATTTCTCAATTTAAATTTAGGAAGAAGTATTGATACGCCTTCCTTATCAAACAAAAGGATTGTGATTTTTGCGCATCCCCAAGACATACGCCCATCCATAATTCCTTCCATTTCAGACATCGATATGGTGTCTTCAATATTAGCTATTCTCATTTTTATTGAATTCTGATTCTAAAATAAAAATAATTTTATGTCATGCCGTTCAAGGTTTGAAATTTGGCTCAGAAATTGCGAATGGCGTTATCAATCTCTATATTGTTCAAGGGAAATCTTGGGGCTGTCCGTATTTGTAATTTATCAGAAAAAAACAGACCCTATTGACCCATGCAACACCTTGTCCCACCGCCAAACAAAAAGACTTAAAAAGCACGTACCGCACGAACACCGTATCTAGAGTCTTTATCATTCTGACCCGGATTACCGCTTGAAAAATGATGTGACCAAGCGCTGTTGCGATCCTTCTCGTTGGAACTCCAATAAAAATAAGTAATGAATTCGTCCCCTCCGTTGGCAATTGCAGAACTGTTGATGCTGTTTTTGTTTTGATAGATTTCATTGAGAGCATCTTTACTTGGCAAAAACCAATCTGTATAGTCCTGCCCTTCAACGGTCACGCTATAGGCATCACACAGACGCGCAGCAATGTCTGCTGAAGCACATGAACTCAAAAGTGCTGTCGTACTTTGAGCACCAGTCCCAATTCTCGTTTCGCTTAGACTTCCAACTTCTGTGCCAAAACAACCAAATTCAACCACTCCTTGATTTTTGATAGCCACTAACAATCCTTGGTCTGGACTGCCGTCGCCATTCAAGTCGGTATTTTGATTGGGAGCCATGTAAAAAATCACACCGCCTTGGGTGTAATCACCAACACCTAATGAAGTAATAAAAGTCATCTCTTCCCCATAAGTGGTTCCCACTTGATTGGTCGCATAGCTCCGTATGTAATACGTCATTCCTAAGGTCAATCCTGTCAAATCACTGGAAAAACTACCCGTACCCGAACCGTCTTCTGTTTTGTCGTCTGCTTGGGTAGGGTTGGGATTTGTGCTCCAACAAATGCCGCGAACTGTGATGGGCGCTCCGCCGTCATCTGAAATAGTCCCCCCACTTTTGGCAGTTGATGCTGAGATGGCTGAAACTGATGTTGTTGTCAAACTCACCACAGCATCCCGAGTAGTGAATGTCTGTTCTTCCCCATAGATGGTTTCAAATTCACTAGTTGCATAGCTGCGTGTGTAATAAATTGAGGCTGCTAACAGCCCTGTTACATCGCTTGCAATCAACCCCAATCCGACACCTTCTTCCGTTTTACTGCCTGCTATGGTCGGCGCAGGACTCGTGCTCCAACAAACACCACGTCCCGTAATTTCAACACTGCCATTGCCAGGTACCCCAGAGGTAATAACAGCCGAAAAAGCAGTAATGTCGGCAACCGATACCGCATCTGAAAAAACAACTTCAACAGCTGTTTGAAAACGCATCACATTTCCATAATACGTTCCTACCTGGTTTGTCAAATAGGTTCGGAAATGATAGGTTTGGTTTTGAGACAAACCGCTAATTTTTGTTGAAATGGCTTCGCCATCCACCTCTACAAATTGATCATTTACATTTGGCAGTGTATTCGATCCGTAAACAAATCCTTGAGATATTGTCAAAGGATTGCAAGTGGGCGCTTCAATGCTTCCTAAAAAAGTCGCTGAAGTAGCTGTCAAATTTGAGGGTGCATCGGTGGTAAGCGATGGGGTCAAAGTGCATAATTCTTCCGTGTCAGAACAAGAAAATACGAAAAGAAACAGGGATAGTAAGGCTATTTTTTTCATAGTGCAAAAGGGTTTATAAAAGGGTTCGCTTTAGGAAGTTAAGCAAAAAAAATGAAAGAATAAAAAATTCTTGCACGGCTGCTATCATGTCTTTTACACATTCTAAGTCCACCTATTCTAATGCACACACCACAAATAGCTCTTTTCAGGTGTGTTTTTCTTTGAGTTTCACTCACATTCTAATTTTGTTTTACTGCAAAGCAATGAAGAACTCTAAAAGTCAAGGCGTGCGACTTTTTGAAATAAGTGTCAAAAAAATAGACGCTTTATTTTTTTAGAAACAGGTGTTTTTTACACCCATAAAAAATGGGCACCCTAATATTCGGACATTTGTATTACTTTTATGGCACGTAAAAAAAATAAAACGGTGCACAAAGGCACTGCAACACCTATAAACAAACAACCGTTGCCAATCCTATGAGTTTCTTTTCCATTGTCATACCACTTTACAACAAAGAGGCATACATCTTACAAACCCTTCAAAGTGTTTGCAAGCAAAGCTTTTCGGATTTCGAAATTCTTCTGATCAATGACGGTTCTACAGACCGATCACTAGAAGAGGCGGCAAAAGTAAAAGACATCCGACTGAAAATAATCACCCAAAAAAACCAAGGAGTGTCTCATGCGCGCAATTTTGGCATGCAACAAGCCAAAGGAAACTTCATCGCATTGCTTGATGCAGATGATTTGTGGGCGCCCCATTACTTGGAAAAAATACACGCTCTTACAAAAGAATTCCCAAAAGAAGCTGTTTTTTCAAGTGCGGTTCACATTTCAAAGAAGGGACTGACTAAAAAAGCCGTCTATTCCATTCCTGACAAGCCCGTCCAAAAGTTAAATTATTTCAGGGGGAGCTTGAAAAGTTCCATACTGCATCCTTCCTCCGTCGTAATGCACAGAGATGTTTTTACAAAACTCGGTGGATTTGACACCCGCTATAGCAATTACGAAGACATCGACTATTGGTTTCGAATCGGTCTGCACTACGAAGTGGTATTTGCTTCGACACCTTATGCAACGATTCAAAAAATTGAGAACAGTCTTTCCTCTCAAAAATTCAACTGGAAGACACATTGCTTTCTGGAATCTTACGACACCGTAAAAAGTGAAGTGCCCGAGTTCGGCAAAGTGCTGGACCTCAACCGGCTTTCTTTGGCGCTCTTGTGCAAACAAAACGGTTGTGAGAAGCAATTCCAACTTTTAAAGGGAAAAATACACTCGAAAAACCTCAACCTTCCGCAGCGGCTGCTACTTCGCCTTCCCAAAGTAGTCTTGTCAACACTTCGGAAATTAAAAGCTTTTTTTGAAAAAAAAGGGGTTTCGGTTGTGGTCTTTAAATAGCTTGAAGAAGGGCCTGCCATTCTTTAAAAATAGCTTCGACTGTCAAATGCTGGACACTCTGTTTTGCATTGGATTTGCATGTGGCATACAATTTTTTGTCCGACTCCATACTGTTGAGTGCTTCGGTAAATTCTAAAATAGTTGCCGGAGTCAACAACCCGTTGTATCCGTTTTGAACAATCTCGCTTGGCCCTGACTGACAGTCCACAGAAACGACAGGAATCCCACATGCCAACGCCTCGATCAAAGACATCGGAAATCCTTCAAAATTGCTTGTCAAAACAGCGAACTTTGCTTGCTCCACAATGGGGTATGGGTTCGGGGAATAGGGCAAAAACGCAACGTGTTCTTGAAGTCCAAGGCGCAACACAAGCGTTTTGAGCAGGGGCAAATCAGGACCTTCGCCTAACAGGACTAATTTGACACCTTTCGATGGCAAGATGGAACCTTTATAAGAGTGCATCAAAAAACTAAGGTTTTTGGATACCTCCTCAAATCGCCCAAAAAACAGGATGTGTTTTTGTGCAGGGGTTTTCCCTTTCAAGTTGGATTCAATCCAATCGATATCTATCGGATTGTAGATCGTCATTGCATTTGAAAAGCCGTATTTCTCAACGATGTTCTTTTGGATTGCCTTGGAAACACAAACCAGCTTTTCAACATCCCTATAAAGGTATTTGGACAGCATTGCCGACTTTGGAAAAGATTGTGCTCTGTTGTGGCTGTGAACCACAAAAATTGTTTTGGTCCTATGAATGATGTTTTTCAACAGAAACTCACGCATCCCACTCACACGTGTGCGGTGATCAATGATCACGTCTATTTTATGTTCTTTTAGAAACCTCTTTAAAACAAAAAGAAGTGTCAATCTTCGAAAAAAATAGTTTTTTTGTGCTTGCAGTGCTCCTAAATTTAGTAATTTCCCACTGTAAGGATATTCGACATTGTCGAGGACAGATACTACAAAAACACTGTATCCATTGTCTTGCAATATTTTGGACTGAAGCGCAGCCATCTTTTCGGCTCCTCCTCCACCCAAAGAAGATGCAATGATGCAGATGTTTTTATTCCTCAAGGTCATGAATGGTTTTTGACAAATATAAAAATTCTAAAACAGGCATGCGAATATCACTAAAAATATTAAAAACAAATCACAGAATACAATAATAAAGACAGATAGCCGTTTTAAAAAGCATCCTCGAAAGCCTAAAATTTGACGAATCACAAAACCCTGCATATTGTTTCCTTTGATGTTCCTTACCCCCCAAATTACGGCGGTGTCATCGACGTGTACTACAAACTCAAAAACTTAGCAGAACTGGGTGTACATATCTATCTACACACCTATGAATACGGGAGAGGTGAGCAAAAAGAGCTGGAAACCTACTGCAAAAAAGTATTCTATTATTCGAGAAGCAATGCGGTGAAAAACTTCCTTTCCAGAATTCCCTTTATTGTAAAAACTAGAAGTAGTGGAACACTCCTAAAAAACCTCTCAAAAGACACGCATCCTATTCTTTTTGAAGGCTTGCACACAACCTACCCCCTTATAAACGGGTGTTTTGACAATCGAAAAATTCTCGTGCGAACACACAATATTGAACACGAATATTACAAAGGACTGCAAAAAAGCGAGGCAAGTAAACGCAAAAAGATATTCTTTGAAACAGAAGCCAAAAAACTAAAAAAATACGAAGATATCTTGCAAAAGGCAGACCATATCCTCAGCATTTCTCCTTTTGAACAATCGTATTTTCAAAAAAAATACGGCGCAAAAGCAAACTACATCCCTGCGTTTTTCTGTCACAAAAGAAATGTTTCGAAAACCCCGACCAACAAATTTACCCTATGGCACGGAGACTTGAGGATTTCAGATAACTGCAAGGCAGCCCTTTTCACAATAGCTGTTTTTTCCAAACTCAAACACAAATTAGTTCTTGCAAGTAGTTTTGAAAAAGAAGAAATTATAAAAGAAGTTGAAAAATACGAGCACATTACTTTTGACAATTTACAGCGGGAAGACCAATTGGAAAACTTGCTGCAAACAGCACACATACACAGTATGGTGACGTATCAAAAAACTGGAATCAAATTGAAACTGCTGAATGCGCTGTACAAAGGGAAATTCGTCATTGGAAACACAAAAATACTCGAAGACACCGGTCTGGAAGAAGCTTGCTATTTAGCAAACACAAAACAGGAGTTTAGAAAACATATCGAAACACTGCTTTTGAAAGACTTTGAAGAAGAAGATTTAGCGCTGCGAATTCGGGTATTGGAAAAATTCAACCCTCTTGAAAGTGCAAAAAAAATAGCTGCGCTCTTGACCTTTTAACAGCATTCCATTTTAAGATGTTTGCTGTACAACTTCAAACAATTCCCCCCCCTCACACTTGAGAGTTCTCTGAGGAAATTTCAAAATCAAAGCATAGTCATGAGTCGCCATCAAAATGGATTTGCCACTTTGATGAATGGATTGCAAAAGCTCCATGACTTCAATTGAAGTTTTGGGGTCCAAATTCCCTGTAGGCTCGTCTGCCAAAATGAATTCTGGATCGTTCAACAAAGCACGGGCGATGGCCACACGCTGCTGTTCCCCTCCAGAAAGGTGAAAAGGCATTTTAAAATCTTTGGTTTTCATTCCCACTTTTTCAAGCACATCCTCTATTTTAGCATTTATTTTTTTGGAATCTTTCCATCCGGTAGCTTTCAAAACAAACTTCAAATTTTCAAAGACCGTCCGGTCGTTGAGCAATTTAAAATCTTGGAAAACAATTCCTATTTTACGCCTTAAAAAAGGAACCTGCTTTTCGCGCAATTTTCTTAAATCAAAGCCAACGATTTCACCCGTTCCTTGTTTGAGAGTAAGATCTCCGTACAACGTTTTCATCAAACTACTCTTCCCACTACCCGTCTTTCCTATTAGGTATAAAAAATCACCGGCGTGCACATCGAGGTTGACTCCCGACAAAACCAAATTTTCTTCTTGAAAAATGGCGGCATTTTCTAACTTGAGAATCGAAGTGTTCATAGGTATTTGCTTTGTTTTACAAACTTATCAAATTCAAAAGAAACTGACAATTAAAATACAGAATTCCATTTTCAGTATTTATTTCAAATAAAAACCCAAACAAAGCGCTCTAGGAATGGGATTATTATTTATTTTTGAGTGTCTCTAAAAAGCCATCAATGCCTCGATTTAAATTTGTTTTCACACTATTCGCTCTCATTTCATTCGCGTTTGGAAACGCTCAAGTACTCAATCCCTCAGTCTCCAATTACCAAAAAGGCCGAACGTTGTTCGCAGAAAAAAAATATGCCGCAGCCCATGCTCTTTTTAAAAACAACATTGAAAAATTAGAACCGAACTCAACCACTAAAGAAACCTGCGCCTATTACCTCGCTTTGAGTGCGGTAAAACTCAACAAAAAAGAAGCCCCTGTACTTCTGCATCATTTTGAAAATAATCATCCAACAAGTCCTTTGAAAAACAAGCTTTTTTTAGCCGTTGGAAATCACTACCACAAACAGAGCAAATCCGACACTTCCTTAAAATGGTTGCAAAAAGTAAAACCCCAGTATTTGACAAAAAAACAAAAAGAAGCCTATCATTTTAAGATGGGCTACGCCTTGCTTTCAAACAAAAAATACACAGAAGCCAAAACGTATTTCTTGCCCTTGACCCGCTCCAAAATACACGCAATTGAAGCCAATTACTACTACGGATACCTCTCGTACATTCAAAAAGATGACGACACCGCACAAAAATATTTCCAAAAATTAGCGGGCAACAAACGCTACCAAAAAGAAATCTTGTATTACCAGATGAACCTCCTATTTCGAAAAAACAACTACCAAGCAGTGGTCGAAAAAGGATTGCATCTTATAGCAATCACCTCAGAAAAAGAAATCTCTGAGATTTCTAAAATTGTCGGTGAAAGTTATTTCTACCTCGAAAACTATTCGGAGGCAATCGTCCATCTTAAAAAATACAAAGGACAAAAAAATAGACTCAACACAAACGATCGATACTTCTTAGGCTATGCCTATTACAAACAAAACGATTTTAAAAAGGCTGCACAGGTGTTTAACAAGATCAGCAAGGGAAAAGATGCTGTAGCCCAAAACGCCTATTACCACCTCGCTGCCTGCTACCTAGCGCTGGACAAAAAAAGCGAAGCCCTCCATGCTTTTAAAAACGCGTCTGAAGCGAACTTTGACCAAAAAATAAAAGAAAAAGCCAGCTTCAACTACACCAAACTCAGTTTCGATATTGGAAACCCCTACCAAAGTACACCAGAAGTATTGCAAAATTTCATCAAACAATACCCAAAAGGCCCCAATGCACTTTTTGTCAAAAAACTAGTTGTCAATTCCTACCTTAGAGCCAAAGACTATTCAGGAGCACTCTTGTATTGCAAAAAACAACGTTTGCCCAAAGACGCGGTTTTCTATAAGATCAACCTCCTCAAAGCTTTGCAGTATTTTGACAATAAAGACTACACAACAGCCATTGCCTATTTCAACTCAGCGAGTCTTCAACTCGTAGCAGAAAACGTACAAGCAAAAGCCCTCTATTGGAAAGCAACAGCGCATTACAGACTACAACAATACCAAAAATCCTTGGAAGAATTCAAACGCTTTCAAAGACACCCCCGCTACAAATCCCTCCCCGAACACAATGCACTTGCCTATTCAATTGCCTATTCCTATTTTAAAATGAAAGAATACGACAAAGCAGGGATTTCTTTTGAAAATTACCTCCAAGGAACTTCCACAGACAAGGTGAAAAAAAATGACAGCTACCTCCGTTTGGGAGATTGCCATTTTATCTCCAAAAATTATTGGAATGCGATGGAAGCCTACAACAAAGTCATTGACAAAAAAGAAATGGATGCCGACTATGCAAGCTATCAAAAATCCATGTGCTACGGGTTTGTAAACCGAGCCGATCAAAAAATAGTACTCCTCTTAGATTTTGCGAAACAATACCCAACATCCTCCTACCGAGACGATGCCTTGCACGCATTGGGAACCGCCTACAGCAACCGTAAAAAACACGAAGAAGCACTTCGAGCATTTGACCTATTGAGCGAAAAGCACAAAAAAAGCAAACACCTCCCGAGTGCACTTTTGAAAAAGGGATTGATTTACTTCAACACAGACAAGCCCGAAAAATCCATAGAAACCTACAAAAAACTTGTCAAATCCTACCCAAGATCCAAAGAAGCGCAGCAAGCGATTCAAAATGCCCGACAAGTATATGTCGAGCTAGACAAAGTAGCTGCCTATGCCCAATGGCTTCAAAGCATTGACCATACAGGTTTTACAAACACCGACTTGGACAACACCATGTTTGAGGCAGCTGAAATAAAATACTTAGAACGCAAAGCTCCTCAAGCAATCGTCAGTCTAAACAAATACCTGTCACAGTTTCCAGACGGATTGCACAGTTTAAACGCACACTTTTACAGAGCGCAAGCATATTTCAACACAAAAGAAAATGCAAAAGCAGGTGCGGATTACGAATTTGTAGTCGCCCAAAACCCAAACGAACATTCAGAGAAATCCCTGTCTCGATTGGCGCAAATCTATTTGGAAGAAAACTCTTGGAACCAGGCAATTCCGCTCTTAAAAAGACTGGAACAAGAAGCCAACGCTCCCGAAAACGTGCTTTTTGCTCAAAGCAACATCATGAAAGGCATGTACGAAAACAAAAACTTCTCCGAAACGGTGCGATATGCGGAAACCGTACTAAAAAACCCAAAGGCAAGTACTCAACTAAAATCAGATGCCCATGTGTACAGCGCCCGTTCCGCATTCAAGACAAAGAACTTTCAAAAAGCCGAAAATGCTTATGAAAAAGTAGCCGAATTGGCAACGGATGTCTTAAAAGCAGAAGCCCTCTACCACAAAGCGTATTTCCAACACCAAGCAAAAGACTTTGAAGAATCCAACAAGACGGTACAGCGATTGGCTGCAGACTTCGCTTCCTATAAAAAATGGGGCATCAAAGGACTGCTCCTGATGGCAAGCAACAACGAACAGTTGGGAGATTTCTTCCAAGCGACCTACATTTTAGAAAGCCTTATTGCCAATTACAAGACCTATCCAGACTTGATCAAAGAAGCTCAAAAATCACTGAAAGCCATTCGTGAAAAAGAAACAGCAACAGCGCAAAGTGAGGCAACTCAAAATTAATTCTCATTTCAAATCACGGCAACTCGTTACGAACTATTTCATACTTTACCAACCATGAAAAAAATACACCTTCTTTTTTTGACAGTACTAAACACCGCAGTTGGATTTACTCAAACCGAAAAAGACAGCATCCAAACCGAAATCATCCATGTGGTTACCTCCTTTAACCCTCACATTTCAGAAGCTTACAAAATCAAAGACAAACCGGCAATCCCCTCAGCTACTTTTCTCAAAAAGAACGTGAGTTATCAAATCGCCCCCAGCCCCATAAATTCTGCTTTTGAGCCAAATATGGGAAGTTATAAATCTGTAAAACTACCTCCAAAAACGAACTGGTTTCCCAATTATATAAAAGCAGGATACGGGAGCTATGGGACGCCTATGGTTGAGGGTTTTGCAACGCACAAAAAAAGAGAACACCACTATCAATACCAGCTCTTCAACAGGTCTTCTGAAGGAGGAATTCAAGGCATTGCACTTGACAACAACAGCCTCAAAACAGCTATTGGGTTTGCCTATAAAAATACAGAACAAAATTTCGATTGGGAAGCGACAGCAAACTACCAAAAAAACCTCCAAAACTGGTACGGAAGCGCTGTCAACCTAAACCCATCGGTACGCACGGACCTCGAAGAAAAACAAGTCTACAACCAATTTTCAATCGGCGGACAACTGCACTTTCAAAAAAAACAACTCAAAAAAATAAGTGCGGACCTTCAAACTTTTTCAGACAAATTTGACAGCAAAGAAGCAGAATTCAACGCGGCTGCATATTTTGAATTCCCTTTGTTAAAAAACACCTTGCAAAGTCAATTTCAATTGAACTTTTTAAATGGCGAATTCAAAAAAGAATACGAAAAAGACAGCGGCATCAACTATGGCTTTTTCGGCATCAACGCGCAGGCCTCTGTACCCATTCAAAAGGACAACTTCTACCTATCTATCGGTGCTAAAATCAACTATATTTCCGATTTGGAACACCAACAAAACAAAATTCACTTCTACCCCGACCTTCGGATAGACTTCGCTGTTTTGGAAGAAGTTCTCAGCGCATATGCAGGGATTACTGGGGGGCTCCAACAGAATTCTTATCGAGAACTGGCAGCAAAAAACCCCTTTGTCTCTCCGACCTTGACCATAAAACCTAGCGACAATTCCTCCTCGTTTTTTACGGGAATCAAAGGGAATATTTCTGCTGACATGCACTATGATTTAAAAGCGGTGTTTCGCCAAGAAAATGACAAAGCCTTATTTCGTCAAAACAAAAGTTTGACTGACGGAACGGACACCTTGGAAAATGGCTACGAAGCAGGAAACTCCTTTTATGTGATTTACGACCAAATGCGCACTTTTGGGTTGGAAGGAAGCATCGCTGCTACCTTGTCAGAAAAATGGGTTTCAGGTGCCTCCTTCAGCTTTCGCTCCTACACGCTGGACAAAGAAGAAAAAGCTTGGAACCTCCCGGCCTTTGAATCCAAACTTCACGCGACCTACAAGCATAACAAATGGAGCGGAAGTTCTCAAGTGAGCATCGTGGGAATACGAAATGACTACGACCTGTTGTCAGATACCAACATCACACTCAAGGCCTATGCAGATTTGAATGCAAATGTCAATTATACTTTTGACACAAAATGGACTGCTTTTGTAGAGATCAACAACCTGCTAAACAACAACTACGAACGTTTTGCAAATTTCAACGTACAAGGCTTTCAACTTCTTGCTGGTGTAATTTATAAATTTGACTTGTAGCACCTCAGGAAAACCAGACTTTTCAGATATGACAATTGTCATCTTATAAAAGTTACTTTTCGGCTATCTTAGTAGCACTTCTTTTTAAAGGAACAAAACGCACCCCTTGTAGAATTTCGTCTTTCTAAAAAATGAAACCGGTTCTTGCCAAGGAGCTTTGCCCCCCTCATTACTTATTTGTGCATAATGCTTTCTGGCAATTTCTAGAATGACAACCCTTAAAATTCTCGCCATATGATTGCAGTGAAAAAACACGGGATTTTGCTAAGTCCTACAAACCATGAATTTGAAAACAACGGTGTCTTCAATCCAGGCATTTTTCAAATCGACAACAAAGTCCACATTTTGTACAGGGCCGTTCAAAATGGAAATTTCTCTACCATCGGCTACGCCAAAACAGAAGGGCCTCTTCAATTGATAGAAAGACACCAACAACCTTTACTAATTCCTGAATTTGACTATGAAAAACAAGGAATAGAAGACCCTCGAATCGTAAAAATAGACAGCACCTACTACATCACATATACCGCCTATGACGGAATCAATGCCATGGGAGCAGTTGCCACTTCAAAAGATTTGATTTCCTTTGAAAAACTCGGCATTGTTACTCCTCGAATCAATTACAGACAGTATGCAAAACTTGTCAAATGCTGCAACCACAGTATGAACCCCAAATACCACCATTTTTATCGACTTTTTGAACAAATTGGATTGGCGGGAGAAGAGTTTCGTTATCTGAGAGACAAAGACTTAGTTCTTTTCCCAAGAAAAATAAATGGGAAATTTGCCCTCTTACACCGCATATGGCCAGGAATTCAAATCGTATACTTCGAAGACTGGAAAGAATTGACGCGTTCTTTTTGGGAAGAGTACATCAAGAACCTTTCGGATCATATTGTCTTAGATCCTAAAGACGCTTTTGAGATAAACTACATCGGCGCTGGAGGCCCTCCGATAGAAACAGAAGAGGGGTGGCTGTTGATTTATCATGGCGTGCAAGAAACTACAAGAGGACGTACCTACCACGCCAAGGCGGCCTTGTTAGATAGAGACAATCCCCAGATAGAACTTTCGAGACTGTCCACACCCCTATTTTCTCCTTCTGAAAAATGGGAAAAAGAGGGAGTGGTCAACAACGTTGTTTTCCCCACAGGACATGCTGTTTTTGAAGGGGAACTATACCTTTATTACGGTGCCTCAGACAAATACACCGGGGTCGTAAGTACATCCCTCAAAGAATTGCTACACTACTTAAAAAAACAATCTTAAAAACAGAAAACATGAAATTTTTAAAAAGAGGAATGAAAATGGTCGTCGTCAGTTCTTACCCACCACGTGAATGCGGATTGGCTACATTTTCAATGGACATAGTAAAAGCAATTGCAGCCATTTTTGGCACAACACTGCCCGTTGAAATCTGTGCCTTGCAAAACGAAAACACAAAATTGAAATACAGTACAGAAGTGACAAGTATTTTGAGGACATCACATGTTGAGAATTACAGAAAAGCAGCTCATAAAATAAATGAAAGAGACGATGTTGGACTTGTTTGTATCCAACATGAATTTGGCTTGTTTGGCGGAGTCTATGGAGAATACCTCCTCGGATTTTTGCTGGCATTAGACAAACCTGTAATCACTGTCTTTCACAGTGTCATTCCAAATCCCGATGAAAAGAGAAAAATAATTGTTCAAACAATCAGCAATTTGTCCGACAAAATAGTTGTGCTCACTGACAATTCCAAAGATATTTTAATGCAACACTACGATTGCTCAAAAACAAAAATCAAAGTCATCCCTCATGGAACCCATACCGTACTCTGGGACGAAAAAGAAAAGCGCAAACTCAAACACAATTATGCAGGAAAAACTATCTTATCTACATTTGGTCTTATCAGTGCCAACAAAAGCATTGAAACAGTACTCTACGCACTTCCGGAAATCGTCTCCAAATACCCAGAAGTACGCTACCTAGTCATCGGGAAAACACACCCAGAAGTTGTAAAGCAAGAAGGAGAAAAATACCGAAACACACTCAAAGAACTGGTACAGGAACTCGATTTGGAATCGCATGTTGTTTTTATCGATCGCTACCTAAAACTAAAACAACTTCTTGATTACCTGACGCTTTCCGACATCTATCTGTTCACCTCAAAAGACCCCCTCCAAGCTGTTAGTGGAACCCTGTGTTATGCGATGGCGTGCGGCTGTGCTGTCATCGCAAATCCTATTCCTCATGCCGAAGAGATTGTCCACAAAGACACGGGAATCTTGTTGGAAGAATTTGACAATACGTCTGCCTTCCAAAAAGCCATCACAGAGCTTCTAGACGACAAACAAAAAAAATTGGAACTGTCAAAAAACGCCTTTTCCAAATCACAAGCAAACGCTTGGGAAAACACCGCCATTCAGTATGGACTGGTCTTTGGGGAATTGACAAATCGCACAGAAGACTTGAGATTCAATTTGCCTCCTATCAAGTTGGACCATATCAAAGCCCTCACTACAGATGTTGGAATTTTACAATTTTCAAAGTTTTGCAAACCCGACCCCAAATCAGGGTATACAATTGACGACAATTCAAGGGCACTGATCAACATGGTGCTTTACCACGAAAAATACGCTGATGAAAACGTCTTGAATTTGGCCGATATTTACTTGAGTTTTATCGAAGGCATGCAACGAGATGACGGCTGGTTTGACAACTACAAAAATTTTGATGGCCAATTGACAAGTCAAAATCAAGAAGTCAATTTAGAAGATGCAAATGGACGGGTACTGTGGAGTCTGGGATATGTAATTGCACATAAAAAAGAACTCCCAATCAACCTCGTATTGAGAGCCCTAAAATGTTGGAACAAAGCCCTCCCAAACATTGCAAAAATTCATTCACCAAGAGCCGTCGCCTATGCCATCAAGGGGATGTACCATTACCACTCCGTTTTCCAAGACCTAAAGTCCAAAGAATTGGCTACTGAACTCGCTGCTGTATTATTGCACCACTACAAAATCAATTCCAATGAAAACTGGAACTGGTACGAAGAATACATGGCTTATGCCAACAATGTATTGCCCGAAGCCATGATGTATAGCTATTTAATTACCGGCAACACTAAATTCAAAGAGATCTCAGAAATAACATTGGATTTCCTGTTGGCCAATTATTTTATGAAAGGACAATTGAAGATTATTTCCAATAAAAAATGGTTTAAAAAGAAAAATGAAAAAGAGTTTTACGGAGAACAACCTATCGAAGTCGCAACAACCATGATCAGCTTGGATCTTTTTTACAAAATCACAAAAAAGAAAAAATACAAAAACCAACTTGAATTGGCCTTCAGTTGGTTTTTAGGCAACAACCACCTCAAACAAATCATGTACAATCCCATCAATGGCGGTGCTTACGACGGTTTGGAAGACAAAAAAATCAACATCAATCAAGGTGCAGAATCTGCCCTCTGCTTTTTCAAAGCACAAATACTCATGAACCAATACCTTGAAGAAAAATCAAAAGATCAAAAGGATAAAAACATGTGGATTTATCAGCTAAGCTCAAAATCAATGTCTTAAAAAAACAAAAAACTTGTGCGTCCTTATGCACCAATTATACCGTGTACAAATTCTTGGATTTGACCCGTCCCTTTTTCCTCCAAAAAGTTGATGAATGCCGACCCTATGATGGCACCATTCACATAATCACAAACGGTCTCAAAAGTCACCTGGTTGGAAATGCCAAAACCAACAATCAAAGTACTTGATAGATTCATGCTTTTGATGCGGCTGAAATAAGCAATTTGAGCTGGAGAAATCCCTCCTTTCGCTCCCGTAATGGAAGAGGAGGCCACCACATAAATAAAGGCGTCTGTCATGGCGTCTATTTTTAAAATCCGCTCGTCAGAAGTTTGAGGAGTGATCAAAAAAACATTCGAAATACCATAGGAAGCGAACAAGGCTTTGTAATGACTTTCGTACTCAATCATCGGCAAATCTGGTAAAATAACCGTCTCAACGCCACAGTCTTTGCAACGTTGACAAAAACGTTGCTCCCCGTATTTCAAGACTTGATTCAGGTAGCCCATCAACACCAAAGGAGCGGTAACCTTTCCTTTGAGTGATTCCAACTGCTCAAAAATAACATCCAAATTGGCGCCGTTCTTCAAGGCAACAGAACTGCTCTTTTGTATCGTGGCACCGTCCGCTAATGGATCTGAAAAAGGCAAGCCTACCTCGATAAAATCAATCCCATGGGCATCCAATTCGCTGATGATTTTTGGAGTATCTTGAAGGTTTGGAAAACCTGCTGTAAAAAAAACAGAACACAAATTTTGCTGCTTCTTTTCTAATAAATTTACTAATGAACTCATTGCTTTCTATTCTATTATTTTTATAATTTCCGAGGTGTCCTCGATTTTTGTTATTTGGTGATGACGACTTTTTGAGTGCTTCTATTCACCCCGTCGTCAAATATCAAAATATAAATCCCCGCTGGAAAAGAACGGACGTCAACTGACGAATTTTCTGTTGTCAAAAATCGATTCAAAACTTCGAGACCAGTCAAAGTAAACATCCGCAAAGTGAGGGGCTTGTCTTTGAGTACAACTAGAAACTCGCTGACTGCTGGATTCGGGTACACAACAAAACTCTGCAATGCGTTCTTTTCTACACGCAATTCATTTGGATCCGTAGTATTCTCAAAATAAGAAAAACTGCCGTCTCCCTTCGCGATAAACACATCTAAATCTTGATCTGAATCTACATCAACAAAAACAGGACTCGGATACAGCTCTTGAAAAGTTTCAAAAGGATTGTCGGCTCCCGATTGATTGACAAAAGTTGTCTGCAATCCGGATCCCGTGTTTTTGTAATAGAGAATTCCACAGCTGTCGACGGCATCGTAATCTATCCAACCGACAAACACGTCTTGATCTCCGTCCAAATCGATGTCTGTAAAAGTAGTTGAAAATACGCGATTCCCTAAATACGTGATCGCTCCTAAAGGATTTTCTACCCCTTGCCGTTGTTCAAAAACAGGTGCCATCGTGGTTCCTGTATTTTTAAAAAAAGCAATTCCGTTAGTTCCACCGACAAACACATCCATCAGATTGTCTTGATTGAAGTCTACAAAAGTAGGAGCCGAATTAGAACCGATGTCTACGCCGTCAAAAGGATTCTCAGCTCCGAGCTGCTCCTCAAACACATTTGGATCCTCTGATGTTCCAATATTCTTGTAATACCGAACCGTTCCCTCTTGGTTTCCTACGAAGAGATCCATATCTCCGTCGGCATCAATGTCAACTGATTTGGAAGTCAATCCCGCATTGAGTACAATTCCAGACAACGGATTGTCAGCACCTGTTCGCTTCGAAAACGAAATGTCTTGCGCCTGAGTCATCAAGTTTGCTGCTAAAAAAAACAGCAGTACAAAACAGCATCTTAACTGAATAGATTTTGTGCTTTTTTGGGGTAACTTTATGTACATTTTCTATGCTTGTAATAAATTCAAATTTCCATAACTGTCTTGAACAGGTGGTTTTCATTGGAAAAAGTAAAAATCCCAATGTGGCACAAGATAAGAAAAGCTATTCTAAAATCGACAAACCTTTGCATATATACAACCGTTTTGGTTCGTCCAAAATTCAATCTTTCAAATGCTCTATGTACGTGTCCAAATCTTTGTCTCCTCTCCCTGAGAGGTTCACTACAATCACCTGACCGGGCTTGATGTCCATTTTATCCAATGCTGCCAGCGCATGCGCTGTCTCCAAAGCAGGAATGATCCCTTCTGTTTTTGACAAATCAAACCCTGCATCCAAAGCTTCCTGATCGGTAGCATTTAGAAAAATAGCTCTTTTGGACTCGTGTAAATACGCGTGTAAGGGACCTATCCCAGGATAATCCAATCCTGCTGAAATGGAATAGGGCTCTACAATTTGTCCGTATGCGTCTTGCATCAGAATGGTCTTGCTTCCGTGAATGACCCCGACCTCTCCTAACTGAGAAGTCGCCGCACTTTCACCGCTATGAACTCCCAATCCCGCTGCTTCTACAGCGACCAAGTCCACCTCTTTGTCATCTAAATAATGATAAAATGCCCCTGCGGCATTGCTACCTCCTCCAACACAAGCAACCACTGCATCTGGATACTCACTTCCTGTGTGCTCCAACAGTTGCGCCTTTATTTCTTCACTGATAATGGCTTGAAGGCGGGCAACCATATCTGGATACGGATGGGGACCGACCACAGATCCGATCAAATAATAAGTCTCTTCTGGGTTTCCTATCCAATCGCGAATCGCTTCGTTGGTTGCGTCTTTGAGGGTTCTACTTCCACTTTTAGCAGGCATGACCGTCGCGCCCAACATTTTCATACGAGCCACATTGGGAGCCTGGCGCTTGATATCTACTTCTCCCATAAAAACGATGCACTCCAAATTCATCAAAGCACAGACAGTCGCCGTGGCAACACCGTGTTGTCCAGCCCCTGTCTCTGCTATGATGCGTTTCTTACCCAAATGCTTGGCAAGCAAAATCTGCCCAATGGTATTGTTTATTTTGTGCGCACCAGTGTGGCACAAATCTTCTCGTTTCAAGTAGATAGAAGCTTGGAATTTCTCAGACAAATGTTTGGCCAAATAAAGTGGTGTAGGCCGTCCGACATATTCGTCCAACAGGTACTTGTATTCTTTTTGAAAAGCGTCGGAATAGATAATCTGCAGGTAATTATCCTCCAGCTCTTTGACATTGGGATGCAACAATTCTGGAATAAAAGCCCCTCCGAACTGTCCGTAATACCCTTCTTTTGTAGGTTGAAATTTTGTTTCCATAGTGGGTGTTTTTGATTGTGAACTTAAGCCACGATACATTGTATTATTTTTACGAATTCACTTAATTTTTTGACATCCTTCAATGCCGGTGCTATTTCAAATTTGCTATTGACATCCAAGGCGTAAATGGGCAAATCTGACTTCAGAAGCTCTTTTAAAGCTGCGTGTTCCTCCAATCCAATACCTCCACTCAAAATAAAAGGAGTTTTGGATGGATACCCTTTCAATACGGTCCAATCGAAAGTAGTTCCATTGCCTCCGGGGTGTTTTCCTTTGGTATCGAACAGAAAATAATCTACGGTCTTTTCGTAAGGCTTCAAAAGAGAAAAATCAAAATCGGATTTTACCGAAAAAACTTTGAAAACCTCAACCCCCAAGGATTTGACACGCTCGCAAAACAGGGGGCTTTCTTTTCCGTGTAACTGCACCGCTTGAAAGTCAAATTCCCTTACTTTGTCTCGAACAAACTCAAATGAGGCATCTACAAAAACGGCTGTTTTTTTGATATGCGCATCCAGTGACGGAATCACACCTGTAAAATTTCTCGAGGATTTTTCGCAGAAAATAAAACCCAAATACGCTGGCTGCAATGCTGCAACTTCCAAAATATTTTTTGAAGATCCCATGCCACAAACTTTTAATTTGAATTTTTGTTTCATTTCTTTTTATTTTGAGCGGTTCCTCTATCGGTCCCTAACGTATTTGATCGATAAATTGACGACAAGCACGTCCTGGATTGTCTGTTTTCATAAAGTTCTCTCCAATTAAAAAACCTTGGAAACCGTATTCTTTTAGTCCCGAGATGATTCTTGGATCGCTGATACCACTTTCCGAAACTTTGACACAACTATCTGGTATTTGAGCTGCCAAGGCAATGGAGTGTTCCAAATCGACTTCAAAGGTTTTCAAATTTCGGTTATTGATCCCGATGATCTTTCCGTCTAAGTCTGAAATTTTATCCAATTCCTCCTGGCTGTGAACTTCGTACAACACACTCAAACCCAATTCCGTGGCGAGCTTTCCATAATTTTTCAATTCTTCCTTTGTCAAACAAGCTGCAATCAGCAAAACTGCGTCGGATCCAATGGCTTTGGCTTCTACAATCTGAAACGCATCCACCACAAAATCTTTGCGCAAGATAGGACGCACCCTATTCAAAGTTCTGGCCGTCATCAAATCTACCATGGTTCCGCCAAAATAACGGGTATCGGTGAGGATAGACTGCGCGGCAACATTGGCATTTAGATAGCCCTCGGTGACCTCTTGAATCGTCGAGGTCGCATTGATGATGCCTTTGGAAGGCGATTGTCTTTTGAATTCTGCAATGATGCCTGTAGAACCCTTTTCAATCAAGGATTCTTTTAAAGAAAGTGGTGTTCTTTTAAAAGCAGGGCTTTTGACCAACTTCTCCAAAGATACTTCCGCCTTGATTTTAGCAATCTCTTGTTTTTTAAAAGCGACTATTTGTTCTAGTATATTCATTTTTTATAACTCTAATTCTCTGTAAAAAAATTATTTTTTCTATTTTTATTTCAAGGTTTAGTTGGCCAGCAGGAGCTCCAAACTTTTTTGAGCTTTCAAGCCCAACAAAGCATCTTTTGCTTCTTGATATGCGGTTTCAAAACTTTTGGTAGCGTCCAATGTTTTTAAGGCAAAAGCCGCATTGGCCAACACCACATTGTTTTGAGCTTCTGTCCCTTTGCCTTCGAGGATACGCTTGAAAATCAGTGCTGCTTCGGGAACCGAATTTCCACCAAAAATATCTGAAGGATCCAAGGTTTGCAATCCAAGATCGGAAGGATGCACAATTTGTTCTGCTTGTTTGGTAAACAATTTAAAAGGGCCGGTCAAAGAGATCTCATCGTACCCGTCCAAAGCGTACAAAACGCCATAATTCAAGGTAGTTTTTTGCAACAGGTAATTGTAGGTTCTGGCAACTTCCAAATTGTATACGCCGACCAATTGATTTTGAGGCTGGCTGGGATTTACCAAAGGGCCCAACATGTTGAAAAATGTTTTCATTCCCAGTGACTTTCGAACCGGCCCCACCGCTTTCATGGCGGGATGAAAAAGGGGTGCGTGTAAAAAACAGATATTGGCCTTGTCCAATTGAGCTTTCAACACCGCTTCTTCATTGGTGAATTGATAGCCCAAATACTCCAGCATGTTCGAAGATCCAGAGGCCGAAGACACACTGTAATTTCCGTGTTTGGCAACTTTGTTTCCGGTTCCTGCCACGACAAAGGAAGTCAGGGTAGAGATGTTAAATGTGTTCTTTTCGTCGCCTCCAGTTCCACACAAATCGATGGTGTTGAAATCGGACAAATCTATTTTTACCGCCAATTCCAGCAAGGCATCTCGAAATCCTGACAACTCAGCTACGGTGACGGGACGCATTCTAAATACCGTTAGAAAAGAAGCCAAATGCGCATCGTTGTAGCGCTCCGCTGCAATGTCAAGCAAAACCTGCTTTGCCGCTTCTCGGCTCAAAGTTTCGTGGGCAAAAAGGCTGTTTAGTATTTTTTTCATTCGGATTTTTTTATAAAATTATAAAACAACGGGGCTTGGATTGGTATCAGACCTGTAAATTGTCCATAAAATTACGGACCATTCGTTCTCCTAAAGGTGTCAAAATAGATTCTGGATGAAACTGCACGGCACTGACGTTGTAATTTTTGTGTTCCAAAGCCATGATGCCTCCTTCTTCGTCGCGGGCTGTGATTTTCAACATTTCTGGAAAATCTTCTTCTGCAGCAATCCATGAATGGTAACGTGCCGCTTCAAATTTTACGGGCATGCCTCGAAAAAGCAACGCTTCTTTGTCCACCACCTCCATCGTCGTAGCCACACCGTGGTATACCTGATCCATATTCACAATTGTTCCTCCAAACACCTCTGTTATGGCTTGCAAACCCAAACAAACCGCAAAAATAGGAATGGTGGGTGCATAGGTGTGAATGACTTCTTTTAAGATGCCCGCTTCGTCCGGGATGCCAGGTCCTGGAGACAGCATGATGACGTCATAGGCACCTACCTCCGCGAGTGAAATTTGATCGTTTCGATATACATCGGGAAAATTCCCTGTAATCTCCTCCACCATGTGTACGAGGTTGTAGGTAAAAGAATCGTAGTTGTCTAATATCAATATCTTCATTGTAGTTCTTATTGTGGGTCTGTTCTTGTATCTCCTTATATTTTTTCTGCCAAAACCAAGGCTTTTTTCAAGGCTGCCAATTTGTTATTTACCTCTTGCAATTCTTTTTCTTCTTCGGAATCAATGACGATTCCAGCACCCGCCTGAGAGTACAACACATTGTTTTTACTCACAAAAGAACGAATGGCAATCGCCAAGTTAACGGAACCGTCCAAACCTAGTACCCCGACAGCTCCTCCATAAAACCCACGCGATTGGTTCTCGTAGGTATCGATCAGCTGCATGGCTTTGTATTTGGGCGCACCGCTCAAAGTACCTGCAGGAAAGGTGTCCCCGACGATTTCTATCGGGTTGCCTTTGATCGCACCTTGAACTGTAGACACCAAATGAATTACATGACTGAAGTATTGAACTTCTTTAAAAACCTCAACGGTCACATGGTCTGCGTGTTTGCTCAAGTCGTTCCGAGCCAAATCGACCAACATGACATGTTCTGCATTTTCTTTTTTGTCTTCAGACAATTTTTTGCCCAATTTCAAATCTTCTGCCATGTCTCCCGTCCGGCGAAAGGTGCCTGCTATGGGATTGATGATGGCCTTTCCTTTGCCCACTTTGATTTGTGCTTCTGGTGAAGAGCCCATCAATTTAAAACTTCCGTAGTCAAAATAAAACAAATACGGTGATGGATTGATGGACCGCAAGGCACGGTAAACGTTGAATTCATCTCCTTTAAAGGACTGTTGGAACTGTCTTGATAAGACAATCTGAAACACGTCACCACGTTTGCAATGCGCTTTCCCTTTGCTCACGTATTCTTTGAATTCTTCGTCGGTACAATTAGATGTCTCTTCGCCTTCAAAAGAAAAATCCTGTGTGTGGTAGGCTTTGGAGTTCAAAACTGTTTCAATTTCTGACAAACGAGTGGTTTCCTTTTCCTCCAAATTTTCAATCAAAATCAACTCGTCGTTAAAGTGGTTGATCGCGATGACAAACCTAAAAAAACTGTACTGAAGTAACGGAATAGCTGAAGGAGCTGCTTTGGCTTTTAGTTCGATGTTTTCAAAATACTGCACACCGTCGTAAGTAGTATAGCCATACAAGCCATTGAATCCTTTGATCGAGGGATCACAATCCAAATCTATGGCTCCTGTGTATTGGTCAAACAGTTCGTAAAAATTGTTATTTTCCAAAGGCTGACTTTCCAAAACGCTTCCTTTGTAAGACAGTGACAATTGGTGTTGTTCTGCTTTGATGTCTACAACGGGCTCGATGCACAAAAACGAAAAACTCTCTTCTTTGCTGTGGTAATCAGAACTTTCCAACAACAAGGTGTTGGCGTATTTGTCTCTAAATTTCAAATACAGACCAACCGGAGTCATGGTGTCGGAGATCCTTTTCTTTGTAATTGATTTGAATTTTATGGCTTTCATTTTTTCTAAAATGGGTTGGTACTTGGATTAAAAAAAGGCTTATCGTGAGATAAGCCTTTTTTATTTATATGTTACATACAAAATACAGGAAGTCTTCTCACTTAGGAATTAAGAGAGTTCCACCACCAACTATTTTTTGTATTGCTATTCATTGTTTCTAGTTTCTGTTACAAAAATAAGGGTAGATTTTTGATTGAACAAATTTTTTGCGCGATTTTATTTGTACAAATTCCTAGAATTTGTGGTTGTCTTTTTTTAAAACTTCAAAAAACGTCGCTTATTCTTATATAGAAAACCTAATCGAAGAGCCTATTTTACAACACGTACATTCATTTCTTCTACTTTTTTATCGGACAGTGGTGATGGACTTCCGAATAATAGATCTTCGCTGGAGCCTGTTTTTGGAAAGGCCATCACCTCTCGGATGGACGCCTTTTTTTCTAAAATCATCATCAAACGGTCGACACCCCAAGCGATGCCTCCATGTGGGGGTGCTCCGTAATGGAAGGCCTTGTACATCGTACCCACACTTTTGAACATTTCTTCTTTGTCATAACCCATATTCTTATAGGTAGCTTCTAAGATTTCTGGTTTGTGTGCACGTACAGATCCGCCACCAATTTCATAACCGTTTAAGATCAAATCATATTGCTGTGCGATGATGCTCCCAATTTCTTCCTCGTTTCCTTGCATGTGCTTTTCCAAGTCGTACAAAGCGGGCATTGAAAATGGGTTGTGGGTAAAGGTCCAACGACCTTCCGCTGTTTTTTCGAACATCGGGAAATCAACCACCCATGCGGGGCGCAACTCTTTGGGATGGATCAAACGCAACAGGGTGCCCAACTCTTGGCGTACGGCATCCAATGCTTTGTTTGCAGTCGCAGCATCTGCAGCCGAAAAGAAAACAATGTCCCCTACTTTCGCGTCAGTTGCGGAGATAATTCCTGCTGCGATGTCTTCGCCCAAGAATTTGATGATGGGCGACTGCAAATCGTTTTCATTGACAATGATATATGCCAAGCCCCCCAAACCGTGTTCTTGTGCAATCGCGGTTAGTTTTTCAATCTGCCCTTTGGACATGCGCTTGCCTCCTTGTTCTTTAGCAGACACTTTGATGCATTTGACGATTCCTCCTGCTGCGATTGGCTTGCTAAACACTTGGAAACTCGTGTCTTTTACAACCTCCGTAATGTCTTGCATTTGCAATCCAAAACGCAAATCAGGTCGGTCACAACCGTATTTGTCCATGGCTTCTTTGTAAGTAATCACTTCAAAAGGGTGTAAGACCCATTTTTTGCCATATATTTTTCGAACAATCTCGTTGAACATATTCGTGTTCAAATCGATGATTTGCTGCATGCTTGCATAGGCCATTTCGATGTCCAACTGCGTAAATTCTGGTTGGCGGTCTCCACGAGAATCTTCGTCTCGGAAACAACGTGCAATTTGGAAATACTTTTCAAAACCACCGACCATCAACATTTGTTTGAATTGCTGTGGTGCCTGAGGCAAGGTGTAAAAAGAACCGGCCTGTTTTCTCGAAGGCACGATAAACTCACGGGCTCCTTCATCTGTCCCAGCAGTCAAGATGGGCGTCTCTATTTCTATAAATTCTTGAGTATCTAAAATATCGCGCATCAGTTTGATCACACGATGGCGGTTGACCACTGCCTTGCGTACCTCCTCGTTTCGGTGGTCTAAAAATTTGTATTGAAAACGTACATGCTCGCTTGTTCGCATGGCTCTTTTGATTTCAAAAGGCAAGGTTTTTGACAAGTTTAAAATTTCCAATTCCGAAGTTTCCAACTCTATTTTTCCAGAACGCAAACCGGCGTTGAAGTCATTCTCGTTGCGAAGCATAAGAACGCCTCTTACCGAAATGACAGATTCTGATTTTAATTTCACCAACTCGTCCAAATTCGGAAAGGTCTCCCGACTCAACCGAACTTGCAAGATTTCGTTGCTGGAATCGCGCAAATCGATAAACATCAATTCTCCGTGATCTCGAACGCTCGATACCCAACCTGCCAAAGTCACTTGGAGGCCTATCGTAGCTTCTGAGAGCTCAGATATCACATGGGTTCTGTAAGTTTCTTTGACCACCAATGGGATTTCTGGCAATTCCTCCTCCTGTACTTTTGAAGTATGCCCCTCCTCAGCATTTGTTAATACTGCGGGAGCGGCACTTTGTCCTTCTTGAACAGCGGCACCGTGCAAGGCATCTAAAACACCTTGACGAATGACTTTCCCAGAAGCTCCTTTCCCGATAATGGAAAGGACCTTTCCGACAAGAATCCCTGCTTTCCCTTGGTTCCCTGCTTGGATCTCTTTTGCGACCGCTTCGTTTGCTGCAATTACTTCCTGAATGGCTGCTTGTATCTGTGCTTCGGAAATGGTGTTTTCCTCAAAATATTTTTGGTAATTGTAGCCAGGATCTTCCAACAAAGATTGGATGGCATTTTGAACCAAAACTGCCGTTACTTTTTCCGCTTTGAACAAAGAAAAAATGGCAATAAAATCATCAATATTTTCAATGTTTGGATAGGCTTCCGGTTTGACATTGTTGGACAAGGTCTTTGCTACAAAAGAAGGATCTTTGAGTTGCTCGTTAAGAGTCACAAAGGTCTCTGAACGCATAGCATCAGCCGTGAAGAATTTGGCATCTTGAGGCAGTACCCCGCCTTCGATCAGAAGCGTTTCAACTGCAAAAGGCAATACGCTCGCATCTACTTTGGTGGTGGCGACAAGGTCTTTGATGTTTACAAAAGGCAAATCGGGTTCCGATATAAAACGGTAATCCGCTTCAAACTCCTTTGTACGCATGGTTTTGGTTTGCTTTAAATCTGCATCCCACAAAACCGTTGTTTGCTCTGGACGGAATTCCTGGTGTGTTTTGTAATATTCCAATTGTTTTTCAACTTCCTCTTTCAAGGCTTCTCCCATAAACTTAAACGAATTTAAGTTTTTGATTTCCGTACGCGGATTCAAATCACTACTCCCTTTGAGGCGCAAAGAGACCGAAACATCGGATTTGAATTCTCCTTTTTCGAGGTTTGCCTCCGAAATTTTTAAATTCTGAACAATGCGTTGTATGTATTGGGCATAGGTCGAAGCATCTTCAATGTTTCGGATACAAGGATCGGTCACAATTTCGATCAATGGAACTCCTGCCTTGTTAAAATCTACTAGAGAAATGGTTTTCTCATGCACTAATTTGGCCGCATCTTCTTCGATGTGTACCTGCGTCAACTCAACGGTAAAAAGAGAACCGTCGTTTCGGAAACAAGACACCTGTCCGTCTGGAATGACCGGGTTGTGAAATTGCGTGATTTGAATGTTTTTGGGATTGTCGGGATATTCGTAGTGCTTTCGGTCCCAAGAAATTACCTCGTTTGAAAAAGAGGAGTTGACGGCTTTTCCAAAGTAAATGGCCTTCGCTATCGCCTCTTTGTTAATGGCTGGCAACACACCCATTTGACCGGTACAAACCGAGCAGATGTTTTCGTTGGGCTGTGCTACTTCCCGGTTGGGACAAGCACAAAACAACTTGGTGTTGGTATTCAAGCGAACATGGGTTTCCAATCCAATCACCAATTCCAATTCGTGTGCCTCTAAAGCGGCTGTCAATTGATCCAACTCCATTACAATATCTCTTTTAAGAAGTGTGCAAACTTTAATATCGTTTCTTCATCATTTTTGGCTGCCGTAATTTGCATTCCCGTAGGAGTTCCCTGTGGAATGGTCAATGTCGGCAACTGCCCCAAACTAAACCCAACGGTATAAGCGTCTGACAAATACATGGCATGGGGGTCTTTTAGACTGTCTCCTATCTTAGGAGGTGTCCCGGGAGTCACAGGTGACAGAATCAAGGCTACCTCATTGAAATCGGCCTGAAAGTTCGACGCTATTTGATCTCTCAAGGACAAGCCTTTTAAGTATATTTCATCTGAAAACCCTTGCGACAACACCTGGTTTCCTCCTACGATTCTTCGTTTGGATTCCTCTGAGAAATTTTCAGACCGCGTGACGGCATAGCTCTCAATCAAGTTTTTGTCTTCGATGCGGTTTCCGTAATTGGTTCCGTCCAATCGAGATAGGTTGGAAGCCGTTTCGGCCATGGCCAAGGTATAATAAGTAGCTACTAGGGTCTCAGATTTGAAAAAATCCAATTCCTTAACGAGGATGCCCTTTGCTTTTATTTTTTCAATACTGTTTAAGAAATCCTTTTTTACCTGAGGGTCGATCGCTTCACTTTCGACAAAGTCTTTAAAGTAACCCACTGAAGTCAGGGCCGATCCGCTTGTAGAAGTGAGTTCTGGAATTTCTTTGGAATCAATCGTTGTTTGGTCTTTGCCGTCTTTTCCGCTCAGTGCGTTTAAGACAATTCGGATGTCTTCGATGGATGTTGCCAAAGGCCCCACACAATCGGTTGAAGAAGCATAAGCCATCAGACCGAAACGCGATATCCGCCCGTAGGTGGGTTTCATCCCATATATTCCATTGTATCCTGCCGGTTGCCGAATGGACCCTCCGGTATCGCCTCCAATAGAAAAAACCGTATAGTTTTTGGCGACATTGACTGCAGAGCCGCCACTAGATCCTCCGGCAACCAAAGAGGGTTCCGCAGCATTTTTTACGGCACCGAAAATAGTGTTTTCGCTCGAAGACCCGTGTCCAAAACTGTCACAGTTTTCTTTGACCAAGGGAATGGCTCCCAAATCCAGTAATTTTTGAATCGCAGTTGCCGTATAGGCAGATTTGTAATTTTTTAGAAAATTGGAAGATGCGGTCGTAACCGTTCCTTGAAGCATGTAAACGTCTTTGATTCCAAAAGGAATCCCTTCCAACAATCCGATTGTTTCGCCACGTGCAATTTTGGCATCTACTTTGGCTGCCAAATCCAGTGCCATTACATCCAACAAAGTATTGACGGTATTGTGGGTGTTTTTGGCCAAACCGGTTAGTTTTTCTTTCACCAACGCCGTACAACTTATCTCTTTGGACAGCAATTGCTTGTGTATCTTTTTGATCTGTGATTCCATACTAGTCTTCTATAACTTTAGCAACGACCAAATACCCGTCTTTTTCTTTGGGAAAATTTTCTCGTATGATTTCCTTTTCCAAACCCGTACTTTCTTCCACCACATCCGCTCTTAAGGAAGAGACAGAAACCGCATGGGGCTTGACATTTTGCAAAGGAGCATCGGCTGTCGGATGTGCGTTTTTAATCACCTCAAACAGTTGGCTCACCGCTTCTGACGGTTGGGCTCCTTTGATACTCGACAAGATGTCGACTGTCATTATTTTACTCATGTCTCTTGGATTGGTTTGAAAATCGTACTTATAAGCTGGCAAAATTACAAAAGTTTTAGCGGAGTTGGAAGGGAATGGCTTGAAAATTAGAATGCGGTTTTTTCTGAACTTACCGGAAGGAAAGCTGCACAAAACTCAAGCAGGACTGCAGCGTTTTTTTTATGAAGGACAACCGCTAACTGTTTCAAATTTACAAAAACACAATAGGAGCCCTCAGCAACAAGGGGTCTCTTGAAGTGTGCTCTGACATAAATGACGGTGCACAACAAGTCGTTCGACCTAGAAAGAAAAACTTTGGTATTTTGAAGTTACATATTTTGACCTAATTGTTTCAAAATTGACGTTTTCAAGACAATTCCCCTCTTTAAAAACGACCTCGCTAAGGCATTTCTGTGTTTTCTAAAAATTCAAACAAACAAAAAACAGCTCCTTTCTGTTTTAAGCCGTTTTTAAGCCTTTTAAGGTACTTTTTCATTTATCAACATTTTTAGAAGTTGTAAACACACCCTCCGCTACAGCTGTCTATTTGTTTATATTTGTAAGGGTCGTTTTGAAAAACACCCCCAAACCATTTTAAAAAACCGTACAAAATCATGAGCGAAGAAAACAAGCAACAGTATTCAGCGGATAGCATCCAAGCCCTCGAAGGAATGGAACACGTGAGAATGCGTCCCTCCATGTACATCGGAGATGTGGGCGTAAGAGGACTCCACCATTTGGTCTACGAGGTCATCGACAACTCTATTGACGAAGCTTTGGTTGGACATTGCAACAACATCCATGTATATATCAATGAAGACAATTCCATTACCGTTCAAGATGACGGACGTGGAATTCCTGTGGACATGCACAAAAAAGAAGGCGTTTCCGCTTTGGAGGTGGTGATGACTAAAATTGGTGCCGGTGGGAAATTTGACAAAGATTCTTACAAAGTTTCTGGAGGATTGCACGGTGTCGGGGTTTCTTGTGTGAACGCCTTGTCAGACCACCTGAAAGCGACCGTATTTCGAGAAGGAAAAATCTGGGAACAAGAATACGAAAGAGGAAAGTCTTTGTACCCCGTAAAACAAGTGGGAGAAACCGACAAAAGAGGAACGGAAGTCACCTTTACTCCGGACAAATCCATCTTCCAACAAACCACTGAATTCAATTACGATACCTTGGCGGCACGTTTGCGAGAACTCGCTTACTTAAACAAAGGAATCACGTTGATTTTTACGGACAAACGCAACTTTGACGACGAAGGAGTTCCCGTTACAGAAACGTTCCACAGCACAGAAGGGTTGAGTGAATTTGTAAAATACCTAGACAGTACTCGAGAACAATTGACCGCAAATATCATTTCTATAGAAGGGGAGAAAAATGGCATCCCCGTGGAAGTCGCTATGGTCTACAATACCTCCTATTCTGAAAACCTTCACTCCTACGTAAACAATATCAACACCCATGAAGGAGGAACCCACTTGTCAGGTTTCCGAAGAGGACTGACAGGTACTTTGAAAAAATACGCCGACAATTCCGGTTTGTTGAAAAACTTGAAATTTGAAATCGCTGGAGATGATTTCCGCGAAGGATTGACAGCCATTATTTCGGTAAAAGTACAAGAACCTCAATTTGAAGGACAAACAAAAACAAAACTTGGAAACCGAGAAGTTTCGGCTGCGGTCTCCCAAGCTGTTTCAGAGATGTTGACAGACTATTTGGAAGAAAACCCAAACGACGCAAAGACCATTGTTCAAAAAGTCATCTTGGCTGCACAAGCAAGACACGCTGCCCGCAAGGCCCGTGAAATGGTGCAACGAAAAACCGTCATGTCCATCGGTGGTTTGCCTGGAAAATTGTCAGATTGTTCTGAAACAGACCCCGAACAATGTGAAATCTTCTTGGTTGAGGGAGATTCGGCAGGTGGAACTGCCAAACAAGGTCGTGACCGAAATTTCCAAGCAATTTTGCCCCTGCGTGGAAAAATCCTAAACGTTGAAAAAGCCATGCAGCACAAAGTCTTTGAAAACGAAGAAATCAAAAACATGTTCACTGCCTTAGGTGTCTCCATCGGAACCGAAGAAGACAGCAAAGCCTTGAACTTGACAAAGCTTCGCTACCACAAAGTAGTCATCATGTGTGATGCCGATGTCGATGGAAGTCACATTGCCACTTTGATTTTGACCTTCTTCTTTCGCTACATGAGAGAGATGGTAGAGCAGGGCTATGTATACATTGCCACGCCGCCGCTGTACCTTGTGAAAAAAGGACAAAAAAGAGAATATGCTTGGGATGACGACCAACGCGATCTGATCGTTCAAAAAATGGGCGGAAGCACAACCATACAGCGTTACAAAGGTTTGGGAGAAATGAATGCAGAACAATTGTGGGACACCACGATGAATCCTGAGTTCAGAACTTTGAGACAAGTAATCATCGACAGCGATGTAGAAGCCGACAGGGTTTTCTCCATGTTGATGGGCGATGAAGTGCCTCCTCGTAGAGACTTTATCGAACGAAATGCAAAATATGCAAACATAGACGCCTAAGCCGTTAAAGACAGATTTGAAAACCACTTGGCAACGAGTGGTTTTTTCAAAAGCAAGAGAAGCACAGTCAAAAAAAACAATTCAGAAGATAAATTCGTATTTTTGCGGCCGATATTTTCGAAATCAAAAAAACAAATTAAAACCTTAAAATAAATTGAATATGAAAGTTACCGTTGTTGGAGCAGGTGCTGTCGGCGCAAGTTGTGCCGAGTACATTGCTATCAAAAATTTTGCATCAGAAGTTGTCATCGTAGACATCAAAGAGAATTTCGCTGAGGGAAAAGCCATGGACCTTATGCAAACTGCCTCATTGAATGGTTTTGACACCAAAATCACTGGAAGCACAAACGACTATTCCAAAACTGCCAACAGCGATGTGGCTGTTATTACGAGTGGAATTCCTAGAAAACCAGGAATGACCCGAGAAGAATTGATTGGCATCAATGCGGGAATTGTCAAATCAGTGTCTGAAAACCTGATCAAACATTCTCCCAACGTTATTCTGATTGTGGTGAGCAACCCGATGGACACCATGACCTACTTGGCACACAAAACAACCGGACTCCCAAAACACCGCATCATCGGAATGGGAGGCGCCTTGGACAGTGCCCGTTTCAAATATCGATTGAGTGAAGCGCTCGGAGCACCTGCTTCGGATGTAGACGGCATGGTGATTGGCGGACACAGCGACACCGGAATGATCCCACTGACAAGGCTCGCGACTAGAAACTCTGTGCTGACAAGTGAATTCCTGTCGGAAGAAAAATTGGATGAGGTTGCAAAAGCCACCATGGTTGGTGGAGCCACTCTCACGAAAATGCTGGGTACTTCTGCTTGGTATGCTCCAGGAGCTGCTGTTTCTGCCATGGTTCAGGCCATCGCTTGTGACACCAAAAAAATATTCCCCTGTTCTACTCTCTTAGAAGGAGAATACGGATTGGAAGACCTGTGTATCGGAGTTCCCGTTGTACTCGGAAAAAATGGAATTGAAAGCATTGTAGAAATTCAACTCAACGAAGCAGAAAAAACCAAATTGACAGCCAGTGCTGCCGCAGTCCAAAAAACAAACAGCTTGTTGACCCACTAACAACCCGTTTCCACAAAGTTTAAAAAACCCCTTTTTGGGGTTTTTTTATGCCTTGCATTCAAAGCATCTTAAAATCCTTCCATTGGATTCGTGATGTTTTTTTTGATTATCTTAAAAAAATACATACTTTTAATATGTAAACTTCTTGCAACATCAGTCAAAGGTTGAAATTGACACAACCATATTTCGATACTGATTGCATAAAAACAAAAATCCCTCCCCCATTTTATTTTATTAAAAAGTGAACGCACTGTAAAGACGTCGTTGCCCAAAAATTAAAAAAACAAGCAACACTGCCTCTTTTTCAATGCAATCGGATGGAACCCACAAAGGAGACTTTGCAGGCCTTCTATCTTCAAAAACCTACGAATTCCCTCTGCGTTTGTTTTCTAAAACATCCCCCCACACAACACCTTTGGACTTGCACGTCTCTAAAGAAAATTTGAACACCACTATCGACCTAACAATTAAAACCCTAAGAACCATGAAAACAATTTACTCCGCTCTATTTTTCGTTTTTTTCACCTCTTTGACCAAAGCACAAGATGCTTTTATTACCCAATGGGACACTTTCCTTGATGCCAGTAACGGCCCTTGCGTCA
>CAWVRK010000020.1:0-31252 GCA_963932955.1 uncultured Flavobacteriaceae bacterium
GCCAACCGAAAGAAATGAAAACATGGTGACTGCACGAACGATAGAAGGTGAAAGGCCTGCCAAAAAAGCATAGGTCCACAAAGCGCTAAAAAGAACAGCTGTTTTCCAAAACCTCCCTTTGGGTAGCAATTCCAAAGGTTTGAGTAAAAAATTCAAAAACAAAAGCAACACACCTACATGCAAACCCGAAACGGCCAAAATATGAACCACTCCCGCATCGGCAAAGGCCTGTTGTTGCATTTTGGAAATGTGACTGCGTTCTCCGAGCAACATCGCTTCTGTGATGGACAACACCTCTTTGTCTGCAATGTTTTTGGAAAGTATGTGCAATAAATTTGACCTGAATTGATGGGCCATCCGTTTCAAATTGTATTTGCTTTCATCCAAAAGGATCCAATGTCCCTTCTTCAAAAACAATTGATGTGAGATCTGCTGCGACTCCATATAGGATTTGTAGCTGAAGGCATAAGGATTCAAAGGACCTCTGATCTCTTTGAGTTCTCCATGACAAGCGAGCAAGTCTCCATAGTGGACGGAAGAACCAAGGCTGTCCATCGCTATTTTCAAAAGGAGCATCGTGTTTGCGCCTTGCCCCTCTTGAAAGATTCTTTTTGCCCGAAAGCGGTCTTGATCAGCAGTCGATTTCAACCGGTCTATGACTTTTAAAACAAGTGGAGCAGACAGCGTGTTTTCAATTGGAACAGCTCCCTTTTTTGGAGAGGTACGAATTGCAATTGAAAGCATTCCTAAAAAAAAAAAGCGATGCCAACTCCCAAGACAAAGCGCTTCAAAAAGAAGAAACCCCCGCCAAAAAGGACGACTGCTACAAAAAGAAAATTTATGGAAAAGAGGTCTTTAAAATGGTATTGGCAAAAGATGCCAAGCACAAAAAAAACCAACACGTGTGTGGGTGCAAAATCAAACAATTTCTTCATAGCCTTTAGAAGGTACAAAAAAATAGCGGTCGGGTTCTTAGCCGATCAGGAGAGCTGCAACTTTTTTAGAAGCTCCCGCACCACCCAATTTCATTCGAAGAGCATCGTATTCCGAAGCCATTTCTTCCCGAACGGCTGGTTCTAAAATTTTTTTCAACTCGATTTCCAAACGATTGGGCTCAAAAGCGTCTTGAACAAGTTCTGTGACCACTTCCCGATTTAAAATCAAATTTACCAAAGAGATGAATTTCAAATTCACCAAGCGCTTTCCTATTTGGTAAGAAAGCCAACTGGTCTTGTAACAAACGATCTCCGGCACTTTGAACAAAGCCGTCTCTAATGTGGCCGTCCCCGAAGTGACCAAGGCTGCAGTGGAGACCGACAGCAAGTCATAGGTGTCATTGCTGACAAAACGGACGTCGTAACGGATGGTAAAGGGTTTGTAAAAATCAAAATCTTGAGATGGCGCACCGGCTATCACAAATTGATGGTTGGGAAAGCGAGGCAGCATCTCCAACATGACTGAGAGCATTTTGGAAATTTCTTGTTTTCGACTTCCTGGCAACAAGGCGATGATTGGAAGAGATGTCAATCGGTGCTTTTCCCGAAAAACAGCCTCATCGACTGCAGGTCTTGCTACGATAACATCCAAAAGAGGATGTCCAACAAAATGAACAGGAAATTGGTGTTTTTGTTCGTAAAACTCCTTTTCAAAAGGCAAGATGACATACATTTTGTCTACATCTCTCTTGATTTTTTGAATTCTATTTTCTTTCCAGGCCCATAATTGGGGTGAAATGTAGTAGTGCACTGGTATTTGATGTTGTTTCGCAAAAGCTGCAATGCGCATGTTGAATCCTGGATAATCGACCAAAACCAATACATCAGGTTGAAAATGCAACAGGTCTTGTTTGCAAAGTTTTATGTTTCCAAGAATGGTTTTTAAATTTTTCAGAACCTCAGCAAATCCCATAAAGGAAAGGTCGCGGTAATGTTTGACGAGGGTTCCCCCGACCTGTTGCATCAAATCACCACCCCAAAAGCGAAACTCCGCATGGGGGTCTTTCTCTAACAAGGCTTTCATGAGGTTGGAAGCGTGTAAGTCTCCTGAGGCTTCTCCGGCGATGATGTAATATTTCATGGGTGGTTGTTTGTAGAAATTTGTTTTTTATTGCGTTTTAAAAAGCTTTTATTGGACTATTGCATTTAGATAAATTTCAAAACCAAGGTGACAAAAGCAATGCAAAGGGTCGCTAACAAGACCCCTTTGGCTCTGTTATCTTGTCTTTTTTTGATGTATATGAAAAACACAAAAAGATTGGGAAGTGCTCCCAAGCTAAGAATTTCACCATACAAGCCACCTTCCTCAATCATTTGGAAAGCTTGGGAGTAACTGTGTTTTGAAAACAGTTCCAAGTACAAGATGACTCCTGAGAGTGTCGCAAACAGTGCGGTAAAAAATCCGTAACCAAGTTCTTTTTGAGTTCTTTTCATCTTACAAGTCCCAGGAATTTAGTGTTTGAATAAAATGATGGGCTGTCAAATCAAATTGTACAGGGACGACTGATACATAGTGATTTTCCAAAGCAAACTCATCGGTATCTTCTCCCCCATCCAAATTTTCAAATTCACCCGTCAACCAATAGTATTGCTTGCCCATAGGATTGACGCGTTTGTCAAATTTCTCGTTCCAATTGGCCCGTGCCTGCCGGGCAATTTTGATGCCTTTGTATGGACTTTTACAAGGTTTTGGGAAATTCACATTCAAAACAACGCCATCTGGCAAACCATTTTTCAATACGTTCGAAGCGATGGATTTTACATAGGGTTCCAATCCTTCAAAATTAGCATCCCAATCATAGTCCAACAAAGAAAACCCAATAGAGGGAATGCCTTCAATCCCTGCTTCAACTGCAGCACTCATGGTTCCCGAATAGATCACATTGATGGACGCATTGGATCCGTGATTGATTCCAGAAACACACAAATCAGGTTTGCGCTTGAGCACTTCTTTGATGGCCAACTTGACACAATCTGCAGGAGTCCCTGAACATTCGTATTCAGGGGTTGTACTTGTGTAAGTATGCGCTTTGTTGACATATAAGGTGGCGTCCAAAGTGATGGCATGTCCCTTTCCACTTTGAGGACTGTCAGGTGCAACCACAACAACATCGCCTAGGCTTTGCATCACGTGGACCAATTTTCGAATTCCTGGAGCAGTGATTCCATCATCATTGGTCACTAAAATTAAAGGCCTTCTTTCCATTTGTAAAATCTATTGAACAAACTTACTATATTTTTTAAGGATTCCCTTCGGAAACAATTAACATTTTGTAAAGAAATAAATAGGTCTTTTTGGCTATTCTTGCAATAAACCCGCAGATATGCAGTCACGTTAAAAAAAATGAATGTATTTTAGTAGTGCGGATGAACAGCCTTTATTTTTTGCGCCAATCCTATTTTATCTGAATTAAATTTTATGTTCCTTTTTAAAAAAAATAAACCTTTCGTATTGCTTTTTGTAATGAGTGGATTTCTCTTTGGATTTTCAACACAAAACAATCCAGACCCACAAAAAGACAAGGTGCTTATCGGTGTTTTGCGTTATATTCTAAAAAATGGACATTACGAACCCAAGACCCTAGACGATGCTTTTTCCAAAGCGGTCTTTAAAAACTTCATCGATGAAATGGATCCGATGCGCAGGTATTTTACACAAAAAGACCTGCAAGAATTCTCCACCTACAAAACTAAGATTGACGACCAATTGAAAAGAGAAGATTTCGAATTTTACGAGGCGGTCATGAAAAAGTTTGAACTTCGTTTTCAAGAATCCAAAAGCTACTACAAAGAACATCTCCTGTTTCCTTTTGATTTTGACAAAGAAGAAACCATTGATGTGGACTACGAGACGTTGGAATTCGCGAAAAACCAAAAGGAACTGCTCGACTATTGGAGAAAACAATTGAAACTGAATACATTGAGCAAACTTCAAAACCTGTCCATCCAAGAAAATGACAAAAAAGAAGAGGACAGCACCTATGTGAGAAAGCCGTTTGTCACTTTGGAAGAAGAGGCCCGCGGAAAGACAAGGGAATACTTGGACGAGCTTTGCAAGCGTATTGAAAAACTAGACCATACGGATTGGTTTGCCACTTACACCAACTGCATTGTGGAAGAATTTGACCCCCACACCACATATTTTGCACCCAAAATAAAAGAGCAGTTTGACATCAATATTTCCGGTACCATTGAAGGAATCGGGGCACGATTACAAGAAAAGAACGACTATACCAAAATTATTGAGCTGATTTCAGGTGGACCTGCTTGGAAACAAGGTGAATTGGAAGTGGGCGACATCATCTTAAAAGTAGCTCAAGCTGACGAAGAAAGCAAAGACATCGTTGGAATGCGCTTGGAAGACGCCATCAAATTGATCAAAGGAAAAAAAGGAACTAAAGTAATTTTGACAGTCAAAAAAGTAGACAAAACAATTCGAAAAATAAGCATCATTCGCGATGTAGTGGAACTGGAAGATACTTTTGTAAAATCATGCATCGCGCTGAAAAACGGCAAAAAATACGGTGTCATCAACCTTCCTAAATTTTACATCAATTTCAACGACCTCACATCTCGAGACTCTGGAAAAGACATGGCGCTTGAGATTGAAAAGTTAAAAAAAGAAAACATAGAAGGAATTTTAATTGACTTGAGAAACAATGGAGGAGGCTCTTTGAAAACTGCAATTGAAATCGGAGGTCTTTTTATTGAAAAAGGGCCCATTGTTCAGGTGAAGTATCGAGACAACGAACCCTCAGTAAAAAGTGACGTAGATCCAAACGTGCAGTGGGAAGGTCCTTTGGTTATTTTGGTCAACGAACTTTCGGCTTCTGCCTCTGAAATCCTCGCAGCTGCTATGCAAGATTACAAAAGGGCGGTGGTCATCGGAAGCAATCAAACCTATGGAAAAGGAACCGTTCAAAACGTGATTCCTTTGAACAAATATTACAATTACCCTCAAGATTTGGGTGCTGTCAAATTGACCATTCAAAAGTTTTACAGAATCAATGGGGGCTCTACTCAATTGGAAGGAGTCCAACCAGACATTAAGACTCCAAGCAAATACAGTTATGTGAAAATTGGAGAAAGAGAGCAGCCAAACCCCCTGAAATGGGACAAAATAGAAAAGGTTTCTTTCAGTCCCTTGAATTTTTACAAAAATCGAGAGGAAGTAGTTCGAAAAAGCATTTCTCGGATCGCCAAAAGCAAAAAGTTTGTCATGATCAATTCGTATGCTCAATTTTTAAAGGATGGCAATGACAACAATTCCTTTTCTTTGAACTATAAGACTTCGGAGGAAGAACAAAAAAAACACGAAAAAAAAATCGAAGCATTCAACGAAGTGTTTGACTTCCATTCTTCTATTGAGTTCAAAAATCCACAAAAAGAGATGGACTTGATTCAAACAGACACCGTATTGGCATCCAAAAGAGCGGCCTGGCACCAAAGTCTTCAAAAAGACATTTATATAGAGGAGTCTTTGCAAGTGCTTTCCGAACTCAAAACAAGGCAAAACTCTGGATATATTGCCCGGAAATAAACGTTTCATCCATGAGGACTTCTTCCAAAACTCTCACTTCCAAAGCAGTCCAGCGGTTTTCTAAAAATACTACTGGAATGGTCTCGTTTATATACATTCTTCTTTGTGGCTGCATCGCGGTCAGCTGTTATTTGATTAGTCCAGACAATTCTCAAAACGCAAATCAAATGCACCTTGAGATTCACTCTAAAAAACCTGGGTTTACAGCCCAAATCCTCGAAATCCCTTCTCAAAAAAAGACTTCTTTTTTTACAAAATTGATCAATGGGGATCAATTTCCAGCAACTGAAATTTTGATTGACTCCTATCGGATATCAGGGAAGCATTTGATTGTAAAAAAAAGAAAAGAATTTGACATTGAACACAAATTCCCACTGTCGATTTTTGAAGAACCTGTTGAGTCTTATATACAATCTAAAACCTATTATTTTGGAACGGACAAATTCGGCAGGGACTTATTGAGTAGGATCCTAATCGGCACGCGAATTTCTTTTTCCATTGGTTTTATTGCCGTTTTAATTTCTTTAATCATTGGAACGAGTATTGGAGCAATTGCAGGTTATTACGGAGGTAAAATTGATGCTTTATGCATGTGGTTGATCAATGTAACTTGGTCCATCCCCACGCTCTTATTAGTGATTGCAATTACCTTGGCATTGGGAAAAGGGGTTTGGCAGGTTTTTATCTCCGTAGGACTGACGATGTGGGTTGAGGTTGCAAGAGTGGTCCGAGGCCAGGTACTAAGCGTCAAAACAAATCAATATGTTGAAGCCGCAAAAGCCTTGGGGTTTTCGGATTTTAGAATTGTTTTCAAACACATTCTACCCAACATTGCAGCGCCAATTATTGTGATATCTGCAGCCAACTTTGCGGCTTCTATTCTGATTGAGAGCGGTCTGAGCTTTTTAGGAATTGGAGCACAACCTCCCATTCCTTCTTGGGGAGGCATCGTAAAAGACCACTATAGCTACTTATTGCTAGGAAAACCCTATTTGGCAGTACTCCCCGGAATGGCAATCTCAACACTTGTCATGGCATTTGTTTTTACTGGCAATGCACTGCGGGACGCTTTGGACGTGAAAGACCTATAAAAGCAAAGGATTTTATCTTTTCTGTTTTAAAAAAATGAATTAAAATTTTCATTTATTTGTTTAAAAAAAGGTGTTTACCCCCTATTCTATTACTCAATATTGTTTCATCTTTGTGTAACTATCAGTTGACATTAACAAATGTTAATTGTTGGGTCGAAAAATACTTGGGGTAAGTATTTAGTACGAATGATAAGGGCACTCTTAGGAGTGCCTTTTGATTTTATATATTTGAAACATATCAGAATTTTTAGAACAATACCCTTTCTGTTTATCGACAACTTTTTCTCATATCTTTCAGACCGAATTTGTATTTTATATTTGGGAAACTTGTTGTCTTTAATATAAATATATTTTCGCACTGTTAAGAACCCTAATATTTCTTCAATGCTATTTTTACTGGATACTTCTGTACTTTTATTTGACCACAATGCCCTCACTAATTTTTAAGAATACAATGTTGTCATCCCCATTACTGTTTAGGAGGAACTTGACAATTTTAAACTCGGAAATGAAACCAAAAATTTCAAAGCGAGAACCATCATTCCCATCAACAATAGAGACAACGGTTTTTTTATCGGAGACATCCTCCAAATTGAAACTCCATATATGGAAGAACAGAGCAATGGACTCTCTTACCTTAATGACCTTAACTGATCTACAGATTGAAAAGACAGTCTTTGTTCGCACATGTCAAATTGGAAAAAGGGGAACGCTCAGGATTGGCTAATTTGGCAAATGAACACCTTTGAGTAATAGTCCTTTTTTGCCCTGTATTTTCAAGTGGATGTTTTTAACAATACAGGTAGAATTGTTAAAAACATTTCTTTGTACGGACCTGCATTTTTAATATATTTGTGTATGTTGTTGAATTCGAAATTTCACTTCGTGAACGCAACCTTATTCATTCAACCATGCTAAAAAGTGCGAAGCTAGCACACAAAAAAATAACCCATGAAATTTATAACATCCAGTTCTCAGCTATTAAGACAGTTACAACTTTTAGGAGGGGTGATTAACAACAACAACACCTTGCCGATCTTAGATAATTTTTTGTTTGAATTGAAGCAAAATGAACTCAAAGTATCCGCTTCTGACTTAGAAACAACTATTAGTAGTACACTTGAAGTTGAATCTGAATCTTCGGGATCCATAGCAATTTCTGCAAGGTTGCTATTGGATACTTTGAAAACATTTCCGAACCAACCTTTGACATTTAAGACAGAAGACAACAACACTGTTGAAATCAGCTCCGATCAAGGAAAATACGACATGGCTTATTTCAACGGGGATGAATTCCCTAAGACCATCTCTCTTGAAGCTCCTAAAACAACCACCATTCCCGCAGCTATTTTGGGGAATGCCATCTCCAAAACAATTTTTGCAACAGGAAACGACGATTTAAGACCCGTCATGAGTGGGGTCTTTTTTCAATTTAGCACAGACAATTTGACCTTTGTTGCAACCGATGCGCATAAATTGGTGAAATACACCCGTACAGACATCACAGCCAACGAAGCAGCTGAGTTCATCATGCCTAAAAAACCGCTGAATCTTTTGAGAGGTGTTTTAGGTACAGAATCCCAGGATGTAAGCATTGAATACAACGACACCAATGCTAGGTTTCTTTTTGACAATATTGTCCTGACTTGCCGCTTGATTGATGGAAAATACCCGAATTACGATGCTGTCATCCCAAAAGAAAACCCAAACAAACTGACTGTTGACAGGGCTTCTTTCTTAAACTCTACCAAACGAGTTTCTATATTTTCAAGCAAAACAACACACCAAATACGTTTGAAAATGGCGGGCACTGAATTGAATATTTCTGCTGAAGACATCGATTACTCAAACAAAGCCGACGAACGATTGAATTGTGACTATCAAGGAGACGACATGCAAATTGGCTTTAACTCGCGCTTCTTAACCGAGATGTTGAGCAACCTCAACTCAGAAGAAGTTCTGATTGAAATGTCTCTCCCAAACCGAGCTGGGATTCTTACCCCGGTTGACGGAAATGAAGAAGGAGAACAAATCACCATGCTTGTCATGCCAGTGATGCTAAACAGCTAATCTTGCACTCCAATCACCTGTAAAAATTCCAAATAAAAACACTTTCAAAATTTATCGAAAGTGTTTTTTCCCTTACTTTCACCACATGAATTTTCTTGCTCACTTGTATTTGGCGGAAGGACCTGAAGGAAAAATTGGCAACTTTATTGCCGACGCTGTCAAAGGAAAGCAACACAATCTATTTTCTGCTAAAATTCAACAAGGTATTTTGCACCACCGCGCCATTGATTCTTTTACAGACACTCATTCCATCGTCAAAATCAGCAAACGAAGACTTCAGCTTAAATATGGTCACTACAAAGCCGTAATCATCGACATCTTATACGATCATTTTCTCGCTAAGAACTGGAGCCTGTATTCAAGTGTCCCTCTGGAAGATTTTTGCCAAAACACCTACAATCTCCTGCAAACGCATCAAACCATACTCCCAAAAAAAATACAGCATTTATTGCCTTATATGACTGAACAAAACTGGCTTTACAACTACCGCACTACCGAAGGTATCTCCCAAATTTTATGGGGAATGAACCAACGAACCAAAGGATTGTCACAAATGGACTTGGCATCCCAAGACCTCCTTGAAAACTACAGGGAGTTTGAAGAAGATTTTACCCTTTTCTTTGAAGATATTCGAGGTTTTTCAGCTACTTACTTAAAGAACCAAAAACACACTCAAACGCTCAAAAACAATTTGCATGTGCCGAGATAAGATGTTGCAAAAACCCCAAAATTGACGTATAATGCAGACTCAGAAGTATTGAAAAACAAAAATGCACCTGAGCGCTGCAAATCCATCTCCAACAATACGCTGTTTATGACTTGTTGTCAAGACCAACATACGAATGTCTCTATATTTTAAACCATCACCATGGAATCTAAACCAATCGCATCCGGAATCCTCAGAGCTTTGCTTACCATCGCTACTGTATCCCTTCTTTTAATGTTCTTATTTTCCATCAAACCTGTTTTGATATACTTAGGTATTGCCGCTGTGTTAAGCTTAGTTGCCAGGCCTCTTTTAGGCGTATTCAGGCAACGCTTAAAATTACCCAATGCCATTGCTGTCCTCATGACCATGTCTCTTTTTATTCTTTTTCTCTTTGGCCTGATCAGCCTTTTCATCCCTTTGGTTTTAAAACAAAGCGAAAACCTTTCCCTTTTGAACTCACAAGAATTCAAAAATGACCTTCAAAACTTATTTCAGAAAATAAATTCCTATTTCTCAGACCGAAACATCGATATTTTTGAACAATTGAAAAGACTGGATTTGTTGTCCAATTTCAATGACATCCCAAATCTATTCAATGCAGTTTTGGGAGGGATTGGCTCTGTCGGAATTGGACTTTTTTCAGTGCTCTTTATCAGTTTTTTCCTACTGAAAGACACTCAGATTTTACACAACAGTCTTTTCCTATTGATTCCTGAATCCAAAACAAGCCGCGTATCCAAATCTCTTGAAACCATCAAAGATTTGCTGAGCAGGTACTTTATTGGTCTGATTTTACAAATCACGATTTTGTTTGTCATCTACAGCTCGGTTCTCTTAATTTTCGGTATTGAAAATGCCATCGTCATTGCCCTTTTATGCGCCCTCTTAAACCTGATTCCCTATATCGGACCTCTTATCGGAGGTGCTTTGATGCTTGTACTTACCATGACAGAAAATTTAAACTTGAATTTTCAAACTGAAATCTTGCCTACCACACTTTATGTCATGTTAGGCTATGCTATCGCACAATTAATTGACAACTTTTTAAGCCAACCGCTGATTTTTTCAAAAAGCGTCAAATCCCACCCATTGGAAATATTTTTAGTTATTCTGATTGCAGGTCTTCTTTTTGGCGTGTTAGGAATGGTCCTTGCTGTTCCTGTGTATACAGTTGTAAAGGTGGTCCTTAAAGAATTTTTAACAGACAATAAAATTGTCAAATCACTAACACAAGACCTTTAAGCATCCGTGAATACAAGACTACTCTCACAAGAGGTTCAAACATTTATAACTCAAAACTTGCACTGCAATTTGAGTCAACTGATTCTAAAAGGAAGCCCGTTTGTGGCTGTCTCTATTCAAGAAATCGCACAACAAATTGAAGGCAAACAAAAAAGCCTTAAAAAACTCCCCATTTGGCACAATACAGCCGGAATCTTATTTCCAAAAAAAATCAACCTAGAACAAAGTTCCTCAGAGGCCACCGCCGACTACAAATCCAGACGTGTATCTGGAACACACTTGGTGGACCTGACGGGCGGATTTGGAGTGGATTGTACTTTTTTTTCAAAATCAATCGACCGTGTTTTTCATTGGGAACTCAACCGTGAATTGTCTGACTTGGTCAAACACAATTGCTCACAGATGGGCATCGAAAACCTCGAAACACAAGTGGGAGACGGTCTTCAAATTTTAAAGAACAGCACCCTGCGCTTCGATTGGATATACCTTGACCCCTCTCGAAGAAACGAGGCAAAAGGAAAGGTGTTTTTGATAAAAGACTGTCTGCCAAACGTGCCCGAAAATATCGACTTTTTCTTTGAATACACCGATCAAATTCTGATCAAATACGCACCCATGCTCGACATTTCAAGCGCTATAAAAGAAATGAGAAATGTTGTTGAAGTTCATGTAGTTGCCCATTTGAACGAGGTCAAAGAAATTCTTTTTGTGTTAAAAAAAGAAGCTATTGATACAATACGAGTGTTTACCTGCAACCTTTTGAAAAACGGGCAACAAAATTTCAATTTCTCTTTTGAATCGGACTGCAAAGCTACTTATGGCGAACCGCAAACATACTTGTACGAACCCAATGCCGCCCTCTTAAAATCAGGTGCGTTTTCTCAAATCTCCCAAACATTCCACCTCGACAAACTTCACAAACACTCTCACCTCTATACCTCGGAAGCCTTGATGACAGATTTCCCAGGAAGAACTTTTAAAATTGAAAAATCGATTCGATACAACAAAAAGGAACTCTTGAATTTACTTCCCGAACAAAAAGCAAACATCACCACAAGAAACTTCCCCGAAACAGTGGCGCAGATTCGAAAAAAGACTAAAATAAAGGAAGGTGGAACTGTGTATCTATTTTTTACAACCGATTTCAAGGACAATAAGATTGTACTGCTATGTTCAAAAAGAAGTGCTCAAAAATAAGTGGTAATTTCCTTGAAGAAAATACGCCAAACTCAAGAAACCGAAGCTACAGCAACCGCTTTGAAAAGACAAAAAACACGCGACCCTATGGAGAGGTGCATCTTGTTTTTTGAGGCAACCGTAATTTCAACATACAGTGGAACACCAACATCTACCCGACACAACAGCACCGATTCTCGTTCAATAAAAGCAGTTACTTTCCCCGCTAATTGGTTCTGAATACTCGCATTTTCAATTTTTTCCGTAGACAAGGCAATGTCGTTTGCATGGACAAAAAGTTGTAGTTGCTGCCCCAGTGAACAGCCTTCAGCTGGACATTTACAGGCAACCAAAATTGGATCGGATTGGAGTCCCATACGCAATTGAACAATGCCTTCATCGGGCATGATTTCTGCGACCTGCATGTGCAAGGTATTTGTTGTGTTTTTAGAGCCCAGCAATTTTGAAACCGTCTCTTTTGCCAGCAAATCGTAATAATTTCCGTGTCCTGCGCATTTGCCATCTTTCAATACGAGCAACTTATTGCTCAGTGTCAACAGATCTTTCAAATTGTGACTGACTACCAAAATGGGGATTTTTACTTTTTTCTGTACACGTGTAATCAAAGAAAGGAGTTGACTCCTGAAACTTACATCCACCGCAGAAAAAGGCTCGTCCAGCAACAAGATGTCTGGAGAAGAAAGTAAGGAGCGCCCCAAAGCAGTTCGCTGTCGTTCTCCTCCTGAAATTTGAGAAGGCATCCTGTGCAACAAATGCCGTAGATGCAACAAGTCTACCATTTCCTCAAAATCAATTTTCGATTGTGGTTTCCAACCGTAGCGCAAATTTTTGTCCACCGTCATATGTGGAAAGAGCCGCCCTTCTTGAAAAACAGCAGCAACCTTTCGGTTTTCTATAGGAATGTTTCTCTTTTTCGCAGCATCGAACAAGGTGCGACCCGCTACGACCACACGCCCCTCGTCAAGAGGAAGCAAACCTAAAATAGCCAATAATAAAGAGGTTTTCCCGGAACCACTCGGCCCATAAATACCTGTGATTACAGGCGAAAATGTTTCTTTAAGCTCGAGCTTGAAATCCTTTCTACTCAAGTGAATGTCAATTGTTGTCATGTTTTATTTTTTTTATGCTCCACTCCGACAAGGCCATTGCGACAAAAGCGATGACAAGAGAGACGAGAACGAGTCGCATCGTAGGTTCTTCACTTCCGGGGACCTGCATGTAATTATAAATGGCCAAAGGCAAAGTCTGTGTTTCTCCTTCTATGTTCCCTGCAAAAGTGATGGTTGCTCCAAACTCCCCTAAAGACCGCGCAAAAGCCAAAACAGCTCCCGAAAGAATTCCCGGAAAGGCAAGAGGTACGGTTATTTTAAAAAATGTTTTGAGCTTCCCTGCACCAAGCACACGAGAAGCCTCTTCCAGTTTTGGATCGACCATTTCCATCGAAGTACGAATGGAACGTACAACCAACGGAAAGGAAACGACAATGGCTGCTATGACTGCTGCAGGAAAACGAAAAGAGAGTTGAACCCCAAACAAATCGTACAAGTACAAACCAAAGGGGCTTTTGGCTCCTAAAAAAACCAATAAAAGATATCCCGTTGTGACAGGAGGCAAAACCAAGGGAAGGTGCAGCAAACTTTCGATCAGTGACTTTCCGAAAAATTGGGAGCGTGCCATGCCATATCCTACTGCCAAGGCGATGGGGAGAGAAATCAATGTACAGTAGATGGCCACTTCCAAAGAAAGTTGGATTGCCTCTAACTCTGCTCCGTTAAAATTGAAAAATCCGTTCATCCTTTTGTTTCGTTGCTATTTCTGAAATCCGTATGCCTGCAAAATCTTCTCAGTTGTTGCGGATTGCAACCAGGTATAAAAATGCTTCGCCAATTTCTTATCTGAACACTGCGCTTGGTAATATACAATAGGCTCGTGAGATTCCTCAAGAAAAGCCGCCACTATTTTTACTTTCTTTGACTGAACCGCATCTGTGAAATATACGATCCCCAAGGGGGCTTCTTCCAACTCTACATTTCGAAGCGCAGTGCGAACATCTTTGGATACCAGCATCCTTTTTTCCAGTGAAGAATACAATCCCGCATGTGACAAAGCTTGCTTGGCATAGATCCCCGCAGGTACGTATGCCGGATTTCCAATGGAGAGCCTTCCCTTACCGAGTAAAGAAACGATGCCTGAAGAAATACCGCTATCGAATGGCATCATTTTAGACTGCTTTGGAGCAACCAAAACCAATGTGTTTTTCGCCAAGGTATCTACAGGTGTTTTTTTTACAAAACCCAAGCTGTCAAGGTAGCTAAGCCACGACTTGTGTGCGGAGAGAAAAATATCCGGGAGTGCTCCTTGTTTTATTTGCCTTGCCAAGGTGCCACTCGAAGCGCAATTGACCTGAATCGACACGCCGTATTTCACCTCATAGGCCGCCGTCAATTCACCCAAAACGTTTTGCAAAGAAGCGGCTGCGAAGACAACGATTCTTTCAGGTTTGACTCTTTCTTTTTTGGACTCACTCCTGCAAGAACTCAAAGTAAGTAACAACAAAAAGACAAAACTAATTTTTAAAAAATTAGAAATGGAAAACTTCAAAAAAGAGGTTTTAGGATTCATTCTGACAGATGGATTACGCTTCTATAAAATAACGAAATTAATTTTGTACTAAATATGGAACAAGTTGTAAATTAAAAAACCCTAACGAATTCAATAAATGAATGTTAGGGTTTTCTTTTGCGGAGAATGAGGGATTCGAACCCCCGGAGGTGTGACCCTCAACAGTTTTCAAGACTGCCGCATTCGACCACTCTGCCAATTCTCCTAAGTGCCTCATCAGGTATTCCCTGAATGCGGATGCAAATATAGAACCCTTTTGTCATTCCATCAACTTTTTTTTGGTTTTTTTTGACTTGAAAAAAGCCAGAATCTCAGAAATTAAAAAGCTTAGAGATCTGCATTTACAATCCCACTTTGACTCATTTGTAATTTAAAAATGTAAGTTTGTAAACACCCTACAAATCCCAAGCAGATGGAATACGAATGGATCTTACTTATTGTTGTTGGTTTTTTTGCCGGAGGGATCAATACACTTGCCGGTGGAGGGTCTTTGCTTACCTTGCCCCTGCTAATTTTTTTAGGACTTCCTCCTGCCGTGGCAAACGGGACCAATCGCATTGCTATTTTATTTCAAACTGCCTCGTCAATTGCCGGTTTTAAAAGCAAAGGCATCACCGCTTTTCCTTTTGCCTTGTATTTAGGAGCTTCCGCATTAGTTGGCTCTTTGCTGGGCGCCCAAATCGCCATCGACATCAATGGAGCCACCTTTAACAAAGTTCTTGCTGTGGTCATGCTCCTTGTGGTTCTGCTGATCGTGTTTCAAAAGAAAACTACTTCGCTAGAAAAAATAGCAGAACGCACCACTGGAAAACACCTATGGATTTCTGTGCTGACCTTTTTCTTTGTAGGCATCTACGGAGGATTTATCAACGCAGGAATCGGCATTGTCATGTTGCTTCTTCTTCCCGCCATCAACCGACTTTCTTTGGTCAAAGCAAATGCCACCAAAGTGACTGTCGCCTTTATCTATACGTTTGGGGCTTTTGTGTTGTTTGTATTGAACGATAAAATCGATTGGAAATACGGACTCACCCTGGCCGCGGGCAATGCTTTGGGTGCTTGGTTTGCCAGCCGTTATTCCGTAAAAAAAGGGGACGGTTTTGTCCGAGGATTCTTGCTGGTAGTCGTCTCTCTGATGGCCATCAGACTCTGGTATTTCTAAAAGCAAGAACCTCTTAATTATTCTCCCTTTTTAGAAAGCCCATCAAAAAAAAGTTTTTTAACTTTGTCAAAAATTATTTTTATGTCAAATTCTTTCGGAAAACTCTTTAAAGTAAGCACTTTTGGTGAATCTCATGGACCTGCCATCGGCGGAGTCATTGACGGATGTCCTCCGGGAATTGCTTTGGATTTTGAAGCGATTCAAAACGAACTGAACCGCAGAAAGCCTGGACAATCTAAAATTGTTACCCAGCGTAAGGAGCCGGATGAAGTGACTTTTCTTTCAGGAATTTTTGAAGGAAAGACGACCGGTGCGTCTATTGGATTTGTCATCAACAACACCAACCAAAAATCAAAAGACTATTCCCATATTGCCACTTCTTTTCGTCCGTCGCACGCCGATTATACCTACGATAAAAAATACGAAGGCAATAGAGATTACAGAGGAGGTGGACGTACTTCCGCACGAGAAACTGCGAATTGGGTCGTGGCTGGTGCGATTGCCAAACAAATCCTACCTACTATAAACATCAATGCCTATACCTCTGCTATTGGCCCCATCCAACTGAACCGTCCATATCAAGAATTGGACTTCAACCAAGTAGAAGCCAACATCGCACGTTGTCCTGATGTTGCCAAAGCGGAAGAAATGATTGCCTATGTCTCTCAAATCAAAAAAGAAGGGGATACTGTTGGAGGTGTCATCAGTTGTGTCCTCCAAAACGTACCTACTGGATTGGGCGAACCTATTTTTAACAAATTGCACGCCGCTTTGGGACAGGCCATGATGACCATCAATGCTGTGAAAGGTTTTGAATACGGAAGTGGCTTTGAGGGTGCCTCTATGAAAGGAAGTGAACACAATGACTTGTTCAACAAAGACGGTTCTACCAAAACAAATTACTCAGGGGGTATTCAGGGGGGCATCAGCAATGGAATGGACATCTATTTCAAAGTTGCCTTCAAACCGGTTGCCACCTTGATTCAAAAGCAAATGACCATCGACAAGGAAGGAAATGAGGTAGAAATGATGGGCAAAGGACGTCACGATCCTTGTGTTGTCCCAAGAGCCATTCCGATAGTAGAAGCAATGGCTGCCATTGTGCTGGCTGACTTTTCCATGCTAAACCAAGCGCGTAAGATCTAAACAAAATCCTTAATAATTTCGTGGTATTGCCCTAATAAATTTTAATTATTTGGCTTTGTTGGCTTTGTCTCCGTTGGCTTTGACAAAGGATGCCCAACCGCTGTAATTTTTTCCTCCTACCACTACGCCACTGTTGTAAAAATGACAAACTGCCGCGGCCAGACCGTCCGTAGCGTCCAAGTTTTTTGGCAGTGTCTCCAGCCCCAAAACACTTTGCAACATTTTAGCAACTTGTTCTTTGCTCGCATTGCCACTTCCCGTGATGGCCATTTTTATTTTCTTAGGAAGGTATTCTGTGATGGGAATTTGCCTTGACAAACCTGCGGCCATGGCAACACCCTGCGCGCGGCCCAATTTCAACATAGACTGTACATTTTTCCCAAAAAAAGGAGCCTCGATTGCAATTTCATCTGGGTGGTAGGTGTCGATCAAAGAAAGAGTACGTTCATAAATCAGTTTGAGTTTAACGTAAGGATCGTTGTATTTTTGCAACAGAAGTTCGTTCATCTGCAGAAAAACCATTTTCTTTTTCACTACTTTGATCAAGCCAAACCCCATGATGGTGGTCCCAGGATCGATTCCTAAAATGATGCGTTCTGAAGTCAAAATAATACTTTGGTGTTTTGGTAAGGATTGATGAATGCCAAAAACGACATTACAGACACTCTGTTGCCACGAAGATAAATAAAACAGAGCAGTAGCCTATAGGATTATTGAGAATATCTAAAAAGAGGTTCTAAAAAGAAGCGGAGAGCTCTAAAAAAAAACTCCGCGCACCAGGGTGTCTATGTGCATGAGTAGGTAGACAATGAGTACCAATAAGATCAAAAGCAAGACCACTCTTTTGGAATGGGGTCTTTTTCGTTTTTTTAGCCTGGACATATCTTCATGAAATTAGGACGTTAATGGGCATTGCTAAGATAGTAAAAAGGAAAGAAAGCCCATAAAAAAATCAGCTTGTCACATGAACAAGCTGATTTTTTAATCGGTATCTGAGGAAACTTAGATTTTCTTCATCTGTTGTTTCATCATCTTAATTTGATCGTTGAGCATGCCGTGCTTGTCCAACTTCTTTGCTTCATTTAGCAAGGTTGTGGCTTCTCTTTTTCTGCGTTTGTGCATGGCTACTCCTGCCAAATTCAATTTGGCCATGGCCACATCATGATCCATTGACAAACCCAAACTCAAGGCTTTTTTAAACAATTTTTCAGCTTTTGTCATGCTTGTCTGTGTGACCATCAAGCCTTGTAGAAAGTAATAGTAGGCTTCTTGAGTTTTGCGCAAGGCAGTGCTCGGATTTTTGATATAGGCCAACCATTTTTGGGTGCCAGGAAAATTTTGTTTTCTGATTTGTAAAAACGCTAACAATAAAAATTCGTTTTTAAAGTAGAAAAAGACAAAAACACCGGCCAGCAACAAGATGCTGATTCCGTTCATGATGTTCTCCTCTACAAACTGAAATACAGCCCATACAGAGATTGCAAATGCGATTGCCAATTTGATGTATTTGTGAAACATAACTGTGATTTGATGTGATTTGAGACTTATTTCCTCGAAAAGGCTTCTTTTAACTAAAAAAACAAATTTACATTTTTTAACAAACAAACAACAAATAATCGTTTAAAAATAAGGCGCTTTTGTAGGTGCAACGCCAAAAAGAGGTCCCTTGAAATTCTAAAACCCCATTCCCTCGTCTTGAGATCTTATTTTTTGTAATGTTTTATGTTTTTTAAATAGGCAAAGATTCCCAATACTGCAACGGAAGCGATGGAATAATAGACAAAACTAGGGGTCACTATTTGATCGCCACTGGCATAGGAATGCAGGCCTGAAAGGTAGAAGTTCACTCCAAAATAGGTCATCATGATGGAGGCAAAAGCATACACAGACATTAGGTTGAAGGCAAAGCGACTCCGCAATCCAGGCACCAACCGCATGTGCAACACAAAGGCATAGACCATAATACTGATCAGAGCCCATGTTTCTTTTGGATCCCAACCCCAATATCGGCCCCAACTTTCATTCGCCCACATGCCTCCTAAGAAATTCCCTATGGTCAACATGACCAAACCTACGGTCATGGACATTTCGTTGACCGTCGTTAGTTCTTTCAACGTAGCATTGAGTTTTTGTTTGTTTTTGGAAGTCGTTGCGACCATCAAGAACAAGCCCAAAACACCTAAGATCATAGACAAAGCAAAGGGTCCATAGCTGGCGACGATGATGGCCACATGAATCATCAGCCAATACGAATTCAAAACCGGGACGAGGTTGGCTATTTCTGGATCCATCCAATTCCAATGTGCAATCATCAAAATCATGGCGGTTAAAAATGCCGTTGCTGCGATGGTCAATAGGGATTCTCTTCCAAAGAGAAAACCAAAGAGCATCGTTGCCCAAGCTACGTAAATCATAGATTCATAGGCATTGCTCCAAGGCGCATGTCCACTGACAAACCAACGCGCTACCAAACCAGCTGTATGCAGGGCAAAGAAGAGCAAGATTAAGCCCACAGTAAACTGAATCAAAACTTTTAGAAGTTTGGAACTTTTAAAAATCTGAACCAAAACCAAAATCAAGAGTAGCAATCCCGCATACATATAATTTCGAAAGAGCTTTTTAAAGACATCGTACTTGTTGTAAGCAATTTCAAAGTTGATCTTGTCATCGGAAGGGTAGACCTCGGCGCCGTATTTCTTTTGAAAACTTTTGATTCCATCCAAGATTTGATCCGCTTCGGCATAGTCGCCGCTCTCTTTTGCTTTTTGCAAGGTCTGAATGTATACTGGCAAAATCTGTTTGACAAAGACAGAATCGATTCCTGTAAAATTGGCCGTAGAAAGTTCGGGTTGTGAGACCCATGTATTGTCAACATCCTCAGGAATAGGGAAAATGCGCAAAATCGCTCCACCAATCGCGGAGTACAATAGCCCAACGCGCTTGTCCACATTGATCACATCTTTTTCAAATTTGCTTTTGACAGCTTTTTTTTGTGCTGTTTCTACAATGTCTTTGATTTTATAGCGCCCTTGTGGGTCGATAAAATCTATCAATCGTGCGTACTTGTTTTCTGTAGGGATGCCCAATAGCTTTCTCAGCTTGTCATTGCCACGCTCCAAATAGATCACCGGAACTTGAAACCAAAACCGTGGGTTTTCGACAATGGATAAAAACACCTGGTTGGCATCCATCCCATTAAAAGTTTCTTTTTTACTTACTTTACGCAACAATTGTGAGGCAAAGGTATGCACTGGTTTCATTCGTCCATCGGCATCTTGAATGACCAAGGCGCTAAAGGCTTCTGCATGAACTTTGTCGACCGAACTGGACTGCAGCAACGAATCTGTCTGTTGTACTGACGCTGCTAAGACATGCCCTGAATGATTTTGTGAAAAGGAAGAACAGACAAAGAACAAGGCGCTGATTGAAAGCACGGCTTTTTTGCGTCTTGCCTTTCGCAATTGATTTCTAAGCGATGAAAAACGGGTGTTTTTGACAAAGAGGATGAGCATCAAACCTGCATACAGCATAAAATAACCGATATAGGTGATGAGCGTGCCCCAAAAATCGTGGTTGACGGAAAGGCGTGTTTCTTCGTATTCTGGTGTGATGTTATAACTGGATTGAAAAAACTTGTAGCCTTTGTAATCCAAGATATGGTTCATAAACACGCGAAAATCAAAGCGTTCTTCTCCGTCAAGAACCGTGATCTCACTTGCATAAGACCGAGCACTTTCAGAACCGGGGTATTTTTCCAATTGAAAATCGTTTAGTTGAATGTCAAAAGGCAATTGCAGGGTCTTGGCTCCATAAGCCACTCTAAAATTCAAACCGCCCAAGGAAAATTGTTCTGGAGGATTGCTGGTGTACTGCCCGCCACGCAATTCAATATTTTTGACAAGGTCCAAGGTAGACACCTTGAAACGCAAGAGGTCTTCTGGGTGCTCCTCTTTATCAGCAGACACTTCTTCTATAGCTCCTCTCAAAGGGGGCTTGGGCACCACAAAACTCAGTCCTGCGATGCTGTGCAAGGTCAGGTACTTGAAAGGCTGCAAACTGTCTTTGGCAATGGTGCCGCTCAGCTGATCTGCCATCCTTAAAAAGGTCCCATCAAACTGAGATTTCATTTTTAGTTCCTCACCATGGTATTGAAAATTGAGAAGTGCATTTTCTTCGTGATTGAAACCAACCAAGACACCGTGGATGTTTTCGATTGTCCCTTCTTTTAGATAATGGTCATGACGGCTTCCACTGCTCGACTCTACAAAATGAAGGTAGTTTTGGCCAGTGTCACTTGCTACAAATTCACTGGACGCATTGGGAATGTAGTCTGTCAATTCAAGAGCAACTGCTTGTTTTCTAAAATCAGTTTTAAAAGTATAGTCATTGGTTCCCCATGCCGACAACAAGATCGGGTCAAAAAGGACACGTTGGTCTTTGTTGTCGTCCAAAGTGACTTCTAGGTAAGTGCGTTCTGAAAAAAACGTTCGGGAAGTTTCTCCTTCTTTGATCGGCATGATGCCTTCGTAGCTAACATAACGAGTAACTGCTGCCCCGATCAAAACAAACAAAAAAGATAAGTGAAATAACAAAACCGCTGCTTTCTCTTTTTTGTACAAACGGTAACGAAAGATATTTCCAAAGAAATTGACCACAAAAAAACCGAGAATGGCTTCAAACCACCAACTGTTGTAGACAAGTGCTTTCGCAGTTTGTGTACCGTAATCATTTTCTATAAAAGTAGCAACTCCCATCGCTACGGAAAGGGAAACAAACAAAAGGGCCATCAATTTGGTACTGAATAAAAATGCAAAGAGATTTTTCATGAAATTGTTGTCAATTTTAGGAATTGCTGAAGAGCTTTTCCTTTGTTGCAAAGGAAGTAAAAACAGCAGTTTACTGAGTTGCAAATTTACTCAATATTCGGCAAATAATTTCTTTAGGCATAAAAATATATGGAATTCACAAAAATTGCAACCAAACAAAAGAGCACTTTTAAATCTAAAAAATGTGTTTACAGAATATTATTCGAAAAAAAGAGCCCGATTGGGCTCTTTTTTGTTAGGATTTAAACACTTTTTTCCACCACGGCAACTCTTTTTGCTGACCATAGCCATAAGCTCCGTAAACACCATAGCCATAGCCTCTTTCATGGTCTGAAGCGTTGATCAGCATGGCTATATTATTCAAGCGTTTCTCATTGTAAAGCATTTCAGGAACAGATAGCAAACGTTTGTCCAAATAGCCCGCTCTCGAAACATAAATAGTCATATCAGCGTACTTGCCGATCATCAATGTATCAGTAACCAGACTCACAGGTGCTGTATCTACCACAATATAATCGTATTTAGCTTGGAGCTGAGTAAATAAAATTTCGACTTTTGGGTGCAATAACAACTCAGCAGGATTTGGTGGAATGACTCCCGAGATGTAAACATCCATTCCTTTGAAACCAGGCATCGGAAAGCCAAGGTCTTGAAACTGCATGTCTTTGTCTATAATAAAATTTGAGACACCTCTTTGATTGGGAACGTTTAAGTATTCAGTTATTTTTGGTGCCCGCAAATCCATTCCCAACAAGGCCACTTTTTTCCCAGAAAGGGACAAGGCACAAGCGAGATTAGTTGCTACAAAGGACTTCCCTTCACCACTGATTGTAGAAGTCACAAAAATGACTTTACTGTTGTTATCGGTCTCCGTCAGCATAAAATCCAAATTGGTGCGAAGCAAACGAAAAGCTTCCGCCGTACTTGAACGTCCTCCTTCTTTGATGACAATGTTTTCATCCGTGTCGTTGATAGGAATGTCCCCCAATATTGGAGCTGTGACATAGTGCTCCATATCCTGACGGTTGTGCAATTTGGTATCGAGCAAATCCTTGACATACAAAATCCCAAAGGGAAATAACAAACCTAGTAGCATTGCAGCCAAATAGACAATTTTTGGTTTGGGAGAGACCGGGTCTTTTGAAGCATAAGCACGGTCAATTACCTTGGAATTGGGGGTCGTCACCGCCAAAGAGATTTCAGTTTCTTCTTGTTTTTGCAACAAATACAGATAAAGAGACTCTTTGATTCCCAATTGACGGGCAATATTTTTGTACTCCCGTTCTTGGGTCGGAAGGTTTGCAATTTTGTCATTGATGCGGTTATCATTTTTGACCAATTCACGCAATGAAATCTGAAGCGAAGCTTTTAAATTTCGCAAACTTTCTGTCAGACTTTGCTGAAAACTCTTCAATTGTGCATCCAAATTGATTACCATTGGATTTGTAGGACTAGAGTTTCGAAGTAAACGGTTGCGCTCTAAAACCACTGCATTGTATTCTGAAGTCAATACCGAAATGGAAACATCAGAAAAACCGAGGTTGACTGGAATCAATTCAAAAGACTTTTCTTGACTTTGAAGGTAGTCTACCATGTAGTCGACCAATTTCAATTGAGTTGTAGCATCGAACAAAGCCTGCTCACTACTGTTGACCGTTTCAAAAAAAGCTTTGGATTCTTCTACAATATCAGTGAGCTCGTTGTCTATTTTGTAGTTCTCCGCTAATTTATCAACCAAAAACAACTCTGCTTTGATGAGCTGCAAGCGGTTGGAGATAAATTCGGAGGTTTTTTGTTCGACAGTACTCTTGTCATTGATGGCGTTGTAGGTGTAATTATCTACCAAACGATCCAAGATAGCAATTCCCTTCTTTTTCACAGCATGTTTGGTAGACAAGACCAGAACAGTCGACATCGCTTCGTCCACGGGAATGACTTGTACTTCTTTAACCAAATCGCTGACAACACTTTCGAGAGGTTTGAGGTGGATTCTAATTTCTTTACCGAAATCATTTTCTGAAAAATATTCGTTTTGAACGATGGAATAGGATCGATCTTTGATTGCAAAAGAACTGTTGTACTCCAAGGAATCGTAGATTTTGGATTTGTTGGCATCCAAAAGGTCGAAATGTGAGGCCGAATGGAATTGTACATAAAAAGTGGTGTCCACTTCTTTTGCCAAAGAATTTGTTAAAACCCCTTGCAAACGAATGGGAATTTTCTGTGCATAGACTTCGGATTCTTTGAGTCTTCCTTGCCTAAAATAACGTGTTGTTAAATTCAAATCTTTTGCCACACTGCTCGCCAAGGTTCTGGATTTGAGTAGTTGAATTTCGTTTTGAATGTTGCTATTACCATCTCCAAACATTCCCAAATCTTGAAAAGCAGCCAATTCACTGCTCATCATATTGTCGTCTTGTTTGATTAGTAGAGTGGTTTTTAGCTCAAATTTAGGGGTGGCATAACGCAGATAAAAAAAAGCTAGGATCAAAGCTGAAAAAGCACATAATACAAACCATTTCCAATGGCGTAAGTATTTTTCCAATTCGTTTCGCATACTCTGCGATTCTTCAATCTGTTGCTGCATTTTGTTGTTGGGTTGGTTCTTTTCCATGGATTTTTTTATCGTAAAGTAATGGAGATGATGGTCAACAGTAGGGAAACTGCTGAAATGATGATTCCGTTGGTAGAACTGTTGGTAGAAGAGTTGACCTTAGGTTGGTTGGGCTCTATATAAACAACATCGTTTTGCTGTAAATAATAAACAGGAGAGTCAAAAAGTTTGGACGAGGTCAAATCAATGCGTTCATAGGTCTTTCCAATTCCTGTTTCACGAACGACCAAAACGTTTTGACGTGTGCCATAAACGGTGAGGTCTCCTGCCAATCCCAAGGCTTCCAAAACGGTAATTCGTTCGTTATTGACATCATAGGTGCCTGGCCTTTTTACCTCTCCCAAAACAGTGACTTTGAAGTTGAGCAATCTCAGGTTTACAATGGGATTGACCAAAAAAGGTTTCAATTTATTTTTGAGCAGTTCTTGAGCTTGCAAACGGGTCAAACCAGCCAATTGCAACTGTCCCAACTGTGGGTAATCAATACTTCCGTCTTTGGCAATCAAATAAGTTTGCAATTGGGGTGTGCCTGCAGCAAAAACTCCTTTTGGATTGAAAGAAATCACGGGTAAATTGAAAGGAATGGCTGCCTCGTTGTCCAAGGAAGCAACTGTGATGGACAGCTTGTCATCGGCTTTCAACAAGGGCGTATAATTCAAATTGTTGGTGAGTTCAAGTGTATCTACCCCCTGAAAATAGACCAAATCCTTCTTGGAAGCACATGAGTCTAATACGAGGAAGGATGGTATCAATAAAATAAGAAAGAAAGCTTGCTTCATGTGTGGTTTTTTTGCGAATTTACATTATTTTTAAAGGAAATAAAATTACTGATGCGTATTTTAAGTACTCAAAAAATAATAAAGAGAGCTATTGCGTTTTTGAAAGGATGTCCAAGCTTGAAAAAACAGAGTTTTCAGAAATGTATTCCGGTACGATTTCCTTGATTCTATTTACTGTCGACTCCACATTTTGAACTTTGTTTTGCACGCATAATTCATCAACCAAAGCAATTGTTTGTTCTACATTCAGATTGCGAACTTGGGCGATGGTTATTTTTTTATGGTGGGTTGGCAAGGTGTTTTCTTCGTCGTTCAACAATTCTTCGTACAACTTTTCCCCAGGTCTGAGACCTGTGATTTCAATGTCTATGTCTTCAGGATAGCGCAATCCTGAAAGTTGAATTATGCGCACTGCCAAATCGTAAATTTTAACGGAAGTCCCCATATCAAATAGAAAAATCTCCCCTCCCTTACCCATAGCGGCGGCTTCGAGCACCAATTGACAGGCCTCTGGTATCGTCATAAAATAACGTGTAATTTCTTTGTGAGTCAGGGTCAATGGCCCTCCTGCTTCAATTTGTTTTTTAAACAAAGGGATGACGGATCCATTAGAGCCTAACACGTTGCCAAAACGTGTGGTGATAAACTTGGTCTTTGAGCCTTTAAGGGCGTTCATGCTGGTAACATACATCTCCGCAACACGCTTGGTCGCTCCCATTACATTGGTCGGATTGACGGCTTTGTCTGTTGAGACCATTACAAACTTTTTTACTTGGTGTTTGAAAGATAGGTCTGCGATATTTTTGGTACCCCCAACGTTGATCTTTACGGCTTCGTATGGATTTTCTTCCATCAACGGCACATGTTTGTAGGCAGCTGCATGAAAAACAATGTCTGGTTTAAAAGTCTCAAACATGGCTTCCATACTGTATCTGTCACGAACGTCGGCTACCTGGACTTTGAAACAGGTTTTTTTCTGTAGTTTTAGCTCTTGCTGCAAATTGTATAGCTCCGACTCTGACTGATCGAGCAAAAGTAATTGCTGACAAGGGTAAGTGGTCAATTGTCTTGAAATTTCACTCCCAATAGAGCCCGAAGCACCTGTCACCAAAATTCGTTTGTCTTGTAATTCTTCAGCGAGCATCGCATTGTTCAAATCGATAGGAATTCGTTCCAAGAGGTCTTCTATTCGAATTTGTTTGATTTGCCTCAGGTTCAGATCACCATTGATCCACCTTGAAATTAGTGGCGCAATTTTCACTTCGACATCCAGTTTGTAAAAGCGGTCAACAATTTCCAATATGACTTCTGGCTTGAGTGCTCGAATGGCGATGATGATTTCTTGAATCTTATGTTCACGAACAAATTTTTCTGTAATGGTTTTGGGCGCTAAAATAGGCAAACGGTTTATTTTCATGCCCACCTTTTTGGAATTGTCATCGATAAAACCAAACACGTTGTAGCTGTTATTGTCTTTTCCCAATGTAGCGTACAAGATAGCTCCCATTTCTCCTGCCCCGTAGATCAAAACCGAAGTAGGTGTTTTAAAACTAGTTTTCAATGTGTAATAGACAGTCTTAAACACAAAACGACTGGTGATCAACACGATGGTATTCAGCAAATAGTGAATGACAATAATGGGGGTGGAAAATTCAAAGAAAATGCTCAAGTTAAAAAAACCAGTGACCATTCCAAATAGAAACATAGACATCATCAAAACACTGGAGCCTATGAATACGTTCAAGGCGTCTTTTATACCCGTATGCCGAACCACTCCCTTGTAAGACCCTATCAACAAAAAACTAAACAATGCCAAGAAGACTAGAATCGGAATATGAAGAAAGAATGAGTACAAGTCAAAATCTAAAGAATTGAAACGAATTACATGAGCGATAAAAAAGGTTTGAACAACTAGGAACAAGTCAATCAAAAGCACCAACCAGCGGGGCGCGTTTTTTGGGGTACGGTTTAAAACATAAGACTTCAACTCAGGCATAGTTGTAATTATCTTTTTAAAGATTTGTGGTTAGGAATGAGGAATGAATCTTACAGACTTAATGGTTGTTTTATGTAAAAATAATTTATTTTTATTAATTTCTCGTTTGAATTGAAGAAGATTTATAAAAAAGGGGGGGGCTTAAAAAGTTTCCTTTTCTATAATTGACTCAAAAAGAGCGATGTGTGTGGCAACAACTTCTTTTTGATCAAATTCGTCTTCGGCTTTTTGACGGGAATATTTCCCCATTGCATTTCTGTCTTGTGGGGAATTGATTAATTTTTCGATGGCCTTTGCCAATAAGATGACTGCTTTTACGGGCACTTTGTAGCCATTCAATCCCTCTTCTACACATTCACGGCAACCAATTGCTTCTGTAGTGACAATAGGAAGTCCCACAGCGGCTGCTTCAAGCAAGACCGTTGGCATTCCTTCACGAAAGGAAGGCAATACGACGATTGCTGCCTTTTGATAGACTGGAAGCATCTCGGATTGAAATCCAATCCATTCCAAAAATCCAGGAATGCAATTTTTGAGTAAATAAGACTTGTCGACTGCTTCTTTGTTGCCATAGTCAATCATGCCACAAATTTGAAATAGGACAGTACCTTTGTATTTGTATTCCAAGAGTTTCGCAGCTTCAACAAATTCTTTGACTCCCTTATCCCAAAGCAGACGTGTTGGCATCAAGATGGTTAGAATTCCTTTGGGAATTGTATTCGCTGGGTAATACTTGTGTAAATCTACGCCAACTCCTTTGACGATTTGAAAGGTATTTTTAGCTGCGACAATTTTAAGTTCTTGAAGTTCAGCCAGATCGTCTTTGTTCTCAAAGACCAGATGATTGTCGGGTTTGTCAAAAGCAAAGCGCATCAATAAAATCATTATTTTTTGAATAAGACTTCTGCGATCTCCGGTAAAATTGTAGCCCAAACCACTGATGCCGTTGACAGTCTTTAATTTTAGAATTTTAGAAATAAGGGTTCCATAGATGACCGGTTTCATCGTTACTTGATACACCAAACTTGGCCGAATTTTTCGATACATAGTAAACATAAAATACAGGGCCTTGCATTCAGAAAACAGATGAGTGCCAGAACGGGAGATTGGCAGGTCTATGAATTGCATCCCTGCCTCTTGAATTTCGGAAGCACGACCCGTGTCTTTGGCTAAAACAGTCACTTGAAACCCTTTGTTAAGGGCTTCTTTTCCAATAGCCATCCGATGGGCGATAAAAATCCAATCGACATTGGCTACAATCAAAAGGCGTTTTGTGTTTTTCATCATGCAAGTTTTCGTTTCTCCATTTGAGCAGGCAACTGTTCTGAGTATAAGGTGTCAAAAATTCGAAAAGCTGCAAAAAACAAATAGGGCAAAAACATCAATCGCATGCGATTTCCAAGGCCCAAATTGTACAAATAGGAAGCAAATAGAAAAAGCAACAAACTTCCTGACACCAACGCAAATTTGACTTCTCGATTCAACATCTTAAAAGAAAGTCTTTTCCGAAGCAAGGATACGAATACACCGACAAAAACAACAATGTAGTAGCAGTTTTCCACTGCCGCAATCCAATGAATTGGACTTTTGATCGCTGACAAAAAAGGAAGGGGCATAAATAACAAATATAAAATCCGAGAAAAAAAAGTTGTTTCTTTCAGAGAAATGGCCGTGTTTCCTCCCAAAGATGCTGTATAATTGACAAAGTGATCTTTGTATGCTAGTAAAGAATCCAAACTGAACCTATCTAAATCGGTAAAAAACAGGGCTCCTAACGGAAAAAGCACTAAAAAAGAAAATGCGGTTGCCCAAATTGCAAATGCCTTCAGTTGCTTTGAATTCTTCTCATCTCGTAGGATCAATACAAACAGAACGACAAGCAGGACAAAAAAGACATGGGGTCTGAGAAAAAAAATCAAAAGGAACAAAACAAGCATTTTCCAGTCGTAAGTTCGGTTGCTTATTTTTTTTAGAAGCAAAGCCATCCACAAAAACAAGAGAGCTTCCTTACCTAGCATTCCTGTCCAAATATGGATACTCGGAAGCATAAAAAAGAGCAACAACGGATAGCTTCTCTTTCGAACCGCATCCAATTTGATCATTTCAAAATAAATCAAAAACCCTTTGAAACTTAGTGTCGCAAAGAGCAAGAACAAAACTGTTATCGAAACTTTTGCTTGTACCAAAGGATAAATGAAAAAAGAAAGGAAACCGTGTCCAAAATCGAACAATTGGAGCCACGAATCCGCGTACAAAGCCGCATTGAAAAAATCATGGGGGTCTAAAATACTAGGAATCCGGTCTAAAGAAAGACCAAATACAAGGGATACCGAAAGGTGAAGGATTCCGAAAAGAACAAGAAATACGCGGTTTTCAAAACGGATTGTTTTTTGCAAAATTTTCCTAAGTTGAACTCCTATGTACCAAGCCAAAAGAAAGAGAACCAAACTATTGCTAAAAAGAGAGATGTATGGAATCACTTACAAATATTGTTTTTTAAAAAAATAAAAAGAGAGTCCCGCATGTACCATACGTGCCAACAAGAAAGCAGCTGCACCTCCCAAATAAGAATGCAAAGGAACCAAGAGTATTGCAGCTAAAATCATGACTACGTAAGCAAAGGCTGTGATTCTTCCAAAGAGTTTGTCTTGGTAGAGCGGCAGCAAGCCGTTCCATCCATAACTAGAAATACAGGCCACTAAAAAAGGAATGGGACTCAATAGTTTGACGAGATGTACCGTTTGCAACAAATGACTCGGCTCTTCAAACTGCAGCCAACTGGTAATTAAAAAATTGCTAAAAATAAACATCCCCAAACTCAAGAGGAAGCCCATACCCAACAACACCATGCGTGTCGAAAACATCGCGGTTATATTTCTGTTGACTAACGGATAAAAGACACTGGTCAAAACGGTGTTTACGGTAGAAAAAGCCCCTGAAAATTTGACACCAATTTGCATCAAGCTCACATGAGCAGGTAGCGCAAAAACACCAACCAAAAACACGATTCCAGTTCCGTAGGTTGACGGCAACAGGAGGTTGATAAATGCACTAAAATTTTCTTTCAAGTAGCGACAAACACTTTTAAAAGGCAACAACTGCAAACGAAATCGATAGCTTTTGAGTACCCAAGCAAAAGAAAAGAGCGTCGTTAGAAACATTCCAATCGCTTCGAAAAGAGGGATTTTGTAATAATCTTTTGCCTCATGAACAAAGCGCAACGCCAACAATACAAAGATACAGGTTCCTACCAAGTGGATTAGGGCAATGAATTTCATCTTTTCCAAGCCCATAAAAAACCAGCGCAAGGAAAATAAATCTCCCAACAACAAAAGGGAGCTCATCAAATAGAGCGTTTTGTAGTTTGAAAATTTTGGAATCCAAAAAGTCAGCACTAAAAACAAGGCTGTCAAAAACAAAAACAAAACCAGTTTTACGGAGAAGACTTCGTTGAAAATCGTTTGCAATTGCTGCGGATTTCCTTTGGTTTTGGCGAGGTCTCTTACGGTCGACAAGTTGAAACCATAATTCAATAAGTTGACAAAAAACAAGACCAAGGCCATTGCAAAGGCGTACAAACCATAGTTGTACAAGCCTACTTTGAGAATCAAAAAAGGAATCATCCACAAATTCAAAGCCAAATCAATGGCTTTTAAGGAAAACAACGATACACTGTTTTCAAGGAGAGAACGGTATTTTTTTAAATTCACTACTTGTTTGAATTGGTCAATGTAATAACGTGTTTAAATCTACTTAATTGTGTGGCTTGTCAACGTTCTAAATTTTTTTTCGATTGTAAAAAATACAAATACATAACTGGTGACAAAAAAGAGGGCCACGCCGAAGAGTAGTGCAAGCTGTTGCCAAAAGCCCCATCGAAAGGCCCCACAAACCAACACGTTGACCAGCAACTGAAGTATCGCATAGACCAAGGCTACCTTAAGGTGTGAAACTTGATAAAAATCCACCAACTTTTGATAGATATGATAGCGGTGGGGTGTGGTGATTTTTTCTTTTACAGACAAGCGATAAAAAATAGTGAGGATGCTGTCTGTCCCATATACGACTGCCATCAAAAGAATTACTGGAGCCTCAAGTTGGACCGCAAATAGAGTCGCTAAAAAAAACAAAACAACTGCAATGGATATGCTACCGATATCTCCTGCAAAAAAAAGAGCTTTTTTGCGAAAGTTAAAAAAACCAAAAACACCCAAAGAAATCCCTAAAAACAAAAGCAAATCTTCATTGACAAGGCCAGTCTGT
>CAWVRK010000021.1:0-29729 GCA_963932955.1 uncultured Flavobacteriaceae bacterium
CTGCTTGGTGGCCGAAATTTGCCAAATTTGGCTGGACAGGTGTTGATTTGTTTTTTGTTTTGAGCGGATTTTTAATCGCTTCCCAACTGTTTTTACAGGTCAAAAAAGGTGAAAAAATTTCTTTGAACCGGTTTTTTATCAAACGTATTTTTAGGATTGTTCCAATTTACGCGGTCGTTGTCACAGCCTACTACCTCTTTCCAATCCTCCGAGAACGCGATACCCTGCCCGAACTTTGGAGATACCTGACTTTTACCCATAACTTTGACCTCGATATCTCAAAAACCAATGCTTTTTCCCATGCCTGGTCACTAAGTGTGGAAGAGCATTTTTACCTATTACTGCCGCTGATTCTAAGCGCTCTACAGGTAAAAAAACAGTTTAAAAATTCCTTTTACATTTTAGGAATTCTCTTTATTGCTGGCTTTTTACTAAGGGACTATCTTTGGTTCGAGCAGTACCTGCCAAATTTCGACAAAACACAGATAGTACCTACTTGGACACGTTATATCTACTTCCCTACTTACAACCGCTTGGACGGCCTACTTGTCGGTGTTGCCATCGCAGCGAGTTATCAATTTTCACCAGTGCTATGGAAAAAAATCAGTCCCTACGGGAACTATTTTTTAGGAGCAGGAACTGCAACCGCAGTCTTTTGCTATTTCTTTTGCAGTGATTTGGCAACCTATGCAACGACTGTTTTTGGATTTCCACTGATAGCTATCGGTTATGGTTTTTTGGTCATCGGCGCCATTTGCCCCTCCAGCGTCTTGTACAAATGGAATTCCAAAGTAAGTTCTATGATTGCCATGCTGTCCTACGGGATTTACCTCACGCATAAAATCGCCATACATGTAGCGCAAAACTATTTCAAAAACCTTGGAGTAGACCCAAAAAGTGGTGGGATGGTCTTGCTTGCTGCGGCCACATGTATGGCAATTGCATGGGGGCTCTACATCGCAGTAGAAAAACCTTTTATGAAACTTCGAAAACACCTTTTAGAAAAGCAATCCTTTCGATAAAAGCATCCTTTATTTGGAAGGAAAAAGAGCTACAAAGAATCCAAGAAAAACAATTCAGAGGCGATGCCATCCACCAAAAATAGTCCTTTCGGAGTCGCTTTTAAAACACCAGCAATCAGCTCCAAAGTACCCGCATCTATATGAGATACCATTTCCTTTGTCAAAAAGGCAACATAAGCCGTTCCAAAATCTTGGTGTACTTTTTCGAGAGAAACACCGAAAACCGTTCTCAAACCCGTCATCACATATTCGTTGTATCGATCGGTGACAGTCAATGTTTCTACTTCAAATGCCAACTCCTTGTCTTCAATCGCTCTGAGATACTTTGCATTGTTGGCAACATTCCAGGCGCGTTGGCTTCCTGAAAAAGAATGTGCAGAAGGTCCAATTCCTAAGTAAGGAACTCCTTTCCAATAAGAGGTGTTGTGTTTTGAAAAACAGTTTGGTTTTGCAAAATTGGAAACCTCATACTGCACAAAACCTTGTTTTTCTGTTTCTTCTACTAAGATTTGAAAATGTGCCAAAGCCAAGGCATCGTCCAAAGGAGGATAGCTTTTGTTTTGAATAAAACGGGCAAGCGCCGTATTGTCCTCCACTGTTAAGGCGTAACTCGAAATATGAGTAACACCCAAATCAAAGGCTTTTTGCAAATTCTGTCGCCAACGTTCCGCGCTCAATCCCGGGACGCCATACATCAAATCAATACTAATCTTGTCAAAATAACGAGCAGCGGTTGCCACACAGTTTTCAGCCTCTACTGCAGCATGTGCTCGGTTCATCATTTGAAGGTCTTCCTCAAAAAAAGACTGAACTCCAATACTCAGGCGATTGACAGGACTCGCCCCCAAGGCTTTTAAAGTCGCTGCATCCAAGTCGTCCGGATTGGCTTCCAGGGTGATCTCAGGAGCCTCTACGAGTCGGTACTCTTTTCGCAGTGTTGCCAAAAGCTGCTCAATTTCAGCAACCGACAACAAACTCGGAGTTCCTCCTCCAAAATAGACGGTTTCCACAACCACTTCTGAAAAGTCTTGAGCGCGCATTGCCAATTCCTGTTGCAAGGCCCACAACATCCTGTCTTTATTTTTCAAAGAGGTCGAAAAATGAAAGTCACAATAATGACAAGCTTGCTTGCAGAAAGGAATGTGTATGTAGATTCCAGCCATAGGAACTAATTGATCTTAAAACGAATGTTTTCTTTATCCAAACGCTCCAACAGTTCTGAAGATACGTTCAGTTTCAATTCCCTACTAGGCAGAGTCAGTTCTATTTTTTCTGTGGCATCCCTCAGTGTAAATTCCAATCTTTGTTTTCCTGCTATCTCGTAGTCTTTTAAGACCCCATACAAATGATTGATGTGCTGTTCAGTCACCTCCTCACTGTTCAACTGAACGGTGATTTTCTCACATTTATCATCCATCACATCGTGGAGCAACATAAAGTTGGTAAACTTCAAACGCGGTTCGCCTTCCACCCCCGTATCTTTGTTGACCCATCCTTTTTGCAAAATTGCATTGACATACAGAAAGGAGTTTTCAGACAAAAAGTGACGAAACTGTAAATATTCATTTCCGAAAATTCGAAACTCGTGGCTATCTGCATAGTCTTCCAACACAAAAGTAGCCCAGCCTTTGCCCATTTTGGACACCCGGTGCTCAATTCCTGTCACAATAGCACCGATGCTCAGTTTGTGACCAATGTATTTTTGCATGTTGCCCTTGAACACAGAAAGACCCACATTGCAAAACTTCATTTCATTCTTAAAATCGTCCAAGGGGTGGGCAGAGATATACATTCCCGTCACCTCCTTTTCCTTGGCCAAGAGTTCCATCGTTCCCCATTTTTCACAGGTTGGAATGTCGGGTTCTGGAAATTGAATTTCTGAAGCTTCTCCAAACAAAGATACCTGAGAGGAGTTTTGACTTTCTTTGTATTTATGTCCGAACTTCAATGCTTTTTCTAAAAAATTACTGCCCTTTTCATCGACAATATAGTACTGTGCGCGGTGTGTCTTGGTAAAAGAATCGAACCCCCCTGCCAAAATCAAGCCTTCAACAGCTTTCTTTCCGGCCAAGCGCAAATCAACACGTCTGACCACATCAAAAATAGAAGAAAACCATCCGTTTTCTTTTCGCTCTCGAATGATTTCTTCTACGGCCGCAGAACCCACTCCTTTAATGGCCCCCATGCCAAATCGTATCGCACCTTGTTCGTTTACTGAAAACTTCAAATAGGACTCGTTGACATCAGGTCCCAAAACAACGATTCCAGCACGCTTGCACTCTTCCATAAAAAAGGCAACTTGCTTGATGTCACTCATGTTGTTCGACAAAACAGCCGCCATGTATTCGGCAGGATAATGGGCTTTTAAATAGGCCGTTTGATAGGCTATCCATGCGTAACAGGTGGAGTGCGATTTGTTAAATGCATAGGAGGCAAAAGCTTCCCAATCCGTCCATATCTTCTCCAATTTCTCTTCTGCATGCCCTTTGGCTGAAGCCTGAGAAAGAAATTTGGGTTTCATTTTTGCCAACACAGCAATCTGCTTTTTTCCCATCGCCTTTCGCAAGACGTCTGCCTCCCCTTTCGTAAAGTCGGCCAACTTTTGAGACAAGAGCATCACCTGTTCTTGGTAGACGGTGATCCCATAGGTCTCTTCCAGATACTCTTCCATGGCGTCCAAATCGTATTCGATCTCCTCGTGGCCGTGTTTTCTGTTGATAAAACTTGGAATGTATTCAATCGGTCCCGGTCGGTACAGGGCGTTCATCGCTATCAAATCTGCAAAAACCGTCGGTTTCAACTCCTTCATATATTTTTGCATCCCAGGAGATTCGTATTGAAAAATCCCTACAGTCTCTCCACGCTGGAAAAGCTCGTAGGTTTTGACATCGTCTAAAGGAAAGTTTTCAGGATCGAGTATGACTCCGTGTTTTGCCTTGACAATTTTGACGGTGTGCTTGATCAAGGTCAAGGTTTTCAAGCCCAAGAAATCCATTTTCAACAAGCCTGCATCTTCTACGACGGAGTTATCGAACTGCGTGACGTACATGTCTGAATCTTTGGCCAAGGCCACCGGTACAAACTTTGTGATGTCATCAGGAGTGATGATGACTCCACAGGCATGAATTCCTGTATTTCGAATAGAACCTTCCAAGACACGTGCCTTGTTGATGGTTTCTGCCTGTAAATCCGAACCCAATGACAAGGTTTTTAGTTCGTTGACCAATTCGATTTCGTCGGAACGTAATTTTTCCTTCAAACCTTTGTCGTCCAACGAGAACAATTTTTTAAGTTTCATCCCGGGAATCAATTTGGCAATGCGATCGGCATCGTATAAGGGCAAATCCAAGACACGTGCCGTATCTCGGATGGCAGATTTAGCTGCCATGGTTCCATAGGTGATGATTTGTGCTACCTGATTGGATCCGTATTTTTCAATCACATAATCCATGACGCGCCCCCGACCTTCGTCGTCAAAATCAATATCAATATCGGGCATGGACACCCTTTCTGGATTTAGAAATCGTTCAAAAAGCAAGTCGTATTTGATGGGGTCTATGTTGGTGATCTTCAAACAATAAGCCACAACTGACCCCGCTGCTGACCCCCTTCCAGGTCCGACGGAAACACCCATTTCGCGAGCGGCACGGATAAAGTCTTCTACAATCAAGAAATATCCTGGATAGCCTGTCTTAGCAATGACATCCAATTCAAAGTCCAAGCGCTCGCGAATGCTGTCCGTAAGTTCTTCATACCGCTTTTGGGCTCCCAAATAGGCGATGTGACGCAAATAATTGTTTTCGCCCCTTTTGCCGCCATCGGTAAGATCTTGGGCGTCTTGGAATTGTGTTTCTATGTCAAAGGCAGGCAACAGCACTTCGCGAGCCAACACAAAAGGTTCAATTTTCGCTACTACCTCTTGGATATTGACAATGGCTTCTGGAACATCTACAAACAGGGCTTTCATTTCCTCCGAAGACTTGAAATAGTACTCTGAATTTGGCAAACCATAACGGTACCCTCTTCCTCTTCCAATAGGAGTAGCTTGTTTTTCTCCATCCTTGACACAGAGCAAAATATCGTGTGCATTGGCGTCTTCTTTCCTTAGGTAAAAGGTGTTGTTGGTGGCCACCGTTTTGATTTGGTGCTTTTTGGAAAACTCCAACAAAACTTTGTTGATGTGATTTTCATCTTCTTGCCCGTGGCGCATCAATTCGATGTACAAATCCTCACCAAAAGTCTCTTTCCACCAACACAAAGCTTCCTCAGCTTGTTTTTCACCGACATTGAGAATTTTATTGGGCACTTCCCCATAGGTGTTCCCTGTCAATACGATAAGGTCTTCTTTGTACTGAGCGATGATATTTTTATCAATTCGAGGCAAGTAGTAAAACCCGTCTACAAAGGCTATGGATGACATTTTTGCCAAATTGTGGTAGCCCTTTTTATTTTTGGCCAAAAACACCACTTGGTACCCGTTGTCTTTTCGCGTTTTATCTGCATGGTCCTCACATACGTGAAACTCACAACCCACAAGGGGCTTGATCTGTGTTTCTGTAGGGGGTTCTCCATTGGCTTCCGCTTCTTTATTGGCCACTTGTGCCGCTTTGTTGTGATTGGCTACTTCGCGTACAAAATGAAAGGCAGCCATCATATTTCCCGTATCAGTCAGTGCGACAGCAGGCATTTTCTGTCGTCCAGCTTCTGCAACCAATTCCTGAACCTGTATGGTGGATTGCAAGACGGAGTATTGGGTATGGTTGTGTAGATGTGCAAAAGAGACTTCTTTCAGGCTGTCTTCGTTTTTGGAAACGTCGATAGTCGGATCTGAATGCTGAGCGGCTTGTCGCTTTCGAATTTGCTCACTTTTCTTTTTGAGGTTGGTATGTTTTAGTCCAATTCCCTGAATGAAAGTCGGATTGGCCTTGTTGAATTGTTCCAGATAATCAGGAGCTGCTGTGAGTTCTTCCAAAGTAAACACCTGCTTGCGAAGTAATTCTAAAAAGCAACGCGTGGTCGCCTCCACATCCGCAGTGGCATTGTGTGCATCCCCAAAACCAACTCCAAACAAATGCTGGTGCAGTTCTGTCAGCGTAGGGAGTTTAAACTTCCCACCACGTCCTCCTTCGATTTGACAGATTTGCGCTGTGACTTCGGTACAGGTATCCAAAACAGGCAAAGTGGACAAGGGACTTTCGATGCCCAAACGGTAAAATTCACAGCCCATGATGTTGATGTCAAAACCTACATTTTGCCCCACCACAAAAGTGGTTTTACCAAGAGCTATGTTGAATTTTTCAAGACCTTCTTTTAAAAAAATCCCTTGCTCCAAAGCCAGGTCGGTAGAGATTCCGTGAATCTGTTCCGCATCGTAAGGAATGTTATATCCTTCAGGATGGACTAAAAAAGCGTCGTGTTCTAAAAGCTGTCCCATCGAATCGTGGAGTTGCCAAGCGATTTGTACACACCGAGGCCAATTGTCCGTATCGCTGATAGGCGCTTTCCAATTCTTCGGCAATCCGGTGGTTTCGGTGTCAAATATTAAATACATAGATAGGTCTTGTTCGTGATTTTTTAAAGTGTTTAAAAGTAATCAATTTATCGCTTTCTTTAAGATGTTTTTATCAACAAAACACGCGGCAATTGCACTCAAAAAAACAGAACTCTAGCGCTGTAAACATCCCTATAAAATTGGGTTATGAGCAGTGAGAGCATGCCCTAGTCAAAAAAAAAATTATTTATTTTTAAATACAAATGGTATTCTCCCAAAAAAGTGTATTTTTGCACCCTATTAATAATCAAGGTCGAGCACCTTAAAATTTAAATTATGTCAGTAAAAATTAGACTACAGAGACACGGTAAAAAAGGAAAACCATTTTATGCAATTGTTGCCGCAGATGCACGTTCAAAACGTGATGGTAAATTCTTAGAGAAATTAGGAACCTACGACCCCAACACAAATCCTGCGACCATCGAATTGGATATCGACGGGGCTGTGAAATGGTTGCAAAACGGTGCACAACCTACAGATACAGCGAAAACAATCTTATCTTACAAGGGAGCAATGTTGAAAAACCACTTGGAGATTGGTGTTCGCAAAGGAGCAATTACCAGCGAACAAGCTGAAGAAAAATTCAACGCTTGGGCAACTGAAAAAGAAGCCAAAATTCAAGCGAAAAAAGACGGTTTGACTGCTTCAGAAGCCGCTACAAAAGCAGCCGAATTTGCTGCAGAGCAGGCAGTAAACCAAAAACGTATTGACGATGCAAAAGCAGCTGAAGATGCGATCAAAGCAGAAGCAGCAGCAGTAGAAGCAGCTGAAGATGCGATCAAAGCAGAAGCAGCAGCAGTAGAAGCAGCAAAGGTTGCAGAAGCTGCAGAAGCACAAGCGGCGGCCGAGGCAGCAGCTAGTCCTGAAGTGGAAACTACAGAAACTCCTGCTCCTGAAGCAGAAGCTACTGAAGAAAAAGCTGCAGAGTAATTTTCTAATGACGAGATGCGTAAAGAAGATTGTTTTTATTTAGGCCGAATCGTTAGAAAACACAGTTTTAAGGGAGAAGTGGTGCTCAAATTGGACACCGACGAACCCGAATTGTACCGAGAAATGGAATCTGTTTTTGTCAATATTGGCAACAACATGATTCCATTTTTTATTAAAGACTCTTTGCTGCAAAAAGGCAACCAACTGCGGGTCAATTTTGAAAACATTCAATCAGAAGCGGATGCAGATGCCCTACTAAAATCAGGAGTTTACCTTCCCCTAAGCATGCTGCCCAAATTGACAGGAAAGCAATTTTACTTTCACGAAATCATTGGCTTTGCTGCGGAAGATGTTGTCTACGGAGCCATTGGGACCGTTACGGGAGTCAACGACAGTACGGCCCAACCTTTGTTTGAAATTGAAAAGGAAGGAATGCAGATTTTGGTCCCAATGATTGATGATTTTATCATAAACATCGATCGAGAAAAGCAAAAAATCCTCTTAAAAACTCCTGCAGGACTGCTCGACATGTACCGCTAATTTTTAAGAAACGTGGCCTCAGACGACGTTAAAATTCAAAACTTTCAACCATGAGTGCTCCTTTTCAATTCAAAGAATTTGCAGTTGCTCAAAACCAATGTGCCATGAAAATAGGCACCGATGGAGTCTTGTTAGGAGCTTGGGCAACCACAGAAACAGAAGTTTCAATTCTTGACATTGGCACTGGAACAGGTGTCATCGCATTGCAGTTGGCACAAAGGAGTGCCGCCGAAATTATCGATGCAATCGAAATCGACGGGCCTGCTTTTGAACAAGCCGTTGAAAATTTCGAAAACAGCCCTTGGGGAGATCGCTTGTTTGGATACCATGCCTCTCTTCAAGAGTTTGCAGAAGAAATAGAGGACTGCTATGATTTGATCGTCTCCAACCCTCCTTTTTATACAGGCGCATTTCCCTCGCAAGATGCACAACGCAACAAAGCGCGTTTTGAAGATGCCCTTCCCTTTGCTCATTTACTCGCAGGAGTCTCCGATTTACTGGATCCAAAGGGACGCTTTGCTCTCATCATTCCTTTTCAAGAGGAGGCGAAGCTGATCGAAAGTGCTTTGCTGTACGGATTGCATTTGCAAAAATGCTGTCGTGTTCGTGGAAACCAAAATAGTCCTATAAAAAGAAGCTTGCTCGAGTTTTCTTTTTTTAAGACACAACCCGTATACAACGACTTGCAAATCGAAACAGAACGGCATGTCTATACCAAAGAGTACACCGAATTGGTGCAAGATTTCTACCTGAAAATGTGAGGTTTTACAACCTTTAAAACCAAAATTATCAGCTTTTCCTGGTTCCGCTTTCTCGATCAAGCTATTGAGATCACCTAAAAAGAGGGGTGTCAGCACCAACACAAAAGTCTTGCAAAAAAATTAATTGGGCCTACTTTCAATTTGAGCATTTTTCCAAGCTTGGAAACCACCTTCAATGTTGTAAACTTCACGAAATCCTATGGCTGCAAATTTTTGGGCTGCTTTGTGACTGCGATTCCCCGAACGGCAATAGATGTAAACCGGTTCGCCTTTCGGGAATTTTTGAATTTGTATTTGAAAATCTGTACGGTAATAGTCCAAAAATACCGCAGCTTCTATATGGCCTTCGGCTGTTTCTTCGGGCATTCGAACATCGAGCAACAGTCCCTCTTTGACTTTTCTATGTGCTTTGAATGTCGCAACCGAAATGGTTTTTATCGGAAAAGCTTGTTCTTTAGCAGAATTCGAACTGGGCTTTTTTACTTGTTTACAGGCTAAAAGAACAAGAACAATCAAGATGGCGAAAATTACATAAGAATATTTCATAAGAAAAAATCTGATCCTACGAATGTAAACAATCTATTCGCAAATCAAAGAAGTAACTCGCAACTTGGATTGAAAAAAAAATAAAGTTACTTTTGAAAACAAGCAATTCAAAAACCATGAAAACACATCAGATATACATCACTACGGCCCTTTTGGGAATGCTCTGTATCCTGCTCGGCGCTTTTGGTGCTCACGCTTTGCAAGACACGTTATCGGCAACAGACTTGAAAAATTTTGAAACAGGCGTTCGCTACCAGATGTTCCACGTCTTGGCCTTGTTATTTACAAATACAAACGGTTCTTTTTCGAAAAGAGAAAAACAAAAAATCAGCTATTTATTTTTGGGTGGGATCTTTCTTTTTTCAGGATCCTTATACGCAATTACTGTCGGAAACATTCTCGCTAAAACCATTTGGTTTGTCACTCCATTGGGTGGTCTTGTTTTGATGCTTGGCTGGTTGCAAGTGGCTCGAACCTATTACAAAAATAGAAGGACTTCTCAGTGAATAATAATCCGAAGTACTATGAATACAAAAATGGTAAGAACGCAAGCAATGCCGACCTTAAAAGCACCGCTTTTGTAATGAATTTGATGCAATTTTTTGTCTTTTGCATAACTCCAAATCATCAAAGCCACAAAGGCAACTACAAAGCAACCTGCAAAAATCAATTGACCGCTACTAAACATAATTTTGTATTTTAGACAAAAATAAACAAAACAGACGAATCCCTAAAGTTTATCGGCACAATCCGTCCCAAAAAACCCAAAAACACCTCCCATGAAAAATAAAATCCAAGCCGTTCAAGAGTTTCACGAGTCGTTTCGACTGGGCATCAACCACGCACCGATTGCAGATCTTGGGAAGAAAAAAAACAACCTGCGGTTCAATTTGATGGCAGAAGAAAATGAGGAGTATTTAGAAGCCGCAAACGACAATGATTTGGTGGAAGTTGCAGATGCCCTAGGAGACATGTTGTACATCCTCTGTGGAACCATTTTGGAACACGGCATGCAGCACAAAATTGAGGAAGTCTTCAATGAAATCCAACGCAGCAATATGAGCAAATTGGGTGCCGATGGAAAGCCCATTTACCGCGAAGACGGCAAGGTCCTCAAAGGCCCTTCCTACTTCAAACCAAACATCCAAAAAATATTGGATAAGTAGTCGCTAACTCACAAAATCTTTGTTGAAAAATCCGCCCCGATTCTCTTTGCGATTTCGAGAAAACTCGCAGATAAGGTAGGCCGTTGTAATCAAATTCCGAAGCTCACACAATTCTACTGAAATTAGGGATTCTTTGTACAACTCTTCCGTTTCTTCATAGATGATTCGCAAGCGCTTTTCAGCACTGATCAACCGTCGGTTGGAACGGACAATACCGACGTAATCACTCATGATTTTTTGAACAGAAGACCGCCCATGTGTGATCAAAATATTTTCTTTATTTTGAGAGGTATTTGTGGCATCCCATTCGGGGACATCCGCATTCAAGTCCAACGCATCGATGGCTTGAATGCTTGCCAAATAGCTTTTCTCAGAATACACAAGTGCTTCCAACAAAGAATTGGAGGCCAACCTATTGGCACCGTGCAAGCCCGTGTACGAACATTCGCCACAAGCGTAGAGGTTTTTGATAGAAGTCTCCCCGTCGAGATTCACTTTGACACCTCCACAAATGTAATGTGCGGCCGTGACAACTGGAATCCACTTTTTGCGGATATCAATCCCTAGACTGTTGCACTTTTCTAAAATATTGGGGAAGTGTTCCTTGAATTTTTTAAAATCGAGTTGAGTGCAATCCAAAAACACATAATTATCTCCACTCGTTTTGAGTTCGGTATCGATGGCTCTTGCAACGATGTCTCGAGAAGCCAATTCCTCGCGTTCGTCGTATTTGCGCATAAAGAACTCTCCCTTTACTGTTCGCAAGCGCGCTCCAAAACCACGGACAGCCTCGGAGATCAAAAACGCAGGTGATTCTTGAGGTGACTGAAACAAAGCGGTCGGATGGAATTGCACAAACTCCATGCCTTCGATTTCGGCCTTGGCGCGGTAGGCCATCCCAACACCATCGCCCGTTGCGATGCTCGGGTTAGTCGTTGTCGTATAAGCCTGTCCACTTCCTCCTGAAGCGACCAATGTGATTTTTGAAACAATTGTTTTTACTCGATTGGCATTGCTGTCAAAAACATAGGCGCCAAAGCAAGTGATTTCATTTTGTCGGTCAAGGGGTTCTTTTTGGACATGGTGCTCCGTGATAAAATCAATGGCGTAGTGCTCTTCAAAGACTTGAATGTTTTTTGTTTTTGAGATCATGACCAACAAGGCTCTTTCGATTTCATAGCCCGTAATATCTTTGTGGTGCAAGATTCGATTTTGAGAATGCCCACCTTCTTTTCCCAAATCAAAGTCACCGATGTTGTTTTCATCAAACTGCACCCCCCAAGCTATCAATTCTTTCAAACGCGCAGGACCTTCTTCGACCACCATTCGAACCACTTCTTCCTTACAAAGTCCGTCACCCGCAATCAAAGTATCTTGAATGTGTTGCTCAAAAGAGTCTGCATCGGTGTCATAGACCGTAGCGATACCTCCTTGTGCATACTTCGTGTTGGACTCGCTTTTATCTGCTTTTGTGACAATGACGACTTTTCGACTCGTATCGTGGTGTGCCACTTTGAGTGCATAGGTAAGCCCAGCTATTCCAGAGCCAACAACAAGGTAATCGGTTTCAATCATGAGGGTAAATGCGTCTTTAAAAGTAAATATTCAACGTCTGTTAAGACAAGGCCAACATGCGCTCGATTGGCAACAAAGCTTTTTCAGCCATCACAGGATCTATGTCTACAGCTGGCAGTTCGTATTTCATACAGGTGTACAGCTTTTTCAAGGTATTCAGTTTCATATAACCGCATTCACTACACGCACAGGTATTGTCTTCTTCTGAAGGTGCAGGAATCAATGTTTTTTCAGGAACTTGTTTGATCATTTCATGAAGGATGCCTGCTTCTGTCGCGACAATAAATTTCTCTTTTTTACTTTCTCGAGCGTATTTTAACAAGCCCGAAGTGGAACCAATGTAAGCGGCTGTTTTTAGAATGTGAGCGGGCGATTCTGGGTGTGCAATGATTTCTGCGTCGGGGTGTTGTTTGTACAAATCCAACAATTTCTCAATAGAAAAAGCTTCGTGTACCATGCACGCACCTTCCCACAACAGCATGTTTCTGCCCGTCAGTTTGTTTAAATAATCACCAAGATTCTTATCGGGTGCAAAAATTAGTTTTTGAGTTGCCGGAAAAGAGTTGATGATTTTTACCGCATTGGAAGAGGTACAGACCACGTCGCTTAGGGTTTTGATCTCCGCGGAACAATTGATATAGGTGACCACTTTGTGATCTGGATGTGCTTCCGTAAATGCTTTGAACTGTTCAGGAGGACAAGAGTCTGCCAAGGAACAACCTGCCTTTAAATCGGGCAACAATACTTTTTTGTTTGGATTGAGTATTTTAGCAGTTTCTGCCATAAAATGCACCCCTGCAAACACAATAATTTCAGCATCTGTCTTGGCAGCTTCTTGTGCCAAAGCCAAGCTATCCCCAACAAAATCAGCAATGTCTTGAATGGCTTTTTCTTGGTAGTAATGGGCCAAAATCACCGCTTTTTTTTCTTTCCTTAAAGCATTGATTTCTTTGACATAATCAATGTTTTTAGGGGCTTCCACCTCCAAGTAGCCTTTTGAATTGAGGGTGTTTTTTGCGTACTCTAATGTGTTCATACGTGCGTTGCTTGTGTTCTTAATATAAAAAGGAGCTTGCCGACAGCCTAATAAAGGAAGGGTGTTTCAAGCTTTAGAGGTTCCGAACCTTGTAGGTCCATCCAAATGTATCTTTCGATTTTTTTGTTTGAATCCCGGTAATTCTCTCTTTAAAATGAGCCGCGTAACTTTTTGTTAATTTGGGCAACTCATAATCGACATCTTGAAAACGAAATCCTGTGATTGGATTGATGACAGCTGCAGTTCCCGCTCCAAACATCTCCAAGAGCGTGCCGTTTTTAGCAGCTTCCTCAATTTCATAGACTGTAATGGTTCTCACTGTTACGGTGATTCCTTCGTCTTCTGCAATGGCCAAAACACTTTTGCGAGTAACCCCATCTAAAATTCGATCTGAAGTGGGGGCTGTTAACAAGGTGTCGCCAATTCGGAAGAAAACATTCATCGTTCCTGCTTCTTCTAGGTTTTCATGTGTACTTGCATCCGTCCAAACTACTTGTTGGTAGCCGGCATCATTGGCCAATTTGGTCGGATAAAACTGTCCTGCATAATTTCCTGCACATTTGGCAAAACCAACACCTCCACTCGCCGAACGGCTGTAGGTGTCCGCAAACAAAACGCGCACTTCTCCACTGTAATAGGATTGGGCAGGAGAACAGAGAATCATCAATTTGTACTCTTGGGCAGGGCTTGCGGAAACTCCAGCTTCTGTAGCGATTACAAAAGGACGGATGTACAAGGAACTGCCTTCTTCTTTTTGAATCCAATCTTTGTCCAAGTTCAACAAGGTTTCTAAACCGTCAAAAAACAACTCTTTTGGAAATTCTGGAATCGCTAGACGTACTGCAGATTTGTTCAAGCGTGCATGGTTCTCCTCAGGTCGAAACAACCAAATAGAATCGTCTTCCCCTTTGTAGGCTTTCATTCCTTCAAAAATTGCCTGTCCATAATGAAAAACTTTTGCAGATGGATCTAAAGAGATGGGTCCGTATGGACGGATCTTAACCGTTTGCCATTGCCCATCTTTGAAATCGCATTCCAACATGTGGTCGGTAAAGACATCTCCAAAGGAGAGGTTACTGAAATCAATTTGTGAAATCTTTGACTTCGTTGTCTTTTGTATGTCTATGGATGTATTTATATCAGTACTCATGATCCGAAAGGTTAAGAGAAATAAGAATACAAAAATAACATTTATTATTCTAAAAAAGTAAAGGTTCTTTGGCTAATTTCTCGAGCAAGTCTCGTTCTCCTTTGAAAAATAAGGCTCCATCAAAAAACAACTCGTTGGCAAAGACCCTAAAGCGATACTTATTGGAATTATCACGAACAAATCCCCCGAAAGCCAAAACCTTTGAATATCTTTGTTCCAGTTTTTAGCTATTTATTTTGAAAAGAGAAATCATCATTACCGCGGACGGCTCTACCACCATTCATATGCCCGACTGGAACGAGCAGTACCATTCCAAACACGGAGCCATCCAAGAAGCCTACCATGTTTTTATCAAAAACGGCTTGGAGGCGCACAAAAGCCCCGACCTTTCCGTATTGGAAATTGGTTTTGGAACGGGTTTGAATTGCTATATCACCTTGTTGGAAGCTGCCAAAAAAAACCTTCGCATTGATTATATAGGTGTGGAAGCCTATCCAATTCAAGAAGACGAAATTTTGCAATTGAACTACGTGTCGGAATTAGAATCTCGAAATTACGCTCACAAGTTTGAAGAAATGCACCTGTTTCCATGGAACGAAAAACAGCAAGTTCACGACAATTTCTTTTTGACTAAAAGACAACAGCTGATCAAAGATATATCCGACATCGACGCCTTTGACTTGGTGTATTTCGATGCTTTTGGAGCCCGTGTTCAACCCGAATTATGGACCGAAGAAATCTTCCAAAAAATGTACGCCTCAATGAAAAAAAACGGCGTTTTGGTAACCTATTCAGCAAAAGGAAGTGTCAGAAGGGCCATGCAAGCTGTGGGGTTTAAAGTCACCCGATTGCCAGGTCCTCCAGGAAAAAGAGAAATGCTACAGGCCATCAAGGAATAAACAAGTCCTAATAGAATGAAAAAAAAACATAAAAAAAGTCGTTCCCAATGGGAACGACTTTTTTTATTTGATTCCTGTCTATATCATTTTCAGGTTGTTGATCTCTAGATCTGTCAAATGCCTCCAATGTCCTCTTTGAATATTTTTTTTGGTCATACCCGCAAAAATAACTCGGTCCAGTTTGACGACTTTGTAACCCAAAGACTCAAATATCTTTCGGACAATCCGATTTCTCCCCGAATGAATCTCTATCCCCACTTCGGTTTTAGACTCTCCCTGTACAAAAGCGACATCGTCGATAAAAACTTTTTTTCCTTCTACTGAGAAATCACCTGAAGCTAAGGTCTGTAAATCTTTTAAAGAAAATTTACGGTCCAAAGAGGCGTGGTACAATTTGCGCACATTGTACTTGGGATGCGTCAATTTTTTTGCCAATTCTCCATCGTTGGTAAACAACAACAATCCAGTTGTGTTTCTGTCCAAACGTCCTACGGGATAAATGCGTTCTTTAGCAGCCATTTGCACTAATTCCATCACGGTTTTACGACCTCTTTCGTCATCCATTGTGGTGATGTAATTTTTGGGTTTGTTCAAGAGGACATAGCGTTTGGTCTCGGGATTGATCAAAGAACCGTCAAAACGAACTTCGTCGGTCAATAGCACTTTAAAGCCCATCTCAGTAATGACTTTTCCGTTGACCATCGCACTTCCCGCGGCGATCAGTACATCGGCCTCTCTGCGCGAACATATTCCTGAATTGGAAATGTATTTGTTCAGTCGAATGCCATCCGCATCGGTTTTCAACTGTTTTTGAACAGGAGTCTTTTTTTGAAATTTTTCCGCACGCCTTTTGGGTGTTGCTTTCGAATTCGGATCACGGGATTCAAATGTCTTTCTATTCGATGCTGGTTTTTTAGAACCTTGTTGTCGTCCTCGCGACGAGTTTTTTTCTGTACTCATTTTGAAATTGAATTAAATTTTTTTGCAAAACTACGCTTTAAAATTGTCAATCTCCTGCCTTGGACCAAGCAATCTTATTCTTCCGACTTTTCAAAGGGGTGTGCAAAAGAAAAAAGACTACAATTTGTTTAAAATGCGTGCAATCAAAACAGAAGTATCTATCAGCGCCAAACTAAAAACCCCCAAGACCAATAGAATTTTCAAGAGGTTGTGCAACCAATTGTAGGAGCGTTTGGATTGGGCTTTCCATAAAAGAAAAACCAAACAAAGAAACGCCACAAAAACAAGGTAAAAATAGTATTGCATCAAGCCAATTTCTGGATACCCCCACAACAAATAAACAGGGTACAAAGCCATCAAAGCAATTGCAGTGATGAGGACTTTTGTTCGGTGTTCGCCATAGGTCACAGGAATCGACTGGTAATTGTGGACAAAGGCACCCTTGATATTTTCCAAATCTTTGACCAACTCGCGAATGAGGAGAATACAAAAGAGGAAGATTGCGTGAATAAAAATCACTCTAGAGGTATTTTTGTGGTATACAAAAATGACAAAAAAAGGAAGTATCGCTAGCAAGGAAGCAAACAACAAACCTGAGATGGGTCTCTTTTTAAATTTGTGAGAATAGAGCCAAATTAAAAAAATATAGACCGAAAAAAAAACTGCGGCGCGCCAAGAGACAAAAAAGCCCATCAAAACCCCCACGGCATTCAATATAAAATAAATGGTGAGCTTGGTCTTTTGACTCACCAGATTGTCTATTCTTGATTTGATTGGTTTGTTGATGCGGTCAACCTCGACGTCGTAAAAATGATTGATGATGTACCCTGCAGCAATGACCAAACTCGAAGCGAGTACCGTCAAAAAAAGATGAAAATCCAAAACAGTAGCCAACAAGGGTTGCCCAGGGTTGAAAATAAAAATGGAAGCTAGATATTGGGCGAGGACAACAATTAAAATATTATACCCACGCATTACTGAAAAAAGACCGAGAAGCGGATAGGCAATGGGTCTTTTAGATGACTTGTCGAACAATGAGCTCCAAAAATTCATTCTAGAATCTGTAAACCAATTCCAATTGGTAATCTTTGAGTTGGTGTTTTGCTTTTTCGTAATCTTTGGCAAAGCCCAAAATATAGCCGCCGCCACCGGATCCACAGAGCTTTAAATAGTAGTCGTTGCTGTCTATCCCTTGTTTCCACAACTTGTGGAAAGCAGACGGAATCATCGGTTTGAAATTTTCCAACACTACTTTTGAGAGTTGTTTCATATTTCCAAACAGCGATTTCACATCTCCGTGAAGGAAGTTGTCGATGCATGAATCGGTGTGTCTTGCAAACTCTTCACTAAACATTTTTCGGAAACCTTCTTGCTTCATCTTATTCATAAACAAGGTGACCATCGGCTCTGTTTCTCCAATAATTTTAGAATCCAACAGAAAAACAGCTGCCTTTCCTTGTTTTTGATAAGGAATGCCGGTTGCCTCAATATGGTCTTTGGAATTGATCAAAATGGGCAAACTCAAATAACTGTTCAAAGGATCTAACCCAGAACTCATTCCGTGAAAAAAAGACTCCATCAAAGAAAAAACAGCCTTCAAATGCAGCAATTTTTCTTTGGTTAAATTTTCCAGTACGGTGATTTTATCAAAAGCGTATTTGTCGTAGACAGCCGCTACCAAGGCACCTGAACTTCCGACCCCATATCCCTGGGGAATGCTCGAATCAAAAAACATACCTTTGGATATGTCCTCAGCAAAAGAGGCGAGGTTGAACTGCAACAAATCCGTCTCCAAGGTGGAGAGATAGGCGTGAAATTTAAAAAGATTTTTGTTGGACTTTTTCTGGGAAGCACTAGTTTGATCTGCAATTTTCAAAGCCCCTTGGTAGTGGCTGTAAGGAATCGCCAAGCCTTTCGAGTCCTTGATGATTCCGTATTCTCCAAACAAGAGTATTTTCGCGTAAAACAAAGGTCCTTTCATCCAATGGGTTTTTCAGATAACCTTACAAAGATACACATTTTTAAATGGCCTGAAACCCGCCTTAAAAATCAACAAGTCACTAACACAATTCGCACGAGGCATTTCCAATAAATTTTAGTTTGACAAATCCATTTGCTGTGCCCCGTTTCCGACTTCGTCATGGATTGCGTGGCTATTTTGACAAAACTCGAGCAACTCGTCTTTGATGAATTGTCGCACGGTTTCTAACTCATGTTTTGGGTACAACAAATGCACATTGGCCCCTGCATCCAAAGTAAAACAAACTTGGGAATCGGTCGCAGCACGAAACGCCCAAATTTTAGTGAGAATCTCAAGCGTATTGGGCTTCATCAAAATGAAATAAGGATGGCTAGTCATCATCATCGCATGCAAGGTCAAGGCTTCGCTTTCGACCAAAGCGACAAATTCAGAAAGGTTGCCAGATTTCAAGATGGTTTTGAGTTTCGAAAGATTTGCCGTTGCTTGCTGAAAGCGTTTTTCCGCAAAAGGATGCCCGTGCATCAACTCGTGACCTACCGTACTACTTACTTGCTTCTCTCCTTTGTCTACCAGCAAAATCGTGTCTTGGTAATCGAAAAAAACAGGTGCAATCTCGTCTATAAAAGGGACGCCATAAAGGTCTGAACTTTCCGAAATTTCAGGATGTTCACCCCAAACAACCAATCGACCTTTGACACTCCTACACGCACTTCCCGATCCCAAACGCGCCAAAAAAGAGCCCTTTTGATAGAAATAAGCGCTTTCCATATCGGGGAGCAATTCCTTTTCAATACTCATCAAACACATAGACAAAGCACTCATACCACTTGCTGAGGAAGCGATGCCACTGCTGTGTGGAAATGAATTTTCAGAAGTAATCGTAAAATGGTAGTCCTTGACAAAAGAAACATAGTCTTGGATTCTTTCAAGGAATTTTTCAATTTTGGGTTTGAAAGCTTCGTTCAAAACACCTTCAAAAAAAATATCAAAAGAAAAACCGGAATCAGCTACTTCCTTTTTTTGATAAGCAACTGTGGTAAGAGTATGGCAATTATCCAACGTGAAACTGATGGAAGGATTTTCTGGCAATTGAGGGTTTCTCTTTCCCCAATATTTAACCAATGCAATGTTGCTTGGTGTTTTCCATGTGACAGAACCTTCTAAAGGAAGTGGTCCATAGGCTTGCGCGATAAAGTCGTTTGTTGTCAAATCCGTATCTTTTTATGCAAAGATACTTGTTTTGTGGAAATAGCATTGCCTCCAAAGCGAACATCTTTTTTGGATCCAAGACCTTTTCCAAACTTCTTTTTGGTTATTTTTGTTGCTATGAAAAACAGAAAGGCCTTTCTTTTGTTGAACGGTGCCGAACCTTCCCTGTTACCAGACCTAGGTAGCTACCAATTTATTTGTGCTGCTGACGGAGCCTACAATGTCCTAAAATCTAAAGACATTGCTCCCGACTTGGTGGTCGGTGATTTTGATTCCATCGGGGCCATTCCCGCTGCCATAGAGACCGTTCACAGACCTGATCAAAACCTTACAGATTTTGACAAAGCACTTGCTCTTCTCAAAGATCGCGGTTTTCTAAACATCGATGTCTATGGGGCAAGTGGAAAAGAACACGATCACTTTTTGGGAAATATCAGCACTGCTATTCAATGGAAAGACCTTTTGAACATTACTTTTTTTGACGATTTTGGCAGCTATTTTTTTAGCGAAAAAACACTGGAGTTGAAGGCGGTAAAAGGCAAAACAATCTCCTTAATTCCCTTTCCTACTGTCCACAAAATTTTCACTAAAGGACTGGCCTATCCCTTGCAAGAAGAAACGCTTACTTTTGGAAAAAGAATTGGCACCCGCAACAAAGCCATCGAAGACAAAGTCCATATTTCTTTCGAAAGTGGGGACTTATTAATTTATGTCGGTACGCTTAAAAAACCACTGTTTTGAATAGAATCTTAAAACTTATCTGGGACTTCAAAGGACCCGACGGATTGGGAACTGCAAAACACCATTGCGTCCACCTCAAAGAATTTGCGAGCCGTGAGCAATTGCACTATTACAAAATTGACTGCAAAGAAATCTCCGAACTTCACACCGCAGCATTCATTCTGGTCGATGAGGTAGACATGAAAATTTACCGAAACGCTTTGAAACCCCACCGTGGTGAACTTGCAAATCCTCAAGAAACCTCGTGAAATCACCGGAAAACTATGAAACTTAAAATTTTCCTTTTCCTAGCATTTCTCCTTTCAAACCAATGCCTGAAAGCACAAGGATTTGGCCAACACGATCCCTCAATCGATTGGCAAACGATAGACACTGAACAGGTGCGTGTCGTCTTTCCAAGAGGAACAGCCCTACAAGCTCAAAGAATTGCAGACATCATCCACTACCTTCACGCTCGCAAAAAAGAGAGCATCGGCATGCGTTCCAAAAAAATCGATGTGATTTTACAAACCCAACAGGTTGTCTCAAATGGGTTTGTCACATTGGCTCCCTATCGAAGTGAGTTGTTTGGAACAGCCCCTCCTAACTTCAAGTATTTGGGCAGCACCGAATGGCTGGACCTATTGACCATTCACGAATACCGCCACGCCTTGCAATACGCAAATGCCAATCGAGGATTTACAAGACTGATGTATTGGATTGGTGGAGAAAATGGATGGGCATCTGCCCTCTTTTCAAGCATTCCTGATTGGTACCTCGAAGGAGACGCTGTGTTGGCAGAAACCTTGTACACCCAAAACGGCCGAGGGAGAAATCCATACTTTTTTCAAGAATTGCGAGCGGTGCTGTTGGAAGGAAAAAAGCAGGACTACCACAAAGCGAGAAACGGCTCCTTCAAAGACCTTGTTCCTAACAAATACGCCCTTGGTTATACCATTTCCAGGCACATGAGGAGCACTTATGGCATCGCAACGGGAAAAAAAGTATTGGCCGATGCTGGGAGTTACAAATACGTGATACGCCCCTTTTCAAGAGCACTAAAAAAACACACGGGTTTGCGCAGTCCCAAAATGTATTTAGAAGCCTACGAACAGCTGCATAAAAAATGGTCCGAGGAAGCAGCAGTATTGCAGCTGACTCCAGCTACAAAAATTTCCAATCCCCGAAAGAAAGGAGTCTCCCACTATACCTTTCCTCAATTTTTAATGGACGGCAGCATCGTTTGTCTTAAAGGCAGTTACCGGGAAACCGCGCAACTGGTTCGCATTGAAAATCAAAAAGAGGAGTTGCTATTGAATGTTGATATTGCAGTCCAACCTTACCTATCAGCAAAAAACAACAAATTGGCTTGGACCGCTTACCAAAAACACCCGAGGTGGGCAAATAAAAATTACAGCAATGTGATTACCTTCGATCTGGAGACGGGCATCAAAAAACAACTCACTTCAAACGAAAAGCTGTTTTCCCCCGAATTTTCAAACGATGGAAACAGACTGATCGCTGTGAGCACAGACGAAAAACTACAAAACCAATTGGTGCTCCTCAATGCCACTTCAGGAAAAATCACAGATACCCTTCCCAATCCAACAAATGATTTTCTCAGCTATCCAAAATGGGGAGCAAAGGACAAATTCCTTTTCTATCTGGCGAAAAGAAATGGAAAGATTGCTTTTTTCAAATGGGACTTTGACAGCAGATCGGCCCGACAAATATCGGATTGGACCGCCCATACAATAGGTTCTTTTTCTGTGGGTAAAAAGGCACTGTTTTTTTCCGCTTCCTTCAGTGGTATTGACAATATTTACGCCCTAATGCGAAACGGAAGACGAGAAATACGGCAGGTAACCTCCGTCAAAATCGGTGCTTCCGCACCCGCTTTTAACGAAAAAGAAGCTTCCCTAGTTTACAGTGCGTTTCACGTAAGAGGACATGCTTTGGAAAAAACAAGCATCGATTTAAAAACTGCTACCAACATTCAAGTGACAGCTCCTAATAAACAAGAAAGATACGAGGTTCAGCCTACGAAAATGGAAAGCCCTTTTTTAGATTCGGTTCCTCAAAACGAACACCAAATAAAAGCATACAAAGGTTTTTTCAAAGGATTGAAATTGCACAGTTGGGGACTGTTTCTTGGAAACAACAACCGGCCAGAAGAAGGACTTCAGCTCGAAGCGTCCAACAGTTTGCAAAATACCGCAGTACAGTTTCAGCTTGTAAGAAACAACAATGAAAACAGCTTGGAATACGCAGGAAGTTTGCACTATTCCAAAAAGTACACTGAAGTGCATGTTCGCGGATCACGTCAGGAGAGAAACACTAATTCCATCTATGGAAACCGACCACTATCCGAATCGTTTTCTGAAACCTCCTACGGCATCGGACTAGCTGTGCCGTTGAGCTGGATTCGCGGAAATTACAAAACAACCCTTTCAGCGAGTACTTCGTATGCCCAACACGAGACTTCCAACTATACCGTCTTTGACCTTCTTGACAAAAATGTGACGAGCACTGACAAATCTCTTTCCTTTGGCGCTGTGGAAAGTCAACTTACCTATGCGAACTTCCGACGAACGGCTCTTCAAAATTTAGCGCCCAAATGGGGGTATTTCCTAAACATTCGCCATGCCGTCAGCACAAACGAAAACCCTGTTGAAAGCTTTCTTTCCATAGCTTCGGTTTATTTTCCCGGTATTTCTAAAAACCACAGCAGCAACTTGGAAGGAATGTGGAAAAAACAAGGTCTTTTTGGGGAGTATCGCTTTCCCGATTTGTTTGCCTATGCACGTGGATATTATAGCTACACGAACGAACAAGCGACCAAAATGTCTTTCAACTACCAATTTCCTCTGTGTTACCCCGATTGGGGTTTTCGAGGAATCGTCTATGTCAAACGGATCCGTGCTAATTTGTTTGTAGATCGCAGTCAACTTAGAGGATACACTATAAAAACAGCTCAAAATTCTTTTGGATCGGAATTGATTTTTGACACGATTTTTTTCAACAACCTTCCTATAAGTTTAGGTTTTCGGAGCAGTTTCCTTCAAAACACAGATGGGAGTGCAAATACAAAAGCAACCGTTTTTGATATTTTCTATCGCTTGAACCTATGACATTGCTCTAACAAGCTTTCAGCAACTTTGAAAGAACCTCAATCCGTTGCCAAAGCACTTCCGATGAGAAACCCTCCGGTCCAAGCATTTTGAAAATTAAACCCTCCTGTTAGGGCGTCGATGTTTAAGATTTCTCCTGCAAAAAAGAGTTTGTCATGTACTTTACTTTCAAATCTTTTGAAATTGATTTCTCTCAAGTCAATCCCTCCTGCAGTGACAAATTCTTCTTTAAAGGTGCTTTTCCCATTTGCACTGAATTGACACTGGGTGAGTTGTGCTGCCAAAACATCGATTTTTTTATGGGTCAAATCTGCCCAGCGAATATCTGTGTCCATTCCAGAAGTATGGACAAATCGATCCCACAAACGTTTGGTGATTTCTGGAAAAGGGGAACGCAAAGCTACCTGCTTTTTGGGACTTTCTTTTTTGAGTTTTTGAAGAACTTGGATTGTGGCTTGCAATGATTTTGAAATCCAATTCACTTGCACTTGATAGACGTAGTTTTTTTCGGCCAAAACTCGCGCAGCAAATGCGGATAGCTTCAGTACTGCCGGACCACTCAATCCCCAATGTGTAATCAGCAAAGGTCCTGTGGCTTCGAATTTTGAATCTTTTAAGGTGACCGTCGCGTTGGGAACACTTGTCCCTAAGAGGTCAGTCAATCTCGGGTCTTTTATCTTAAAGGTAAACAGGGAGGGGACGGGAGGAACAATCGAATGCCCCAAACCAGAAACCAAGTCCCAAAGACGTTTGCTACTACCTCCAGCAATGACAAGATGACTAGCTGTAAAGGTGCTTTTTTCTGTAAAAATCACCCATCCCTCGTCAGTTTTCTGAACGGAATTGACCCCGTGATTGGTCAAAACTTGAATGCCAAGTTTGTCCACCAGGCCCTGAAAACAATCCACGATGCTTTGGGAACTGTTGGATTTGGGAAAAACACGGTTGTCCTTTTCAATTTTTAAGGGAACCCCTCTTTGTTCAAACCACTCCATGGCATCTCCTGTCATGAATTGATGAAAAGGCCCCAGCAGCTCTTTTTGTCCTCTGGGATAGGATTGCACCAAATCCGAAGGGACAAAACAAGCATGGGTGACATTGCAACGGCCTCCTCCAGAAATTTTAACTTTCTGCAAAACTTCTTTGCCCTTTTCCAAGAGGAGTACATTCAAGTCTGGGTTTTTTTCTTTTGCGGTAATGGCGGTAAAAAAACCCGCTGCACCACCTCCAATGATGACAATATTTTTAGACATGTTCTGTTTTGATAAATTACTCTAATATTTGAAACTTTTGACTACAAAATCATTTCTTTGTAAGTCAAAACCGTACTGTAACCTTTCTCCTTGAAGTAGGCAGGGGTTGTTTTGTCACCTGTTGCCAAAACAAAATCGCCTCCCCAGGCGCCCAAACTTTTGACGACACCGAAGTAATCGCCAAATAACCGTTCTTTGACAGGAGTGAGCCGCAAGGCCTTTGCAATCAATTGTTCATGAAAAGTCAGAAGGGTTTCAAACTCATTTAATGTTGTCGCTTTGCTAATTTTTTTGGTGATTTCAGAGATTTCAACACAGAGTGTTTCTTTGCCCTTTGCCATGGATTTGTACAAACGAATTCCTTCTTTGCTGTCTTGCTTTTGATTCAGATAAACAAAGTACAGGTGCTCAGAAAAAGCAGGTTCAAAAGAAATGGGCGTTGCTTTTTGAGTTCCCCCCGCTCTATGGTAATGAATCGGTGTGTTTTCTTGTGCACATGCGATGTCATAACCACTGCCTCCAAAAGAATTCTGCAACAATTCAAAAGCGTCGACTTTGGCCCAGGCAGCGATGTTGTTGATCAAGGTAGATGACGTTCCTAGTCCCCAATTATTTGGAAAACTGAGACGGGTCTGCACCTTCATTCCGGATGGCTCCTTCAAAAAAGAAGGGTTTGCTTTTTGGGCAGCGAAAAGAATTTGTTTCAAGGTATTTTCAATCGGGTCTTCAGAAGTCGATGCCAACTGATCCAAGTCAAATTTTGTTTGAAACCAACAAGCTCCTGTATGGGTAAAACTTTCCCAAACCAAATTGGGATGCTCCGTTTGAAAGACGTTCAATTCTTGTCCAAATTTAGTGGGCAACGCCAAAGACAAAGCGCCGTCTAAGACAGCGTATTCTCCAGTAATCAACAATTTACCGTTGCTGTAATAGCTTTGTGGCTCCATAGGTGAAAATAAATTTTAAATCTTTTTTGAGTAGAGAAAGATGTTGAATTCAGGCTGGAATGGCATGTTTCTCCCTCTGTTGTTTTATTGCAATTTTTCATACATTTCTTGAACAGCACTGTGGGATACCGGCTGGTCTTTAAAATGAGCAACGAGTTTTTCTTTTTGCTTCTCGTTGGCTCCCAGTTGGTTGAGAATGTTCATCAGGTGCATTTTCATATGTCCCTTCTGAATTCCTGTGGTGGTCAATGCCCTCAAAGCCGCAAAATTCTGTGCCAAACCCGCCACAGCAATGATTTCCATCAGCGCTTCCGCAGAAGGGTTTTGCAAGAGTTGCAACGACAATTTAGCCATCGGATGCAAGGAAGTCAAACCCCCAACAGTCCCCAACGCAAGAGGCAGCTCGATCCAAAACCGAAAGTGGCCGTCTTTGACTTCGCAGTGAGTCAAACTTTTGTAACTACCGTCTTTTGAGGCATAAGCATGGGCACAGGCCTCGATGGCTCTAAAATCATTGCCGGTCGCCAAAACCAAGGCGTCAATACCGTTCATAATTCCTTTGTTGTGGGTCACCGCTCTGTGGGGTTCCACATTGGCAATGTCTACCGCATTTTTAAATTTTAAGGCATACGCAAGCGCTGTTTCTGGGTCACTATCAGGTACCAAATCTGTAAGCGGACAGGAAACTTCTGCTTTGACCAAGCATTCCGGGACGTAGTTGGACAAGATGCTCATCACAACCTGTATGTCTTCTCTTTCAAAAGTGGAGGCGATAACTTCCAAACAAGAGTTGATAAAGTTGGCTCCCATGGAATCTTTGGTATCAAAGGTCACGTGCAGTTGAAAGTAATTGGCCAATTGATCTGTTTTGCAGCGCAGTTCGATGTCCAAAATACCGCCACCTCTTTTGCGCATATTTTTAGTGAGGCCTTCTGTAGCTTTGAGGAGATTCGGTTTGCAGTGTTCAAAATAAGCTTGCAATGTTTTGGGATCTCCTCGGTACATAAAATGCACTTGCCCGATTTTTACAGTTCCCAATACGGTGGCTCGAAAGCCGCCACGTGAACGCCAAAACTTAGCCACCAAAGAAGCTGCAGCGACTACGGAACTTTCTTCAAGCACCATGGGGATGGCGTATTCTCGATCATTGATCAAAAAATTGGGTGCCACTCCATAAGGAAGGTAAAAGTTAGAAATGGTATTCTCAATAAAATCGTCATGCAATTGTTGCAATTGTACATCTGTGTTCCAGTAGCGCTTCAACGTTTCTTTTGTGAGGTGTTGATTTTCAAAGTAATTAGAAGCCAACCACTCTATTTTTTTTTCTTTTGAGAGTTTTGAAAACCCCGAAATATTTCTGTTCATATAGATTCAAAAAAACTGATTTACTACTCGCAAAGGTACTTTTTCCTTTTCACAATTTATTAAGTTACAGGATTTAAGAACCAAATGTTAAAAAAATTTATTACCTTAGATTAGTTTAAAACCCTAATCTCCTCAGAATCGATGCTTCAACTCTGTAAAACACATCCTTTTTTCTGTTTTTTTTTGCAAGTCTACTTTTGTAGGGTTTTCTGCCTTTTTGTTAAACCCTTAGAAAAGATTAAGCACTAACCCATTTACCCTAAAACACTTGACATGAAAAAACATGCGATGCTATTATTCTTATTGACATTGTCATTCGGAATAACCGCCCAAAAAACACAAGAACAAGCAGCGTCCACTTCATCTAACCAACACGCCATAGGTATAGGCGCTGGTTCTGGATTCGCAGTCGACTACTCTTACAAAATCAACGATCGTTTTTCTGTCTCTTCTCGGTTCAACATACTGGCCTATTCCATGGAAGAAATGGAAGAAGAAATCGATGGACAAAATGTATTAATCGATGCAACAGTTGATTTTAAAAACATCGATATTGTATTTAGCTATTACCCTTTCAACTCTTCTTTTCGACTCATTGGAGGTGTGGGGTATTTTACGGACAACTCATTGAACATGAACCTTTCTTTTGATGAAAAAGTGACCATTGGAGAAGTAGATTTTACACCTGATCAAGTTGGTGAAATTACCATCGATAACAAATGGCAACAAATCTCTCCTTATGCAGGAATCGCTTTTGGACGTGCCGTACCCAATTCGAAATTTGGTTTTGGTGTGGAATTAGGCACTTACTTTTCTGGGGCTCCTGAGGTGTCATTGGATGCTACCGGAATCATCGAAAACACCAAAAACCAAGAAACCTTGCTACAAGACAGCTTTTCTGAATTAAAGTACAGGCCCTATCTCTCTCTAAGACTATCCTATTCTATATAATCAATATCCCAAAATAATGAAAACAATCAACAAATTAATATGCACCCTCCTATTCATAGGAGTTACATCTTGTAATTTAGACAAAATTACGAGTTTGAAAGACGACTTTAGAATTACTGTGACACCTGATGCTGTCGACAATAAAAAAGAAATTCAAATCAACAATGCTACCAACAGTGAGCTAGAGGTTCTCGGCATTAAAATGTCTATTTCCGGAGATGCCGCTTCCGACATTTATACCTCAGACGGATCTTCAAGTTTCGCGTTTGACAAAGGTAAAATTGTGATTGGGTTGAAAAAAGGAATGGAACCAAGTCCTGAAAATCCAACCCATGCTTCAATAAAATTGGAAGCAGAAGGTTACCTATCCAAAACAAAAATATTGACCTTTGACGGTTCGGGTTCTGAAAGCATCAATATCAACCTAGTGAAAATTGATGATTTGCCTGAAACTATTCAGATTGTAGAAGAAACAGGAGCACTTTCTGATGACGAAACAACAACTGATATTGAAGTATCTGTAACGTCCTCTGACGAAACCGAAGAATTAGTAAAAATCGTATTAGAAGCTGGCTCTTCGTTTGAAAACGACAATGGAGAACCAATGGAAGGAAGTGATCTCATTATGAACATTGAAACCTATGAACTCCAAACAGAAATCGTAGATAATGAGACCGGATACAGTGTGAAGGAAGAAATTGAAGGAATCACAATACCGGCAAGCGGAGATGATGAAGAAGCTACTTTAGAACCCTTTACAGTATTTTCGTTTGACACAACACTAGACGGAACCCCTGTAAATATTTCTGAAGATACACCAGCAAAAGTGAGCGTTTCCATTCCGGACGATGGACAAGAATACCAAGTGTTTTTCGTTGAAAAAGGAAGCAACACAGCAATTCCTATTGCCAGTTTAGTGAGCAATGTAGCAAATAGATCCGCCGGGAGCAATGCATTTACACAATTGCAATTTGAAGCATTTTTAAACGGTTTGTATTTTATTGCTATCAAACTTTACCAATCTGCATTTTGTTCAGAAGACCTTACAACTTTGACTTTTTCCAATAACATGGCGGCTGATGTATATCGAATTACATTAAAAGAAGACGGAAATATCAAAAGTTCTTCGAATGTTACTTTGTTCAATGGAGAAGAAACCACAATTCAATTCCATCCAAAAAATGACCGTATTTACAGCTTAACTGTCATCAACAAAGGGAAAGATGTTTTGAATCAAGAAATCATATGTGGTATGGTTAATCCAACTTTTGAATTGGGTGTTACACAAACTGCATCTTATGTCATTCCGATGAGCATTACGTGCCCTTCGATAAGTATTGCCTTAGATGAGACACCTATCTACTACAAATCGATTGCTGAAAATAGGTTCTATCCTTATGGAAAAGTCGTTGCTGGTGAACTGAACAATTCTCCTAAATTGGACCCTAACACAAACTACCAATTCCAATTCTTTTACGAAACAACTAGAACTACAGAAGCGATCTTGGGTAGTAAAATAGAGGAATTGATCGACAGTTACGACCTAGATGAGATCTGTACTGAAATTGAAGACGAAATTTAAATCGTTTTTTTTTAGACAATTTCACAAAGAACTTGTAAAAAACAGCAACCACAAAAGTTGCTGTTTTTTTGTGGAATTTGAAAAATACAATTTATACGTTTGAAACAACCACAAAACAAACCTCTAAAAAAACAAATATATTCTGATATTTTCATTGTGTAATACATCTAAAATAGATACATTTGCCCCTCTGTAACAATGATACAGACTACAAAAGCCGATGTAGCTCAGCTGGCTAGAGCAGCTGATTTGTAATCAGCAGGTCGTGGGTTCGAGTCCCTCCATCGGCTCCAAAAGCACTTCTAAATAGAAGTGCTTTTTTTTTACCCAAAACATCAGAAATTCCATTTCTTTTTAATGTTCCTTTTGGTCGATAATGCATTTTTGCAAACATCAAAAGAAACTCAAGATACAAGCCCCTAAAATAAGTTTCCACCCAAAAGAGAGCGTACAT
>CAWVRK010000022.1:0-28574 GCA_963932955.1 uncultured Flavobacteriaceae bacterium
GTCCAGTAATCAAGGTGCAATTTTGTATATCCAGAGACATCTGATTGAGTATATTCAAGTCCTTGGTAATTCAAATCTTTGTATTGCAACACTTCATTTCCTGCATACGTTTCTATCGTAGCATCCGTTCCTTGACCCCAGTCTGGATCGAAATTGGATCCTGCCAAATCTGTATATGCATCACTAAAGATAGAAAGTACATCTGCTTGCGCCGCAGTAGGTGCAACTGGCGCATCTGTTGGCCCCTCAAATACAGGTTCCTCTCCTTCAGGAGCACATCCATTTGCTCCTGTTCCAGCTTCTTCTGGGCACTCATCATTGATGTCCAATACACCATCTGCATCCCCATCTGTCTGTGGAATTTCTGCTTCTTCAGATCCAACTTTAGCTAGGATGAAATACCAGTAAGCATTTTCTCCATCTAAACCGCCTGCATTAGCAACAGCAATTCTCAAGCTCAACACATTCTCAGTCAGAGAGACAATATCGTATGTTCTTGATGAAGGAGCACCTGTAGCATCGGCTAATTCAACTCCATTAGCTACTTTCTTGATCCCTAAATAAGATCCTTGACCATTTAATTTAACTGTACCTTTTTCAACATCATGAATCCAGTTTGCTTCAATTGATCCATCATAAGGAGCAAATGCGTCTACACATTGAGTTCCACTGAATTCAGTCCATGTTGTGTCACCCACATCATTTTTAAATGATTTGTCAGCGCTAAATACATATTTGTCATCAAAAAAGCACGCTCTTGTACCGACATCTTGAAGATTATTTGCCCACCAATTGCCGTTGGCTGCAGGGTCATCAGATGAAGCGACCATCATGGCATCCGGATTTGGCCACATAACCCATTCTCCTATTAACAAAGAAGCTTCTCCTTCAGTATAGGTTACCATTACGTCTGCTGAATATGCTACAGGATCTTTGCCTGTTGCAGTTGCTGTTACAGTTATGTTGTATGTTGCATCTTCATCTGGATAGTCATACATGATTCCTGTTCCTAAACTTGCTTTGGTATCGTCTCCATCTGCAGCTGCTGGATCATTGAAATCGATTGAATAACTTGTTCCTCCTGATGAAGTTGGCGTTACTGTTATTTCCGTTCCATCTCCTCCTGCAGTTGAAGTGAAGTTTACATTGGTAATTTCAGCAGTGCTTCCGCCACCGCCACCGTCTCCGACATTTGTGTCGTCGTCATCGCTACAAGCGATAGTCATTCCTAGTCCCAATAGGACAAATAATCCTTTTTTTAGTAAATTCATAGTTTTTGATTTTAGTTTAATATTCATTTTAGTTATTCGTGTTAATTCTTATTTGAGGCACTCACCGTGTAATTAATAGCCTGGGTTTTGCCCCCATGTATTAATTGCATTGGCTAGGTTCAGCTCTACCAAAGGAATCGGAAAAATTTCATTTTTCCCTACAGTATAGTTGATTTTTCTGTCATTTAATCTGTTTATTCTGTCCTCTTCACTTTCTTCATCATCTATTGGTTCTGCATCAATACTAGCATTGTATGCGTCAAATGCAGCTTCTGCTTTTCCAGTACGAACCAAGTCAAAGAAGCGGTGTCCTTCTCCTGCCAATTCTAATCGACGTTCCTTATAAATGGCTTCTAACAAATCAGTCTCTCCATCGTACGGATAATTATGAGTGCTGTCACCAAAAGCTCTTTTTCGTACCTTATTCAAATGATTGATTGCATTGGCTCCGCTACTTTGCGCTTCTGCTTCTGCAGCCATTAGTAGTACATCTGCGTAGCGAATCACTCTGTAGTTGTTTTGGTAACTTACGGGGTCAGTTGATACAGTTGGTTCACTTTTTGTAACAAGATATTTTTTATTGTAGTACCCTGAATTTTCACGACTTTCTCCATATTTGTTTTTTGCTGGAGCATAAATAGTGACATTTCTTCTTTTGTCATTATTTGTGTATGCAGCATAAAGGTTTTTGCTTATGATGTTAATTCCCCAACCTTCTTTGAAAGTACTTCCTGTAAGTGGAGATCTTGGCCCATTGCTTTGAGGCATATAGTTTCCAGCACTGCAATGCAAACAGTCCCAGTTATTTCCAACCACTCCTGTGTATTGTACTTCGAACACAGACTCTTTAGAGTTTTCTCCCGTACGGGTAAATAACGTTGTGTACGCACTTCCCTCTAACAATTCGTAACCTGCGTCACTATCTATCACGTTGTTTAACGAAGTTGCAGCCTCTTCATATTTTTCATGGTAAAGGTATGCTTTCCCAAGGAGTGCTTCTGCTGCCCCTTTTGTGATTTTATATACTTCTGATGAGCTTCTCGTCGTTGGCAAGTTTGGAATTGCTTCTTTGAGGTCTTCTTCAATCAATGCATAAATGGCTTGTTTGCTACCCACTCGAGTCATCGTGTATTGATCCCCAAATAAAATACGAGTATCTTGAATGCGGTCTACGCCATCTCTCTTTTCTGTTGGTAGAGGTGCGTCTCCAAAAAACTTTGTGAGTTCAAAAGTAAAATGTGCTCTTAAAAAATAAACTTGAGCAATCAGTTCATCCTTTCCTTCAAATTCTGTTTTGTCTTTGAACTCTAGCACATAGTTTGCCCTGTTAATTCCTGCATACATCAATTGCCAAATTAACTGGATTTGATCATTGTTGTCTGGACCGTGTTCCATTTTATCAACATATTGCAACGTGGGTTGGTCAAATGTATTTGGGTCTCCTCCGGCGATGATATCATCTGAGGCAGTATGTGCTATCATTACATTGAACAAGGTAGTTTGCAACATGTCGTATACTCCAATCAAGGCTTTTTCATATTCATCTTGAGAGTTAAAATAGTTTTCTGAATTAGGTTGTGTTGGTGTAATATCCACAGTATCGTCACATGCAGATGCCGTAAGGCATAGAATGAAAATTTGTGTTATTTTTATTATTTTTTTCATTTTGGTTAAAAGTTTAAATTGATTCCTAATAAATATGTTTTCGCTACTGGATAAAATCCTTTGTCTATTCCGGCGCCAATTGGATTTCCACTTCCGGTTGCAGAGGGATCGTATCCTTTATAATTTGTAAATGTGAATAAATTGTTTCCAGATACATATATTCTGCATTTTCTTATGCCAATTCTATTGGAAAGTCTTTCTGCCAAGGTATAGCCAATTTGTATGTTCTGGATTCTTAAATATGAGGCATCTTCGACAAAATAGTCTGAAAAATTGTCGTAATTGATAGAGCCACCATTTACAGCTTTGGGTGTTGTATTACTTGGGTTTGATGTTGTCCAGCTATCAAGAACATAAGTTCCTTTGTTCGAATAAAGGTTTTTTCGTTCATAGTCACGTACTATATCATTTCCAAGAGATGCAAAAGCAGAAGCACTAAAATCAATGTTTTTATAATGGAATCCTAGGTTCAACCCCATAGTCATATCAGCAATAGGATCTCCAATATAGGTTTTGTCAGCTGCCGAAATTTTACCATCGCCATCAGTATCCACAAATTTCAAATCGCCTGGTCCTGCATCTTTGTGAAAGGTGCCTTTTGGGGAGGCTGCATCCAAAGCATCAATTTCTGCTTGATTTTGATAAATACCATTCGTTTTATAGCCATAAAAATAACCAATAGGCATTCCTGCTTCCATACGAGAAGTTAGTAAGTTCTCACCAACCATGAATGACCCTCCTTCTAAAAACCCTTCCGTGCTTCCAACATACAGTACTTCATTGTTTAGAGTACTAAAGTTGTAACTCATATTAAAGCCAAAATCATCTGACAGCTCTTTGTTATAAGCAACTAATAATTCAAAACCTTTGTTTTCAACATCTCCTGCATTGATAACTGGCGGTGCAGAACCCGGTGCTGCTGCACCTAAAACTCCTGACACATTTGCTTGCACTAATAAATCTTGCGTTCTTTTAGAGAAAACATCTGCACTAATGCTCAAATCGTCATTGAAAAACTTAGCATCGATTCCAATATTTCCCGTAGTTGTACTTTCCCAACGGATTTCAGGGTTTGCTAATTTCCCAATTGCTGTCCCGATAAGAACATCGTCAGCATCCGTTTCATCGTTGTTTGTGTACATTGCTTGACCGTCTAATAAAGAGACAAATCTGTTTAGACTAATACGGTCATTCCCTAATGTCCCGTAACTGGCACGTACTTTTAAATAACTGATAACAGAATTGTTGGCTAGAAAATTTTCTTCTGACACATTCCATCCTATCGAGGCAGAAGGGAAATAACCAAACCTGTTAATTGGACCAAATTTCGAGGAACCATCTCTACGCAGTACAGCAGAGAGTAGATATTTTCCTTTGAAGTTGTACTGTACTCGTGAAAAAACCGAAAATAACCTCGTGATGTATCGGTCAGCACCGTCAATTAGTTGCTGTTCGTTAAATCTACTTCTGATGTTTTCTGGAGGTATGTAGGCGAAAATTGCGTCTTCAATTGTGTTTCGATTGTTGATCAATCCTCTACCAGATCTCCCCGTATAGCGGCCCTTAAACTCCATAATTGAAGTTCCTAAAACCACATTCAAGCTATGATTTTCTTTGAATACTTTAGAATAGGTAAGAAAGTTCTCCCATTTGTAATCGTCATAGATATCGGCATTGTGTGAGATTGCATTTCCGTCGTCCTTTATGATATTAGGATCGTCATCTACGGTACCTTGTTTTCCAGTGCCATAGTTAAATACGGGTCTAAAAACGTCTGATAGGCTTACTGCATGGTTGAACTGAAACCTAGATTCAGCTTTTAGTCCATCAAGGAGCTCGTAATTAAGTCCAAAAGTTGCAGAAATTTTATCTACATGGCTCGTATTGTAAGTATTTTCAATCAAAGCCAGTGGATTGACTACTTCTCTAGCTGAATTCAACGTTTCGCCATAGCCACTTCCAGTTTCTGTACTGCGCGTCGTGGTGATAGGATCACTATTTAATGCTCCGTACAATACAGATCCAATATATCCCTCAGGCAAGTTGTTTTTTGTTGAACTTGTGTATATTCCTGTTGCAGAAACTTTTAATTTATCGGAAACATCATACTGCAAACTCGTTCTTGCTGTAGTTCTGTTAAAGTTAGATTTACCGAGTCCCACAATTCCATCTTGGTTTAAGTAAGAAGCTCCAAAAGAATACGAGAGTTTTTCAGTCCCTCCACTAAAGTTAACATTAGCATTCTGCATTGGAGCAACATCAAAAACGGCATCTTGCCAATCTGTATATGTTGTAATTGGATTTAAAACATCGTCTGCAAAAAATGTTAGTCTTGTTCCTGGGACAGTTGCAAACTTTGGATCCAATCCTCCATTGACGGCAGCTCCATTTACGTAATTTGCATAATCATAGACGTTGTCAATTAAATCTATTTTTTTAGTTGTCGTTTGGTAACCGATGTAACTGTCGAAACTGACACGTATGTCAGAATTTTTACGACCTGTTTTTGTCTCGATTAAAATAACTCCATTGGCAGCTAACACTCCATATATACCGGCAGTGGCATCTTTCAAGACATTGACACTTTTGATGTCATTTGGGTTGATTACTGAGAGGTCTTCAATGATGTTCCCGTCCACCAATATCAGCGGTCTGCTGTCTCCATTGGTAGAGATTCCACGAATTCGAATATTGAGTCCACTTCCGGGAGATCCGGAGGAAGAAGTGATATTCACACCTGAAACTTGTCCTTGTAAGGCCTGCTCGACACGTACGGGATTTAGTCTTTCTATTACTTTGGAATCTATAACCGAAACAGCTCCTGTAACTTCTTTTTTCGTTTGTGTTCCGTATCCAATTACAACGATTTCGTCCAAGGCCGCAGTATTGGGTTTCAATACAATTTGTATAGATTTTTGGTCGGCAAGCACCACTTCTTGCGTTTCAAATCCGATGTAGCTAAATACAAGAACAGATCCTTTATTTGCTGAGATTTGAAAAATTCCATCAAAATCGGTGGAGGTTCCAGAGTTTTGTCCTTTTAACAGAACGTTAGCCCCTACAATTGGAAAGTTGTCTTCGGATGAGAGTACGGTTCCGGTAACTTGGGTTTGTTGCGAGTACATTGTCAATGAAGTGCTCACAAGCAAAAAGAGTAAAAGTCTGATTTTCATTTTTTCTTGTTTAAGTTTGTTTTTTTTAGAACTTACTATTTGGTGAATTAATTCACAGATTAAATCCGTGTCATTTTATTAGTTGGTTAAGACTAAAATTTTTTGTCAGGACATGCAATCCTAGAGAAATAACCGGTCTCCTAAATTAAGAAGGTTCAAGAATACTAACTAAAATAAAAACTGTACACTAGCACTACATTTAGTTGACTCAAGGCAAAGCCCTCTATTTCACGTGTAAACCCAATAAAAACAAAGGATAAAACGCTTTAATTCAGGACAAACCCAATTCTTCGACACTTCAACAAGTAAGGCTTCGTACAGTAAATGTTAAGCCAATAGCAACAGCAACAGGTTTTCTAAATATCGAGTATATGGTGGATCAAATTCACCTTTGTTCCCAATTCCATCTTTTTTCGAAGGCGGTACCTTTTTATTTCAACACTTTTATGTGAAATGTTGAGCAAGGGTGCAATTTCCTTTGAGGACAAATTCAAACGCAGGTAGGCACAAAGTCGTAAGTCATTTGGTGTGAGGGATGGATGCTTTTCTTTCACCTTCTTTAAAAAGTCTTTGTCTGCATTGTTGAAAGCCTCTTGAAATAACTCCCAGTCACTGTTGACATTTAAGTTTTTGTCAATGATTTTTATCACGGGCTTGATCATTTCATTGTCCTTTAATTCTATCAATTCTTTTTTGATGGTGTTCAAGAATTCATTCTTTTTAATAATACTCATTGTAGAGGCGGCCAATTCCCTATTTTTACTTTCGATATCGTCTCTCAGTTTGTCATTTTTAAGTTTCATGATAACCTTTTCATTCTCTAGTTGAGTTTTTTCAAACTCGCTCTGCTTCTTTTTAATGAGGTTTTCTTCTTGCTTTCTATAGTAGTTTTTATTGACGGTATGAACTGTAAAAATAATACCCATAAAAAGGAGGCTGTAACTTGCAATCATAAGATTGGACAAGTACCAAGGGCGGCCAATTTTAAATGTGAAAGTAGCTGTATTAGAAGTTTCATGGTTCGCTATTTTAGCCTTGACATAAAACGTGTATTCCCCAAAAGGTAAATTTGTAAAGGACGCCTTTGACTCACTTGACCAATCGCTCCATTTTTGATACAAGCCTTTTAATTTGTATCGGTATTTGACCTCACTGTATTTTTCATAAACAGGGACGCTAAAATGAAAACCTATGCTGTTTTCGGCGTATTCAAATGCATCCTCTTTAAGAGAAGCATTTGTTTTTTTTCCTCCTAGAGGCCCTTTTGTTATTGTGTTTATTTGGATGTCATGGGTTTTGTCTTTTAGGCCGTCCGTATCTAAAATCAAATACCCGTTTGAGGTTCCTATCAGGTAGGTATTGTCTTTCAAGTGCGTGAGGTTTTCATAGCCAAAATAATTGCCTCTTATCGAAGCAAGCATTGCAACTTTTGTAGTTTGTGGTAGTTTGTTTAGTTTTCCGGGTTGCAGATAAACGATGTTTTTGTCTGTAAAACCCCACAGCCTTTTGTTTTTTGTCACAATCAATTTTCCAGAGACAAAGGTTTCGTCTTTTAACAAAGCTTTCGTCAAAACACTGTCTTTTACGAAGGATTCTTGGTAGTAGTCATAAGTAAACAGCCCTTCTTCCAAGCTGTACAACAAATCGCCTCTGTATTTGATCAAGCTGGATTTCTTTCCCTTGCTCATTTTTTCTATAGAAAGCTCTAAAACCTTGGTAAATTCTTTGTTTATTTTTAATTTAAAAACCCCTTTGTGTTCATGACTCACAAAAAGTTTATTTTCGGAAGCAAGCTCAAAAAAACGACATGAATTTTCAAATCCTTCAATTTTATTTCTCACACCCCAGGCACCCTTTTTCTTCTCCAGCACATACAAGCCATTGTAGTTTCCTTGCAAGAGCAGTTCATTCGAGATGGAAATTTTCTTCAAATCCCAGGTGCCGGGGACTGATGCAATCAAAGTTGCAAGTCCGTTTTCGATGAGAAAGGTTCCTGAATTGTGACCACAAAAAAGCGCGTCTTTTATCTTTTTCAAACACCAAACTTGTCCTTTGGTTCCTTGAATGAAATTGAAATCGTCAGAACTGTCAACGCCTCTGTAAAACAACCCTTGATTGGTGCCTAGGTATAAATTGTCATTGTAAATCACAGAGGTATAGACGGCTCCAAGTTTCCCGTTCAAATCATTGAACGCCTTAAAAGGGGAGTTGAAATTCAACACACTGATCCCATTGTCCAATCCGAGCCAGATGTTTTGATCTTTGTCCTCGTATATGGATAGCACGGTATTGTTGTTCAATCCTTTCTCTTGGTTGATGTGCTGTAAGATGCGTCCTTCTTTGTTGAGATGAAAGATCCCATTTGAAATGGTTCCGATTACAAGGCTTCCGTCGGAGAGTTGTTTGCTGCTGTAAATTGTGGTTTTGGAAAGGGTGGATTCGCTTTTAGGACGCCATTTTTCAAGTGTTTTTCCTTGAAGAACATAAAAGCCATCTTGTCGCGTGGCCAAGATAAGTGTTTCTTCTAAGCGATATATGTTAACGATGATGTTGTTTTTAAGCGGCATTTCTTTAGAGACCAAAACTTCTTCGCCATTTTCAATCTTGTAGAGGCCGTCATTTATTTTTTGGTAATAAATGGTGTTTTCGACTTTGAAAATTTTTTCTAGCACGCTTTCCGAATCGATGATTTTAAAAGTCTCCTGTTCAGTGTCGTATATATAGATGCGTTTTAAAGACTGGAACAACACCCATTTTTCATAATCGACGATTCCCCAAAACTCCTCGTCCTCCAACATTGGTGTTTTTAGTTTGTTGCTAATGGATGTATAATTCAATTTTCCAAACGCATCTTTTTTCCAAAACCCAAATTCCATGTGGCAACCTGTAAAAACAAGGGAATCAATCACTTTGACAGATCTCATGATGGAATTGTTCGGCGACTTATACAATTGCCAGTAAGCACCGTTGAATTCTAAAAGCCCTTCATTGTTGGCAAAATAAAGTTGTTTTTGGAGGCCTTGCGAAATTTTCCAATTTTGATTTCCAGCACCGTATGTTTTCGGTGTATAGTTTTGAATTGGTGAAATTTCTTGTCCGAAAGCAGAAAGACAACACGGAAGGGCAAAGTAAAAGGCGCATTGTAAAGTTCGAAAGAGCTTCATGTAGTGGGGGGATTGAAATGGTTTTTGTACAGATGGTTGGTCTTGTACAGTAACAAGTTGCTAATTTAGCGCAAATGTTGCGTATTTGTTTGTAAATGTAAAGCTTTTGTATGGTTTTTTTAAAATAAAATTGAAAACAATTTGATTTTTAAGAGGTTTTTTGCGCGGTTACCGACTTTTTAATTTTTTTAAAACATGACATTTATCATGTTTACAATCATTGTTTGGGGCTAAATTTATGTAGGATTACTCCAACTTTCCTAGCTGTGACAAGTCCTTTAAGCTTCAATTGAAATCAGTAAATACATACAACGATGCAAGACCTATTCATTTCTCAAAAAGACAAGAAACTAAAAGAATACGGACTCATAGGAGTGCAAGCCCATTGGAATTTGTCACCAAAAGCCCTTCAACAAATCACATTGCAAAAAGGCATGGGCAGGGAGAGCTCCAATGGTGTTTTGGCGGTAGATACGGGCAAGTTTACAGGTCGTTCACCACAAGATCGCTATTTGGTAAAGGATGCCTATACCAGTGATAAAGTTTGGTGGGGAAAGATCAACAAGCCCATCTCTCCTGAGAAGTTCGATTTACTTTACAATGAAATGACGAACTACCTCTCTGGTAAAGAATTGTATGTTCGTGACGCCTATGTATGTGCGGACCCAGAGTACCGAACCAATATCCGAACGATTACGGAGTTGCCTTGGTCCAATTTATTTGCTTACAACATGTTTTTGCGTGTTGAAGCGTCGGCATTGGAAAATTTTCGCGAAGATTGGTTGGTTCTTTGTGCGCCTGGCTACGAGGCAGATCCCTTAGTTCACGGGACGAGACAAGGCAACTTTTCCATATTGAATTTTACAAAACAAATTGCGCTTGTTGGGGGTTCCGCATATACAGGAGAAATCAAAAAAGGCATATTTTCTGCTCTGAATCTGATTTTACCCTCAGAGAACAATGTCTTGCCGATGCACTGTTCGGCAAGTGTTGGCGTAGCTGGTGATACGGCCATCTTTTTTGGCTTGTCGGGAACCGGAAAAACAACGTTGTCTGCGGACCCTCATCGCAAATTGATTGGAGACGACGAACACGGGTGGACAGCTGACAACACCATTTTTAATTTTGAAGGAGGCTGTTATGCCAAAGTGATTGATTTGACTTCTGAAAATGAGCCCGATATTTACAAAGCAATCAAACCGGGCGCTCTCCTGGAAAATGTTGTTTTCAAAGAAAATGGAGCCGTTGATTATTTTGATAGCAGTCGCACTCAAAATACCCGCGTAAGCTATCCAATCCACCACATCGACAACATTCAAATACCTTCTATGGCAGGCAAGCCAAAGAACATTTTTTTCTTGACCTGTGATGCTTTTGGAGTGTTGCCTCCCATTTCTAAATTGACAGCAAACCAAGCCGCCTATCATTTTATTTCTGGATACACCGCTAAAGTTGCAGGGACAGAAGCTGGAATTACAGAACCAGTCCCTTCCTTTTCTGCCTGTTTTGGTGCACCTTTTATGCCCATGCATCCAACCGTATATGCCGAAATGTTGAGCAAAAAAATAAAAGCAGCACAGGTCAATGTATGGATGGTCAATACAGGATGGAGCGGAGGCCCCTACGGAGTTGGATCTCGCATCAAGTTGAAGTACACAAGGGCGATGATTACCGCAATTTTAGAAGGAGCTTTGGACGGTGTTGAATTTGAGCAACACCCTATTTTTGGGTTGAACATGCCAAAATACTGTCCGCAAGTTCCCGTTGAAATTCTAAATCCAATGAATACTTGGTTGCAAAAAGGAGTTTATATCAGCAAATCCATTGCCTTGGCACATGCCTTTCATTTGAACTTTGAAAAATTTGAAACCTTTGCTTCTAAGGAAATCATATCGGGAGGACCGCTCATCGATGAGCACCATCATTTGGACAACGTATAAAGGTAAAGTTGAATTTTTGAAAAAAGACAGTCTGTAGAAGACAGTCTTTTTTGTTAGTTTTGTAAGGAACATGAGCGCTTGGAAACAGCGCTGCCTATTTGTTGCTACATGGACCTTGCCCGTAAAATCATTCACATAGACATGGACGCCTTCTTTGCATCTGTAGCGCAGTTGGACAATCCCAAATTGAGGGAAAAGCCAATTGCAGTAGGTGGAAGCGAAGTGCGAGGGGTGGTAGCTGCGGCAAGTTATGAAGCGCGAAAATTTGGTGTTCGTTCGGCAATGTCAGGAGTTTTAGCCAAAAAGTTATGCCCTGAATTACAATTTGTAAAACCCGATTTTGAGCGATACAAAGAAATTTCTTTAAAAATCAGAAATCTTTTTTTTGAATACACAGATTTGGTAGAACCCCTTTCCTTGGACGAAGCCTATTTGGATGTGACAGCAAACAAATGCGGAAATCCTTCTGCGACATTGATAGCAGAAGAAATTAGAAACCGTATTTTTGAGGAGCTTGGACTGCATGCGTCTGCGGGAATTTCCACCAACAAGTTTGTCGCTAAAATTGCTTCAGACATCAATAAGCCAAATGGTCAGAAAACGATTTCACAAGAAGAGATACCTTTATTTTTAGAAAATCTAGCAATCGAAAAATTTCATGGAATCGGCAAAGTTACACGTGCAAAAATGTACAAACTCGGTATTTTTACGGGCAGCGAATTGAAAGATAAGTCGGAAGCCTTTTTGATCCAGCACTTCAAAAAAGCGGGTGCGTATTATTACCAAATTGTACGAGGTATTCAGTTGAGCGAAGTAAAACCAGATCGCATTCGAAAATCCATTGCAGCAGAACACACCTTTGATCAAAACTTGACCTCTGAGGTATACATGTTGGAGAAATTGGAAAAAATCTCAAAATCCCTTGAAAAGCGTTTGTTGCAATCCAAAGTAGCAGGGAGAACGGTAACATTGAAAATCAAATACAGCGATTTTACTCAGCAGACGAGAAGCAAAACCCTGCCGTACTTTGTCAAAGAAAGTGCTGTTTTGTTAGAAACAGTCAAAGAATTGTTGTTTCAAGAAAAAATAAAGGATTCCGTGAGGTTGTTGGGCATCTCTGTGACCAACCTCAATGTCAACAGCAAGAAAACAGTTCCAATTTTGGACGTACAACTCAAATTCGACTTTTAAGATGAAGGAGCATCCGATAAAAAAAGCATTGTTTGCAAAGTGCGAGGCATTTGTAAGTGAAAAAATAGACAGTTTGGAGAGGGGGCTTGAGAGCCACCAAAAAGCACTAGCTTCAGAGACCAAAAGCTCTGCTGGAGACAAGCACGAAACCGGGAGGGCGATGCTGCAGTTGGAAATGGAAAAGTCAGGAAGGCAACTCCAAGAGGTGCTGCAACTAAAAGTTCTTTTAGAAAAAATTTCCTTGCAACAACAGTCAGAGGTTATTCGGTTGGGAAGCTTGGTGACAACCAACCGGGGCATTTATTTCCTCGCGATCAGCATGGGAAAGATTGCGCACCGACAAACAACTTATTTTGCCATCTCACCCAGTTCGCCAATTGGCAACTTACTATTGGGAAAGCGAATCGGTGAAAACATTCTTTTTCAGGAAAAGGTCCTCAGCATTGAACATTTTGTGTAACAAGAAAACCTGTCTTGGGAAATTTACAGTATTTTTGTTTTGATTATTTTACGGAACTGTGACGAAAAATGTATTTGCCATAAAAAACCAAGAGGAATTCAATTCTTTGGCTCTGGAAACCTTTCGTTTTCAAGCAAACAATTGCCAGGCATACCAACAATTCATTTCCTACCTTCGAACAGACATCTCCAAAGTCAACAGCATCTCGCAAATTCCCTTTTTACCCATACAGTTTTTCAAAACACACCAGATTTTATCAGACCCGGGTCCTGTAGTCCAAACCTTTTTGAGCAGTGGCACCACAGGAATGCAGCAAAGCAAACACTTTTTGACAGATCTGTCTCTTTATAAAGAGAGTTATACAAAAGGATTTGAAAATTTTTACGGACCTGTAGAAGACCGTGTCATTTTGGCGCTCTTGCCCTCCTATTTGGAAAGGGAGGGGTCTTCTTTGGTCTACATGACCGCTGATTTGATCCAACAATCCAAACATTCAGAGAGTGGTTTTTATTTGGACAACTTGGACCAGCTAAAAGAAACTTTATTGCTCTTGGAGTCCAAAGGCAAAAAATCCTTGCTAATCGGCGTCTCCTTTGCCTTGTTGGATTTGGTTGAAAAACACCATTTTTCATTAAAACACACCCTGGTCATGGAGACCGGAGGGATGAAGGGCAAACGAAAGGAAATGGTGCGTGAAGAACTGCACGCTCTTTTGAAAGCTGGTTTTGGAGTCGCAGAAATTCATTCTGAATACGGAATGACAGAGCTGTTAAGTCAGGCGTATTCCAAGGGAGGAGGTCTTTTTAAAACACCTCCTTGGATGCAGGTGCGGATTCGAGACACCGAAGACCCTTTTCAGCAATTGCCACATGGAAAGACAGGAGGAATCAATGTCATCGATTTGTCCAATCGAAATTCCTGTTCTTTTATAGCGACCCAAGATTTAGGGAAAATTCACCCAAAAGGGAGTTTTGAGATTTTGGGGCGTTTTGACAATTCGGACATCCGAGGGTGCAACTTGATGATTACTTGATTTTTTCAGAGAATCCGGATGTTTATGCGATGACCTTCAAAAGAAAATAGCTTTTTTTACCTCTTTGTAACAAGACGTATTTTTGGGCGATCAAATCGGATGCGGTGATTGAAAACCCTTCTTTTACTTTTTCCTTGTTTACAGAGATGGAATTCTCTTTCAAAGCCCTTCTCACTTCACCATTCGACTTTAAGAAACCTGTTTCTGAAAAAGCGGTTACGACGTCCAAACCTTCTTCGATTTGCTCGGAGTTGATTTCCGTTTGGGGAACTCCAGAAAACACCTCCAAAAAGGTCTGTTCGTCCAAAGACTTCAAATCCTCAGCCGTCGATTTCCCAAACAAGATGGATGAAGCTTTGACCGCATTTTCATAAGCTTCTTCTGAGTGCACCAATACCGTTACCTCTTTGGCAATGGTTTTTTGCAAAAGGCGTGCGTGCGGCGATTCGCGGTGTTCTGCGACCAGTCGATCGATGGTCTCTTTGTCTAAAAAAGTAAATTTTTTGATAAAACCCTCCGCGTCTTCGTCTGAAGAATTCAGCCAGTATTGGTAAAATTTATAGACAGAGGTACGGCCTTTGTCCAACCAGATATTGCCTCCTTCAGACTTTCCAAATTTGGATCCGTCTGCTTTTGTAATCAGTGGGCAAGTCATGGCATACGCTTTTCCCTGCGCTTTTCTTCTTACCAGCTCCGTTCCTGTGGTGATATTGCCCCATTGGTCAGAGCCGCCCATTTGCAATTTGCAATTTTTTGTTTCGTACAAATGAAGAAAGTCATAGCCTTGAAACAATTGGTAGGTAAATTCGGTAAAAGACATCCCTTCAGTAGCTTCTCCTCGCACTCTTTTTTTTACGGACTCTTTAGCCATCATGTAGTTGACAGTGAGGTGTTTTCCGATGTCCCGCACAAAATCAATCAAGGAAAACTCTTTCATCCAATCGTAGTTGTTGACCAACTCTGCTGCGTTTTCTGCCCCGCTGTCAAAATCTAAAAAACGTTTTAATTGAGATTGGACACCCGCAATGTTTTTGGCCAAGGTTGTTTCGTCCAATAGATTTCGCTCTGCAGATTTCCCGGAAGGATCGCCGATCATTCCAGTAGCTCCCCCAACCAAGGCAATCGGTTTGTGGCCTGCTTTTTGAAAATGCATCAAAATGATGATGGGAATCAAACTTCCAATATGAAGAGAAGCTGCGGTAGGATCAAATCCAATATACCCTGCAGTTGCTTCCTTGTTTAACAATTCTTCCGTGCCAGGCATGATGTCGTGTAACATCCCCCTCCATCTCAGTTCTTCCACAAAATTTAAAGCCATTTCATTCTCGTTTTTGGCAAAGATAGTGATTCGAATTTGAGAGGCAAAGCGACAATTCACAAAGCGATAAATAAAGGATGAGTTCCGTTTTTAAAAACAGGGGCAAACACGATGGAAAATGGAATTGAGAATTGACGAAAGCGGAGGGCAAAGGGAGAAATAAATCTGCATTTCCAAAACGACATTCGCATTTTTACAGTATTTTCGTAGCATGGTATTAGTAACAGGCGGAACTGGAATGTTGGGAGCCCATTTGTTGGTTCAGTTATTGGATGCTGGGCAAACAGTGAGGGCAACTTACAGAACAGCATCTTCTTTAGAAAAGGCAAAGCATGTCTTTTCTTATTTCACCGATCAGGTGGACAAAGAATTCTCCAAGATCCAATGGGTACAGGCAGATGTCAGAGAGGTTTCTTCTTTAGAAGCCGCTTTTCAAAACATTGAAAAGGTCTACCACTTGGCAGCTTTGGTCTCTTTTGACACCTCTAGTTATTCAAAGATGCGCTCGGTCAATATTTATGGAACGGCCAATGTAGTCAATTTGTGCCTCGCCTACAAGGTTCAGAAACTTTGCTTTGTCAGTTCGATTGCAGCCATTTCAAAAACGCTCAACAAACCCTTTATTGACGAACAAGATGAATTCAATTTAGAGGAAAACAATTACGGCTATGCAATTACCAAGTACGGTGCCGAAATGGAGGTTTGGAGAGCTGCTCAAGAAGGGTTGCAGGTGTTGATTTACAATCCAGGAGTTATTTTGGGAGCAGGGTTTTGGAGAGAAAACTCAGGGGCTTTGTTTTCCATGACGTACAAAGAATTTCCTTTTTATACTGAAGGGGTTACGGGTTTTGTTGGAGTAGAAGATGTGGCAGCCCTGTTGGTCAAAGGAATGGATTCTGAGGTGACAAACGAACGATTTGTGGTGGTTTCTGAAAACAAAAGTTTCAAAGAAATTGTCGATTCCATTGCGCGCGTTTTTGAGAAGAAACCTCCAAAAATAAAGGTCAGTAAATTACTCAGCGCTTTGGGATGGCGGCTCTCGTGGCTCAAGTCAAAACTGACAGGAGCAGCCAATACCTTTTCCAAGCACACTGCCAAAGCAGCTCATAACAGCTCTTATTACCGTGCTGAAAAAGTCAAAAAAACATTTGAATTTGAATTTGAGCCGATGGAGCAAGTCTTGAAAAAAGTCGCCAAACGCTATCAGAAAGACCTTGAAAATTAGACTAGCACCTGAATTACTTTGTTTTTGAACTTGTTGTTTTTCTAAGCGAATCTCTTTTTATGATGACTTTTCGTATGCTGTCATTTTTAAGGGAGTCCCGCTTTTTTTTCATCAATTTAAAGGATCCATTTTTTGAAGCGATTCGAGATTTCACCTCTTTAAAAATGGCTTCGTACGCATCAATTTTAGCCGTGTAATAAAAGTTACTTCGTTTGAACCGCGCACTGTCAATGCCATGTTTTTCAAAAACCAACTGGGTGTAGTCTACATTCCGTTCTTTTTCCAGGTTCTTTGCTGTTTTTGCAGCAGTTGCGAGGTAAAGATCGGTCAACAAATCAACCATTTCCTCCTTTTCGATCAAGTCGTCGGGTTTTTTAAAAATAGTATTGCTTGTACATGAAAATACAAAGACACAAAGCAAAGACAGCGCTGTTTTTTTCATAAGCTTCGGTTGAATTCAATTCGTTTTCCTGAGAGTGCTGCTCCAAATTTTCCTTCTTCATAAGCAAGGGAGCCGTTCACAAAGGTATGTGTGACGGTTGCTTCTAATTTGGAACCCTCAAAAGGAGACCACCCACATTTGTACAAAGTATTCTCTTTGGTGACGGTCCAAGACTTGTCAAGATCTACCAAAACCAGGTCTGCATAAAACCCCTCTTTTACATAGCCTCTTTTGTCGATTTCGAATAAAATAGCAGGATTGTGACACATTTTTTCTACAATTTTTTCTAAAGAAATTTTTCCGCTTTTAACAGCGGTCAGCATTGCAGGCAATCCGTGTTGCACGAGTGGTCCGCCGCTGGGTGCTTTGGTGTAGATTTGTTGTTTTTCTTCGAAAGTATGAGGGGCGTGGTCGGTGGCAATCACATCGATGCGATCGTCTAACAAGGCTTCCCACAGCCCTTTTTTATCGGCTGCTGATTTGACGGCGGGATTCCATTTGATAAAAGTACCCTTTTCAGCGTAATCCCCTTCGTCAAAGGTCAGATGATGGACACATACTTCCGCGGTAATTTTCTTTTCTTTCAATGGGATGTCGTTTCGGAACAACGTTGTTTCTTTCGCGGTTGATAAGTGGAAGATGTGCAGTCTGGCACCCGTTTCTTTTGCCAGTTGGATCGCTTTGGAAGATGACAAATAACAAGCTTCTTCACTCCGGATGCGAGGATGGTATTTGATCGGAATGTCTTCGCCAAACAGTTCCATGTGTTTCTTTAAATTTTTTCGGATGGTTTCTTCGTCTTCACAATGTACAGAAATCAACATTTGGGTTGAAGAAAATATTTTTTTCAGCACCTCTTCGTTGTCCACTAGCATGTTTCCAGTAGAAGAACCTAGAAAGAGTTTGATGCCTGCTACTTTTTTAGGATCCGTTTTCAACAATTCTTCTAAATTGTCATTGGTGCCTCCAAACATAAAAGAGTAATTTGCATAAGAAGTCTTGTTGGCTATCTCAAATTTTTTCTCCAGTTCTTCTTGAGTGGTCGCTTGGGGGACGGTGTTTGGCATTTCGATAAACGTGGTGATTCCTCCAGCGATGGCGGCCTTGCTTTCGGTTGCGATTGTTGCCTTGTGTGTCAGACCGGGTTCTCTAAAATGAACCTGATCATCGATGGCTCCTGGGAGAAGGTATTTGCCTTTGGCATCTACTATTTTTGCATGAGCGGGCGCCTTTAGATCGCTTCCAATTTTTGAAATGAAGTCACCTTCAATAAGGAGGTCTCCCTGAAAAATAACCCCTTCGTTGACAATTTGGGCGTTTTTTATAAGTGTTGTGTTCATAGGATTGGGTGTCTTTTTTAAGAGATTCCTCTTAGGCGTAGTTGAATGACGCCAATGACGGCTTCAAAAATAATTGAATTTGACATTTTGGAAGTTCCTTTGGTGCGGTCTGTAAATACGATGGAAACCTCTTTGATGGGAAACTTGCGTTTCCAAGCTTTGAATTTCATTTCAATCTGAAATGCGTATCCGACAAATTTGATGTTGTCAAGGTCGATTGCTTGTAGTACATCTCTGTGGTAGCAAACAAAACCTGCAGTTGTGTCGAAGAGGGGGATTCGAGTGATAAATTGCACGTATTTGGAGGCGAAATAAGAAAGCAACAATCTCTTGATGTTCCAATTCACCACATTGACATTGTTGTTTATATAGCGAGACCCAATGGACAGTTTTGCTCCTCCCTCCTTACAGGCCTTGTAAAGCCTGATCAAATCTTTTGGATTGTGAGAAAAGTCAGCATCCATTTCCAGGATGTAGAGATAGTCTTTTTTCAAGGCCCATTTGAACCCATGAATATAAGCACTTCCAAGCCCTCTCTTCCCTACTCTTCTTTCTAAAAACAAGCGGTCTGGATGTAGCGCCATCAATTCTAAAACAGCCTCAGGAGTCCCGTCTTTAGAGGCGTCGTCTACAACCAAAACATGAAATTTTTTTGGCTGTTCGAGAACTTTGGAAACAATCGCTTTGATGTTTTCAATTTCATTCAAAGTAGGAATGATGACAAGCGTGTCAGACATGTTATAAAATTAAAATAGGTTACAAATGTATGATTTTTTATTGCTATTTTCGCTAGATTGATTTTACAAACCTGTTTTTTTAGTTTGATCTATTGGCCATGAACATTGGAGTTGAAAAAGTGCTGCAAAATCCTGATTGGATGACTCTTGTCTTCATCGTCATTTTTGGCTTGTTGGCCTTTTTAAATGCCATCTCTCCCAAAAGACTGTTTGCTTTGGGAACCTGCTTTTTTTCAAAAAAGTATTTTTTAGTCTACTCGAATGAATTGACGGAATCCAACGTTTTTTTTTACAGGGCACTTTCTTTGCTGCAATTTCTTGTTGGAACTCTTTTTGTCTTTTTGATTTTTGAAAAGTCAGGTCTGGAGGAAGACTTGTCTTTTCTTTTTTTTGGACAACTTTTTTTGCTGTTAACCGGTTACTTTTTTGTTCAGTATGCATTGGGAATCGCTGTGGCGCTGTTGTTTGGGTCTCCTAATTTGTTCAAAGACTACTATTTGTACAAGAGCAGTTATATAAAAGCGGCTTTGCTGCTGTGCTTGCCTTTTTTACTACTTCTTGTGTATGCATTCCCCGAGAGCAAATCCTTTTACAAACTCACATTGTGCTTTGCATTGTTGTGCTTTGCCGTGAGGTGGTTTCTTATTGTTCAAGGACTTAATAAAAGAATTTCTAGGAGAGGTTTATTTTATTTTATTTTGTACCTTTGCGCTCTTGAAATCTCACCGCTATTGGTTTTCGTCAAGATAGCAATTGAATAAATGCAACTGTATGAAAGTGAAAACGATATTGGTCTCACAACCCGAGCCAAAAGAACACTCCCCCTATTTTGATTTGTCAGAAAAACAAAAAGTGAAGATCGATTTCAGGTCTTTCATTCACGTAGAGGGTGTTTCTGTCAAGGAAATCAGAGCTCATAAAATTGATTTGAAAGTTTACACAGCCGTTATTCTTACAAGTAGAAATGCTGTGGATCATTTTTTTAGAGTTGCTGAAGAAATGCGCTTCAAAGTTCCTGACGACATGAAGTATTTTTGTCAGTCTGAAGCCGTTGCTTTTTACCTTCAAAAATACGTGGTTTATAGAAAACGCAAAATTTATATTGGTCAAAGAACCTTTCCTGAATTGGGGAAATTGATTAAAAAACACAAAACAGAAAACTTCCTATTGCCTTCTTCAGACAAGTTGAAAGATTTGGTTCCTCAAACTTTGAACGATTTGAAAGTGAACTGGACGCGCATCGATTTGTACAAGACGGTGGTCAGCGACTTGTCAGATTTGGAAAATGTGTTTTACGACATTTTAGTTTTCTTCAGTCCTTCTGGTATTGATTCCTTGTTTCAAAACTTTCCAAACTTCAAACAAAATGATACCCGCATTGCAGTTTTTGGAAACAGCACAGTGAAAGCTGCTTCAGAAGCTGGTTTGAAAATCAACATTCAGGCGCCTTCACCCGAAACTCCATCAATGACAATGGCTTTGGAAAAATACATTAAGGGAGCCAACAAAAACAAATAGCATATTTGTCTTTTAGAGATACAACCGTTTTTCTTTTTTAGAAAAACGGTTTTTTTAGTTAAAAAGTCAAAATAACAACGTGTGCAAGTCTTCAATTTTAGAAATGGGAACTACTGAAATCCCTCGATTTTTTTTTGAGATTTTATTAAACTTGGAAACAAAAACCTTGTCAAAGCCCAGTTTTTCAGCTTCTGAGATGCGTTGTTCGATTTTATTGACAGCCCTGATCTCCCCTGCCAATCCAATTTCAGCAGCAAAACAGTAATTCTGAGGAATGGCTTCGTCATTGTTGGAAGACAAAATGGCAGTGATGACCGCTAAGTCGATGGCTGGATCGTCAACATGGATTCCCCCCGTGATGTTTAAGAACACATCTTTGGCGCCCAATCGAAATCCCGCTCTTTTTTCTAAAACGGCCAAAATCATGTTGAGGCGTTTTAAGTTATAGCCTGTTGCAGAACGCTGAGGGGTTCCGTACACTGCTGAGCTGACCAAGGCTTGCACCTCTATCATCAAAGGGCGCATGCCTTCCAAAGTAGCTGCAATAGCTGTTCCACTCAAGTCTCCGTCTTTTTCACTGATCAATATTTCAGAAGGATTACTGACTTCTCTAAGTCCACTACTGAGCATTTCGTAAATGCCCAATTCCGATGTGGATCCAAATCGATTTTTCTGAGCTCTTAGGATGCGGTAACTGTGATTTCTGTCTCCTTCAAATTGCAAAACAACATCGACCATGTGTTCTAAAATTTTTGGACCGGCAATGCTACCTTCTTTGTTGATGTGTCCAATGACCAAAACGGGAACTCCTGTTTCTTTCGCAAATTTTATCAGTTCCGAGGTGCTCTCTTTTATTTGAGATACGCTCCCAGGAGATGCATCAAGATGTTCTGTGTACAGGGTCTGAATCGAGTCAATCACCAAGATTTCAGGAGCAATTGTTTCGATGTTTTTAAAGATATTTTGAGTACAGGTTTCTGTGAGAATCAGGCAGTTTGACGATTGTTTCCCCAGCCGTTCGGCTCTCATTTTTATTTGAGATTGACTTTCTTCCCCTGAGACATAGAGGACTTTTTGTTTTATTTTTAGAGCAATCTCTAAAAGCAGCGTTGATTTTCCAATTCCGGGTTCTCCACCGAGAAGAACTACAGATCCAGGAACAAGACCTCCTCCAAGAACGGTGTCTAATTCTTGGTTTTGGGTGCCGATGCGTTGCTCTTTTTGAATTTGAATTTCTGAGATGGCAAGGGCTTTGTTGGGGCCGCTCTTTTCAGCAGTCACATTCCACTTGCGTTTTTCTTCTTTTTGGACAATTTCTTCTACAAGGGTGTTCCACTCGTTGCAGGTAGTACACTGCCCCATCCATTTTGCATGTTGTGCCCCGCAATTTTGACAGAAAAAAGCTGTTTTTACTTTTGCCATTTGAAAAGTTGGTTTTGAATTGAAACGTGTTTTTTTCGAAACGCCTCCTCAAAGATACTTATTTCTACCTACTTTATTCGGCCTTTTTCTTTTTGTTGTAAAGAGGAAGGAGCGCAAAGGACAATCCCCCAAAAATAAGAATCATAAGGGTCTGGGAGGTCCACATAATCCAGCCAAAACTCAGCCCGGCGATTTCGGAAACACCGTAAAGAAGCAGAGCTTGTTGGATGGCCAATGGATAGGACCCGATGCCTCCGTTTGTAGCGGCATAGCTAAAAGAACCAATGATAAAGGCAATCAAGACAGCGTTTGGAGAAATTCCTGAAGTTTCAGGCAGTGCAAAGGATGCAACATAGAGCATTCCCACATAGAGCATCCAAATCAAAAATGTATGAAAGATAAAAGCCCCTTTTTTACGCATCGTCAAAATGCTTTTCACACCCAGCACAAGTCCAGTAAGAAATGACCTTAGTTTGATAAAAAAACCTTTTTTTGATTGTTGCATCCACTTTAATAAAAAATAAAAAGAAAGCAACGCAACACACAGACTCAAAGCAGTGTGCAACGGGTTTTTTGGAAGCTTGGCAAACAAGATATTTTTGATCAAATCAAATTGCGACAAGAATGCCAGTCCGATAAACAAGAACAACATCAGGATGTCAGCCACCCTCTCTGCGACAATCGTTCCAAAAGCTTTTTCAAAAGGAACACCTTCGTACTCTGTCAGCGTAGCAGCTCTCGAAACCTCACCTGCTCTCGGAATGCCTAAGTTCACAAGATAAGCGATGAGCACAGCCATACAGCTGTTGATAAATTTAGGTTTGTAGCCCATCGGCTCCAACATGAATTGCCAGCGATACGCCCTTGAAAAATGACTGAGAATTCCCAAAACCAAAGAGAGCAATACCCACCAGTAATTGGCAGTTTGAAAAGAGTTTTTGATACTTTGTATGTCTGCATCTGTGAGTTTTGACAAGGAAATCCAAATCAAAAAAACACCCAAGCCTAGCGGCAGTGTTTTTTTGAGTAATTTTTGAATGGACCGCGTTAAAATCAAGTCAGTGAATTGTCTTTTTCATTGGGAAACACCAAAGAAGGGGCAAAAGCTTTGGCTTCTTCGGGTGACATGGTTGCATAAGAAATGATGATCACCACATCTCCCTTGGCGACCTTTCTTGCAGCAGGACCATTAAGGGTGATTTCTCCGCTTTTTCTAAGGCCTGGAATTACGTATGTCTCCAAGCGTTCTCCGTTATTGATATTGACAATTTGTACTTTTTCACCTTCGATGAGATTGGAGGCGTCCATCAGGTCCTTGTCAATAGTCACGCTGCCGATGTACTGCAAGTCAGCACCGGTAACAGTGACTCTGTGGATTTTAGATTTTACAACTTCTATTTGCATGGGACAAAATTAAGGAATTTGAGAATAACTATTGAAAATGGGGCTTTAAATTTACGAAGGTTTCTTCATTTAGAGCGGCATATTGTCAATTAGGCGAATCGCATCTGCAAATACAGCAATAAAAGCTCTTTGTTTTTGATTCGTATTTTTTGAGGAGGCGCTTTGTAAAGTCTCTTCATCAGTGATTTCAAAATATTCCAAATCCAACAAGGGATGTGTTTGGAATTGTTGGGCGACCCAGTCTTTGGTTTCTGAGACCGTGTGGTTTTCAAATCGGATTTTCACCTCTCTTAGTATTTTGTAAACAAAAGGAGCCGCATCTCTTTGCAGTGGTGTGAGGCGTACGTTTCTTGAGCTCATCGCAAGGCCGTCCTTTTCTCTGTAAATAGGACAACCGTGAACTTCTGTGGGAAGGCCTAATTGAATCGTGAGGTTTTTGATGATTTGCAGCTGTTGAAAGTCTTTTTCCCCAAAGTAGGCATTGTTTGGCTGTACAATTTCAAACAGTTTTTTGACAATCGTTGCCACCCCGTTGAAGTGGTTGTCTCGGAACTTGCCTTCCATCTCTTTTTCAATACCTCCGAAATCAAAAGCTGCCGACACGGCATCTTCGGGATAGAGGTTTTTAGAGGCGGGAGTAAACACCAAATCGCAACCGGCTTGTTTGAGCAACTCCAAGTCTTTGTCGAGGGATTTGGGATATTTTAAAAAATCTTCTTTTTTGTCAAACTGAGTAGGGTTGACAAAAACACTCACCACAGTCACATCGTTAGAAGCCCGAGATGCTCGAATCAACGAAAGGTGTCCTTCGTGCAAAGCTCCCATCGTTGGGACAAATCCAATTCGTTTATCCGATGATTTTAAGGAGGTTATCACCGAAGATATTTTTCCGATTTCAGCAAGGACTTTCATGCGCATATCTTGTAAAATGACTGCAAACTTAGTATTTTAACATGAAATTAGCATAAAAATTCGTATTTTTGCAAGATTGTAAAAGTTAAAGAGTTTTGTCCATGAAAGATAAAAAAGTATTGTACGTTTCTTCCGAGGTAATGCCTTACCTACCCGTATCGGAGATGTCATCCATGTCCTTTGAGGCAGCGAGAAAAGCCCACCACAAAGGAGTACAGACCCGAATTTTTATGCCGCGTTACGGTGTTATCAACGAAAGAAGATACCAACTTCACGAAGTGATTCGTTTGTCAGGGATGAACCTGATTGTCAATGATATGGACATGCCTTTGATCATCAAAGTAGCTTCCATTCCCAAAGAGCGGATGCAGGTATACTTTATTGACAATGAGGAATATTTCAAACGAAAAGCAGTTTTTAAAGACGAGAAAAGTGAGTTGTTTTCTGACAATGACGAACGTGCTATCTTTTTTGCAAAAGGAGTGATAGAAACCGTCAAAAAGCTCAATTGGGCCCCAGATATCATTCATGTTCACGGTTGGATGGCTTCTTTGTTGCCTTTGTACTTGAAAGAATACTACAAAGACGACCCTCTTTTTAGTGAGAGCAAAATAGTCACTTCCCTCTACAGTTCTGATTTTGAAGGAGCGTTGGATGCCAAGTTGATCGACAAAATCAAATTTGACAATATTTCTGAAGACAAAGCAAAAATCTTAGAAGTCCCTAGTCATATCAACCTCTTAAAAAGTGCCATTGAGAACTCTGATGGAGTCATCAAGGCAAGTGAGGATTTGTCCAATGATTTGATTGACTTTGTAGCGGCTCAAAACAAACCTTCCCTAGATTTTCTTCCGGAAGATTCTTTTGCAGATGCGTATTTGGAGTTTTACACCAACGAAGTTCTTTAAATTCCTCCAAAAAAACAATGCCCTGAAAGGGACACACCCTATGAAAAAGATTTTGTACTTTTCATTGTTGCTTTTGTTTTCCATCGCTTGTGAAAGCGATTTGAACAGCATCAATGCTTCTTTCATTGATAATAAAAATTTTGAAGCGAAAGAGCTTGTCTCCGACGTTTCTTTTACATCCGAGTCCATTTCTAGGGTCAATTCCTCAACGGCAGGACAGTACTTGCTCGGGGCCTACAACAACCCCAATTTTGGAACCTTAAAAGCCTCTTTTGTCAGTCAACTAAGCCTGCCTAGCTCTTTGGAATACACTTCGGAATCTTATGGAGCTGATACCTTGGTAACCCCATCTTTGGACGGTGTTGTTTTGTACATTCCCTACCAAGCCACCCTTGGCGTTGACTTGGATCAAAAACGGAGGTACAGTTTGGATTCTATTTTTGGAGCCTACGATTCAAATACCGAAACCTATGGGTCTTTTAATTTTGAGGTACACGAATTGGAAACATTTTTGAATCCATTGAGCCCCTCAGACCCCTCAAGACCGAGTAGGTTTGATACGGACAGAACTTATGAGACAAAAGGCCTGTTGGCAACAGTATCGAATTTCTCTCCAAGCGCGAAAGACACGGTTACCTATATCAAGCGAAGCATCGAAGGAACAGTCTACGACACCGATACTATTCAGCTTTCCAACGCTGCGCCTCGCATGGCCATTCCTTTGGACACTGACTTTTTCCAAACCAAAATTTTAGACAAGTTGCCAGCGAATGGAGCAGCAGCCCCTGAAGTCCTGTCTTCACAGCAAGATTTTATCCGCTATTTTAGGGGACTGTACCTAAAAACGTTATCTGAAACACCTGGATCCATAGCGTCTTTGCTGCTTTCGAACGCTTTTGTAGAAATGTACTACACAAATGTCGTCCGCAAGGTTTCAACAGGAGAGATTTTAGACACGATAAAACGAGCAAAAACATTTTCTTTTGGAGGCGTTAGAGCGAGCAAGTACGAGCACGACCACACAGGAGCTTCGGATACAGATAAGATCTATGTCCAAGGAGCTTCAGGCTTTCAGGCAAACATAAAATTATTGGGGTACGATTCAGAACAGCCCAACACAGTAAGTTCGGAATTGCAAAGCCTCCTAGAAGCGGCCAACGATGATGAAGGCAACCCCAAGTGGTTGATCAACGAGGCGAGTTTGACTTTTTATGTGGATGAAAGCAATTGGCTTTCGGCAACAGATACCGTCTTTAAATTGTTTTTGTACAAAAAAACACCGAACTACGATTCTCAAATTTTAGATTACATCACAGCTGCTTCTTTTTCCGCTGCAGAAGGAGCCCTTCAGAAAGATGAAAACGGTGCCTATTATTACCAGTTTAGAGTCACAGACTACATTACAAAATTGTTGGACGGAACCCAATTCAAAAATGTAGACAACCTTGGGTTGAAAGTTTTTGCCAACGGTGATTTGCCCATCAGTACCATAGACACTTTGGTCACTTCTAACAATTGGAATCCAAGAGGCGTTGTACTTGACGGCAGTCTGACAAAATTAAAAATCAACTACTCCGTTCAAAACGATTAAATAAAAAACTATGTGTGGGATAACCGGATATATAGGGACACGTGAGGCCTATCCGATTGTAATCAAAGGATTGCAACGTTTGGAATACAGAGGCTATGACAGTGCGGGGATCATGGTCTTCAACGGTACAGAAGCCAAGGTTACAAAAACCAAAGGAAAGGTCGCTGACTTAGAAGCATTGTTTGTTGAAAATAAGACAAAGGGAACCATCGGTATCGGACACACACGATGGGCCACGCACGGGGTGCCAAATGACACCAATTCCCATCCACACGTTTCCAACTCGGGAGACCTGACCATCATCCACAACGGAATCATTGAAAATTACGACGCCATCAAAAAAGAGCTATTGGCTCGCGGTTATACGTTCCAAAGCGATACCGATACCGAAGTTTTGGTCAATTTGATCGAAGAAGTTCAAAAGAAGCATGCTTGCAAATTGGGAAAGGCAGTTCAGTTGGCTTTGAACGAAGTCATTGGAGCTTATGCCATCGCAGTATTTGACAAAAAGAAGCCAGATGAATTGGTCGTCGCAAAATTAGGCAGTCCTCTTGCCATTGGAATTGGCGAAGACAATGCGGAGTTTTTTATCGCCTCCGACGCTTCTCCGTTTATAGAATACACCAAAAACGCGATCTATTTAGAAGACGAAGAATTGGCGATTGTCAAAATTGGGCGAGACATTCGAATTCGAAAAATTCACAACGACAGCAAAGTCAGTCCAAATGTACAGGCCTTGCAAATGAACCTCTCTCAAATCGAAAAAGAAGGCTTTGACCACTTTATGTTGAAAGAAATTTTCGAACAACCCAAGGCGATTTTAGACACCTACAGAGGCCGTTTGTTGCCCAATGAAGGCATCGTTCGGTTGTCAGGGGTAGAAGAATACATTGAAAAGTTTAAAAATGCCGATCGAATTCTCATCATTGCTTGTGGGACTTCGTGGCATGCGGGATTGGTCGCAGAATATTTGTTTGAAGCGGTTTCAAGAATCCCTGTGGAAGTAGAATACGCATCTGAATTCCGTTACCGCAATCCAATCATTACGGAAAAAGACGTGGTGATTGCCATCTCTCAATCTGGAGAAACGGCAGATTCCTTGGCGGCCATCAAAATGGCCAAAGCACGGGGAGCTTATGTCTTTGGCGTGTGCAATGTGGTCGGCTCGTCCATTGCAAGGGCTTCCCATTCGGGCGCCTACACACATGCGGGTCCTGAAATTGGCGTCGCCTCTACCAAAGCATTTACCACACAAATCACCTTGTTGACTTTGATCGCACTAAAGCTCGGGAAAGAAAAGGGAACCCTTTCCAATTCCGATTTCCATGCTTACCTGCAACAGATGGAATTGATTCCGGCAAAAGTAGAAGAGATTTTAGCCCAAGATGACAACATCAAAACCATTGCTTCAGAATTTCTGACCACGCCGAGCTGTTTGTTTTTGGGAAGAGGCTACAATTTTCCAGTAGCCCTCGAAGGCGCTTTGAAGCTAAAAGAAATCTCCTACATCCATGCAGAAGGCTACCCTGCTGCAGAGATGAAACACGGACCCATCGCACTGATTGAAGACGGCTATCCTGTCATTGTCATCGCAATAGACAAAGGGCATTACGAAAAGGTGGTGAGCAATATTCAAGAGATCAAATCTCGAAAGGGAAAAATCATCGCCGTGGTCACCAAAGGAGACATCGCCGTCAAAGCTTTGGCAGATCATGTGATCGAAATCCCAGAAGTAGAAGAGCCTTTGAGTCCGCTGTTGACAACCATTCCCCTTCAGCTGTTGGCCTATCATGTGGCCGTTTTAAGAGGCTGCAATGTCGACCAGCCTAGAAATTTGGCAAAGTCGGTGACAGTGGAGTA
>CAWVRK010000023.1:0-19364 GCA_963932955.1 uncultured Flavobacteriaceae bacterium
TCAAAGTCAAAGTCAAAGTCAAAGTCAAAATCAAAGCTTCGGTCTCTGACTTCTCCTTCGTTTTAGTCAGTGTTTGTATCAAAGCAAAAATCCCTTTGCAATTCAATGCAAAGGGATTCAAATTTTATAAGAAGAAAGAAGGTTTTACATGTCCACCAGATCTCCAGCAGCATTTTTAGTAGGCAAATCAGATTTCCCCATCAAATAGATGTCCACTTGTCTGGCAGCCTCACGGCCTTCAGAAATAGCCCATACGATCAAGGACTGTCCCCTGCGCATGTCTCCTGCAGCAAATACATTCGGTACATTGGTTTGGTACTCTCCGTAGCTTGCCTTGTAGTTGGAACGTGCATCTCTGTCCAGTCCCAATTGATCTGCCAAGGTGCTTTCGGGTCCTGTAAATCCAAGCGCCAACAAAGCCATATCACAAGGCCATATTTTTTCAGAGCCTTCTCGTTCAATCAGCTGTGGACGTTGTCCTGGAACCATTTTCCATTCCACTTCTACAGTTTTCAATGCAGTTAATTTTCCATCTGCATCTTTGACAAACTCTTTGGTGTTGATCAGCCAGTTCCGATCACATCCCTCTTTGTGAGAAGATGAAGTCTTCAACTGCAAGGGCCAGAAAGGCCAAGGAGTAGAAGGTGCACGGTGACCGGGAGGTTTGGGCATGATTTCAAAATTGGTCACAGAAGCAGCTCCTTGTCGGTTGGAAGTTCCCACACAGTCAGAACCGGTATCTCCACCACCAATCACAATCACATTTTTTCCAGTGGCCAGTATTTGGTCTTTGACTTCCTTTCCGAAGACCACTTTGGTCTGTTGGGTCAAAAAGTCCATGGCCTGTACCACGCCGTCTGCATCAATTCCAGGAGTCGGCAAACTTCTTCTTTCGGTGGCACCGCCACAAAGCACAATTGCGTCAAAAGACTTGAGTTTTGCGATTTCGTAGTTGACCCCTACATTTACATTTACTTTAAAAGCAATGCCTTCGGCTTCCAAGATTTTGACACGTCGGTCAATCACCTCTTTTTCCATTTTAAAATTGGGGATTCCATAACGCAGCAGCCCACCGATTTCATCGTCTCTTTCAAAAACAGTCACTGTATGACCGGCTCTGTTCAACTGTTGTGCGGCGGCCAATCCAGCAGGACCAGATCCTACAACCGCAATTGTCTTGTCGGTTCTCTTTTTGGGAAGTTGTGGTTTGATCCACCCCTCTTTAAAAGCGCGTTCTACAATGTTTTTTTCGATGTTTTCAATGGATACCGGGTCTTCAATCAATCCCAGTACACAAGCTTGCTCACAAGGAGCAGGGCACAAACGTCCTGTAAACTCAGGAAAATTGTTTGTAGAGTGCAAAATCCAAGAAGCTTTTTGCCATTCGCCCTGGTGGACCATGTGGTTGAAATCTGGAATCAGATTCCCCAATGGGCAGCCACTGTGGCAAAATGGAATTCCACAATCCATACAGCGCGATCCCTGTTCTGTGATTTTAGCATCACTCAAGGGTACTGTAAACTCTTTGTAATTTTTGACACGCTTTTCTACAGCCGTGTACGATTCGTCTTTTCTTTCGAAATCTTTAAAACCTGTTACTTTTCCCATTCGATTATGCTGTTAGTTCTTCTACCATTTTTTCTTCTGTCTCCAAACGTTTCAAGGCACGTTTGTATTCTATCGGCATCACTTTTACAAATTTGCTCAAGTTGTGCTCCCAGTCTTTTAGGATTTCACTTGCCTTGTTGCTATTTGTATAGTCGACATGTCTGTTGATAAGGGTTTTTAATTCCTCTCCTTCTACGGCATCTATTTCTTCAAACTCGATGGTTTCTTCATTGCAAAGTCCTTGCGTGAATTTGTTTTCTGGATCAAAGACATAGGCGATTCCACCACTCATTCCGGCTGCAAAGTTTCTTCCTGTACTACCGAGAACGATGACTTTTCCACCCGTCATGTATTCACAACAGTGGTCTCCAACACCTTCGACAACTGCCGTAGCTCCCGAATTACGAACAGCAAAACGCTCTCCTGCAATTCCGTTGATAAAGGCTTCCCCTTGGACCGCACCAAACAAACAAACGTTTCCAACGATGATGTTGTTTTCTGCAACAAAAGTCGCCTCCGCCGGTTTCTTGACAATGAGTTTCGCTCCTGAAAGCCCTTTCCCGAGGTAATCGTTTGTGTTTCCGTCTACCGTAAAGGTCAATCCATGTGCTCCAAAGGCACCGAGACTTTGTCCTGCAGATCCTGTAAAATTGATGTTCAAGGTGTCTTCAGGCAGTCCCAAATGTCCGTAGATTTTTGAGATCTCATTACTCACAATCGCTCCTACAGAACGGTTGGTATTGATGATTGGATACGACAAGGTCATTTGTTCTTTTCGATACAAAGCCCTGTGAGCATCTTTTAAGATCTGGAAATCAAGTACATTTTCTAAGTTGTGGTCTTGTTTTTCCTGGTTTTTAACAGGCATGTCACTGTATGCGGCAGGTCTGTGTAAGATTGCGGAAAGATCCAAGCCTTTCGCTTTGTAGTGCTTGATGGCTTTGTTGGAATTGATCTTGTGCGTTTGCCCAACCATTTCGTCCAAAGATCGGAAGCCCAATTCGGCCATGATCGCTCTCAGCTCTTCTGCTACGTAGTAGAAGAAATTGATTACGTGCTCGGGGGTTCCTTTGAAATTTTTACGCAAAGTCTTATCTTGGGTTGCAATTCCTACAGGACAGGTATTCAAGTGACACTTTCGCATCATGATACATCCCGAAGCCACAAGTGGAGCAGTTGCAAAACCAAATTCTTCAGCTCCCAACAAAGCAGCGATGGCAACATCACGACCTGTTTTCAACTGTCCGTCACATTCTACAACGATACGGCTTCTCAGATTATTCAACACCAAGGTTTGCTGTGCTTCTGCCAAACCTAATTCCCAAGGGAGTCCTGCGTGCTTCAATGAGGTGAGGGGAGAGGCTCCCGTACCCCCATCGTATCCTGAAATCAAAACCACATCAGCTTTGGCTTTAGAAACACCTGCGGCAATGGTTCCAACACCGACTTCAGAAACCAATTTTACATTGATTCTCGCTTCTCGGTTGGCATTTTTTAAGTCGTAAATCAACTGTGCCAAATCCTCAATAGAGTAAATGTCGTGGTGCGGTGGTGGTGAAATCAAACCTACAAAAGGAGTTGAGTTTCGCGCTTCTGCAATCCAAGGCAATACTTTTTCGCCAGGCAATTGTCCACCTTCTCCAGGTTTGGCACCTTGTGCCATTTTAATTTGTATTTCTTTGGCGCTAGAAAGGTAGTGAGAAGTTACTCCAAAACGTCCGGAAGCTACCTGTTTGATGGCAGAATTTCGGCTGTCTCCGTTGACATCTTTTTGAAAACGGTCTCTGCTTTCTCCTCCTTCACCAGAATTGGATTTCCCTCCAATACGGTTCATGGCAATGGCCAAATTTTCATGCGCTTCTCTGGAAATCGATCCGTAAGACATGGCACCTGTTTTAAAGCGTTTTACGATATCTGTCCAAGGTTCTACTTCTTCCAAAGGAATCGGATCCAAGTTGTTAAATTCGAACAAACCTCGGATGGTCATCAAATTTTCAGACTGTTCGTTGATGGCCTTTGCGTAGATATCGTAACTCCCTTGGTCGCTCAATCGCACCGCTTGTTGCAATTTGGCAACTGTGGTCGGGTTGAACATGTGACGCTCGCCGTTTCTTCTCCAGCGGTAGTCTCCTCCGATGTTCAAGCCCAAGCGCTTGTCGATAAACGTATCTGGATATGCGTATTTGTACCTTTCGTTGATTTCTTTTTCCACTTCGTACAACCCGATTCCTTCAATTCGAGAAGCGGTGTAGGGGAAGTATTTCTCAACAAATTGAGAGTTGAATCCGACGATTTCAAATATTTGAGAACCTCGGTAGGAATGCAAGGTAGAGATTCCAATTTTGTTCATGACTTTTAAAATACCCTTTCCAATTGCTTTGTTGAAATTGTCCACGGCTTTTTGCTCGTCCATGTCCGTGATAAATCCTTCTTTTACCTGCATGCGAATGATCTCATTGACCATATAGGGGTTGATGGCACTGGCGCCATAACCAAACAAAGTAGCGAAGTGATGAGGTTCACGAGGTTCTGCAGATTCGATGATGATGTCGAAATAAGAACGCTTGCGCAAACGGTTCATCTGGTGGTGTACATAAGAACAGGCGAGGAGGGAAGGAATCGGTGCAAACTCTTTGTTGACACCTCTGTCCGACAAGATGATGATGTTTGTTCCTCTCTCAATTGCTTTTGTAATCTGGACAATGATATTTTCCAAAGCATCTTCCAATCCATTCAAGCCTTTTACCTTTGGATATAAAATCTCAATGGTTTCTGCTTTGAAATTGTCAACAGAGATGTTTCTGATTTTTTCCAAATCTTCGTTAGAGATCACTGGGTTTTGGATGCGCAATTTTCGGCATTGTTTTTTGGAAATGTCAAAAATGTTGCGGTCCTGACCCAAAGCCAAACTGATGTCTGTCACAATCTCTTCACGAATTCCATCCAAGGGCGGATTGGTTACCTGAGCAAACAACTGCTTGAAGTAGTTGGAAATTAATTGTGGTTTGTTGGAGAGCACTGCCAAAGGCGTGTCGATCCCCATGGAGCCCAAAGCTTCTTTTCCAACTTGTGCCATCGGGGTGATTACTTCTTGAATGTCTTCAATGGTGTAGTTGAATAAACGCTCTCTGGTGCGGATGTCAATCGTTTCTATCGGACAGGCTTCTTTGGTACTCGGCACGTCTTTTAGGTTCAATCGGTATTGATCCAGCCATTCTTGGTAGGGTCTTTCCGAAACAATTTTGTTTTTAATTTCTTCGTCGTTGATGATACGCCCTTTGTTCATGTCTACCAAGAACATTTTTCCTGGCTCCAAACGACCGTGGCTCTCTACGTCTTCAGGGGCAACTTCTACAACTCCAATTTCTGAAGCCATGATCAACTTACCGCTTTTGGTAACAGTATATCGTGAGGGTCTGAGACCGTTTCTGTCCAACAGAGCTCCGACGTAATCTCCGTCTGTAAAAGGAACAGAAGCAGGACCATCCCAAGGCTCCATGATGCACGCATTGTACTCGTAAAAAGCTTTGCGTTCATCTGACATGGTTTCGTGTTTTTCCCAGGCTTCTGGGATCATCATCATCATTACTTCAGGAAGTGACCTTCCGGTATGTGTCAACAATTCGACCACCATGTCCATGGAGGCAGAATCGGATTTTCCGGGCAAGATGATGGGGAATAGTTTTTCTATTTGAGGTCCAAAAACATCACTCTTCATGATTTCTTCTCGAACACGCATTCTGCTCACGTTTCCTCTCAAGGTGTTGATTTCTCCATTTTGACACATGTATCGGAACGGTTGTGCCAATTCCCATGCAGGCATCGTATTGGTGGAGAACCGTTGGTGTACCAATGCCAAACGGGTCAAGAAGTCCGGTTGCATCAAGTCTGTATAATAAGGTCCGATGTCTTCCGGCATGATGATTCCCTTGTAGATCAAGGTTGTGTTTGAAAGACTTGGAAGGTAGAAATAGGAACTTTCAGACATTTTGGAGGCGCCGATGGTATGCTCAGTGATTTTCCGAGCGGCATACAGTTTTGCCTTGAAAATGTGTTCGTCGATAGCGGCTGTTTTTCCAATAAAAAGCTGCTCTATGTTCGGCTCAGAAGCCAAAGCGATTTCTCCCAATTGAGACGAGTCCACAGGTACTTCTCTCCATCCTAAGATGGACAAACCTTGTGCTGTGATTTCTTTTTCAAAGGTGTCTTTGCAAAATTTGTATTGGTTTTTGTGTTTGGGTAAAAACACCATTCCCACTGCGTATTCTCTTTGTGCAGGGAGGTCAAAGTCACAGACCCTGCTAAAATATTCATGGGGTATGTCTACCAATAGACCAGCGCCATCTCCCGTTTTTCCATCAGAACTTACCCCACCACGGTGTTCGAGTTTGACTAAAATCTCTAAAGCATCGTGTATGATTTGGTTTGTTTTTTCACCTTTGAGGTTGCAAATAAACCCAGCACCACAGTTCGCGTGTTCAAATTCCGGTAAGTACAGTCCTTGTTTTTCTATCATAATCATCAAAATAAGAATGCAAAATTACGCAAAAACAAGAATATAAACCAATAGAATGGAGAAGGATGTGAGAAAAATGCAATAAAGATAATATTGGATTGTGATAATTGTTGAAAATTGAAATTATCTACGTGAAATAATCAAAGATGCTATTTTTTGTTGCGATATCGCAGTTTTATTCATGGAAGACAAAAATGGCCTTGCATTTTTGCAAGGCCATTTGAAGAAGTATATAAAGTGGTTTTGCTCAATAGCAAAAACTATTTTTTCTTAGTGGTCGTTCATTCTGTAGTCAGGATAAGCGCTCATTCCGTGTTCGTGTTCGTCCAGTCCTTCAATTTCTTCTTTTTCAGAAACTCTCAGTCCCATCGTTTTCTTGATCGTAAACAAGATGATGAATGAAGTTGCCAAACAAAAAGCACCGACGATGGCAACTCCTGTCAATTGGGTCAAGAATTGCTCTGCACTTGCCATGGCTCCGAAAAGACCTACAGCCAAAGTACCCCAGATTCCACAGATCAAGTGAACAGCAACGGCCCCAACAGGGTCGTCCAGTCTCAAACGGTCTATCAGAGCAACCGCCAAAACGATGATCACACCAGCGATGGCTCCAATCAAGATGGCGTCCGTAGGAGCCATTTGGTCTGCACCAGCAGTGATTCCTACCAATCCTCCTAAAATACCGTTTAAGAACATGGTCAAGTCAAAGTTTTTGTACAAAATTTGAGAAAAAACAAATGCAGTAACTCCTCCGGCAGCAGCTGCCAAACAAGTGGTTACCAAGGTCAAAGAGGTCAATGCAGGGTCCGCAGAAAGTACGGAACCTCCGTTGAATCCAAACCATCCCAACCAAAGGATCAATACACCGGCAGTAGCCAAAGGAATGTTGTGTCCTGCGATCACTTTTGGTTTTCCATTTTCGTCAAATTTTCCGATACGTGCTCCCAGCAACCAGATCGCTACCAAAGCAGCCCATCCACCGACAGAGTGTACCAAGGTAGAACCGGCGAAGTCGTAAAAGCCCATTCCGTCCAAAAATCCACCGCCCCATTTCCAGGCACCTACGATTGGATAAATCAATCCTACATAAAGTACAGTGAACACCATAAATGAAGTCAGTTTGATGCGTTCTGCAACGGCACCAGATACAATGGTTGCGGCAGTTGCTGCAAACATTCCTTGAAATAAGAAGTCTGTCCACCATGTGTAGCCTCCACCTGCGTACTCTGTAGTCATTCCATTTTCAGGAGCTGTAATTCCAAAACCTGCAAATTTAAAGATTCCGGCAGAGCCTTCTTCAAATCCAGGGTACATTAGGTTGAAGCCTCCCAAGCAGTATAGTAAAAGCCCCACACAAATGATAAATACATTTTTAAACAAAATGTTGATTGTGTTTTTTTGTCTTGTCAATCCGATTTCTAAAAAAGAGAAACCTAAGTGCATAAAGAATACCAGTGCAGTACACACCATCATCCATACATTATTCGCTGTAAATAAACCTGCGTCCATAATTTTTGTTCGTTTTTTTTATATTATTTTAAAGTATCTTCTCCTTGGTCTCCCGTTCGTATTCTGTATGCGTCTGTAATGTCAGAAACAAATATTTTTCCGTCTCCTATTTCACCAGTTCCAGCAGCCTTTAAAATGGCCTGAACAGCGGCTTCTTCAAATTCTTTGTTGACCACGATGGACAGGTAGCGTCTTTGGATGTCACTTGTGTTGTAGGCAACTCCTCTGTAGACATGTCCTTGTTTCTCGTTTCCTTGACCGGTGACATCCCAGTAAGAGAAGAAGTTTACTCCTACATTGTGCAAGGCTTTTTTTACATCCGAAAACTTAGATTTTCTGATGATTGCTTCGATTTTTTTCATTGTTTTTTTTATTGAATTGTTGTTTTAGATAACCTGCGAGGCGCAAACCTCGCAGGTTGGGTTTTAGGTATTTCTTAGAAAGAGTATACCGCTGCAATAGTCAAAGCGCTTACTGATTTTTCAGTAGGGAATGCTTCGATAAGTCCATCTTCAGAAGAGTCCATTCTTAGTTCCGTAATCACTTTCAAGTTGTCAGTAAGCGAAGAGCTCGCTGCCAAAGTCAAAGCGGTAACAGTTTCGTCAGAAGCACCGTTCAATTGGAAGAATTCTGGACGCAATCCAAGCGCGAAAGAATCTGAGAAGGTGTTTTCTATATACAAAGCAGCACCTTGGTATCCAGCATCTGCATCCTCAGAGTGTGCGTAAGCCGCGTTGATTCCTAAGAACAATGAGTCAGACAAATCAAATCCACCTGTATAATCCACAAACATATTGTCAGTGATTCCAGAACCGTCAACACCACCGTAAATAAAGTTCAAGTACTGTCCTTTGTAACCTACTTGAGCTCCAAATTGCATTTCACCTCCAACGTTTCCGTCAGCGCTAGAAATCGCGTGAGAATTGGTAACTGCCAACATGTAAGACAAATCTTCAGAAGCTGCATAGTCTAATTTTATCCCTGTATGAGAAAAAGGACCTGCGTTGAACAAATAAGATACTGTGTAGTTAAAGTTAGCAGCAGGAGAAATGACTTCGTATCCTAAGAACGTGTTGAATTGTCCAGCTGTGATCGTAGTTTTGTCACTGACATTGTAGTATGCGTACAATTGGTTGATGGCACCTGCTAGGTTGGCATCGTCTGCTTTGGGTCCAAAAGCCAAATCAGCTACAAAACCAGATTTTTCACCTTCGTAAGCGAAAACAGTATTGATAGATCCCAATCCAAATCCATTTGCATTTTGTGGATTCGCAATTAAAATTCCAGGAGTTCCTGCTCCGTCAACAAAATTAGCAGTTCCGTACATGTCAACTGTTCCAGAGACAGATACTTTTGATTCTTGTGCAAAAGCTACGGTCGTTGCCAATAACAATGCAGATAAAACGATTTTTTTCATAATAAAATATTTAGTTATGGTTAATATCGGGTCAAATATACGTAGTTTTTAGTATAAAAAAATTAATACCACAAAAACAAGTAGCTATTTACGTTGATTTACGTATTTTTTGCTACGTATTTTGTCAATATAATAATTTGTTTTGAGTTATAATCTATTTGAAAACAGGTATTTAAGGGTTGTTTGGTCTGAAATACGCAGGTTGTTGATAACTCTGTTAAAAAAAACTCCGAATTGGACATAAAAAAAAGGCCCTGTATAAATACAAGACCTTTTTCAAGCAATCAATTAATTGCTTTTTGAAAACCTGTTGTTTGATAAACACCAAACAGCAGGTTTTATTTTGAGAACTACTCTTCGATTTCTCTTGTGCGTTTTCCATGGTACGCAATGGAACCGTGCTCAGAGATGTCCAAACCTTGCAATTCTTCTTTTTCTGTTACACGCAAGCCGATTGTCGCTTTCAAAATTCCAAAGACTATAAAAGACAAGACTACTGCCCAAATTGCATATGCAAAAGCACCTGTAGTTTGTGCGATCAATTGGTCTGCACCACCACCGTTGAAAAGTCCGATGGCTGTATCACCATCAACTCCCCAAAGACCGATCACAATCGTTCCCCAGAATCCGGCAACACCGTGTACAGAGGCTGCACCAATGGCATCGTCAATTTTCAATTTCTTTTCAATGAATTCGATAGAGAAGACCACCAAGATACCACCGACCAAACCGGCCAATACAGCACCGCCATCTGTCATGTTTCCACATCCAGCAGTGATACTTACCAATCCGGCAAGTGCACCGTTCAAGGTCATTCCAAGATTTGGTTTTCCATAATAGAACCAAGTTGTAATCAAAGCACCCAAAGCACCAGCAGCTGCTGCCAAGTTGGTCGCTACGATCACTGCAGAAGCAGCAACCGCATCATCACCACCCCATGCCAATTGAGAACCTCCGTTGAATCCGAACCATCCCAACCAAAGGACAAATACCCCTAAAGTTGCTAAAATTTGGTTGTGTCCAGGAATTGCAAAGATTTTTCCATCTACGTATTTTCCAATACGAGGTCCTACCATATAAGCAGCGACTAAGGCAGCAAAACCACCTACAGCGTGTACGATAGAAGATCCTGCAAAGTCAATAAAGCCCATTTCTGTCAACCATCCAGATCCTTGCCATTGCCATCCCCCAGCGATTGGGTAGATGATCGCTGTCATTACGACAGAGAAAATAGCATAGGTAGAGTATTTTGTTCTCCCTGCAATCGCACCAGATACGATGGTAGCAGCAGTTGCAGCAAACATGGTTTGGAAGAATAAGTCAGCGCCTTCTCCTTGGAAAAGACCTCCCCAGAAGAACCATCCATTAGAAGTTTCTCCGTACATCAAGGAGTATCCAACCAACCAGTAGGTCAGAGATCCGATACAGATGTCGAGAATGTTTTTCATCGCGATGTTGACCGCGTTTTTAGACTGTGTCATACCAGATTCTACCAATGTAAAACCTGCTTGCATAAAGAATACCAAGATTCCGGATAGGAGCATCCAAAGCATTCCCATGTCTCCTGTAGTAGCGGCAGTATCCTGCACGATTGGAGCTGTTGTTAATAATGTACTTAACATAATTGTTTTTGTTTTAAGTTAAAATATATATTTCTTAGAAAGAGTATACCGCAGCGATTGTCAAAGCACTTACTGATTTTTCAGTAGGGAATGCTTCGATAAGTCCATCTTCAGAAGAGTCCATTCTTAGTTCCGTAATCACTTTCAAGTTGTCAGTAAGCGAAGAGCTCGCTGCCAAAGTCAAAGCGGTAACAGTTTCGTCAGAAGCACCGTTCAATTGGAAGAATTCTGGACGCAATCCAAGCGCGAAAGAATCTGAGAAGGTGTTTTCTATATACAAAGCAGCACCTTGGTATCCAGCATCTGCATCCTCAGAGTGTGCGTAAGCCGCGTTGATTCCTAAGAACAATGAGTCAGACAAATCAAATCCACCTGTATAATCCACAAACATATTGTCAGTGATTCCAGAACCGTCAACACCACCGTAAATAAAGTTCAAGTACTGTCCTTTGTAACCTACTTGAGCTCCAAATTGCATTTCACCTCCAACGTTTCCGTCAGCGCTAGAAATCGCGTGAGAATTGGTAACTGCCAACATGTAAGACAAATCTTCAGAAGCTGCATAGTCTAATTTTATCCCTGTATGAGAAAAAGGACCTGCGTTGAACAAATAAGATACTGTGTAGTTAAAGTTAGCAGCAGGAGAAATGACTTCGTATCCTAAGAACGTGTTGAATTGTCCAGCTGTGATCGTAGTTTTGTCACTGACATTGTAGTATGCGTACAATTGGTTGATGGCACCTGCTAGGTTGGCATCGTCTGCTTTGGGTCCAAAAGCCAAATCAGCTACAAAACCAGATTTTTCACCTTCGTAAGCGAAAACAGTATTGATAGATCCCAATCCAAATCCATTTGCATTTTGTGGATTCGCAATTAAAATTCCAGGAGTTCCTGCTCCGTCAACAAAATTAGCAGTTCCGTACATGTCAACTGTTCCAGAGACAGATACTTTTGATTCTTGTGCAAAAGCTACGGTCGTTGCCAATAACAATGCAGATAAAACGATTTTTTTCATAATGTGATAATTTAAATGTTATGGTTAATATCGGGACAAACTTACGTAGTTTTACGTAATAAATATATTTTTTTAAGAAAAAATTACGTATATTTTAAGTATAAAGCTTTGATTTTAAGCTCTTTTTTTAGTAAAAACATAATTAAACACTTTTATTTTGGTTTTTTTTTAGGATTTATTCTAAACAAAACCTTTTTTTTTAAGATTTTCGTAAAAATGAACCAGCACCTATTTTGTTTCCCTAAACAGCATAAATCTGGTACAGTACCATACAATAAGCTGTTTTTTAGCAGTTTTTAAAATGTGTTAAGCTTTGTATATTTTCAAATTCCTGCATTTTTTGAAGATTATATTTTGCTTTTCTACGTAAAAAGAGTTTGGTGTAGCAGAAAGTTTGTTAGGAGGGCTGGTTTTTTTCAATTCCAGTGCTCTGGTGATGGCGATTCAGTAGGTTCAAAAGAAGTAAATATGTAAAGGCTATGCGTTAAAGGTATTGGCAATGTTCACGAGCGTTTTCTTAACAAAGGGAGATTCAACTATATTTTGCGTCATTTTGTGTGCAAACCGCATTTAATTTTTTTAAGTTGAATTATATCTATAAATTTAGTGCACTCAAATAATTCGGGAGTGCAATTCTTTTAAAACTGTAAAAATGGCAAACAAAGATTTGAAAAAGTATTGGAAAGAGAACCTCAGGTATTTAATGTATCTACTTGCCGTATGGTTTGTGGTGTCTTACGGCTGTGGGATTTTGTTTGTAGACGCTTTGAACAGCATTCGTTTGGGAGGGTTCAAGCTGGGGTTTTGGTTTGCACAACAAGGAGCCATGTATGTTTTTGTAATTTTAATCTTTGTCTACATTCACTTGATGACCAAATTGGACAAAAAATATGGATTGGATGTATAAAAGCAGCTGACATGCAGCATGCTTTGATGGCAAACAAGGAACTCTTCTTCTAAAAACCAGCCGTCAATCAAAAAAAACAGCGATTTACACTTTTAAATTTCATTTCAAACAATATTACAGATGAGTGCACAAGAATGGATTTGGCTTTTGGTAGGTTTGACATTTGCCTTGTATATAGGAATTGCCATATGGACTCGAGCAGATTCGACCAAAGAATTTTATGTTGCGGGTGGCGGGGTCTCTCCCTTGGCCAACGGTTTGGCAACTGCTGCAGACTGGATGTCGGCAGCTTCTTTTATTTCCATGGCAGGCTTGATTTCTTTTAGCGGTTATGACGGATCGGTATACCTTATGGGTTGGACCGGAGGCTATGTGCTGCTCGCTTTGTTGCTCGCACCTTACCTGCGGAAATTTGGAAAATTTACCGTCCCTGATTTTATTGGAGATCGTTACTATTCCAATACAGCGAGAACAGTAGCAGTCTTTTGTGCCTTGATCATTTCCTTTACGTACATCGCAGGTCAAATGCGTGGAGTTGGTTTGGTCTTTTCAAGGTATTTGGAAGTAGACATCAATACGGGAGTGGTCATCGGAATGATCATCGTCCTCTTTTATGCAGTGTTGGGAGGAATGAAAGGCATTACCTATACCCAGGTAGCCCAGTATTGTGTATTGATTTTTGCCTTTATGGTCCCCGCGATTTTTATCAGTTTTCAGATGACGGGCAATTTGCTTCCGCAATTGGGCTTTGGAAGTACGGGAACTGACGGTGTTTATTTGCTTGACAAATTGGATGGGCTCCACCGAGAATTGGGATTTCATGAATACACATCAGGCTCGAAGTCGGTGGTGGATGTCTTTTTTATCACGGCTGCTTTGATGGTAGGCACGGCAGGTTTGCCCCATGTCATCGTTCGTTTCTTTACGGTAAACAAAGTCAGTGATGCACGTAAATCTGCAGGCTGGGCCTTGTTGTTTATTGCGATATTGTACACCACGGCTCCTGCCATTGCCGTTTTTGCAAGAACCAATTTGATCGAAACGGTAAGCAATCAAAAATACGAAGAACTCCCAGATTGGTTCCACACCTGGGAAACGACAGGTTTGTTGCAATTTGAAGATAAAAATGCAGATGGCTTGGTGCAATATGTCGCTGATGCAACAATCAACGAGTTGCAGGTAGACAAAGACATCATGGTTTTGGCAAACCCAGAAATTGCCAATTTGCCCAATTGGGTGATTGGATTGATTGCAGCGGGAGCATTGGCTGCTGCCTTGTCCACAGCAGCAGGTTTGTTGCTGGTGATTTCCGCCTCAGTGTCACACGATTTGATAAAAAAAATGATTCGTCCTGCCATATCAGAAAAAGGAGAACTGATTGCGGCACGCCTATCGGCCTTAGCTGCCGTCATATTGGCGGGGTATTTTGGTATCCATCCGCCAGGATTTGTTGCTGCTACCGTCGCCCTCGCTTTTGGATTGGCAGCCGCTTCCTTTTTTCCAGCCATCGTCTTGGGCATTTTTTACAAACGAATGAACAAAGAGGGCGCCGTAGCCGGAATGGTTTTGGGAGTGCTGTTGATGCTCTACTACATGACCCGATTCAAGTTCGGTTGGTTTGGCGGCGGAACTCAAGCTGAATGGTGGTTCGGTATCTCGCCCGAAGGATTTGGAACCTATGCCATGCTAGTAAATTTTGCGGTATCTTTAGGGGTCTCAAAATTTACACCCGCACCTCCAAAAGAAGTGCAAGAAATTGTAGAAAACATTCGAATTCCATCTGGAGCAGCTGCTGCTCATGACAATTGATTAAAATGTTGTAAAATAGTTTGGCTTCTTCTGCGCAAAAGAGGTAGTTATCTGACATAAGAAATAAAAAAATGATAAAAAAAATTGATTCCTTCAAACAGTACAAAGAAGACTATATAGAAAGTGTTGAACACCCTGATAAATTTTGGGAAGCGATTGCCGAAAAATTTTATTGGAGAAAAAAATGGGACAAGGTCTTGGAGTTTGATTTGTCGAAGCCAGAGGTCAAGTGGTTTCAGGGAGGGAAGTTAAACATCACTGAAAATTGCCTTGACCGACACTTGAAAAAATTGGGCAACAAAACAGCCATTATTTGGGAACCCAACAATCCCGATGAAGAATCGCGCTACATCACCTACAGGCAACTCTATGTAAAAGTCTCTCGTTTTGCAAATGTCCTCAAAAACAACGGCATTCAAAAAGGAGATCGAGTATGTCTTTACATGCCCATGATTCCAGAATTGTCCATTGCCATGTTGGCCTGTGCACGGATAGGAGCGGTGCACTCCATTGTTTTTGCAGGTTTTTCGGCGACAGCACTTTCCAGTCGGATCAACGATTCAGAATGCAAGTTGTTGATCACCGCGAACGAAGTGTATCGCGGTACCAAACCCATCAACTTAAAAGCTGTCTGCGACGAAGCACTTGAAAACTCCCCTTGTATAGAAAAGGTAATTGTTTACAGAAGAACCGTAGAGCCTACCCATATGAAAGCAGAAAGAGACGTCTTTTGGTTTGACGAATTGCAAAAAGCATCTGTAGACTGCGAAGCAACAGAAATGGACGCTGAAGACATGTTGTTTATTCTCTATACTTCTGGGTCTACGGGGAAGCCAAAAGGAATGGTTCACACCACAGGTGGCTACCTAATAGGGACTGCCTACACGTTTCAAAATGTATTTCAATACCAAAAAGACGATGTCTATTGGTGTACTGCAGATATCGGATGGATTACGGGACACTCCTATATCATCTACGGACCTTTGGCAGCAGGTGCAACGACTGTCATGTTTGAAGGTGTTCCTTCTTACCCAGACTACGGACGCTTTTGGGAAATTGTAGAAAAATTAAAAGTCACTCATTTTTATACAGCCCCCACGGCCATCCGTGCATTGGCAAAACACCCCTTGGATTTTGTTGAAAAGCACGACCTGTCGAGTTTGAAAGTATTGGGTTCGGTAGGAGAACCAATCAACGAAGAAGCATGGCATTGGTATAATGACAATATAGGAAAAGGAACCTGTCCGATTGTAGACACTTGGTGGCAAACTGAAACCGGAGGTATCATGATTTCACCTTTGGCAGGAGTGACGCCGTTAAGACCTACGTTTGCGACACTGCCATTGCCAGGAGTTCAACCCGCTTTGATGGATGAAAATGGAAAAGAGATTACAACCTCTCCTGCAGAAGGAAGGTTGGCCATGAAAGCCCCTTGGCCTTCCATGGCAAGAACCATTTACGGAGACCACCAACGATACAAAGACACGTATTTCTCTACCTACAAAAACATGTATTTTACAGGAGATGGTGCTTACAGAGATGCGGTAGGCAATTATAGAATCACAGGTCGTGTAGACGATGTGGTCATAGTATCCGGTCACAATTTGGGAACAGCGCCCATCGAAAACGCCATCAATGAACACACCGCGATTGCTGAAAGTGCAGTCGTTGGATTTCCACATGATGTCAAAGGGAATGCCTTGTATGCCTATGTAACCAAATACGATGGGGTGGTATTGTCAGATGAGGAACTGCGTATTGAAATCAACCAACAAATTGCAGGGTCTATCGGCGCAATTGCCAAACTCGATAAAATTCAGTTTGTAAGTGGTTTGCCAAAAACGAGGTCCGGAAAAATCATGCGGCGTATTTTGCGAAAAATCGCAAGCGATGACGCTGAAAATCTTGGGGATATTTCTACCTTACTCAACCCAGAAGTGGTCGAACAAATTAAAAACAAGGCATTGCTGTAAAGCCAGTATTGAAAAATATTTTTCTCTTACGAGTTGTAAAATCAACAGAGTTGATTGCGAATGGCGTTAAAAATTTGAGCGTAATAAATATTACCATGAGGGACAAAGCCCTTAGAAAGCTTAGGGTGTTTTAGCTCGGCTTCGAGGTTTTTTAACGAAATCCATTTTACGGCTGCTACTTCTTCCTCCTGTAAATTGAAGACTACGTCGCTGTCGGCTAGCTCGCACAAAAACAAATGGTGCAATTCCCAATCAATCAGAAGAGCACCATGGGTATTTTTATGTGTACTGTTTCCGATTTCTATCAAATCCTTTTCTTGAATGGGAAGACCAATTTCTTCCAAAACCTCCCTTTTTGCTGCCAAAACAGGTGCTTCGCTAAAAGCGATATGTCCCGCCACAGAAACGTCCCACAAATTGGGGAACGTCTCTTTGTTGGGGTTTCTTTTTTGAATCAGCACCTCTCCATTGGGCGTATAAAACCACACATGAACAGTTGCGTGAAAATACCCTTTTTGATGTGCTACTGATTTCAAACAACGCGTTCCGTTGGGAGCGCCGTCAAGATTTAAAAGTTCGATGTATTCATCCATGTCAGTCCTCACAACTTTTATGTGTCGTGACTACTCTTTAAAATAACTAAACGTTTCGCCTTCCTCTATTTTAAGCAAACTTTCATAAATCAATTTGATCACGTTCTCTACATCCTCTCTGTTTACCATTTCAACAGTGGTATGCATATAGCGCAAAGCCAAAGAAATCAAAGCAGAAGGCACGCCTCCATTGCTGTATGCAAAGGCATCGGTGTCGGTTCCAGTAGCTCTTGAAGAGGCATGTCTTTGAAAGGGAATGTTGTTTTCCTCTGCCGCTTCGATGATCAAATCTCGCAAGTTGTGTTGAATGGCAGGTGCGTAGGAAATCACAGGGCCATCTCCGCATTTGGTTTCTCCTTCTACTTTTTTCTCAATCATAGGAGTTGTCGTGTCGTGGCATACATCTGTGACAATTGCGACATTGGGCTTGAGGGTCTGTGTGATCATCTCAGCTCCCCGCAATCCAATTTCTTCTTGAACGGAATTGGTGATGTACAATCCAAAAGGCAGTGTTTTATTGTTCTCTTTCAAAAGACGGGCAACTTCCGCAATCATAAAACCACCCATTCTGTTGTCCAATGCACGACACACAAAGTTGTTTTTGTTTAAAATCATAAACTCGTCGGGGTAGGTGATGACGCAACCCACATGCACCCCAAGCGCTTCTACTTCCTCTTTTGTTTTGCAACCCACATCGATAAAGATGTTTTCCAATTTGGGCGTGTCCTCTTTTCCTTTCATTCGGGTGTGAATGGCTGGCCATCCGAAAAGCCCTTTTACAATTCCTTTTTTTGTGTGGATGTCGACGCGTTTGGACGGGGCGATGATGTGGTCGCTTCCGCCATTTCGAATCACATAAATCAAGCCTTCAGGAGTGATATAGTTTACATACCATGAAATCTCATCGGCGTGGCCTTCTATTACGACTTTGAAAGGAGCGTCTGGATTGATGACTCCTACAGCGGTCCCGTAGGCATCCGTTATAAAAGTATCTACATAAGGCTTGAGGTAGTCCATCCAAATTTTTTGTCCGCCACTTTCATGCCCGGTTGGAGAAGGGTTGTTCAGGTAGCGTTCAAGAAAATCAATGGATGCTTCGTTTAATATCGATGTTGTACTCATATAAGGAATGCTTGAAGTTAATGTTTGAATTGATTTCAAAAATACAGAATAGTTTTGGGAGTGCAAAGAGTCATTTTTCGAAAACTCAGCTATTTTTTTAGGGGACAAAGAAGTTTTAGGAAGTGCTTTCTTGAGGTTTTCTTTTTTTTGCGAAAGCTTCTTTGTAAAAGGGTGGCAAACAAATTTCACAAATCGCTGAAAAATCAATAAATTTGAAAGCTGCTGTAATTTTATTTTTCAATGAAAAAGACTTGCTTTGTTATTTTGTTTTTTTGGGTTGCATTGCTTTCGGCTCAAGACAAAGATTCGCTAGATTTTCAAAAATACACCCTTTTTAAAGGAGATACTTTGTTGGTCAGTTTGGATGAGGTACAACTCATGCAAAAACTCGAATTCAAAACATACAATGACAAGCGCTATTATTATTGGTTTCGTAAAAAAGTATTGAAAGCCTATCCATATGCTAAATTGGCATCCGAACGTGTGGGAGTTGTCTATGAACAACTCGACGAAATCAGTTCCAAAAGAAAAAAGAGAAGGCACGCCAAGCGTGTTCAAAAATACATGGAAAAAGAGTTTACCGATCAGTTGAAAAAATTGACAAGGACAGAAGGGCGTGTTTTGATCAAATTGATCCATCGGGAAACGGGAATTCCTACCTATGATTTGGTCAAAGATTTGCGTAGTGGGTGGAAGGCTTTTTGGTACAATACAACGGCCAATTTTTTCAAACTTTCTTTAAAGGATCGGTACGACCCCTTCAATGTGCAAGAAGACTATATGATTGAAGACATCTTGCAACGTGCTTGGCGAGACAACCTGATAGAATTGCAAGATTCAAAACTAAATTTTGATTTTATTGCGATTCCAAAGCGCTGGGATTTTAGCAAACCCCAAAAAAAAAAGAAGCCTTGACGCCTTTGCACTCCGGTTCAATACGCTCATAACGAGGCCCTAAAAGCAAAGAAGAAAAAAGCCCCAAAAAAACCATTGTCAAACCAAAAAGAGCCGCTATCTTTGCAGCCGCTTCGGCTAGTGCAGCCCTGCGTTAGAAGTGTACACAATTGTACAGAAGAATTAAAAGAAAGCTTTGAGAAAATAACCGAAAAATAATTTGGTAACTTTTAAAAAAGCTTTTACATTTGCACCCCGCTTCGATACACAAGTAGACAAGCGAGAAAAGCAACAGAGGTGAAAGCATCTGTTGTGATTCACAAAGTTCATTGAAAATATTGAAATTGACAGCGTAAAATTAAAGAATAAAGCCGTGGTT
>CAWVRK010000024.1:0-18502 GCA_963932955.1 uncultured Flavobacteriaceae bacterium
GCAGCGACTAAAAGTTTACAATCCACGATTTCTATCTGACGGAAAGCAAAAAGAAAAAATCAATATCCTACTTTGCTGCGTGTTCTTTGCAATACTTCTGCTGCTACTTTTCGTGCTTTTGCAGCACCCATTTCCAAGGCATGGTCGATTTCTTCTAAGTGGGATAGAAAGTAGTTAAAGCGTTCTCTCTCTTTGGAAAACTTTGTGAGAACCAGTTCGTAAAAGGCTTGTTTGGCATGCCCATATCCGAAATTTCCTCCTTCGTATTTGTCTTTCAGGTCCGCAATTTCTTCTTCCGAACCTAGCAGTTGGTACAAAGCAAACAGGTTGCAGGCAGACGGGTCTTTTGCCTCTTCCATCGGCGTGCTGTCTGTTTGGATTTTCATGATTTGCTTGCGCAGTTTTTTATCGTCCAAAAAAATATCGATGGTATTGCCTTGCGATTTGCTCATTTTACCGCCATCTGTTCCGGGAACGTACATGGTGTCTTTTTGGATTTCTGCTTTGGGCAGGACAAAGGTTTCGCCCAGTTTGTGGTTGAACCTGCTGGCCACATCCCGCGTCATTTCCAAATGCTGCAATTGGTCTTTTCCTACGGGAACCACTTCTGCATCGTAGAGTAGAATGTCCGCAGCCATCAAAATTGGATAGCTGAACAAGCCCGCATTGACATCTTCCAAGCGCTCGGCTTTGTCTTTAAAAGAGTGTGCCAGCGTCAAGCGTTGGTAGGGATAAAAACAACTCAAATACCAAGACAATTCGGTCACCTCAGGAATGTCACTTTGTCGGTAAAAAACTGTTTTGTCGAGGTCCAACCCAAAGGCGAGCCAGGCAGCTGCCGTGCGGTAGGTGTTTTCTTTGAGCGTTTTGCCGTCTTTGATTTGAGTCAAGGAATGCAGGTCCGCAATAAACAAAAACGATTCGTTTTCTGGGTCGTTTGCCATTTTTATGGCAGGAATGATCGCTCCTAATAAATTCCCCAAATGAGGGGTCCCTGTACTTTGAACTCCGGTTAGTATTCTTGACATCTGTATGTGTTTGAATCACAAAAGTAAGAATTCTGTGGACATATAAGGAAGCCCTGCCAACATTTTCTCAGGGAAAGACGGCTTCCCTTGCTTCAAATTTTAAAAAGAAAGCAGGATTGTAATAAATACAGTATTTTTGAATTCATGAAAAAACTTTTCAGCAATTTTCTGATTCTTCTGTGGCGGATTTGGTTTTACCTTTTTTTTGCGGTTTTGATGGTCTTGTTTGCACCGATTCTCTTTGTGGTTACCGCCAAAGAGTCATGGTATCCTGCTTTTTTTAAAGTGGCGCGTTTGTGGGCGAAAATCATTTTGATCGGGATGGGATTTCATGTAAAAAAAGAATTTCGCCAGCAGATTTCACGAGAAAATAGCTACCTTTTTGTGGCCAATCACACCTCTATCATCGACATCATGTTGATGCTGGTGATTGTCAAAAACCCTTTCGTATTTGTAGGCAAGGAAGAATTGGCCAAAATTCCTGTTTTTGGGTTCTTTTACAGAAGAACTTGTATTTTAGTCAACCGGTCAGATACCAAGAGCAAAACACAGGTTTTTAAACAAGCACAACGACGCTTAGACAGCGGCTTGAGTATTTGCATTTTTCCTGAAGGATTGGTCCCCGCTGACGAATCCGTGGTCCTACACAGTTTCAAAAGAGGCGCTTTTAAATTGGCCATCGAACACCAGATTCCAATTGTTCCCATGACTTTTTACGATTGTAAAAAGCGCTTTTCGTATACTTTTTTTAGCGGAGGCCCCGGGTTTTTACGTGTAAAAATTCACGAATTTTTCGAGACCAAAGGCTTGGATTTGAACGAAACCACTCCTTTGAAAAACAGCACCTATGAATTGTTGTACGAGGATTTAATCGCTGATCAAAGGGCTATTTAACGAGGTTTTTTTGTATCTTCTAAGAGAAGACCGAAACCCCTTTAGATGAAATTCAAAGTGACCTACTACAAAGAAAAAGAAGAACGCATCAATGTGATCTCACATGCATTGGGCGTGGTTTTGAGCGTGATTGCCTTTCCTTTTTTGGTTTACAAAGCGTGCAAGACGGAAGAGCCTTTGGTCATCTTGAGCTTTGTCGTTTACGGAGGCAGTATGATTCTCTTGTACACGGCTTCTACCCTATTTCACAGCGCTCAAAACCCAAAAATCCGTTACTATTTCAATATTTTTGACCATGCGGCCATTTATGTTTTGATTGCGGGAACCTATGCACCTGTTGCTTTGGTCGTACTGCAAGGATCCTTGGGTTGGACCATTTTTGTTCTTTCATGGCTGTTCGCGATTGTCGGGATTTTTTATAAGATTTTTTTTATTGGAAGGTTTCAGTTGTTGTCCGTGATTGTGTATGTGGGCATGGGTTGGATGCTTGTTTTTGTCATGCGTTCTCTTATTCAAAACTTTGCTGCGGAAGGGATTCGACTCTTGCTTTTGGGCGGGATATTTTATTCGGTAGGCGCTGTGTTTTTTGCCATTCCAAAGATTCCCTACAACCACGCTATTTTTCACTTATTTGTGTTGTTGGGTAGCTTCAGCCATTTTATAGCGATTTACCAATTTGTATTGGTCTAAAAACAAAAAGGAGCTTGTTTTTTGTAGGCTTACCAGTTCCGAAAAGGGTTTTTGCTCAAACAAGAATTGTAATATGCCACTTCTCCTGTGACTTCTCGACCGAGCCAATTCGGTTTTTCAAAAGGGGAGTCTTCTGCTTCCAATTCTATTTCAGCGACCACTAAGCCTTCATTTTCACCGAGGAAAACGTCCACTTCAAAAAGGTGAGATGCGTTTTTGACCAGGTAGCGGTATTTTTCAATAGGCTTTTCTTCACAAAGCGACAGCAGCTGCTTGCCTTCTGTCAAGGAGATTTCTTTTTCCCACTCAAAGCGTGTGGTTCCTGAGGCGTTTGCCATCCCTTTGACGGTTAAAAAGCTTTTCAACCCATCGATGCGCACACGTACGGTTCTGTTTTTGTCGGAGTTTAAAAAACCTTGAACAAGGTGTTTTTTCTCAAAACTTTCTTCAAGAAAAGCACAATTTTTGACCAAGAATTTTCTTTCTATTTCAAGTGGCATAATAGGCAATTAGAGGATTTGACAAAGGGTTTCTTTTGAATACAGCAATTTTTCAACCTCGAACGTATTCCCAATCTTTGATTTCTTCAAACATTTTGCAACGCTCTTTCACGTACGGATGGGTCAACAAGGAAGCAACGGATACTTCGGGCAGTTCTTTTTGGGCAAGAGACTCCTCTACAAAAATAAAATTAAAGCCCAAGTCATTAGCCCCCACAAGGCGGTAGCCCTTTTTGGCACCTAATTTCTGCATGGCTACTGGAGAAGCTCCGTTGTAGATCGGATGTTTTCCGGGAGCTTGGTAGTTGGGGTCGTAGGGAACAACAATGTTTTCCATCCCAAATTCAATATGTGTTTCTATGACGACGACCTTGGGCCGGATGCTATTGATGGCGTCCCAAATCCAATAGTCATTCCCGTCGATATCGATGGACAGCAATCCGATTTCTCCTTGCACATCGGCGTTCGCTAGGAGTTCATTCACATTTTCTCGCGTGACTTTGGAACAGACAAATTTGGGTTTGTAAAACCAAGGATGTGGGTATTTGTTGTAAAACTTACGTCCTCGACGAATGCTTTTTGGGTTTCCGTCAACAAACAAACCATTCCAACCAAAATTAAAATACAGATTGGCCGCATTGCTATTCACACCATCGTCCGCTCCGATTTCCACAAAAGTTTTGTTTTCCATACCGAGTATGGAAAAGATAAAAAGCAGCATGCCGTCTTCTTCAAACTGCGAGAAAGCACGAAAACCCGTATCTGAAATTTGAGGCAAATCGCCCTTTTTTTTCATTTCTTGGTAGTTGAGAAAAAGTTGTCGTTGCGCAATTTGTACCGATGGTACAAATCGATTTCTGATTTTGGTTATGAGAAAATGGTCTTTTAAAAAGTTTTTAATCATCAAGTTTCTTTTTTCTTTTGTGTCCAAACAGGCCTTTAAAAAGGGGAGTTTTTTTTGAAACACAAAACATCTTTGCCACAAATATAAGTAGTTTGTGTCAGATGGCTTGGTTTTGAAAGGGAAAGGAGTTGAATTTATAATTTTACAGCCATTTAAGAAAGCGGCAACGGTTTCCAATTCCAACAATATCCGCTATCTTTGTCCTTCAACGATTTGAGACAGCTATGCTATTTAGTAGTGCGATATTCCTTTTCTTATTTCTTCCCCTCGTTCTCATGGTTTATTTTTTAAGCCCCAAACGGTTTCGAAATGTGGTCTTGTTACTTGCAAGTTTGGCTTTTTACACCTGGGGAGAGCAAGAGATGGTATTGTTGATCGTGCTTTCCGCTGTCGTCGATTACACGGCAGGCATCTTGATCAAAAGAAAGTATCGGAAACAAGGCCTTTTCCTTTCTGTGGTTTTCAATTTGGGGATTTTAATTTATTTTAAATACGCCAACTTTTTGCTCGAAAACCTAATTTTTGTCACGGATTCTCTTGGTCTTGAGGTGCAGTCGCTTGCCGATTTTTCTGAGGTTGCATTGCCCTTAGGGATTAGTTTTTACACGTTTCAAACGATGTCTTATACCCTTGATGTGTACAGGGGCAAAGTGGAGGCGAGCACCAATTTTCTAAATTTTGCGACCTATGTAACGCTGTTTCCCCAATTGGTAGCGGGTCCCATCGTTAGGTACAAAGAGGTAGAAAAGGAGTTGACACAGAGAAACACCACTGTCTCCGATTTTTCGGAAGGCATTCGAAGGTTTGTCATTGGATTTGGAAAAAAGATGTTGCTCGCAAACAACTTGGCCTATGTGGCCGACGGCGCTTTTGAATTGCCCGCGTCACAGCTTTCCACATCTTTTGCATGGGTCGGTCTTTTGGCCTATTCACTTCAGATTTATTTTGATTTTTCGGGTTATTCAGACATGGCCATTGGATTGGGAAGAATGTTTGGATTTCGTTTTCCTGAAAATTTCAACTACCCGTATTTTTCCAAATCTATCAGAGAATTTTGGAGGCGTTGGCACATTACCTTGTCCGCTTGGTTCAAAGATTACCTCTATATTTCTATGGGAGGAAACAGAGTCCCACCTTGGCGTGTTTACCTTAATTTGTTAGTCGTTTTTTTTGCGACAGGCCTGTGGCATGGTGCCAAATGGACGTTTGTAGTTTGGGGACTTTGGCACGGTCTTTTTCTTATTGGAGAACGCATCTTCAAGAAGCAGAAGTCTCTAAAAAGAGTTCCGCGCGTTTTTTACCACATCTATGCGTTGTTTGTCGTTGGAGTCGGATGGGTCTTTTTTAGAGCCCATGATTTGGCAAGTGCACTACAGTATTTGAAAAGACTTTTTTCTTTTGCAACAGAAAGTTCGGACAACTCTTTTTTGACTTATTTTTTGAGAACGGAGTGCTTGATTGCTTTTCTCTTTGCCGGTTTTTTGGCGGTTCCTTTTCAGGACTTTTTAAAAACAAGAGGGAAGAGTTTTCTTGAAAAAAGGGCAACGGTATTTTTAATTGCAGAGCGCTTGGTCCTCCTATTGGTATTTGCCTTTTCATGTTTTTACATAGCGGTAGACGCCTACAATCCCTTTATTTATTTTCGTTTCTAATGGCAAAAAAAAGGATTCATATCGCTTTTCTCTTTGCATTTTTTGCAATGCTGGCCACACCGACTTTGGTCCAGGTATTGGCACTTGAAAAAAACACCTACCAAAGTGAAAACAGAAGAATTCAACCATTTCCATCCTTTAATTTTCAGCAGCCTTTGGTTTTTTTCAGCAAGTTCAAGAGTTATTACAAAGACAATTTTGGACTGCGCTTGACATTGTTTGAAGCCTACAGCTATTTCGTTCGGGAGTGGTTTCACGAAAACCCATTGCCCAACAAAGTAATTGAGGGCAATGAGGGGTGGCTCTATTTGTCCTACCAAAAGGTACTTGCAGAGATGACGGGCACCCTTCTCTTTTCCTCCAACGAGCTTTCTGAAATCGCTGACAACATAAGTCAAGCTAGGGAGTGGGCGCTGGAAAAAGACATCAAACTCTACATTTCTGTCGCTCCCAACAAATACAGTGTCTATCCTGAAAACTTGCCTTTTAGCGTCGGAAAAAACAAGACAAAGCTCTCCCAACTGAAAAACTTTTTAAAAAGGGAAATAGATTTTGATTTGGTGGATCTAAAAGAAACGATTTTGCCTGCAAAAGGAGCGGAACTCTTGTACCACAAAGAAGACACCCATTGGAATGATTTGGGCGCCTTTTGGGGCTATCAGCGCCTTATGCAAACCCTTCAGCAGGATTTTAAAAACCTAAAAGAAATTAACCACACCCAGTTGAAGTTTGAAAAAGAAACCCACTTGGGCGATTTGAAACGAATGTTGCATCTTCGTGAAAAAGAACAAATTTCTTCTGTTAAAGTTTTGGACTCCGTCGTTTCGGAACGGGTAGAGAACCAATTGCAGGTTCCAAAATATATAAATGGAAACCCGGGAGATTATGAATACAGATTTCGAAAAAGGGGCCGTCCGTTGAAAGTACTTGTCTTTAGAGATTCTTTTTCTTACGCATTAAGTAATTATTTGAACGAAACTTTTGGAGAATGTGTGTATATTTATGATTTTAAATTCGACAAAAACTTGGTGCTCAAAGAACAGCCAGATCTGATCGTTTACGAAGTTGCGGAAAGAAACCTTTCACAATTAAAGGAACTATAATTTTAATTTTATCTAAATGTTAAAAAATATTACAAAATCACATACTACAATTGGTGTACTTTTTGGACTTATTTTCTTTTCCTTAGGACTTCGTGCACAGATAGATTACAGTGCTGAATGGGAAGATTTTTATTCCTATACGAATGCTAAAGGAATGGTGAAAAACGGCAGTATTTTGTATGCGATTGTTGACAATGCAGCATTTTCGTTTGATGAGGAGACCAATGAAATGGAAAAGTTTTCGTCCGTCACTGGGCTTTCTGGAGGAATCACCTCTGCTGTGCATTACAGTTCAGCGACGTCTAGTTTTGTGATTGGATACGAATCAGGCCTTTTTGAGATTGTCGCATCCAATGGAAGCATCAATAGAGTTGTAGACATTGTTTTGTCTGATGTGTCCTCACAAAAAAAAATAAACAGCATGTACGAGAATGAAGGGAATTTGTACCTCTCTACTGCTTTTGGAATTGTGGTGTATGATTTGGAACAAAAAGAATTTGTAGACACTTTCTTTGTCGGGGCGAACTCCTCTTTGGTAGATATTAAAAGCATATTTGTTTTTGATGGAACCCTATATGCCGCAAGTGCAAATGGCATATACAGCGCGCCGCTATCCGAGGGCTTAAACGATTCAAACAATTGGACACATTTTTCTTCTGAGCCCTACAATAATTTTAGAATCTTTAATGGGGATTTGCTCGTTTCTACAGACACCCGTCTTTTCCGAGTTGTCAACCCATCTACACTTGAATTGAAACTCACCATGAGTTCAGAGATTGTTGACCTTCATTCAGACAGTACGCATTTGATCGTGGGAACCTCCTCTAAGACTGAGGTCTTTGACAGCAGCTATTCCCTTCTTCACTCTTTGACTACCGCCTCAAATGCAGTCTATATTGACAATGACAAGATCTATCTGTGTACTTCCAACAAAGGGGTTCTCAAAAGCCAATTGTCAAGCCCTTCGAGTTTTACTGAGATACATCCGGAGGGACCTCTCAACAACGAAGCCTTTTCGATTTCTGTACTAAATAAGGACCTTTGGATTGTTTATGGAGGGATTACGCCTTGGTACACTTTTCTCGCAAAAAAAATGGGATCTACTCATTACAACGGAACAACTTGGACTCAGATTCCCTACAACAGTGCGTTTCCAGCACGAGACATCACCCATGCTTCCATAGACCCAAACCATCCAAACAGGGCCTATCTAAGTTCGTATCTGTCAGGAATCCTCGTGGTTGAAGACGACCAGCCCCTACAGCTATTGAACGGGTCAAATAGCGGATTGACTCCTTGGCGCTACGATGTAAACTCTTTCCTGATTGCGAGGACTCTTTTCGATGAGGAAGGAGATTTGTGGGTTGCCAATTCATGGGCGAAAGATTCCAAACATTTGAACAAAATGGAAAACAATGCCACCGTCATGGAAGTAGGTTTTTCTTCAAATATTGGAGAAGAGTTAACGGGCATAAATGACATCTCTAAAGACAAATACAACAATGTTTATATGGGAACTCGATTAGGGGTGCTTCTTTTCAATGAAGAGAACAACACCACGGCGATTTTAAACACGGAAACCTCCAAAGGAAAATTGCCGGACACAAACGTATTTACAGTAGAAACAGATAAAAATCAAAGAGTGTGGATTGGAACAGAACAAGGGGGGCTGGTTGTTTTTGACGACATGGAAAACGTGTATTCAGGAAATTTTCAAGAAACAACACGGCATATTATTGTCGATGACGGAATTCAAAAAGAACTTTTGGGAAGCGCGAGAATCAATGACATCTACATAGACGGGGCAGACAACAAATGGTTTGCCACGCATTCTGGAGGAGTGGTTCACACCGATTCCAACGCCCAAAAAACCTTACACCTTTTTAACAAAGACAATTCTCCTTTGCCTTCCAATGAAATAGCCGAAATTCAAATGGACGAATCGACGGGAAAAGTCTTTTTTTTGACAAGCAGAGGGATCGTTGCTTACAAAAGCAATATTGCCTCCCATGGCAGCGAACTTTCTGAGGTTTACGGTTACCCAAATCCAGCACTCAGACAGCACAAGGAAGTCTCTATTGTTGGAAAAGATGGAAAGAACTTGCCCTTTGGAACCAATGTGAAAATTCTGGATGTCGCCGGAAATTTGGTATTCGAATCCAATACCGTTCAGGAGCAGTCTCCCTATGGAGGGAAAATCGTTTGGGACAAAACAAACCTAGCAGGAGCTCAAGTTGCCTCAGGTGTTTACATCGTGCTTTTGTTCAACGAAGTAAATGTCCAAACCTCTTCCACCAAAATTGCAATCATCAACTAATGCAAGTCCGCACAAAAGCAATTGTGCTGAGTGCACTTAAATATGGGGATACGAGTCTTATTGTTCGGTGCTATACTCAAACATCGGGATTGAAAAGCTATTTGCTAAGAGGGGTTTTGAAAAGTCGAAAAGGAAAAATAAAACCCGCCTATTTTCAAGTTTTAAGCCAATTAGAATTGGTTGCTTCCCATTCCAACAAAGGCTCTTTGAACTCCCTCAAAGAGGCAAGACCCTACTACGTATATACATCCGTACACAGTGCCATGGTCAAACAGTCCATTGCTTTTTTTTTAGCGGAGATGTTGGCCAACACCTTGCAAGAAGAAGAGGGCAATGAACCTTTGTTTCTTTACTTAGAAACCGCATTGCAATGGCTGGATGTACACGACAGTGTGGCCAACTTTCATTTGGGATTTTTAATCAATTTGACCAAGTTTCTCGGGTTTTATCCTGATGAAACGCACACAGCATACCCCTATTTCAACATGGCGGATGGGCAGTTTTCAGAAAGCCCTGGATTGGGCAGCTATTTGTCGGGAAAGGATTTAAGTCTTTTCAAATCCATCTTAGGCACAAATTTTGATAGTTTGTCAACATTGCCCTTACAAGCAAATGAGCGGCAGCGATTGCTAGAAATCGCAATCACCTATTGCGAGTTGCATTTGTCGGGCTTTCAAAAACCAAAATCCATCCAAATATTAAAAGAGTTGTTTGATTGATGCTTAGATTTTTATCCGTATTTATTTTTTTAGCATTTGGCAGTTTTGGACATGCTCAAAAGATCACTGTCATTGGCAATGACTCTGGGCAGCCAATCAAAGGAGTTTTGGTCTCCAATACAGACAAGTCAATAGTCGCCTATACGAACAACGAAGGAGTTGTCGATTTGTCAATTTTTAAAAAGAAAGCGCTTGTTTTTGTTTACCACTACTTGTACTCAAAAGAAAAACATCTCGTTTCCAATTTCGGCGGTCAAAACACCCTTTTAAAATTAGAAAAAATCACCAAAACACTTGACGAGGTGGTTTTGTCGGTCTCGAGAGGGCGGGAAAAACGGAACCGTATTGCCGAACAAATAGAAGTTTTTACAGCCAAAGAAATAAAAAGGATTGCTCCCCAAACAACGGCAGACTTATTGGCGGTAAGTCCAGGAGTTAAAGTGCAAAAAACGCAGTTTGGAGGAGGAAGTCCTGTTTTGAGAGGAATGGAAGCCAACAGGGTTTTGTTGGTGGTCGACGGGGTGCGAATGAACAATGCGATTTACAGAAAAGGACATTTACAAAACGCCATTACCGTAGCGCCCTCCTTGTTGAACCGTGTTGAGGTGCTGTTTGGACCGTCCTCTGTCATATACGGATCAGACGCCCTAGGCGGCGTGATTCACTACTACACAAAAGAACTCAAAATTTCAGAAAACAAACAAACAAACGCCTCTTTTATGTCGAGGTATAGCTCTGCAAACAAAGAGTTTACCAGTTCTGTAGATACAGAATTGAGTTTTAGCAAATGGGCCTCGTACACCAGTTTTTCCTTTGCTACTTTTGGAGATTTGACCATGGGGAAAAACAGAAGTCATGGACATGCCAACTGGGGGAAAGTGTTTGAATACTCCAACAACACCCCGACCACTTTGCATCAAAATCCGTCGGTCAATTCCAATCCAAACCTTCAAAGAAATACGGGCTACTCGCAGAAAGATTTCCTTCAAAAGATATACTTCCCAGCTTCCAACGACGTGGAGCTGCTGTTGAATTTTCAATACTCAACTTCTTCCAAAACCCCAAGGTTTGATAGACTGACCGAACGAACAGCGGACAATACCTTGAAATTTGCAGAATGGTTTTACGGCCCTCAAAAAAGACTGCTCTTCTCTACCCAATTGAAGTTGGACGCAGTTCATCGATTTGTCGACAACGGGACGATTACTTTTGCTTACCAAGACATTCAAGAGTCTCGAATCCAACGAAAATTCGACAACATTCACCAAAGAACCCACCGCAATGAAAAGGTCAATGTACTGAGTGTCAATGGAGATTTCTCCGTAGCTCTGACCAACAAAAAAGACCGAAACCTCTCCTACGGGTTTGAACTGGTTGCCAACAATGTAAATTCTTCTTCCTTTGGCGAACAGTTGGTTTTAGATCCGCTCAAAAACGAAGCCGTCAGCTTGTCCGAGCCATTTTTTGTCCCATCGAGGTACCCCGATGGAGGCAGTACTTATTTTACACAAGCCGCCTATTTGGGATACCGACAAGATTTGGACAAGAAAAACACCTTGAATACGGGGATCCGGTACACCCGAACACAACTCAATGCAATCTGGAGAGAACAAACCTCCATTCCGCTGCCTGACAAAGACATATCCCTGAGAAATGAGGCAATTACAGCGACGATAGGTTATATTTTAAGACCGGATGCCGCCTGCAAAATAAGCGCGGTACTCTCCTCGGGATTTCGCTCTCCCAACATTGACGACATCGGGAAAATACGAGAAAAAAACGGCAGGGTTTCCGTGCCCAACGTGAAGTTAAAACCAGAATACGCCTATAATTCCGAATTGGGGATTTTACAGTATTTCAACAATAGGATGTTCAGCATCAGCGCCAACGTGTATTACACGCTGTTAGACAACTACATCGTTCGCGCTCCATTTGACAGATTTCGACAAGAAGAAGGGGCGTCTGTAATCGCTTACGATAGCGAAGAAAGCCTTGAGGTCGTAGCCAATGTAAATCGTGGCAATGCAGCAATCAAGGGAGGCACTTTTAGCTTTCAGGGAGCGTTTGATCATTCTTGGAAGGCCAGAGGATCCGTCACCTATACGGAAGGGAGGTCCTACGATACAAAAACACCCCTGTCATCAATTCCTCCTTTGTTTGGAAATTTGTTTTTGAGCTATCAAAATCACAAAGCCGAATTCCAGTTGGGATATGAATACAACGCTGCCAAAAAGGTAAAAGATTACAACCTGGAAGAAGGCATCGACAACCTCCCTCAAACTCCTGTGATTGACCAAGCAGCTGCTGAAGACCGTTACAAATACGCAGGAACTCCTAGTTGGGAAACCTTCAACCTGTCCGTTCACTTCGAGATGAATCCAAACACGGCTTTTTTGTTTCAAGTAGACAACATCTTTGACAAGCATTACAAAGAGTTTGCTTCCGGAATTAGTGCGCCGGGAAGAAATTTTTCAGCCACCTTAAACTATCTTTTTTAGTTGGACGTTCTGCCAAACTTAAGAGACATGTTCCTCGGCAACAAGAACACATTTCAACAATTATCCCTACTTTTGTTCTAATGAAACTTACCTACGGAAAACAAGAAAAGCTAAAACGCAAAAAATTAATCGAACAATTGTTTGTCGAAGGAAGTTCGGTTTTTTCATTTCCGCTGCGCTTTGTATATTTGAAAAAAGAGCACAATGGCAAGACTCCGTTGATGCTAGGTGTTTCCGTGGCCAAAAGAAACGTCCACAAAGCAGTCCATAGAAATCGGATCAAAAGAGTTGTAAGAGAAGCCTATCGCTTGGAAAAACAGCTTTTTTTAGACAATTTGGAAGCACCTTATATCGGAATGCTGTTGTACCAAGGCAAACAAAGCAGTGATCAAGCCCTTGTTCATTCTAAAATAAAAGCGATTGCTTCGAAGTTTTCAGATAAAATCAAAGAAGATAGTACGAACGCCTCTTTGAAAGAACCCAATAAGAAACACTGATGCAAAGTTCAAAACACAGAACACGTACGCGTGCACAAGAATCTTCAAGCGCCATAGAACGCTTGTACATTGCCATGCGTCATTTGTTCAGCAGAGGTTTTTACAAGCCGATGGGGGTTTCCGGCGAAAATTTAATCGACTCTTTGTTAGTGCTTCGCCCCGAAATTTACGGGTCCATAGCGGAAGAAAAAATAGAACTGAAAGGCCTAGTTTACGTAGTCGATCGCTTGCCATTTGGCATTGAAGAATGTCAGTACATCAATTTGACGGCCGACGAAGGCTATCTAAACTCTTCATTTACTCCCATCATTCCGTCCAAAAGGAGAAGAAACTGTTACCGAATAGACGCCACACAAATGAATATTCAGATCACACGTGGGCGTTCGGACATATACGACGTGTTGACACATTTGACCTTTTTGTTTGTGGAATCTCAAAAATTAGCAGGTCGAATCTTGCAAAAAGAAGAAGAGAAGACCACCCACAGCAGAGAATGGCGCTCCCTAGAAGAACTGGTTGTTCAAGGACATAAAATCACTCAAAAAGAAAGAGAGATTGCCTTTATCCACCTCGGAAGTCTTTTGGGAAGGCCTTTTGATGAAATTGCAGCGACCCACCAAGCGTTCGCAACTTCGGAGGCCCCAGACCGCTTTTTTTCTTTTGTGTACAACTTGGGAAATACCGCCATACAAGAAGCAACACAAGGCAAGCAAAGGCTGGTCACTTTTAGCGAGTTGCTAAAAGAACAAGTAGGGCACCACATATACGGAGAAATATGGGCCGACGCTATCAAACAAAAGCTGCACGAAAAGCAATTGTTAGAAAGACCCATCCACATCATCAGCGCGAACATGCACAGTGTTTTGAACTCTTTGTACGCTTCTGATGCTTTGAAAAAAGAAAGGATCTCTGAAAACAATTACGAGTTGTTCGAGCTGTTGAGCAGTGATGAAAATGAGCATTTGCGCAGCAAAGTAAAACACCATTCCAAACAAAAAGGCTTGACCTTTATCAAAGACCAATCCGGAGCAAACATTGATGTTCAGTTGATTGACACCGCTCAAGTGGATTTGACCAACCTCGTCTTTTCTTGTAAGAAATGCGAAAAATCCAAAAGCCCAGTGCTCATTGTGATGGACTACGCTTTTGGCGAACAGGCCTACGAAACCATGGAAGAGCTGCTCAAACCCATCACAGAGAAACAAACCCCCTTTTTTATGGATGTACAATCCATTTCCATCATGGGGAAAGCTGGGATTTTGGAAGGGCAAAAAGGAGATATTATGATTCCAAAAGCACACCTGTTTGAAGGCACTGCAGACAACTACCCTTTTAAAAACGAACTGTCTAAAAAAGATTTGGAAGGCCTCGGATCTGACGTATACGAGGGAAACATGGTCACAGTTTTGGGGACCTCTTTGCAAAACAAAGACATTTTAAAATTCTTTCACGACTCCACTTGGAACGTCATCGGTTTGGAAATGGAAGGAGCCCACTACCAAAAAGCCATCCAAGCAGCCTCCAAAGTTCGGGGGAGCATTGCCCAAGACGTCAAAGTGCGCTATGCGTATTACGCTTCCGACAACCCTTTGGTTACAGGAAGTACGCTCGCCTCGGGAGGACTTGGTTCCAATGGAGTGCGTCCAACGTACGCCATTACTCAAAAAATAATCGAACAAATTTTTAATAGCTAAACCCCGCCTATGTTCAAAAGAGCATTTGATATTTTCTTCGCTGTTTTCGCACTTCTTTTTTTAGTCGTATGGATCACACCCATCATTGCAATCATTATTTTTTTGGGAACTTCAGAACACCCCTTTTACATTCAAGAGCGCATTGGGAAAAATGGCAAGCGCTTTCAAATCTACAAGTTTAGATCCATGAAAGGAATTCCACCGGTCAATGACCCGCTGCTTTCGGCAGAGGAGACCATGCGGATTACTTCTTTTGGGAAGTTTTTAAGAAAATACAGGATCGATGAATTCCCACAATTTTTCAACGTCCTTTTGGGACAGATGAGTGTCGTTGGACCGCGACCAGAACGTCAGTTTTTTCTCGATCAGATTGTGGAACAGATTCCAAGGTACAGAGAGTTGCAAAAGTTGCGACCAGGCGTCACTTCTTTGGGACAAATTCGCTACGGTTATGCCGATACGTTGGAGCAGATGAAATTAAGAGCCAGATACGACTTAGTTTATCTAGATAACTTATCTTTGTGGACAGATATCAAGATAATAGCATTTACCATCGTTGTCGTATTCAAAGGAAAAGGAAAATAAAAAAAACCCAGTGTTCTTTTTTTAAACTTTTGACAAACAACCTTTCGAAAAACAAGCGATAAACCAACAAGCACACAACACATGAACATTCTTATTTTAGGAGCCGGAGGACGCGAACACGCCTTTGCATCAAAACTAGTGGAAAGCAACAAATTGTCCAAGCTCTTCATTGCGCCAGGAAACGCTGGTACTGCTGAGATTGCCACCAATCTCTCCATTGACCCAGTGGACTTCCAAGCGGTCAAAAAGGCTGTTTTGGAACATGCCATCTCCATGGTCATAGTGGGTCCTGAAGCGCCTTTGGTCGCAGGTGTACACGATTTCTTTTTGCAAGACGCAGCGCTGCAGCACATTCCTGTCATCGGCCCTAAAAAGGACGGAGCAGAATTGGAAGGAAGTAAGGAGTTTTCTAAAATATTCATGAAAAAACACGGTGTTCCAACAGCTGCATACGAAGCATTTACAGCCGAAACACTAGAAGCGGGAAAAGCATTTTTGGAAACTTTGAAACCGCCATTTGTCTTAAAAGCAGATGGATTGGCAGGAGGGAAAGGCGTGTTGATTTTAAACGATTTGCAGACAGCCAAAATGGAATTGGAGGACATGTTGACCAACGAGAAATTTGGAGCCGCCTCGAGCAAAGTGGTCATCGAAGAATATTTAGATGGAATTGAGCTTTCTGTTTTTGTTTTGACAGATGGCAAGAGCTACAAAATTTTGCCTTCTGCCAAAGACTACAAAAGAATAGGAGAGGGAGATACGGGATTGAATACGGGTGGTATGGGTGCAATTTCGCCCGTTCCATTTGCAGACGAAGCTTTTTTGGCCAAAGTAGAAGAACGCGTAGTCATTCCCACCATCGCAGGATTGCAAAAAGACGGCATCGATTACAGAGGTTTTGTATTTATAGGACTGATGAACATTGCTGGCGATCCCTTTGTAATTGAATACAATGTGCGCATGGGAGATCCCGAAACAGAAGTCGTCATACCGAGAATTCAATCGGATTTGTTGGAGCTTTTTGAAGGTGTTGCTACCCAGACCTTGCACGAAAAATCATTTCAATTGAACCCCCAAACGGCTACGACCGTCATGGTTGTGGCAGGAGGTTATCCGGAAGCGTATGAAAAAGGAAAAGAAATCTCAGGTTTGGAAAAGGTGGTTGGAACCACAGTTTTTCATGCGGGAACAGCTCCTGTAGACGGAAAGACAGTGACCAACGGAGGCCGAGTGATGGCTTTTACTTCGCTGGCAGACACAATGGAAGCTGCTTTGGAAAAATCCTATGCAAACATTGCAAACGTGCATTTTGAGGGCATGAATTACCGAAAAGATATCGGATTTGATTTGAAAGATTGAATGGCAAGCAGCACAATCAATTGATAAGACTAAAAAAAGCTTTGCAAATAAGAAGCGTAAAAGAGGGGCTTTAGGCTCTTTTGAGCGCAAACGAAAAGGCACTTCCCTTGCCGTAGTCACTTTCAACACGGATGGTTTCTTTGTGAGCTTCCATGATGTGCTTGACAATGGCAAGTCCTAATCCCGAGCCTCCTTGGTCGCGAGAGCGACTTTGATCTACTCGGTAAAAGCGCTCAAAAAGACGGGCTTGATTTTCTTTTCTGATTCCCTCACCGTTGTCCGAAACCTTCACAGTCAATTTCCCAGAAACATTGCTTTCAAAGCTCACCATGGTGATTCCTCCGTATTTTCCGTATTTGATTGAGTTTTCAATCAAATTGATCAGTACTTGTTCAATTTTGGCAGCGTCTCCCAAAGCATATATTGGAAACTCATACAATTGGTCAAAGCGCAAAGTGATGTTTTTCTTTTTTACTTTCATTTCGAAAAGGTCAAAGACTTTTTGAACCATCTCCAAACAATTAAAAGGTTTGATGTCCAAATGCAGTTCGTTGGTTTCCAATTTGGAAATCAGGTCCAAATCTTTGACGATCTCCACAAGGCGTTCTACTCCTATATTGGCTCTCTCTAAATACCGGTTTCGGATTTCCTTGTCGTTTGCAGCTCCCTCAATCAGGGTCAAAAGATATCCTTGAATAGTAAACAAAGGCGTTTTTAATTCGTGCGAAACGTTTCCTAAAAACTCTCTTCGATAGGCCTCACGCTCGTTCAGAGATTCAATCTCCAATTGCTTGTCTGTGGCAAATTTTTGCACTTCTATAGACAGCGTTTCGATATCTGCTGTCATAGAATCTTCGTTGAAACTGCTGGTTTCTAGAAGGGAAACGTCTTCGTATATTTTACGAACACGTTTGTAAATAAAACGTTTGATGCGTTGTTGGAGGACGAGAAAAGACGCCAGAAACAAGAGCATCCCACTGTATAAGGTTGTTTCAAGATCAACAATATCATACTTTACATACAAGACCAATGAAAACCCGCCAACAGTGAATACTGTAAAGAGCAAGGAGGTGACGAATCCAAAGACATGGGTTTTTTCACTCTTCATTGATGACAAATTTATAGCCCACTCCTTTGACGGTTTTAAAGTGGTTGTCTCCTAGTTTTTCACGAAGTTTTCGGATGTGTACATCGATGGTTCTTCCTCCTACGACTACTTCATTCCCCCAGACTCGTTCGAGAATCACTTCTCTTTTGAATACTTTGTCTGGCTTGGATGCGAGCAAGGAGAACAATTCAAATTCTTTGCGAGGCAACACGATTTTTTTGCTGTCTTTTAGGACGAGATAGGCCTCTCGGTCAATAACGATATTTCCCAAAGAGACGGCGTCAGAAGCCGCATTATTGTCTTTCAATCTTCGCAACAAAGATTTGACTTTGCTGACTAAAATTTTAGGTTTTACGGGCTTGGTGATGTAGTCATCAGCTCCGGCTTCAAAACCAGCAACCTGAGAATAGTCTTCACCGCGTGCGGTCAAAAAAGAAATCAACGTATTCTCTAGACCAGGCGTACTTCTTATTTTTTCACAAGCTTCAATTCCGTCCATTTCGGGCATCATGATGTCTAACAAAATTAGGTGAGGTTTGTGTTTCACTGCTTTTTCAACAGCTTTTTTGCCATTTTCAGCAGTGTGAATCTCATACCCTTCATTTCGGAGGTTGTAACCCACAATCTCTAAAATATCCGGCTCGTCATCTACCAATAAGATTTTAATTTCGTTTGCTTTCATAAAGGAAGTCTATTTGTTTTACAAAACTAACCATATTAACCAATTACAAACAGCAGTTTACATTGATTTAATGCGTGAGGTTAAAGTTAACAAAAAATTTACACAAGGGTAAGGAGATGGTAACCTAATTGCGATTGAAAAAGAAGAATTTTGCAGCGAAATTCAAGCATTCATACCATGAAAAAATTCACCACAGTTTTCGCCTTGTTTTTAGCAATCACACTCAATGCTCAAGACAAAGCAACCATTCAAGGACTTGTTACAGACAAAGA
>CAWVRK010000025.1:0-18251 GCA_963932955.1 uncultured Flavobacteriaceae bacterium
ACCCAAAGAAATCCCTAAAAACAAAAGCAAATCTTCATTGACAAGGCCAGTCTGTCTGTTTAAAAAATAAAACCCTACCAAGATCGACAAACTGTACAAGCCTGTAATTCCATTGATCCCGTCCATAAAATTGTAGGCATTGAGAAAGCCCACTCCAAGAAACCACAAAGCAGCAAATGCCCACCAAGGGATGCCCCACAAGTTCAGCTGAATTAATACGAAAAAGATGGCGATCAACTGAAAAGGAAGGCGCAACAAAGGACTCAACGGCTTGAGGTCGTCTAAAAAACTGACGCCTCCAACCAATAAAGTTCCAGCCAATAAATAAGGGTACTGAAAATCATTTTGCAAAAAAAAGAACACCAAGGCCATCAAAAACAAAATGCCTCCACCACGAATGGTTGGCGTTTCGTGGGAGCTCCGCTTGTTGGGCTTGTCTGTAATGTTGTATTTTTTAGCTACACGCATGTAAAATAGAGCCAACACTGACAGTAAAAATAATATTTTTATATATTTTTCCAAAATTCTATTATTATTTCAAGTCTTCTAATGAATCAACTGGAGTCCAATTTGTTTCTTGCAACAATTTTAAATTCGAAAAAACCAACGATTTTGTCAATTTTCCATACTTCAAAGAATTTAAAGGGAAACAAGGTAAAATATCGCCCAACAAACTTAAAATCTTAATTACAAATCCTGGTATTGTTTTTATTTTTTTTGAATAAATGTCCGCAATATGCTGATCGACTTCATTTATTCGAGGATACCCAGAATCTATAATATTAAAAACCCCTTCATTTCCAACAAGTTTCTCAATGGACATTGCTACTTGTAAAGTTGATATAATTGATCTTTTGGCATCACCCCTACCAACTCTAAAGTAATATCCTTTTTGAATGGCTTTGATCATAGATCCTAAATTGCCCAATTGGTTTTTTCCGACTATCAAAGGAAGTCGCAAAATTAAAACTTTTACGTTAAACTTCTTTCCAAACTTCAAAACCTCATTTTCTGCCATGATTTTACTCTTCGAATAGGGTGTTTCTCCTTTTAAAGGAAAGGTCTCATCAATCCCAATGCCTGAATCAACTCCATAAACAGAAACGCTGCTGACATAAAAAAAAAATTGGGGTAAATTAGATTCCAAAGATTTTAGAAAGTTTTTGGTCCCTTGAACATTCACTTTATAAAATTCTTGTTTCTCTTTTTTGTTTTTTGGAGTAAAATCTGCTTTTCCAGCTACATGTATTGCTATATTTATTTTCTTTTCAGTTGGTATTTTTGGAGTTTCAATACTCAAATCGCAGATCAAATTATTTAATTTAGATCGGCCTACAGTAAAAATAGGATAATTCTTATCTTTAAAAAAAGAGTAAATCTTCTTTCCTAAAAAACCAGATGCTCCGGTCATTAATATTAAACTCATTAAAATATTTTTTTATTAAACTGAATTAATTTGGGAAACAGCCTCAAAAAGGGATATATAAATTTATTGACGTGCAACTCGTTTTTTTTGAAAGCTCTAATACACTCGAAGTTTTGATTTACTATATTTTTTAAACTTTTATTAGACTTTCCACCTAGCCTCATTTTCACTAAGGGGCTTTTCAAATAAAAAGAAGAAATTTTATGTTTTTCTAGAAACCTCAACATAATTTCAAAATCAGCTGCCAATTTAAAGTCCAAGTTAAAACCTCCAAAATTATCATACACTTTTTTCTTAATATATAATGTTGGGTGAGCAGGATGCCACCCAAATTTAAAAGGTCTTTTAGCGCCGGTCACCCAATTTCTTACTATATTAGATGTATCATTCTGTGAAACATAATAAATATCTGAAAAAACTGAGTCTAAAAATTTTTTCTCAATAAAAACACTCATAACTTTTTCGAGTGCATAATCGTCACAAAATAAATCGTCGGAATTTAAAAACCCTACAACTTCACCAGAAGCCAAATTTATTCCTTTGTTCATCGCGTCATACAGGCCCTTGTCCGGTTCTGAAATATAGGTTGTTATTACCTCTTTGTATTGATCAATAATTTCTAGGGTTGCATCCTTTGAGCCTCCGTCTACGATGATATATTCTATGTTTTTATATGACTGTTTCGCTACAGATAAAATAGTGTCTTTTAGAGTAGCAGCACTATTGTAACAGACTGTGATGATGGAGATTTTCATTTATAAATTTGTGATGAGTCTATTCATTTTTTGAAAGAATAAATCCGGTGAATATTTTTCTTTTGCTTCCTTATTATTAAAATCTTGAATTTGTTTCATTATTTTTTGATTTTCGAATAAGTAGCTAATTCTTCTAACTAAATCTTCATGAGAGTTTTTCTCGACTAAAAAACCGTTACGAGCACTAACCACATCTTTTAGATAATTGTGATTTGTTGTAATAATAACATTTCTACAAAGCATCGCTTCAATAATTGTTAGCGGAAAAGCTTCTGTTTTGTAGAAAGTCGGTAAAACAAAAATTGAACTTTCTTTTAAAAGTCGTTCTTTTACATTTCCCTTCACCATACCAACATATGCATACCTATTTGGATATTTCTTACTCAACATATCAGACTTCAAAAAAAATTTCTTTTGAACTTCATTTTTACTCATAAACTCGTCACCCATCGGAGATCCAGCAATTTTAAAAACAATTTGACTGTTTTTAGCAAGCAATATACTAATCGCATCCAATAAAACAAAAATACCTTTGCTATAAATGAGGTTCGACAAATACAGTACTTGATTTTTTTTATGAAAAGTATTTATTCCGTTACCCACAATACTTTTGGAATATGAATTATTAATTACCTCCAGCTTCATCTCAGAAAAAGACCTAACCTGTTCTTTCATAGAAGGTAGTAATACTATTGTTGTGTCTATCGCACCATAACTCCATTTGATTGACTTTTTTAAATACCCAGAATTTTGATAGAATGTATTTAAATCAGCCCCATGCAAATGATTAACTACTTTTTTTTTAAAAATTCTACACAACAACAACAATTGAAAATCTTTTACAAAACCCATACGGCTTCTAGTACATGTAAAAAAAACCTTATTGACATTAAAGAATACAAAAAAAAACGGCAAAAACAATAAGCAATATATTGAATTTAAAATTTTATAATTGCCAAATCTAGTCGTATCAAAACGAACTTTGGCCCCCTTATAATTGTTAAAAACTTCACTGAGTGAAACCGATTGACCGGTATAGGGATCTGGATAAGGGCCAAAGAATAAAACTTTATTTTGGTTCATTACTGAATAACTTAACAATTACGGATACTTGGTTGTCTGGATTGTAAAAATCATCTATGACTCTAAAACAATTTTTCCTTATTTTTTTTCTACTTACACCTAAATCCAGCCAACTCTCTATTTTTATAACTAGAGATGCTACTGAATTCTCTTTAAAAAAAACACCTGTTTTGCCATCAACTATTGCTTCTACTTCCGGCATTTGATTGTTTAAATTTCCATGTGTACATACAGGTGTTCCAAAGCTCAATGAGTGAATTGCCGTGAGTCCAACATTGCCAGGTGAAACACACAATTCAGCTCTATAAAGTAAAGAAGCTAATTGTTTTTCTTCAAAACAAGCACCAAAAAATTTCACCTGTGAATTAAGAGAAATATTGTCTACTTGATTCTTTAATTGCTCCTTCATTTCACCTTCTCCCACTATCAATAAATTCACCTTGCAACAGTATTTATTTATTTTAGCCAAAGCTTCAATCAACAAATTCAATTTTTTTACTTTTGTTAACCTTCCCACAAAAATCAAATAAGGCAGGGTGTTATTTTGAAAAAAATTAATTGTATCAAAAGATAAAACTTCTTCCAATTGATTTCTCAACACAAGGTGTTGGTCGTAATCTAAGGAATTGTATATTACCTGCAATTTATCTTCACGAACCCCTTGAGATGTCAATAGTTTTTTTGCACGCTTTTCATACAATAAAATTTTATCTGCAGTTTTATAAAAAAACACTCTTATTGTTTTTTTTAAAAAAGACTCGTTTCCATAAATTCCATGGGTCCAGTAAACTACTTTTACACCTCTTATTTTACAGATTAATACTGCAACCCAAGTAGAAACAATATTAAATTCTCCTAAAAAAATTGCTGAATCTAAAGAAGCTTTAAAACATTGAGATATGACTCCTGACTGCCAAATTAAAACTTTTCGAAAAATCCAAAAAAGCTTGATTGGATGCAGTCGATTTTTGTGCAAATTAAAAGGCGGTTTTGAAAAATCAATTTCTTTAATCCCTAAATATTTGTCAACCCCATAAAAGAAATGCATTTCAAATTTTTCTGAAACAATCAATTTCTCCCATAAATTTTTTCGATAATGGGGTGCTATATTCGTAAAGTTGTAAATTACTTTCATAAAGTTCCCAATCAAAAGAAATTAAATCTACGATTTTTCAACTGGTATTTCTATTGTAAGTTGTTTTTGGCTGTTTTTGTAAAAGGTAAGAAGAAAGCCAAAACCAAACCACATCATCCGGTTATTATCTAAAGTCAAACTGCTCATTGATTGTAAATACGTAAACAAAAAAACAATCATAATTAAATATCCGATACTGTCTTTTAATGTTTTGTCCCTTGAAATCAATTTAACACAATTGATAAAGGATGTAATTGACAACACATACAATGGCAGTCCAAAAAAACCAAAACGCATAAATATTTCTATAAACTGATTGTGTGGATATGGCTTGTAATTTTCATATCCTAAATACATCTGGTCATAATTTTTAAAGAAAACATTTTGTAAATTCTGTCTATCTCTCAAGGAACTGTCCGTATTGTTTTTCTTGCTTAAAAAATTGAATGCTAGCTCAAATCTATCAACTGTTGTTTCAACTTTTGACCTAATTAGATGATTTCTAGAAAAAACAAAACTGAATATTAAAAATAATATTGAAATTGTTAAAATTGATTTTTTTGAAAAAATTATTTTGATTTTTTTGAAATAAATAAATATTAAAGATAAAATTAGAAAAACTACAGGGCCTCTTGATTCAGTAATTATGATTACTAAAACAATTGATAAGAGTGAGCCTAAATTTAAACACCTCAAAAGAAAATTTGTTTCAATCTTTAAAATAAAAAAAAACAAGAAAAATAACTGTGCTTGGGCATAAGCTACTCCAATAGGATTCAAAGTCTCATCAGCAAACTCTCTTGAAAAAGCATTCCCTGAAACAAAAGAAAACTGAATCGCATAAAACATATAATTTCCATAAATAATTAATAGATACATAAGTACCTTTAGTTTTTTTGAGATTTCCAAATGAGTTATTTTCCATTTCCCAACGCAAGCACCTAAAACAAATAGGCTAAAACATACTAAATCAAATATTATATTTGTGGTTGTAACTGTCTGTTGATTCAAAACAAAGCTAATGAATAACAGTATCATAAAGTAAATAAAACTTTTGAGCAGCAGAAAAAAACCAATTGGTGTTGATTTTGAAATCAAAACGGATCTTAGAATAAAAAACACTCCAAGGATAAGGCAAGTAAACTTTCCAATCTGACCAAAAATAAGATACCCATTAGTAGCATACAACAATAAAAAAATACCTAAAATTAAATTGCCTTGATGGGGGGGAGTTTTTAGTATTTTCATCATGTCAAGTTAGAATAAATATTGAATTCACTTTTTAAACATTTCAGCATAAAGCCATCTATAATTGAAAAGAAACCTTTTAATATCATAAAAACAAATTAAATAGTCTTGACTTTGATTCTGTATATCAAGATCATCAACATCAAAAAAGTGATATTGAATGACAATTGACTATAGATCATTAGTTTTGCTCCATAATTGTAAAACTCAAACAATGATAAAAACAACAACAAAGAGCCTCCATCCCTTACCAATCTTATGAAGAACATTTCCCAATTCATGTTTTTTGACATAAAGGCTTGAGCGTATACATTACTAACACTTGTGAACACCGAGCCTCCAACACATATTGTTATCAAAAACCCTAAACCTTTGAAAGTGTTTCCGTAAAAACTTTCGATAAATTGCGAAAAAACTAAAATAAAACAAGCTGGAATAAGAGTTGAAAAAATATTAATCCAGATAGTTTGTTTGATTATTTTATTGTGTAACAGGATGTTTTCATTTGATTTTGACAAATGTGACAAAACTACATTCCTTAATACGCCAGGAATAAATAAAATAGCAGAATACCATTGATAAGATGCATTGTATAACCCTAACTCACCAAAGGTGAAATGCTTGATTAGCAACAAACCTGAAATCCAATACAATACTGCGAAAACTCCTTCTTGTAAAGCAACAGGAGTTGTAAAACGGATTATTTGATTTAATAGTTTTTTATCGTGTGTCTTTAAAGATGTAAAACTAGATCCTAGTTGTCTTTTAATCTCTTTATGATAAAGATACCAATTAAAAACTTGAACAATTAACAACATCAACCATGCGCCCTCTAACTTATAAAAATAAGTCAAAACTACACTCAATAAAAAAGAAAGTATTCCAATTTTTACATTGATAGCAGCCATTTTTTTGAACATCCCTAAACCAGCTAAAACACCAGTGTGCAAAGACAACAAAGCATTTGCAACAATTAGAAGAGATAAAATCTTAAGGGCAGTTGTCATGTCAGAATTCCCTGTTAATTGTTTGGACAAAAAAGATGCAGAAAAAAAAAGAAGAAATGCAATTGAAAAACTAAAAACAAGCGTTATTCTATTTGCGTAATAAATAAATAAATAAATTTTTTCTGGATCCTTTACTTTTAAATCAGCAACATACTTGGTTGCAGTATATCCAAATCCAAAAGTCGAAAATACGGCAAGTGAGGTGACTGTTGTTTTAACAAAAACAAACTCTCCAAAAACATCTTTTCCTAACAAACGAGCAATAATAATTCCTCCAGCTAATGAAAGACCTCGAAATACAATATTCCCAAATAATGACCAAAATGAATCCTTAAGCAATTGACTATGAATTATACGCCTTTTAATTTGCTTTAAATCCATCTGTTTAATCTGTAATAATTAAATTCAAAAAATATAACTTACAAAAACTTAGCAATTTCAAACAAAGGTATTAATTATCTTGTTTTTATAATTAAACTTATCCGTGATCGTTTGAAATTATTTATTTTAAAATTGGAGTACTAAAATTTTCATGTCTTAAAAAAACCTGAACTCCACTGACAATATCATCGATATAGGTAAAATCAAGATTCATATGCCCTCTGTCAAATACCATGGTGGCACATCCTTCAGCAATGGCCTTGACAACAAATAAAAATGGCAATGTAAGGACATACCCAAGGACAGTATACTCTATAAAAAAACACTTGGTAAAAAGAAAAATCAAAGTTACCCCCCCCCAAAAAAAGGGACATTGAACGGGGTTGAATATTTACTTGTTTTTCGTAATCTCTTTTTCGTGGACTTCTTTGCGAAGGCCACTACTTGAAAAACGGTGTTCTCTTTTGTTAAAATACAAAGCGATGCCTTTCTCTTCACAGTAAGCTCTTCCTGTAAAATTTTCGTCGGCATACTCGTCTCCAATGATGCGCACATCCAATTTAAAAGAACGCAAAATATCTTCCAAATCTTGCTCTGTTGCATAAGGAACGATTTCGTCGACAAACACACATCCTTTGAGTTGTATATAACGTTCTACGACAGACTGAACGGGTTTGTTTTTTTCAGGGCGATCTAGTGTAGGGTCTGTCTGTAAGGCACAAATCAGGTGATCACATTGTCTTTTGGCATCTTCTAGCATGGTTATATGCCCTGCATGTAACAAATCAAAAGCGCTAAAGGTAATTCCTATTGTCATGTTTTAATTTTTAGAGGTTTTTTTAAAACCGGCACTAAAGTACTGATTTTTTTGGAGAGTTTCTATAACCACAAATTTATGCTTGTTTTCCAAGCAAAGCCAAAGTGCTTTTTTAGACTGTATCTAAACTATTGAATTTTATAAGCCTTTGTCTTTGATGGTGTCTGGCAAGACATTTTTAACATCATAAATGACCGCCTTTTCCTTTAGGAGAGACTTCAAATCAATTTTTTGAAATTCCGTATGTGATACAGCCAATAGCACGGCATCGAAGCGCTTGTTAGGAAGCTCCTTTTGAGTAGTGATTCCGTAGACTTGTTGCACTTCTTCTTCTCGAGCCCAAGGATCGCTTACGGTAATTTTTACTGCGTATTCTTTCAATGCCGAAATGACATCCACCACTTTTGTATTGCGGACATCGGGACAATTCTCTTTGAATGTAATGCCCAACACTAAGACCTCAGCATCTTTGACAGCTACGTCTTTTTGGATCATTGTTTTGACCAATTCCGTCGCCACATAAGCCCCCATGCTATCATTCATACGCCTTCCTGCAAGGATGATTTCTGGGTGGTAGCCAAACTCTTGAGCTTTTTGCGCCAAATAATAAGGGTCGACGCCAATGCAATGTCCACCCACTAGGCCGGGTTTGAAAGGCAAAAAGTTCCATTTAGTTCCTGCCGCTTCCAACACGTCATAGGTGTTGATGTCCATCAAATTGAATATTTTTGAAAGCTCGTTGACAAAAGCAATGTTGATGTCTCGCTGTGAATTTTCAATCACCTTGGCCGCTTCTGCTACTTTGATGCTCGGAGCCAAGTGAGTCCCTGCTGTGATGACGGATTTGTACATCGCATCTATCTGAAGACCGACTGCTGGAGTGGAACCGGAAGTTACTTTGAGGATTTTTTCAACGGTGTGCTCTTTGTCTCCTGGATTGATGCGTTCTGGTGAATAACCCGCAAAAAAATCGGTATTGAACTGAAGTCCCGAAACTTTTTCCAAGACAGGAATGCACGTTTCTTCAGTTGCACCGGGATAAACGGTGGATTCGTAAACAACCACGTCGCCTTTTTTAAGCACACTGCCGACCGTTTCACTGGCCTTGATCAAAGGAGTCAATACTGGACGGTGGTTTTTGTCTACCGGAGTTGGAACGGTGATGATGTAACGATTGCAATCACTCAGATCTTGAACATCGCTGGAACAATACAAGCCATTGGCGGAAGACGTAGCTGGAAGCAGCACTTTCCTTAAAGTGTCCGAATCCAATTCCAATGTACTGTCTGATCCCGACATCAATTCAGCAATGCGCTCTTGGTCAATGTCAAATCCTACAACGGGGTACTGTGTCGCAAACAAGCGTGCTAGGGGAAGTCCCACATAACCCAATCCGATAATTCCTATTTTTTGTGTTTCCAAATGTATCCGTTTTATGAATTTTTTTTCATTCTTAATCCGACTGTTTTCAAAATATATTTTCTCCTTTTCCTAAAATACGGAGGCAATCTTTGAGTGCTGCGTTCCAATGTGGAATTTCCACAGCGTACTTGTCTTTTATTTTTTCCTTATTCAATACCGAATAAAAAGGTCTTTTTACCACTGTGGGGTACTGACTGGTTGTTATCGGATGCACCTCAATTGAAATGCCGCTGAGCTCAAAAATGGCCTTGGCAAAATCATACCAACTGCAAAATCCTGCATTGGAATAATGCAGGATTTCAACTTCGGTGTTGTTTAATTGTGGCAAAACTGCTAAAATTGCTTTTGCCAAATCTCTCGCATAGGTCGGGGTCCCTACCTGATCGGAAACCACCTCCAACTGCTCTCTCTCTTTGCCCAAACGCAGCATGGTTTTGACAAAATTGTTTCCGTAACTGGAATACACCCAAGAAGTGCGGATGATAGCCGAATGGGATGGATTAATTTTTTGCATGGCCCGTTCCCCAGCCAACTTGGTTTGTCCATAAACCGATTGCGGGTTTGCGAGGTCTGTTTCTAAATAGGGGCTTATGCTGCTGCCATCAAACACGTAGTCTGAAGAAACATGAATCAGTTGAATGTCTTTTCCTTTGGCGATTTTGGCTAAATTTTCCACCGCCAAATGGTTCAATTGTTCGCTCAATTCCAGTTCAGATTCGGCTTTGTCAACTGCTGTGTGGGCAGCACAATTCACAATAATTTGAATGTTGTTTTCTGTCACAAAGTCCTCAACAGCTCGGTGATTTGTGATGTCCAAGACTTGGGTATCTGTAAAATAAAAGTGGTACTCGGAAAAAGAGGCCTCCAAGGCTTTCAACTCAGAACCCAATTGTCCTTTGCCGCCAGTTACCAATATCCTAGACATCTGAATTTTCTTTAAATTCAAAAGAGGTTGCCTCTTTTAAACTGGGGTTTTGCATGTCTTTTGGAGACAATTTCAATTGGTCTACCGGCAATTGCCAATCAATATTCAGTTGCCTGTCATCAAAGGCAATGCCTCTTTCGCTTTCTAGATTGTAATAATTGTCCACCTTGTAGGCAAAAGTTGCGGTCTCACTCAGGACCACAAAACCGTGTGCAAAACCTCTAGGGACTAAGAGTTGTTTTTTATTTGTTCCCGTCAACTCAATGGCAACGTGTTCTCCAAACGTAGGTGAGTTTTTGCGAATGTCTACTGCGATGTCCAGCACTGAACCTTCAATGACCCGTACCAATTTTGTCTGTGAATGAGGAGGCAATTGATAATGCAAACCTCTGAGCACCCCAAAAGAAGATTTGGATTCGTTGTCTTGAACATAGTCTATCTTGTAACCCAAAAATTCCTCCAGTTTGTCTTGGCGAAAAGTTTCAACTAGATACCCTCTCTCGTCTCCGTAAACTCGGGGTTCACAAAGAATTAAACCTGTTAGTTTCGTTCTGCTGAATTTCATCTTAAATTTCTTTTGCTCTGTGGATCAAATACTGTCCGTAATCGTTTTTCTTCAAAGGCTCCGCAAGTGCCAACAATTGTGCTTTGCTGATGTAGCCTTTTTCGTATGCGATTTCTTCAATGCAAGCGACTTTTAGTCCTTGACGGTTTTCGATGGTTTGTATATAATTAGAAGCATCTAACAAGGCTTCGTGTGTTCCCGTATCCAACCAGGCAAAGCCTCTTCCCATCACTTCTACTTTTAAATTCCCCCTATTTAAATAGACTTGATTGACTGCAGTGATTTCCAATTCCCCTCTGTCACTTGGTTTTAATGTTTTTGCGATCTCAATGACAGAATTGGGATAAAAATACAGTCCAACAACCGCATAATTACTTTTGGGTTGGGTGGGTTTTTCCTCAATGCTTTGTGCATTTCCTTCTTTGTCAAAAGCGACCACACCATAGCGTTCCGGATCTTGAACATAATAGCCAAAAACGGTCGCTTGCTGTGCCTCTTTTACATTTCTCAAAGAGGTAGCTAGCAAGTTGGAAAATCCATGCCCGTAAAAAATATTGTCTCCCAAAACCAGACAGACATCGTCTATCCCGATAAAATCGGCTCCCAAAATAAAGGCTTGCGCCAATCCATCGGGACTGGGTTGTTCTATGTAAGACAAGGAGATTCCCAAATCTTCGCCGGTCCCCAACAGCCTTTTGAAATTGGGCAAATCTTCAGGAGTAGAAATGAGCAATATCTCACGTATTCCGGCCAACATCAATACCGACAAAGGGTAATAAATCATCGGTTTGTCATGAATCGGCAACAATTGTTTGGAAGTGGCTTTGGTCAAGGGATACAGCCGTGTCCCAGCACCTCCTGCTAAAATGATTCCTTTCATAGTTATTGGGTTTGATTTTGGTAATAAGCTTTGTAAGCACCGCTGACAATGCGCTCCATCCAACCTGAATTCTCCAAATACCAATCAATGGTTTTGGACAAGCCTTCTTCAAAAGTCACAGAAGGGCTCCATCCCAATTCACGGTTGATTTTTGAAGCGTCTATGGCATAGCGCACATCGTGTCCTGGCCTGTCTTTTACGAAGGCAATTCGTTTTTCACTCTCTCCTTTTTCTCTACCTAATTTCTGATCCATTTGAACGCACAATGCCTTGATTAAATCGATGTTTTGCCATTCGTTGAACCCTCCAATATTATAGGTTTCCTTGTGCTTCCCTTTGTGAAAAACCAAATCAATAGCCTCCGCATGGTCTTCAACGTACAGCCAATCGCGTGTGTACTTTCCATCGCCGTATACGGGCAAGGAGATGTTTTTTAGGATGTTGTTTATAAACAAAGGAATCAATTTTTCTGGAAACTGATTGGGACCGTAATTGTTAGAACAATTGCTGATTACATAAGGCAAACCATAGGTTTCGCCGTAGGCCCTTACAAAATGATCTGAACTGGCTTTGGAAGCAGCATAGGGCGAATTTGGATCGTAAGAAGTATGCTCCGTAAACAGACCCGTTGCTCCCAAAGTTCCATAGACCTCATCTGTGCTTACATGGTAAAAAAGCTTTTCGTCCCACTGGTCCTGCCACAATTCTTTAAAAGCATTCAAAAGCACCATGGTGCCCAAGATATTTGTCCTTGCAAATGCCAAAGGATCCGCTATAGATCGATCTACATGAGACTCTGCCGCCAAGTGAATGACGCCTTCAAAACGGTGTTCTTGAAACAAAGCGTCTACAAAAGAGGCGTCGGCAATGTCTCCTTTGACAAAAGTGTAATTGGCAAATGATTCAATATCTGATACGTTTTCTAGGTTCCCTGCATAGGTCAAAGCATCTAAATTAAACACCTGATATGTCGGGTACTTGTTGACAAAAAGGCGTAGCACATGAGACCCTATAAATCCCGCACCGCCTGTAATTAATATTTTTTTGGACATTTTATTTTTTATCAAACTTTTTTCAAACCACCAAGCGATTCAAATTTTACACCTGTCACAGCTTGGTTTTCAATTGTGTAAAGACAAGAACTTAAACTTTTAAAAATTAACTTCTTCGAAACGGGTGTTTGGAACATGGCAAATCTACAAAAGGATGGTATTTCCCGGGTTCTTTCTCAGCGATTACTGCATTTCGAATCGCGTGGACAATTTCGATAGAAGCGCGTGCCTCCTCCAAGCCAAAACCGTTTCCATTTAAAATTGCTTCGTAACTTTTGCTGTGCAATTCTGTAAAGCCTCCGCTAAATTCAATGGCTTCTCCGTCTACCGTAATCGAGCGATGGGTACGTTGGCCTTTGGCTTTGACATCCTCCGGAAGGGCCTCCGCGTCAATGGACAGAAACCATTTCACCTTGGCTTTCTCAAATTCCAAATAGCCTGCTGCCCGGTCGTGGGTATGCAAATGCACCTTATTTTCCTTGACATCTCCAAAGATCCATGCCAGCATGTCGTAAAAATGTACGCCGATGTTGGAGGCGATTCCACCAGATTTTGAGATGTCTCCTTTCCAGGAAGTGAAATACCAATTCCCTCTGGAAGTAAGGTAAGTCAGGTCAACATCATAAATTTTTCCTTTGGGACCTCGGGCAATTTTTTCTTTCAACGCCAGAATGCTCGGGTGCAAACGCAATTGCAAAATTGTAAACACCTTGTTGCCCGTCGCTACTTCCATCGCTTTTAACGCATCCAAATTCCAAGGATTGAGGACCAGTGGTTTTTCACAGATTGCGTCAGCTCCACTCCTCAAGGCCATGCGAATGTGAGCGTCGTGCAGGTAATTGGGAGTGCAAATACTCACATAGTCCAACTGCAGGTTTTCTTCGCGTTTTCTTTTTTCTATATGACGGTCAAAGCGTTCAAATTCTACAAAAAAGTCGGTGTTTGGAAAATAACTGTCCAAAACCCCCACGCTGTCAAATTTATCCAAGGCAGCCAAAAGGACTCCCCCGTTGTCTTGAATAGCTTTCAAATGCCGAGGTGCAATGTAACCTGCAACTCCAATAAGAGCGAAATTTTTTCTCATTTATATTTTTGTAAATACACGGAATTGTACCGTACTGTACTGTATTGTTATGCTTTCAAATGTTCCCAGTACCAATCTACTGCTACCTTCAACCCTTCTTGCAAGGAGAATTCCGGGTTGTAATTTAAGTATTTTTTTGCTTTTTCAATGCTTGCCAAGGAATGCGGAATGTCCCCAATTCGATTGGGACCGTAAACAACCTCTACCTCATTGATCTTGGGGTCGTAATTCGACAAGTATTTTTTTAGAGAACCTACCAAATCATTTAAGGTCGCTCGTTCTCCATAAGCTGTATTGTAGACTTGGTTGACTGCGTCCTTGTTCTCTGTGGTCAAAGCCAACAAGTTCATTTGAATGACATTATCGATGTAGGTAAAATCTCTAGAATACGCTCCATCTCCATTGATGACCGGCGATTCGTAATTGAGGAATTGTCCTACAAACTTAGGGATGACTGCCGCATAGGCACCATTGGGGTCTTGCCGCCTCCCAAACACATTGAAATAACGCAAACCGATGGTCTCAAAACCATACGTTTGGAAAAAAATATCGGCATAGAGCTCGTTGACAAATTTGGTAATAGCATAGGGAGACAAAGGTTTTCCAATCACCTCTTCTACTTTTGGTAAGGCTTTCGAATCTCCGTAGGTAGAAGAACTCGCCGCATAGACAAATCGTTTGACCCCCGCGTCTCTTGCTGCCAACAACATGTTTAAAAAACCTCCTATATTGACTGCGTTGGTGGTACTTGGATCTTTGATGGACCTCGGGACGGAACCCAAAGCAGCTTCGTGGAGCACATAATCAGCTCCTACCACCGCCTTTTCACAATCTGACAAATTGCGAATATCGCCCGTGATGAGGGTGAAGTTTTTAGCTCCCAGAAAGGGCGCGATATTTTCTTTTTTCCCGGTGGCAAAATTATCCAAACAGACGACTTGGTTGTCTTTTGCGAGTAGAGTAGCAATCAGATTGGAGCCGATGAAACCGGCACCTCCCGTGACGACAATTTTTTTATGACTCAATTGAATTTCTGGAAAGTTGTGCATAGATTTCATTGATTTGTGATACGGCTTCGCCCTATTCAGTCCCGTTTTTGGGAGAATTTCGATTCCTCTCTCGGAGAGTAAATAATACTTTTATAAAGAACTCAGCACTCTAATTGAAGATGCCAAATTCTTACTTGACACTCAAACTCAATCAGGCAGAACCAACCTTCCCGCTGCTAAAAGAGCCAAAAGACAGGCATGCTGTACCTCAAAAAAAAAGACGCGTGAAGTCGAAATTCGACAAAGAAAAGTCAGAAAAAAAACAGCTTCAAAAATGGACAAAAACAAAGAGCGGTTTCCATACAGAACTCTTCCTAAACGAGAGAAAAAAACATGTTGATTTTGATTTTTGATTTTCATTTTTCCTACTCTCATCTTCCGGTTAGCTATGATAAAAACTCAAACCTGTATTTGTGTTTGAGTGGGAGCGTAATTTACATATTTTGCATGAGAAATATAAGAAACAACGACTTTTTACTTCAAAAAAAGGAGGAAAAGAGTACAAATTTAAAACGTTTCTTTTTTTAAAATATTGTTTTACAAAAAAGCAACAGCTCTTTTGTAAGTATCTTTTCTTGCGTGGTTTTTTTTGATTGAATTATTTTTCAAAAAAACTACCCACTTTTGCAAAAAAAAACTGCGCTATAACAGCAAAAAAATTGAATTTTTGTTAGGCGGCAGACAACAACGAGGGAGTTTTGTAAAGATATTTGGACCTTGCCCAACTACCTCAATAAGAGAAGAGAAAAGCAAATGAATATGAGGATAAAAAGCGGTTTTTCTAATTACTTCTGTCGGAAATAGATGGTGATGGGCACTCCTTTGAAGTCGTAGATCTCCCGCAACTTGTTTTCCAAATACCTGCGATAGGGATCTCTGACATACTGAGGCAGGTTCGCAAAAAAAGCGAATTGAGGGGTAGGAGTCGGCAACTGCATGCAGTATTTTATTTTCACAAATTTCCCTTTGATTGCTGGAGGAGGGTACTGTTGAATGATGTCCAACATAGTCTCGTTAAGCTTGCTAGTCGTGATTCTACGCTTCTTATTTTCAAAAACCTCAACGGCCGTTTCTATGGCTTTGATCAAACGTTGTTTGGTCAATGTAGAAGTAAAAATAATAGGCACATCTGTAAAAGGAGCTGTTTCGCGACGCACATGCGCCTCAAATTCCTTCATTGTATTGGTTTCTTTTTCAATCAAATCCCATTTGTTGACAAGCACCACAACTCCCTTTCTATTTTTTTCTGCCAACCAAAAAATGTTTTGGTCTTGGGCTTCGAAACCACGAGTTGCATCCACCATCAAAATCGCAACATCACAATGTTCGATCGCCCGGACTGCCCTCATGACAGAGTAAAATTCGAGGTCTTCCGAAACTTTGGACTTTTTTCGGATTCCAGCAGTATCCACCAAGTTGAATTCAAATCCAAAACGGGTGTATTTCGTATCTATGGCATCACGAGTGGTTCCTGCCACATCGGTCACAATATTTCGTTCTTTGCCTATCAAGGCATTGATAAAGGAAGATTTTCCTGCGTTGGGCCTTCCTACAACTGCAAATCGCGGCAATTCCTCTGCTTGAGAAGAATCGTTTTCATCAAAGACTTCAGGAAGGGGCATGTCAGTGACCAAAGCATCCAACAACTCTCCTGTTCCCGATCCGTTGATGGAGGAAATGGTGTGGTAGTCCCCGAGCCCCAAATTGTAAAACTCTACAGCATCGGCAGCACGCATGGCATTGTCGACTTTGTTGACAGCTAAAAAGAGGGGTTTTTTAGATTTGCGCAAGAGCTTGGCTACGGTTGTGTCCATAGGAGTTATACCTTCGGTAACATCGACAACAAAGACGATGGCATCGCATTCTTCCAAAGCCAATTCTACCTGTTTTCGGATTTCTCCTTCAAAGACATCGTCAGATCCGACCACATAACCTCCCGTGTCGATCAACGAAAACTCTTTTCCGTTCCAATCACTTTTCCCATAGTGGCGGTCACGAGTAACTCCACTGACAGCATCGACGATGGCGTCTCTCCGTTGAACAAGTCTGTTGAATAGTGTGGATTTCCCTACGTTGGGCCGTCCCACGATGGCGACGATTGAATTCATAATCTGTGGTAATTTTTTGCAAAACTACACATTTTAAATTTGAAAATCAGCGCATTTGACTGCAGTTTGAAAGTCTTTTAAAAGGGCAGGCAAACGATGGTTTGTATGAGAAAAAATGAGGTACTATTCTTTGTATCCAAAGCGCTTCAATTGCTTGGTGTCGTTGCGCCAATTTTTATTGACTTTGACATAGAGTTCTAAAAATATTTTTTTGTCAAAGAATTTTTCCAAATCTTTTCTCGCCTCTATACCTACTCGTTTTAAGGCGCTCCCTTTGTGACCGATGATGATGCCCTTTTGGGTCTCTCGCTCGACCATGATGACAGCTCTGATTTTGATGATTTTTTCTTCTTCAAAAAATTCTTCGGTAACAATTTCTACCGCATAAGGAATTTCTTTTTTGTAATGCATCAAGATTTTTTCTCGGATGCATTCGTTGACAAAAAACCGTTCTGGCTTGTCCGTCAACTGATCTTTGGGGTAAAAAGCAGGCGAAGCTGGAAGAATTTCAACAATTTTATTCAGCACTTCTTCAATTCCAAAATTCTCCAAGGCTGAAATCAAATACACATTGGCATTGGGTACTTTTTCCTGCCAATAGGCCAATTTTGCTTCTACTTCTTCTTGGGTAGATTTGTCTATTTTATTGATCAGCAGCATCACCGGAATGGTTGCCTCAGTTATTTTTTTAAAAAAAGCCGCATCTTTCAATTCCATTTCTCCGATTTCAACCATGTAGAGCAATACGTCGGCATCGTCAAAGGCAGATTTTACAAAATCCATCATAGATGCTTGCAGGTCATAGGCGGGTTTGATGATCCCTGGAGTGTCCGAAAATACAATTTGAAAATCGGCACCATTGACAATGCCCAAAATCCGATGCCGCGTCGTCTGTGCTTTCGAAGTAATGATGGACAGACGTTCGCCGACCAAGGCATTCATCAGGGTTGATTTTCCTACGTTGGGATTGCCTATGATGTTTACAAAACCGGCTTTGTGTGTCATGTTGCTGTTTTAGAGGGCAAAGGTATTGCTTTTTTACGGAGTTCCCTATGTTTCTGTTCAAAGTACAGTGGACAGCAATCTTAACAAAAACACGCTTGTATGCAACAAAACAGAAGGCAAAACAAAAATACAGCTAACTCACTGTTAGAAAATGAATTGGGTTTTTCTTCTAAAAAAAACTTTTAAAAATTAGGTTTTTAACCTTGATATCAACTATCTTTGTAGCCTATATCGCGGGATAGAGCAGTAGGTAGCTCGTCGGGCTCATAACCCGAAGGTCACTGGTTCGAGTCCAGTTCCCGCTACTAT
>CAWVRK010000026.1:0-17844 GCA_963932955.1 uncultured Flavobacteriaceae bacterium
TATGCCCAGAGCGATTATGATATTTACCAAAAGAACAACTACGGCTTTGAAGAAAAAACGGGTACCAACAGACAAAACCAAAATGGAGGGTACGATGTGTACGAAAAGAATGCCTACGGTTTTGAAGAAAAAGTAGGGAGCTCAAAAAGAAACAACCAAGGCGGTTACGATGTCTACCGAAAAAACAGTTACGGCTTCGAAGAAAAGACGGGGAGTCACCGTGCAACCGGGCAAGGCGATTACGATGTTTACCAGAAAAACGAATACGGTTTTGAAGAAAAAGTAGGGTCGAACAAAAAGAACAACTCCGGGGGTTATGACGTGTACCGCAAAAATGAATACGGCATTTCTGAGAAGACAGGAACTCTAAAAACAAAGGGTTTTTAGCGCTGCATCCATCTGCTGCGAACCAAGCATCGGCTTTTCCTTATCTACTCAAAGCCTGTTTGTTCTTTCATTCGAAAAAGGCCTGCTATTTGGAAGGTGAAGTGTCAAAGAGTGCGGTCTATTTTTTCAACTTTGAGAGCACCGTATCCGTCAGCAAGGACTGCAAGGGAATGCCGGCGCAAGCGGCCTGCTGGGGCAACAAACTTTCTTCAGTCATGCCGGGAACAGTATTCATCTCTAAGAAAAAAGGAAGGTCTCCGATCAAGATAAATTCTGAACGAGAAAAGCCACTCATTTGTAGCGATGTGTACAAGTGCAATGCTGCCTTTGAAACGTTTTCTTTTTGGATCGCTGAGATTCTCGCAGGGGTGATTTCTTTCGACTTCCCCAAGTATTTGGCCTCGTAATCGAAAAAATCGTTTTCAGAAACAATTTCGGTGATTGGCAGGACACGGGTTTTTTGTTGGTATTGCACCACACCGACAGAAACTTCGATGCCGTCCAAAAACGATTCGATCAAAATCTCCGAGTCTTCTTCAAAGGCTTTTTCTATGGCGGCAGCAAGCGCTTCTTTCTTGTGAACTTTGGAGATGCCAAAACTCGATCCAGCTTTGTTGGGTTTGACAAAGCAAGGCAGTCCTACTTTTTCCAAAATACGGTCTGTCTCAACAACATCCCCGCTGTTTAGATAAATGGAAGTAGCTGTCGCAATGCCAAAGTTTTTTGCGACACTCAAACAGTCTCTTTTGTTGAAAGTGAGTGCCATCTGATAAAAAGGAGCAGAGCTGTAAGGGATGTTGAGCAAATCAAAATAAGCCAACAATGTTCCGTCCTCTCCAGGGGTGCCATGGATGACGTTAAAAACAAAATCAAAGTTGATTTTGTCACCGCCAATCGTAACTGAAAAGTCGTGCTTGTCGATGTCATGGGCAACTTCGTTGCCGTCCATATACAGCCACCGGTCTTTCAAAATATGAATCGCATAGCTGTTGAACAACTCGGAGTCTAGGTGTTTGGCGACCACCGTTCCACTTTTGATAGAAATTTCCTGTTCGGAGGAATAGCCTCCCATGACAACGGCAATGTTTTTCTTCATAATTCGCTTTGCATTGGAAAATCAAAAATATCAAATATAAATGAAAAGAAATCAGATTCGTTTTAGATCTTTTTTGAAATAAATAAAAAACCCAGGTTTCCAATCATTTGACTTTTTAAAAAAATGAAAAAAACCTCTCTTTTTTGATAAAAACAACCAAAAACAACCAAAAACAACCAAAAAAGCTCTAAAAAAGCCAAAAAAAAATAAAATCACCGACTCTTTCTCCCGAAAGTTCTTCTTCGGTGCAAGGCAAAGACGGTCCCAAACAAAGCCAGCAATAAAAGCGGCAGGCACAGGTTGAGCACTTGCCAATAGACACGTTGCGAATGCGCTTTGTCTTTGTTCAAAAGCGGCAGTACAATGGTCTTGGAACGAAGTGAAAGCAATGCTTGGTCGTCCAAAAGATACTCTACAGCATTGAGAAGAAAGGCTTTGTTGTCATAAAAATCTTGGGTCCATTTGTTGGTTCCCAATTCCAAAGGGGTTCCTTTTTTTACGGCATTGCTTGCAAAATCACCGTCTGAGATCAGCACCATTTTGGCAGGTTTTCCTTGGAGAATGCCCTCCGAATACGCAAATGGCTTGATGCGGTTTTTGTAGGTCGACTGAAAACGTCCTTCCAAAAGCAGTCCGAAGATCGCATTTCCTTGTACGTAGTCCTTAGGGTTCGGCAACTCCGAAAGCGATTGCAAGGAAATGATTGTCGGAGCCGGTACTTTTTTGGACAGGGGAGAGCTGTTCAGCAAAACGGTTTTGCGAATAGCATTGGCCAAAGTGTCAATACTCGATGCAAATTGCAATCGTATCGGCCCCAAGTGTTTGGCGATGGGGTGCATACTCCTAGATGTCACCAAGGGGTGGTAGGGCCATACAAACTCTTGGTAGACCGTTTTGTTGCCTTTGTTTCCCGAAGCCAAAGCAATCTTTGCACCGTACAAATCCTTGACAAGGTTCGGCTCGAACCGAGCGCCATACCGAAAAAAGAAGTCGTCTAAATTCAAATCACGTGCAATTGCCAAGCTTTTTCCTGTTCGGTAGAGGCTGTCCATCTCAGCATGAACCGCATCGAGCATCCACAAGGAATTTCCACCTTGAAGGGTGAATTGGTCGAGGACGTATTTCTCTGCTTCGCTAAATCGTTCTGTCGGTTTGGCGATTAAGAGCAAGTCGTAGCGGTTTAGTTGCCTCAATGATTTTTGCGGTTTTTCGGCGACTGAATCTAGCGTGAATTCCGACAAGTGATGCGATTTGCCGAGGCTTTTTAACAAGCTGTACAAATGGAGGTCGTTCAATTCCCCGTTTCCGCGAAGGACGGCAATGCTTTTTTCTTTGTTGGAACTCACTTTTTTAAGGGCAGACACAAAAGCGTATTCTAAATTTTCAACCGAAGCATTCAATTGGGTTTCTTGACTTTCCAAAGGATTGCTGTCTTTTAACAGAGAAACCAGTTCCTTTTTGTCTTGGTAGTGGACTGTTGCCCAGGGCAAGAGCACGGTTTCCGAAACACTGCCGTTTTCTTTTACTGTCAATCGACTTGGAATCATGCCCGCTTTTAGGTGTTTTTGAAGGTCTTTTTGAGGATTTGTAAAAAAGACTTTGATGCGGTTGTTTTCGGCTTTCAACTCGTCCAAGAGCTGCCGCACTTCTTTTTGAAGTCGTTGGAATTCAGGAGGAAAAACCCCCTCCAAATAAACGCGGATGACAACCGGGTCCTCCAGTTCTTGGACAATTTCTGTACTGGTCTTCGACAATGAATACCTTTGGTTAGAAGTAAGGTCCAATCGGGCGTAATACTTGCTTCCCGCAAAGTGAAGGACTCCCAAAGCCAAGGCGATAATCCACCCCAATTGCTTCGGTTTGGAAGGAGTAATTTTGAGATAACACAAGGTCAAAAAGAAAAAAGTAACACTCGCAAAGTACAAAAGGTCTCTCGTGTCGAGGACTCCTCTTGAAATGCTACTAAAATGTGCGTACAAGCCCCAAGATTGGAAGTCTTGTGTTTGGTTTGGAAACTCATTCCCTAGCAATTCCATGCCGTAATAACTAAAAAACAAACAGGCGATTGCGAGCAACAAAACCACCAAAGGACTTTTGGAACAGCTAGAAATCCACAATCCGATACTGCCAAAAGCGGCAGCGAGAAACAAGAGTCCCAGGTAGGAACCCGCAATGCTGCCGATGTCAATATTCCCCATAGGCATTGCCAAACGAGACAAACTGTAGACATAGAGGAGGGTAGGGAGCAATGCTGAGATGAGGAAGGTCAATACCGCCAAAAACTTCCCGATGACGAGTTGCCAAATAGGCAGCGGTTTGGTCATGAGAATTTCAAAGGTTCCTGCGCTGTACTCCTCGGAAAAACTGCGCATGGTCAATGCGGGAATCAACAGAACAAACAGCCACGGAGTAATTTCAAAAAAAAGAGAGAGGTCTGCAAAGCCCGAATCCAAAATATTGAAATCTGAGTTGAGCACCCACAACATGAGGCCGTTTAAGGTGAGAAACATACTGAGGACCACATACCCTATGGCAGCGCCGAAAAACAAACGAAATTCTTTTTTTAGGATGGCAAGCATGGTTTCTTATGGGTTGTCAGTGTTTTTAATCGGGCTTGTTTTGGCAAAGGGATGTTCAATAAAATTCTAAAAGAATCACATCTCTGTAATCCAAGCCCAACAAACTCGAAGCACCTCCTACGGTTTGCAAATTGCTTTTGTAAATGGCAATTTCGACAAAGCCCGCAGAATTGAAAATGGCCAATTTATTTCCGTCGCTTTTTCGCTGCTGTACAGGCAATGAAAAATCGACGATGTCACTGTATTTTTGATCTATTTTATCAAAGGAATAACGGCTTGCACTCAGTTTGTAAGCGCGGCCTTTGCCCACCTCTTTGAACAGTTTTTCAGAAATGTTGCTGATCACATTTCCGTAATTGTCGATGTAAATGACATTTCCGTGAATGGTTTTTTGATCCGCCGAAATATGGGCTTGCAATTCGACCAATTGTTTGAAATTTTCCAAAGGTTTTCCAATCACTTCCAAAGTACCTCCACGTGCGATGTGTGCTGCCACTTGTACAAAGACCTCCAAGACAGAAAAACTGCTTTCCACACGGTCATGTATATTGATTTCAACAATCTTACTCGGTTTGATTTCTGAGGCAATCATAGAAATCAGCCCGTTGTCTGGACAGACAAAATAATGCCCGTTGAGCAGCAATGCAATGTGTTTGTTGTCTTCGTGCAATTCCGAATCTACTCCGACAATGTGGATGGTGCCTTCGGGAAAGTTTTTATAAGCATTCTTAAGAATGTAGGCAGTTTCGGTGATGTTAAAAGGAGAGATTTGGTGTGAAATATCGACAATCTGCGCCGAAGGAATCGAAGAATAAACCGCCCCTTTTACAGCACCTACAAAGTGATCTTTTGTTCCAAAATCTGTCGTAAGTGTTACGATGGGCATAAGTATGGGAATTCTCGGTTAGGTTTGTTTTTTTCTCACTAAAAAGTTTGAAAAATCAAAAGCAAATTTAATCAAATATAAAGGAAATAATAGTATTTTTAAAAACGAAATAAATAGGTGTCCAACAATCAAACAAAACACATTTGAACGAACGCAGCATTCACTTGACAGAAATCGATCCAAAAGAATTTTTTGGAACGCAAAACAGCACTCTCAAATTCCTTAAAACCCATTTCCCAAAGCTAAAAATTGTAGCAAGAGGTGCTGAAATAAAAGCGTTTGGAGAGCCCTTGATTTTAGACGAATTTGAAAAGCGACTTCAGATGTTGGTCAAGTATTTTGACAAGTACAATCACTTGGATGAAAATGCCATAGAACAATTGCTCACTTCCAATGGCAGTGCTAAGAACAATTCCAAAAACGCAGACGGTGTTTTGGTACACGGCGTAGGGGGCAGCCAAATCAAGGCGCAAACCGAAAACCAAAGACGCATGGTCGCTATGATGGAGACCAACGACATGCTTTTTGCCATTGGGCCTGCGGGAACTGGAAAAACTTATACAGCTGTTGCCTTGGCAGTCAAAGCCTTGAGAGACAAAGAAGTGAAGCGCATTATTCTGACACGTCCCGCAGTAGAATCGGGAGAGAACCTCGGGTTTTTACCGGGAGATCTCAAAGACAAATTGGACCCATATATGCAGCCATTGTACGATGCTTTGCGGGACATGATTCCTTTTGAAAAATTGGATTCCTACATCGAAAAAGGCACCATTCAGATTGCACCGCTCGCTTTTATGAGGGGACGTACCTTGGACCATGCCTTTGTGATTTTGGACGAAGCGCAAAACACCACTTCCGGACAGATGAAAATGTTTTTGACACGGATGGGCAAAAGAGCCAAGTTTATCGTTACGGGAGACCCTGGACAGATAGACCTTCCCAGAAAGCAAGTGTCCGGTTTGAAAACCTCCCTGTTGGCCTTGAAAGACGTCAAAGGAATTGCCAATGTGTATTTGGATGAAAAGGATGTGATCCGCCATCGATTGGTCAAAGAAATCATCAAGGCCTATAAAAAAATTGACGTGGAGTAATTGTTCCTACAATAGGTGCTAGGTGCTGCGTGAATTTTTAAAACAAATATCAAGAAGTTGGCGCCAATACTCCATAAGTTTTTTTAATTTTGCAGCACACAACAACCTGTTTTCAAAACTCTTTAGCAACACACGTATTATGAGCGCAACCATTGACGATACCCAATATAATTTTCCAAACCAGACAGGCGTTTACAAAGGAAAAGTACGAGAAGTTTATTCCACAGGCAACGACCTCTTGGTAATGATTGCAACCGACCGTCTCTCAGCTTTTGACGTGATCTTGCCCAAACAGATTCCTTTCAAGGGGCAGATTTTAAACCAGATAGCAGCTAAAATGTTGAAAGCGACTGAAGACCTTGTCCCCAATTGGGTGCTGGGCACTCCAGACCCCAACGTAACAGTTGGTTTGGCTTGTGAAACCTATAAGGTAGAAATGGTCATTCGTGGTTATTTGACAGGGCATGCTTGGAGAACCTATAAAACTGGAGAAAGGCTGTTGTGTGGTGTTCCTTTGCCCGATGGCATGATTGAAAATCAAAAGTTTGAGACGCCCATCATCACGCCGTCCACCAAAGCGGATCTGGGAAGCCATGACGAAGACATCTCCAGAGAAGCCATTTTGGAAAGAGGCATCGTCTCCCAAAAAGACTACGAGCAGTTGGAAGCCTATACACGAGCCTTGTTTGAAAGAGGAACAGAAATTGCCGCCCAACGGGGCTTGATTTTGGTAGATACCAAATACGAGTTTGGAAAAACATCAAAAGGAGAAATTGTGGTCATCGACGAAATTCACACACCCGATTCTTCTCGCTATTTTTACGCGGATGGTTATGAAGCCATACAAGCCAAGGACCAAAAACAAAAACAACTTTCAAAAGAATTTGTAAGAGAGTGGTTGTTGGCCAACAACTTTCAAGGAAAAGAAGGGCAAGAAATTCCCGAAATGACTGCTTCAAAAATTGAAGAAATCTCCAATCGCTATATTGAGTTGTACGAACAGATCACAGGTGAGTCATTTGTAAAAGCACCTGTTGCCAATGTAGAAGAGCGCATTCGCACCAACGTCACCAATTATTTAAACAGTTTGTAAACAACTTGAACACGTTGTTTGAATGGCTGAATTTCTACAAGCTGCGGTGTGTGCCATCGCAATAAGGTGGGTTTTTGGTTTGTTTGCACATACACAAGTGCTGCGTGCCACTTCGCTCCGGTTGAAAAACCAAAGATTTCATCCCGGATCCCGATCTGTGTGCGCCGTCACACAGGGGTTGGCTTTTGGAAAGACCACAAGAACACCAGGCGTAATTTTTGTCTTTTTCCAGTTCCATGGCTTTTGAAGCATTGCCGCAATTTTTTGGGAGTTCCATATGGGGTGTTTTAAAGTTCAAGGGAAAGATACAAAAGCTCCCCCAAAAACAGCCTACTTTTTTGCTGCTACCACCAATTCAATTTGATCTAAAGTCGCTTGGGTGGTAAACATTCCATAATCGATGGTGGCTTTGTTTTTTTCAATCTTGTCAATGATTCCGCACGCTTTTCCATCGATCAGCCGTACTTTGTCCTTTACTTTGAACAGGTAGGCCGCCTTTTCTTTGGCAACTTTTTCGGCTTTGCGCACCTTTTCTTTTCGAACCTCTGCCACCTGTACTAGAATTTCCTTTTCAATTTTTTGAAGAGACTGTTTCTTTTCTTTTTCTTTCTTAAGTTCGTTTTTTGTCTTTTTTAGAGGGTTCTTTTTGGGTGTTTTCTCTTGACTTGCAGTGGCTTTTGTATGTTTGGTTTTTTCGATCAAAACCCATTTGTGAAATGCCGCAAAAAGTTCTTTTTTGTTGTTTGTTTGTAAGTATTTGTGGAGCAATTCATTTGTTTTGCGTCCAAAAGTGAGCATTTTTTGATTGCTGTCGTACAATTCTTGAAAGCTTTTGAGTTTTTCGAGTACTTTGCGCTCTTTCTCCGATAGGTTTTGTGTTTGTTCTTTTGCTTTTTCTTGTTCCGCTTCCAAAACTTTAGAATTGCGTTGCAGGAGATTTCGTTCTTTTTGAAGTTTGGAAATCGTTTTGTCCAAACGTATTTTTTCTCCTTCTACTTTCTTTTTGGCGCGGTTTATCAAGCCAAAGGGGATGCCGTTTTTTTGAGCGACCTCAAAAGTAAAGGAGCTACCGGCTTGTCCGATGTGGAGTTGAAACAAGGGGCTCAAAGTTTTTTCGTCGAATTGCATGTTGGCATTGCTGACATTTTCCAGTTCGTCAGCCAACACTTTTAGATTGGAGTAATGGGTGGTAATGACCCCAAAGGCTTTTTTGTGGTAAAACTCTTCCAAAAATATTTCTGCCAAGGCTCCGCCCAGTTCAGGATCACTTCCCGTTCCAAATTCATCGATTAGAAAAAGCGTATGCTCATTGCAACGCTTTAAAAATCCACGCATGTTTTTAAGACGGTAGCTATAAGTGCTCAGTTGGTTTTCGATGGATTGGTTGTCGCCAATATCCGTTAAGATGGTGTTAAAGAAATAAGTTTCACTCTTTTCATCTACTGGAATTAGCAGGCCACTTTGCAGCATGACCTGAAGCAAACCAATTGTTTTTAAGGTGATGCTTTTTCCCCCTGCATTGGGTCCTGAAATGACAATGATTTGCTGTGCTTCGTGAAGGGACAAGGTCTGTGGAATGACAGGCATTTCCGTCCCTTTGTTTTTTTGCAGCAAGATGGGGTGGTATGCATTTTTGAAATAGATTTTTTTGCTGTTTGAAAAGGCGGGCAACAAAGCGTTGGTCTCAAGTGCGTATTTGGCTTTGGCTCCGACACAATCCAATTGGGTCAAATACGTTTGGTATGTGTCAAACAATGGAAAAAATGGACGAATCCATTCGGTCAATTCTTTGAGCAATCGGTTGATTTCTTTTTGTTCGTCTTGTTCGAGGTTTTGCAATTCTCGGTGCAATTCCAAAGTTGCTTGGGGGGCAATAAAGGCAATGCTGCCGGTTTTGGAACTGCCCAAAAGGCTCCCTTTTACCTTGCGGCGATACATGGCCTGTACTGCCAGTACACGTTGGTTTTCGACGACCGATTCTCGAATGTCATCCAGAAATCCAGCTTTGTCGTATTTGCTCATTTCTCGCGAAAAGGAGTTGCTCACTTTTGAGCGAACTTTGTGCATTTCCTTGCGAATGTCTTTCAGGTATGCCGAGGCGTTGTCTGCCACTTCTCCATAGGGAGTGATGATTCTTTGGATCTCGTGAATGACCGTCGTGCTGTGTTCTATGGGTTCCGATTCCCTGTGCAAAGTCGGGTAGTAGTCCTTGAATTTTTTAAAAAACAACAAGAGGGTATTCACAGTTTCCGAATTGCTGGAGATTTTTAAAAAAGAAGCCGTCTCCAAACAGCTGTTTTGTATTTTTAGCAAATGGATTTCTGCAGTTAGATCCTCAAAATCATGGTTGGGAATCCGGTTTTCACTGATAAAAGAAGTCGTGTACTCGTGCACTTGTTGCAGTTCTTTTAGCAAATCCGGTTTGTTGGAAATCGGTTGGATTTTTTTCACTTTTTGCCTTCCCAGATCAGAAATACAAAACGTTTCAACAGATTCTAAGATGCTGTTGAATTCGAGGTCATCCCGTGTTTTTTTTGAAATAAATCCCATTGAAATTCGTAATTTTAGGGCACTGAAATAAAATAGGTTTCAGGAACCTAGCAAAAGTAAACAATTTATGACGGAATTAAGGAATGCCGAAGGTTGGAATCAACGTTTGCAAGTCGAATTTGAGAAAGCCTATTTCAAAGACTTGTCTGATTTTGTCACAAGAGAATACACACGAGGAATTTGTTATCCAGAGCGCGACGCTGTTTTTGCTGCTTTTGAGGCTTGCCCCTTTGAGGAAGTGAAGGTCGTGCTTATCGGTCAGGATCCTTACCACGGAAAAGGGCAAGCCAATGGCTTGTGTTTTTCCGTGGCAGAGGGGGTTAAATTTCCGCCTTCGCTGGTCAATATTTTCAAGGAGTTGGAAGCCGATTTGCAAAAGCCAGTTCCCGATTCTGGGGATTTGATGCGTTGGGCAAAACAAGGAGTCTTGTTGTTAAATGCCACTTTGACCGTCCGAGCCCATGCTGCAGGTTCCCATCAGAAGAAAGGTTGGGAACAGTTTACAGATGCGGTCATTCAATGCCTTTCTAAAGAAAAAGAAGGCTTGGTATTTTTACTATGGGGAGGTTTTGCACAAAAGAAAGGAGCTAAAATTGACGCCAAAAGGCACCATTTGCTCAGCAGTGGCCATCCATCGCCTTTGAGTGCTAATCGCGGGTATTGGTTTGGAAATCGACACTTTAGCAAGACCAATGCGCTTTTGGAGAAAAGCGGGCAACAAAAGATTGATTGGTGATTTTAGCCGCCAACACGTTTGACACGGTAGCCTTCTTTTTTTAGCAGTGTGATGATTTTATCACGGTAGTTTCCTTGGATCAGAATTTCGCCGTCTTTGACAGACCCTCCGACACCGCATTTTGTTTTGATTTTTTTGCCCAAACTTTTGAGGTCTTCCGCCGTTCCGACAAATCCTTTGAGAACGGTCACTGTTTTTCCGCCACGTCCTTTGTTGGAAAACAAGGCTTCCAATTGCTGTTCTTGGGGTGCCAAGGTTTCCAAAGTGTCTTCCGATTCCATTTCAAAGGCCTCGTTGGTAGAAAACACAAAACCGCCTAAGTCGGACAGGTCTGAAAGTTTCTTTTTTGCCATTTTTTTATGATTGTGTTGATGTGCGTTTTATTTTTTTCCAAATAAAGACCAACATGGCTACAGATTCAAGCGTCAGTCCGATGGCCACGACAAGTGTCCCTTCCTCTTTTTCAAAAACAAGGAGTCCGGAACCGACAAGTACCCATGCCATTCCAAGCATAGCGATTTTCAAGCTGTTTTTGTACATATTAGCTGAGGAGTCCAAGTTCGCGCAGGCGTTCCATCAAAAACGCGCCTGCAGTGGTGTCTTTGTACAATTTTGGATGTTTTTTGTCGATGCACTGTGGGAGGCAATCCAGTTTCATGTCCATGATGGGGTGCATGAAAAAAGGAATGGAATAACGTGAGTGTCCCCACAATTCTTCAGGCGGATTGGTGACTCGGTGTATTGTTGATTTCAATCGGTTGTTGCTGAGCCTCGAGAGCATGTCCCCGACATTGATCATCAGTTCGTCCGGTGCGGCGATGGCATCAATCCAGTCGCCATGAACGTTTTGAACTTGCAATCCCTTGCCTTGTGCTCCCATCAACAAGGTGATTAAATTGATGTCTCCATGGGCAGCTGCTCTTTCGGCGCCCTTGGGTTTGTCTTGAATGGGTGGGTAGTGAATGGGTCTCAATATGCTGTTGCCATTTTGGATAAAGGGGTCAAAGTAGAACTCGTCCAAGTTCAAGTACAAAGCGAGAGCTCGGAGTACATAGCTGGCTGTTTTTTCGAGCAGTTGAAAGCTTGTTTTTCCTGCTTCATTGAATTGTGGCAATTCTTTTACCAAGACATTTTCAGGGTAGGTTTCTTTCAATTTGGAATTGTTTTCTACATACTGCCCAAAATGCCAAAATTCTTTGAGGTCTGCCTCTTTTTTGCCTTTGGCACTTTCCTTTCCAAACGAGGTATAACCTCTTTGTCCTCCCAGTCCTTTTATCTCATAGGTTTTTTTTAGGTCTTCTGGCAGGTCAAAAAAGTTTTTGATTTCTGTGTAGAGTTCGTCTGTCACTTCTTTTGTCAAGAAATGTCCTTTGAGGGCGACGAAGCCAATTTCCTCAAAAGCGGTGCCGATATTTTTGCTGAATTGTTCTTTTTTATCGGGGTCTCCTGATAGAAAATCTCGAAGATCGACACTGGGAATGTGGTTCATAAGCCTTATTTTTTATAGAGAGGAATTCGGTAGCTGAGGGTGTAGTTAAAGCTGACACTTGAATTGGTCGCATAGACCTTGTTGAACCCTGGTACGTATAAGTTTTCAAAATTGTCAGGCGTATCAATGCTTAGCAATTTGCTAATATTGACTGCCAAGCCGAGGTAGAGGTTTTTAAAAGTTTCCACTTTCATGCCCAGTACCAGGGAGACCCAATGGGCGTTTTGATCTTCAAATTTCCGATTGGGTTGTTCGGTAGCGGGATCAAAATAGGCAGATGAGGTGCCGTCGATGGCAACCCCTTTTTGAAAGACCGTGTATTGGTTGAGGGTTTGAGAAAAACGACTGAATCCATACCGAAATCCATAGTACAATTCGTTGTCCATTTCCAACCAATTTTTAAAGGCATTGCGGTTGATTCCGACGGTTAGGTAACTGCCTTTGGTGAAAAACTGGTAGCGATCCTCCTCGGACGTTTTCTCGACATGCCCCAATTCTGCAGCGATGTATAAGTTGGGGCGCAGACGGTAATCAGCTACGATTTCAAATCCTTTGTAGTCTACATCTCTGGCAGCGATGATGGGTTTGCTGAGGTCCACTCCAACCCGCAAGCCGTAATTTTTTTTGTAAACAAGGCTGTCGTTTTGTTCTAAAGGCTTGTTTTCTTGAGCTTGGGCAAAAAAAGCAAGCAAGAAAAGACAGCAGCTAATGGTATATTTTGACATGTGCGGCAGTTTCATTTTCGATAGTTGCATTGCTGATTTCGGCACTTTGTATCCAATTGTTGGATTGGGATTCGAGTGCTACATTTTTAAAAATGGCGATGTATCCACAGGGTCTTGAGATAAAAACATCTTCCCGGACATAGGTGAATTTGAGTTCGTCTACAATATTTGTTGTTGAAAATTTGTAGGTGGTCTGTTTGTTTGAGGTGTCTAATGGGAGGGCGATAGAATCTAAGACTGCCAGAGGGTATATGGTGTCTTTGCCTTCTGCCCAAACGATGAGGGGAACTTCTTTGAGGGTTTCAGGGTCTTCTTTGTCGTAAAAGCGAATCAGCAATTTTGGGCTGGTGTTTTCCGCGCAAAAGTCATCGTTTTCACAGGCGCTTAGTGCGAAGCAAAAAAAACCCAAAGCGAGAAAGTAGTTTTTCATAGTCGGTGGCTGTAAGTGCGATTTAATTGTCAAAGATACTAAAGAAATAAGAAGTTTTGGAGACTATTTTCTGTGTTTCCCGAAGGGTTTTATTGCAGTGTGTCAGATGATTTTTTTGATGACTCTCAGTTTGTGTGTGTGTCTTTTGCTGTCCACGTTGTAAATGCCGCTGTGGTCCAAGCGGTCGATGCGTACTTTTCCGTGTGCGTGGATGATGTAATTGTCTTTCATGATGATGCCCACATGGGTGATGACACCTTCTTGGTTGTCAAAAAATGCCAAGTCACCAGGCTCACTTTCTTCAATAAAGCTCAAGGTTTCTCCCTGGGTAGCTTGTTGGGAAGCATCTCTCAGGAGTGCGTATCCGTTGAGTTTGTAAACCATTTGTGTAAATCCTGAGCAATCGATCCCGAAAGGGGTTTTTCCTCCCCACAAGTAGGGCGTGTTTAAAAACAAAAAGGCAGTGTTGAGGAGCTGTGTTTTCGGATGCTGACCTTCCACATGCGATCCCTCGTATTGGTATTTCGAGGCTCCGATGGAAAGGGCAGCATCTTTGAAATTCGGCAAGGGTGCACCCAAGGTGATGAGCGACAAGACGCCAGCACTGTCGGTGATGTAATCGACCAAATTTCCTGCGAGCACGGGTTGTTGTTTGTCCAAATCTGAGTAGTCTTCTTTGGAAATGGCAAGGTATTGTTTGTTGTCAATCCAGCCTTCGTACTTGTCAAAAGCTAGGCGTATCTTGCTCCATTCTTTGCGAGTCTCGAGTACTTTGAAATGTTCTCCAAAGACGATTTGAGAAACGAGCTCTACTTTGTTTGAGGGTTCACTTCTCAAAGGAACAATGCTCAAATTACAAATTCCGTAATCCATCAGATCCTAGTGTTTTCAATAATTAATGCGCTAGCACCTCCACCGCCATTGCAGATTGCGGCAGCGCCTATTTTCGCGTTGTTTTGTTTTAAGACGGCGAGTAGTGTGACTAAGATTCTCGCTCCCGAACATCCTAAGGGATGCCCCATGGCCACAGCGCCTCCATTGACATTGGTTTTTTCAGGGTCGATTCCGAGCAATTCACAATTGGCAATGCCTACCACCGAAAAGGCTTCATTGATTTCGAAAAAATCGATTTCTGAAAGCGTCAATTTTGTTTTTTTGAGCGCTTTGGGGAGTGCTTTTGCCGGGCTGCTCGTAAACCAGGTCGGGTCTTGGGCCGCTTCTGCATAGGCGGTTATTTTCGCCAAAGGGGCAATTCCCAATGCTTTTGCTTTGTCTGAGGACATCAAAACCAAGGCCGCAGCACCGTCACTGATGGGGGAGGCATTGGCAGCGGTAACGCTTCCTTTTTTTGAAAAAGCAGGGGGCAAGCTCTCAATTTTTTCGAGGTTTGTGTCTTTGTGTGTTTCGTCTTGTGTGATCCAGACAGGATTTTCGGCATCTTTTGAGATGTTGACAGGAATGCGTTCGTCGTCAAATTTACCTTGATCATTGGCATTCTGAAACCGCTGGTGAGAGCGGATGGCAAATGCGTCTTGTGCCGCTCGGGTAATCTCGTATTTTTCAGCACACAAATCGGCGCAGGCGCCCATGTGTTTTAGGTCGTAGGGGTTTGTCAATCCGTCTTTTAGCAAGCCGTCAATGGCAGTGATGTTGCCGAGTTTTTTTTCCTTTCTGTTCACGAGGTAATGCGGGGCAGCGGACATGTTTTCCATGCCTCCTGCCACAACAATCTCTGCCGCTCCGCACTGAATGGCTTGGGCAGCTTGTAGGACTGTTTTCATTCCAGATGCACAGACTTTGTTTACGGTGGTACAGGGGACGTTTTCTGAAATTCCAGCAAACAAGGCTGCTTGTTTGGCGGGTGCTTGTCCCAAATTGGCTTGCAGCACATTTCCCATCAAAACTTCTTCTACCAGTTCAGGGTCGAGTTGAATTTTTTCCAGTGCCCCTCGGATGGCGATGCCCCCCAATTCTGTTGCGGGAATGCCTGAAAGGCTTCCTAAAAAACGTCCAATTGGCGTTCTGGCTGCTGAAACAATGACAACTTCTTTGTTCATGAAGGGGTTTTGAGCTGGGTTTTTGTGTTGAATTCCTTGTCTTTTAATGGAGGAGATTCGAATAAATACCTGTCAGGTTCCTTGCGAAAGTACTTAAATATTTTGATATTTTTAGTGCTTTGATTTCAAGAATTCAAACTGCGTAATGATTTTTAAAATGGCGCCCTGTTTTACAAATTTGAATTAATTCCTCCAATCAAATCAAACTCCCTAAGAAATTGTTTATTTTTGGATACCAATTTTCCAGAAATGAAAAAAATTATTGAAAATCTCTACCAACACAATTCGTTGGCCTATAAAATTGTTCTTTTTGTCGTAACGACATTTTTATTGGTTTACTTTTTCCCAAAAGGAGGGACTTTTAAGTACGAGTTTCAAAAAGGGAAGCCTTGGCAATACGAAGATTTGTTGGCTCCTTTTGATTTTGCAATTCAAAAAAGTGCAGCGGTGATTGCAGCAGAGGAGAAGAGTTTGGAAAAAAATTCACTGCGTTATTTCTCCTACGACACGCAAGTGGTGGCAAACGTCAAAGAGGACATGGCAGAACGTTTGAAAGCCGTGGCTACGGATTCGCTTTACTACCGCGCTTTGTTTGACCAAGCCTCTGCCATCGTCACGGAAATTTACAAAGTAGGTTTTGTAGGTGCGGGGAGTGCAACAAGAGTGGAGGATCCTCGCCAAGAGGTGGTGCTGCGCAAAGGGACTCAGATAGAGATGTTGCCATTTGAACGTTTTGTTTTTTCGAAGGACCTGTTTCATTTGATACAAAGTAAAATCCCCTTAGAAACGAGTGATTTGTTTCAGTCAGCATTGATCAATGTATTGACAGAGGTCATTCGGCCCAATGTTTCGTTTGATGCCAATTTTACAGAAAAAGCATTGCAAGATGCGATCCGTTCTATTTCGTATACGACCGGAAAGGTTTCTAAAAATCAGTCGATTATTTCCAGAGGGCTTATTGTTGAAGGGAAAAATTACGAAGTATTGAATTCTCTGAGAGCGGAATACAGTTCTCAAACGAGAAGTCAGAACAGTATGTATTGGATTGTTCTTGGGCACACGATTTTGGTGGCGCTGGTTTTGTTGATGTTGTTGTTGTTTTTAAGGAAGGAGCGTCCGGAGATTTTTGAAGACAATTCCAAGGTTGCGTTTATCTTTTTCAACATTCTCTTGCTGTTTTTTCTCGTGGCAATGACTGTCAAATACCAAGTAGACTATTTGTACGTGGTTCCGATGAGTGTTTTGCCCATTGTTTTGAAAGCTTTTTTCGACGCGCGGTTGGGCTTGTTTACCCATGTGCTTACGGTGTTGCTTTTGGGTTTTGTGGTGCCCAATAGCTTTGAGTTTGTCTTTTTGCAAATCATCGCTGGGATTGTTACGATTCTGACAGTTTCTGAATTGTACAAACGTGAAAATCTCTTTATTTCTGTGGGTCAGATTACGTTGATTTACATGTTGACGTATTTTGCTTTTTCTGTTTTGCAGGAAGGCAATGCCGCTCAGTTGAAATGGAATTACTTTGGGCATTTTGCATTGAATGGTGTTTTGTCTTTCTTGTCGTTGTTTTTGATTTGGGTTTATGAAAAGGTTTTTGGATTGGTTTCGGACGTAACCTTGTTGGAGTTGTCCAATACGAATTCGAAGTTGCTGCGCGATTTGAATGAAAAGGCACCGGGTACTTTTCAGCATTCCATGCAGGTAGCCAATTTGGCCGAAGCTGCTGCCAACGAGATAGGCGCCAATTCGATGTTGGTTCGAACAGGCGCCTTGTACCACGATATTGGGAAAATGATGAACCCCGTGTATTTTACCGAAAACCAGTCTACGGGGGTAAATCCCCACAACGATTTACCGCCCAAAGAAAGTGCACAAATCATAATTCACCACGTTCAAAAAGGAATTGAATTGGCTAAAAAACACGGCTTGCCAGATCGGATCATCGATTTTATCCGAACGCACCATGGGAGCAGTCTGGTTTATTATTTTTATCAAAAGGAAAAAGAGGGCAGTTTGGAAACGATTGACAAGGCGGATTTTCAATACCCAGGCCCGATTCCTTTTTCCAAGGAAACAGCGATTTTGATGTTGAGTGATGCGGCAGAGGCGGCCTCTAAAAGTTTAAAAGACCCTACTGCTCAAACGATTGATCAATTGATTGACGGCATTGCATCCAAACAGATGGAGGCAGGACAGTATCGGAATGCAGACATTACCTTAAAGGAGATTGAACGCATCAAAAAGGTGTTGAAAAAGAAATTGAAAAACATTTATCATTTGCGGGTTGAATACCCTGAGTAATGGTTTTTTAAACAGTATTTTCGACCTTTTTTTTGCTTTTCATCGCTATGTATGTCCTGTAGCTTTCTTGTATTCAGTCCTTTGACAAAGTCTTTTCGCAGGCCCTTTTTTTTGGTGGTTTTATAACAACGGCAGGGGATTTTAAGTAAAGTGAAATTGTTGAAAAAAAGTAGTAAAAATGTTGTGAAATCGTAAATGCCTACTTACATTTGCACTCTCAAAATTTAAGTTCTTTTACAGATTAAAATACAGATTGAAAATCTAGGAGAGGTGCCGGAGTGGCCGAACGGGGCTCCCTGCTAAGGAGTTGTACCTTTACGGGTACCGGGGGTTCGAATCCCTTCCTCTCCGCAATTTTATCAATTCTTTTACTCGGGGTGTAGCGTAGCCCGGTCATCGCGCCTCGTTTGGGACGAGGAGGTCGCAG
>CAWVRK010000027.1:0-17085 GCA_963932955.1 uncultured Flavobacteriaceae bacterium
TTTCTTCAAAGCCGTAGTTGTTCTTTTGGTAAATATCATAATCGCTCTGGGCATACGTCGCTGTACAAGCAAAAAGTAAGATGATCAATCGTTGGGAGGTGTTCATATCGTATGTTTTTTGAGAACCAAAAGAATTTGTAAAATACTACACTTGATGTTTACAAAATACATGCCAAATTGTATGTGCACAAATCCTTGCGCTTCTGGTCAAGGCTCTAAATAATGAGCCCCCTCCTCTGAAATCAGTGTTTTCCCGTCCATGGCATACAACCAACCGCCCGCTGGAATGGGGCCTGTAGTTCCTTCACATTTTTCGTCCAAATAATAGGCCTCTTGCGGATTGAAAACCAAACAGGCATTGATCGGGGTTTTGGCCTTGGCAGAGCTTTGCAACCAAAAACTTCGAAAACGCGTTTTGCACGCTGCTTCAAACGTTGTGGCTTCGGACAGTGCTTCAGGACTTAAAAAGAGCCCCTCTGCCCTTTTTGAAGAGCTTGCTCTGTGTATTGGAATTTGCTTGTAAAGTCCGTTACGGAGGCGCTGTATGACATAGGGGAAACGTCCGTAGCCTTTGTGCTGATAAATGAGGTCTAATGATTTCATGGTTGTTGTTTTTACGGTAAATGCAACAAGAAAACGCAAACTGGGAAATCTCTTTTTTTTGACAGGCTGTCCGTATGCCAAACCACCGCGGCTGTTGTGCTCGGTTGGTACGCAAAATGCGTTCTTGATACAATTGTAAAAGTAGTGAGAATTAGAGAAATTCAAAAAAAATAATTCTTAAAAATAAAAATTACTTTAGGTTGTGAGAAAAAAGTCTCCGATTTCGTCTTCGAGCGGATTTAGTGATCACAAGAAATAAATGACTGTACGCTAAAAAAACAAAAAAAATAATCCCAGTAGTACCGAAACAAAAAAAGCATCTCAAATGAGATGCTTTTCGCGGTCTGGACGGGACTCGAACCCGCGACCCCCTGCGTGACAGGCAGGTATTCTAACCAGCTGAACTACCAGACCGTGGCATTTAGCGAGTGCAAATGTAAGTTCTGTTTTCCTATTCCACAAGCTTTTTTCAACAAAAAAAAGGAATTTCCAAGCGCTTTGAAACCGACAAAAGATACAAAGTTCATTTACAAAGTTTTAGCCCAAAACAAGAACAATGCAGGGAGAACAAACACAGACTTCTAAACAGAAAACGAGAACGTCAAAAAAGAACTTTTTAGAGTTTCTCTAAAAATAAAAGGTATTTCGCAGGAGTTCATTTATTTTTGCAGCATGGATTTCAAACTAGAAGCGGCATACACCCCAACAGGCGACCAACCCCAAGCCATCAAACAGCTGGTTTCAGGACTTGAAAACCAAGAGAAATACCAAACCCTCTTAGGGGTGACAGGATCTGGAAAAACCTTTACCGTTGCCAATGTCGTGGAACAAATCAACCGACCAACCTTGGTCTTGGCACACAACAAGACACTGGCTGCACAACTGTATGCCGAATTCAAAGCTTTCTTCCCATACAATGCCGTGGAGTATTTTGTCTCCTACTACGACTACTACCAACCCGAAGCCTACATCCCTTCGAGCGGGGTCTATATCGAAAAAGACCTCAGCATCAACGAAGACATCGAACGCCTGCGTATCAGCACCTCCTCTGCCCTCTTGTCTGGAAGAAGAGATGTCTTGGTCATCGCCTCCGTCTCTTGCTTGTACGGAATTGGAAACCCCGTAGAATTCAAAAAGAATGTGATCGTCATCGAAAAAGACCAAATCCTTGCAAGAACTGCCTTTTTACACGCCTTGGTCAGCAGCTTGTACTCCCGGACAGAAACAGAAATCAAAAGCGGCACTTTTAAAGTAAAAGGAGATACGATCACCGTCTACCCTTCCTATGGAGCATTTGCCTACCGCATCCATTTTTTTGGAGACGAAATTGAAGAAATCGAATCTTTTGATGTGGAAAACAACCAGGTAATGGAACAGTTTGAAACACTGAGCATCTATCCTGCCAACCTGTTTGTCACTTCCCCCGACATCTTGCAAAATGCGATCCACCAAATCCAAGAAGACCTGGTCAAGCAAGTCGCCTATTTCAAAGAAATTGGGAAACATTTGGAAGCCAAACGCCTGCACGAACGCACAGAATTTGACCTGGAAATGATTCGCGAACTGGGGTATTGCAGTGGTATTGAAAATTACTCGCGCTATTTGGACGGAAGAAATCCGGGAACACGCCCCTTTTGTTTGTTGGATTATTTCCCCGAAGACTACCTGATGGTGATCGACGAAAGTCATGTGACTATTCCCCAAACACATGCCATGTATGGCGGTGACCGCTCGCGAAAAGAAAACCTCGTCGAATTCGGTTTTCGATTGCCTGCAGCGATGGACAACCGTCCGCTGAAATTTGAGGAGTTCGAAACCATTCAAAACCAAGTACTCTATGTGAGTGCCACGCCAGCAGACTACGAATTGGAAAAAACAGGAGGCGTTTTTGTGGAACAAGTAATCCGTCCCACCGGTTTGTTGGACCCCATTTTAGAAGTACGTCCGAGCTTGAACCAAATCGACGACTTGACAGAACAAATCCAACTGCGAATCGAAGCAGACGAACGGGTCTTGGTAACTACACTCACCAAGAGAATGGCAGAAGAGTTGGCGAAATTTTTAACGCGCATGCAGGTGCGCTGCCGTTACATCCACTCGGATGTGGATACCCTCGAACGTGTGCAAATTTTGGGAGACCTGCGCAGAGGGCTCTTTGATGTCTTGATTGGGGTCAATCTTTTGAGAGAAGGTTTGGACCTTCCGGAAGTCTCCTTGGTCGCTATTTTGGACGCCGACAAGGAAGGGTTTTTGCGTTCCCACCGCTCCTTGACCCAAACCGTGGGAAGGGCCGCGAGAAACATCAATGGAAAAGCCATTCTCTACGCCGATAAAATCACCAAAAGCATGGCCTTGACAATTTCAGAAACGGAGCGCAGGAGAAACAAACAAATCGCCTACAACACCGCCAACAACATCCAACCCACCCAAATCAAAAAGAAATTAGACAACGCACTTTTGGAAAATCAAGGAACGTCTTATTCCTCAATAGAGGCTTCGCAAGCTGCAGAGGAAAATCTTGTTTACCTGAGCAAACCCGAACTTGAGAAAAGAATACTCGCCAAGCGAAAAGACATGGAAAAAGCAGCAAAAAATCTCGACTTTTTAGCAGCCGCTGCATTTCGAGATGAAATCGCAGCTTTGAAAGAAAAATTAGCAGCCAAAAAAATTACATAAACCCACCGGCAGAAGAACTGCTTGTACGGCTCCTTTGACTTCTTGCTCGAGAGGACTTGCTTTCTGTCCCAAATCGGTATACAAATCCAAGATTTGCCGTTCTTTGTTCTCCTAAAAATCCCCCACTTTGAGGAATGGGTGAAAAGGTGTCAAATTTGAATCGCATGGACGAAAAGACATCGTTTACCGAAAAGGTGACCGTCCCTTTTCCATCGAACAGACTCAAACTGGCTGCTGTATTGACCAACCACATTGGATGCATGTTGAATTGAATGTTTTTTTGAGCAGAACGGTACATCCCAAACAATTGAAAACGCAATTTTTGCGTGGCTTTGAAACTGTTGCTGACGCGCACATTGATCACGCTGTTTACTACCTCAACAAGCTGGCCAACCGCATACCCTGTTTCGTTTTGAATGTATACATCCGAACTCGCGTTCATTTTCCACCATGAAGAAAGGTCGATGTTTCCAGAAAACTCAAAACCGTATCGATTGTTTGAAACGGTATTTGCAAAAGACAATTCAATTTTTTGAGGGTCATTACCATCAATGTTCAACACCCGTGTGATGTTGTTGTCCACCGCCCTAAAAAAACCACCCGCACTGAAATAGCCCTTTGAAAAGGAATTTGTGTAATTGACTTCGTAAGAATTGGTAAACTGGGGCCTCAAAGCCGGATTTCCAATTTGAGTCACCAAAGGCGTGCTCCACTTTCGAATCGGATTGATCTGATTTGCACTCGGGCGGTCTACCCTTCGACTGTAACTCACTTGGAACTGGTGCACATCGTTTTGTTTGTAGGTAAGGAATGCTGAAGGATAGGCTGTAAAAATGGCATCGCTGTAGTTGACAGGGGCAGTCTGAGTCTCAAAGACCCCCCACACATTGTACTGTTCAAAACGCGTTCCTAATTGCAAGCGAAGCTTGTCAAAACTTGTGTTGTAATTGAAATATGCCGAATAGATGTCTCGTTGAAAACGAAACTCCGAATTCTCACGGTCCATCCATTCATCAGCTTCATTCTTAAAAGCTTGTGTTGTCTGCCTGTTGTTGTCATAGGTATTGGAGCGCATTTCCGAACCCAATTCCAATTTAGAATTTTCTGAAAAAGGGAGGACATAGTCAACCTGGTAGCGTTGGTTTCGGTTGTTGACTTGGATGGTGTCTCGGTAATTTGCATTCCAATTCGAAGGGTCTACAAGCTCTTGAAAATGGGCCATTTCAAGATTGTCCGCTTCTGAAAAGTTAAGGTCAAATGTCAAGTTTTCTCCTTTTTTATCAAAATCGTGGACAAAGGTAAGGATGTAGGTTTGAGAATTGTTTTCTTGTATGCGGTCAAGGGGAGCGTCTGCTACCAAAGCATTGTCCAGCTGCCTGTCTGTCAAAAGCGAAGTGGCCCACGTGTTGGTTTTTGTCCTGTTTTGGAGGGTTGTAAATGAAAATACCTGCTTTTTGTTGGGAGAATAATCGAGGCCAAGTTTCAACAAGTGATTGCTTCTGTCTTTGAGGTTGTCTGCTTTTTGTCGCAAGCCTCCATCTGCCCTGTAGATGTTTCCGTTGTTTTGTCTTTTTCCACCGTTGTAGCCGTAATTGGAAAAGAGGTTGATTTTGTTTTTTTTGTAGTTGAAATCAACAGCACGGTTGTAGCGGGTATTTTTTCCGTGGGCAATCCCGTTGGTTGACGTTGCGTTGAAGCCCGCCTTTGTCTTTTTGTGTAAGACGATGTTGATGATGCCACTCATGCCTTCCGGATTGTACTTGGCAGAAGGATTGGTAATCAATTCGACATTTTTGATGGCGGTTGAAGGTATTTGTTGCAAGAGTACTGCTGCGGATACATTGCTCGGCCTGCCATCGATCAAAATGCGGACGTTTTCATTACCTCGCAAGCTGATGTTTCCCGTCTGACTGTCGACGGAAACCGACTGTACATTGTTTAACAATTCAGATGCTGTGGCCCCTGCAGTTGTCAAATCCTTGCCAACATTGATGACTTTTCGATCAATTTTTTGAACCACGGAGGAAGTTTCTGCTACCACAACCACTTCGTTCAATTCAGCAAAGTCCTCAGACAGGTATACCTTTCCTAAATCAAATTTTTGTTTTTCTGAGCTGATTTCAATCTTTTCCGTCCAAGGTACATATCCGATAAAAGTAACTTCCACATAAACGAAGCCTTCGGGAATGTTGTCGATGGAAAAGTGGCCTTGGTCATCCGAAATACTCCCGGTGAGGATGTTCTTGTTTTGATCGGTGATGACAATGCTGACATAGGCGAGCGGCTGCTCCGTTTGTGCGTCTAAAACGGTTCCTTTTACCACTCCTAATTTCAAATTTGGATGCGCTTTTGCGAAAGAAGTCCACAGCAAAAGTACAAGAGATAAAAACAAGATTCTTTTCAAAAGAACAAGATTTAAAAGGGGTTAAATTCGTGTAAAACAAAAGTATTGAAGATCGTTTCAATACATTCATTTGCTTTTATTGGGAAGAAACCACCTTGGCATTGCACCTGTGGAAATCTGAACAGTGAACGGTTTACAAAGCTTCTCCCAGTTCTTTTAATTTTTCGGTGTTTTCTGCCAATTTCAATTCTTCAATGATCTTGTGAATGTCTCCATTGATCACCTTAGACAAGTCGTATAAAGTAAGTCCTATTCGGTGTTCTGTAATACGCCCTTGCGGATAATTATAGGTACGGATTTTTGCCGAACGATCTCCACTGGCAACCAAGGAGTTGCGCTTTAGAGAATCGGCGGCCAATTTTTTCTCTAGTTCTTGTTCGTACAAACGAGAACGCAGAACTTTCATGGCTTTGTCTTTGTTTTTGTGTTGGGATTTTTGGTCTTGGCATTGGGCCACCAATCCAGAGGGGACGTGTGTCAAACGCACTGCCGAATAGGTGGTGTTTACCGACTGTCCTCCTGGTCCTGAAGAACAGAAATAATCAACTCGTATGTCACTCATTTTCATGTCGATGTCAAACTCTTCCGCTTCTGGCAAAACCATGACGGTTGCTGCTGAAGTGTGGACACGTCCTTGGGTTTCTGTCTGTGGTACCCGTTGTACTCGGTGTACGCCCGATTCAAATTTCATGTCTCCGTATACGTCAGGTCCGGAAATGCTGAAAATTATTTCTTTGAAACCTCCGGAGGTTCCATCGCTGAGATCTTCGACTTCTGTTTTCCATCCTTTGTCGGCACAAAATTTGGTGTACATGCGGTAGAGGTCTCCAGCAAAAATACTGGCTTCGTCGCCGCCTGTTCCCGCGCGAATTTCTACAATTACATTTTTAGCGTCTTCTGGGTCTTTGGGAATCAACATGTATTTGATTTCCTCTTCCAACTTAGGCAATTGCTTGTTGGCTTCGTCCATTTCCATCTTGGCCATTTCCACCATTTCCGGATCCGAACCATCTGCGATGATTTCTTTGGCTTCTGCGATATTGGCCATCAAAGCTACATATTCTTGTCCCTTTTCGACAACTTGTCCAAGGTCTTTGTATTCTTTGTTGAGTTTGACATACCTCTTTTGATCTGTGATGATGTCGGGCTGAATGATCAGATCTGACACTTCGTCAAAACGTTGTTGTACTATTTTTATTTTGTCTAACATCTGCTGTTTTTTTACTGGGATTGCTAAGCTACCATTTTTTATTTCTAGAAGCTCTGTGCCTTAGTTGTAGGTATACTCACCCTTTTCACTGTGAATGGTCAATTTGTTTTGTGCTGCCGCTTCGACTCGTCCTACAATTTTTGCGTCGACGGAGAAGCTTTTGGAGATGGCAATGATGTCTTCAGCAATTGCTGCTGGCACATAAAACTCCATGCGGTGTCCCATATTGAATACCTGGTACATTTCTTTCCAATCTGTTCCAGACTGTTCTTGAATCAATTGAAACAAAGGTGGTACGGGGAATAGGTTGTCTTTGACGATGTGTAGATTTTTTACAAAGTGAAGTATTTTGGTTTGTGCCCCACCACTGCAGTGGACCATTCCGTGTAGCTGTTTTGCTGTGTATTTTTCTACTATTTTTTTGACAATCGGCGCATAGGTTCTCGTGGGAGATAAGACCAATTTTCCCGCATCTAGGGGTGCATTTTCAACAGGGTCTGTCAATTTTGTTTTACCCGAATAAACGAGGTCTTTCGGAACTTCAGGGTCAAAACTTTCTGGGTATTTTTTTGCAAGGGAATGTTCAAAGACATCGTGACGTGCGGAGGTCAATCCATTGCTTCCCATTCCGCCATTGTAAGAGCTTTCGTAGGTGGCTTGTCCAAAAGATTCCAATCCGACGATGACATCACCTGCTTGGATATTGGCATTGTCGATCACATCGCTTCGTTTCATGCGCGCTGTTACGGTAGAATCTACAATGATGGTTCTTACCAAATCGCCTACATCTGCGGTTTCACCTCCCGTGGAATGAATGGTGACGCCGTGTTTTTTCAAATCTTCCAAAAGTTCTTCTGTGCCATTGATAATGGCTGAAAGGACCTCTCCAGGAATCAAATTTTTATTTCTTCCGATGGTGGAAGAAAGAAGAATGTTGTCGGTGGCACCGACACACAAAAGATCGTCAATGTTCATGATCAACGCATCTTGTGCAATGCCTTTCCACACGGAAAGGTCGCCTGTTTCTTTCCAGTACATATAGGCCAAAGAAGATTTTGTTCCTGCTCCGTCAGCATGCATGACCAAACAATAGGCATCGTCTCCTGTCAAATGATCGGGTACAATTTTACAAAATGCTTGAGGGAACAAGCCCTTGTCTACATTTTTAATCGCATTGTGAACGTCTTCTTTGGAAGCCGAAACCCCACGTTGACTATATCTTTTACTGACTTCTGAACTCATAAAATTTCTTTGAAATGGTTGTGCAAAGTTAACCAATTGCAAACGATTATAAAACAGAAAAAAACAAAGTTTGACCTGCCCTTGTCCGACATGTACATTTTCTTTCAAAAAAATTAAAAATATGGAAATATACAGGACTGAAAGTTGTCATTTTAAAAAAAAAGGTAACTCTACGTATTTTTACGTAAAAAAAAAGGAAGTTCTTTAAAAATAAATCCTATCTTTGGCAGATATTTTTTTTGTAACAAATTATAAATTTATAATCCCATGAGTAAATCTAAATTAGAGTACATTTGGTTGGACGGTACACAGCCAACTGCTAGTTTAAGAAGCAAGACTAAAATTGAAAAAGATTTTAGCGGAAAGTTAGAAGACTGCCCAATGTGGTCTTTTGATGGAAGTTCAACAAATCAAGCCGAAGGAAGAAATTCTGACTGTTTGCTAAAGCCTGTAGCTATCTACCCAGATCCTCAAAGAATCAATGGGTTTTTGGTGATGACTGAAGTTTTGAATGCTGATGGAACACCTCACGAAACAAATGGTAGAGCGATCATCGAAGATGATGACAATGATTTTTGGTTTGGATTCGAACAAGAGTACTTTTTGTATGACGTAGAAACCAACTTGCCTATCGGTTTCCCAAAGGACCAAACACCACAAGGACAATTTTACTGTTCTGTAGGAGCGAAAAACGCTTTTGCAAGAGACATGGTAGAAGAGCACTTGGATGTATTGATCGAAGCTGGAATCAACGTAGAAGGAATCAATGCTGAAGTTGCAGCAGGACAATGGGAATTCCAATGTTTCGCACAAGGAGCAAAGCAAGCAGGAGATGAAATCTGGGTATCTCGTTACCTTTTGGAAAGAATCGGTGAGCAATACGGATTGGAAGTCGTTTGGCATCCAAAACCTCTTGGAAATACAGATTGGAATGGTTCAGGAATGCACGCGAACTTCTCAAATACTGTTTTGAGAGAGTGTGGTTCTAAAGAAATCTACGAAACGATTTGTGAAGCTTTCCGTCCTGTAGTCAAAGAACACATCGAAGTATACGGTGCTTTCAACGACCAACGTTTGACAGGAGCTCACGAAACACAATCAATTGATGAATTCTCTTTTGGAATTTCTGATCGTGGTGCATCTATTCGCATCCCAATCATTACTGTAGAGAAAGGCTGGAAAGGATGGTTGGAAGACCGTCGTCCATCATCTAACGGAGATCCGTACAAGATCGCTGCTAGAATCATCAAAACTGTTAAGACTGCGAAAGTATAAGCAACAAAACCTACTATCTCAAAAAACGTTCAAGATTTTCTTGAACGTTTTTTTTATGGTTCGATTTCACCAAATTGACAATAGAAACCTGTAGCCCACCTAATAAATGCTTGAAAAATAAAATTACAGCTGTTTTGACTGGTCTTATTGAAGCAATTGATACATAAAACACGCGTAAAAGAAGAGTAAGAGAACACCTTCTTTTTTGGCGAACTGCATGTTTGGCAACCAGTAGCTCAAAGGCACAATAAGCACAGTTACTGCTAACATCCAATAGATGTCGTTTTGTATCAAATCCAAATCGCTTACCTGAATCGGAGACACCAAAGCGGTCAATCCCAATACTGCTAAAATATTGAAGACATTCGACCCTATCAAATTCCCGATTGAGATGGCTTTTTCTTTCTTTAAAACTGCAATGATAGAAGCCGAGAGTTCTGGAATGCTTGTCCCTATCGAAACAATGGTAATGCCAATAATGCGTTCGCTGACATGAAATTGTTTGGCCAAACCGACCGCGCCATCGATCAACAATTCAGATCCACCCCACAACCCTACTGCCCCCAAAACAAAAAAGAGGAGGCCTTGGTAAAGCGGTAATTCTTCATCGTCTTCCGGCATTTCGTCGTGTACAGCTGGGGTTTGGTACTTCAACAGATAAATTAAAAAGACCAACAACAACAAAAATAAAATACCTCCTTCATAGGACTGCAAAACACCGTCAAAGATCAAAAACAAATACAGGAGTGTGGAAGATAAAAAAAGAATTGGAATGTCTGTCTTGTAAAAACTATCGGACAGCTTGATGGTCGACAACATAACAGTTACTCCCAATACCAAACCGAGATTGGCGATGTTGGAACCGATTACGTTGCTCAAGGCCAAATCAGGATGTCCCTGTAATGCGGCCTTTAAACTGACGATCAATTCAGGTGCAGATGTCGCAAAGGAGACAACGGTCATCCCAACGACAATTTTTGGAATTTGCAATCTTAATGAAAATCCAATGGCGGACTTCAACAACCAATTCCCTCCTAGAATCAATAAAAAAAACCCTACAATAATAAAGATCAAATCCATTTAAAAACTGCAATTTGGCACCTGGCAAAGATACCTTTTATTAAAATTTCCCAAACCTTTTAAAGTTCTTTTTTAGAACTACTATTTTTTCGTAACTTGTAAGTATCGATTCCAAACACCATGCATAAAAAAATTTTTAGATCAATGGCAGCACTCAACAAATGGCTCCTCCCTTCTTTTGGTAAAAAACAATTGGACATGAGCAAAGCCAAAAAATGGCAATTGGCCATCATCGGCTGGAGAGCCTACATCACAAAAAACGCCTTGGACTCTTAAAGACAAACATATGACAGTTCCTAACAGACACATAAAACTATACACGGGCTCTTTTATTGAAATCCAAAGACTTCAATTGGATTTGAACGATGCCGAGATTCCGTTTTTTATCAAAAACAACAACGAATCGGCAAAACTGGCTGGTTTTGGCTCCTTGAGCGACAGCGTAGAATTGCACATATTTGCCGCTGATTTGGAAAGAGCAACAAACATCTTAAACGCACTGAAATCAGAATTAAATTCCTGATATTTTTCAAGAATCTTCTTTTATATTCACAATATATCTGTATATTTGCAACCTTTAAAAAGGCCTCGTGGCGCAACTGAATAGCGCACTTGATTACGGCTCAAGAGGTTACTGGTTTGAATCCAGTCGAGGTCACTTTTAATGAGTATAAATACTCTCAAAAACCGCATAAGTCTTATGATTTATGTGGTTTTTTAGTTTTTAGGGCTTCATTTTGCCATGATTCAATCTGGCAGGTATCCTTGCAGTTGTTTTTAAAAAGTATCGGTGAAACTAACGCATTTGTAAATTAACATTTATGAGCAGGCAAGCATGCATTTGCTGCAACTGCTACTTATGGCAATGGTGCTCCCATTAAAACAGTCTACTAAGTAGCAGAAAGAAAGGCAAGTAAGGATGTAAACAAGACGCAAAACAGTACTTCTAGAAAAACATGGAACCATTAAAGACTGTCATGAAACATCTCCTTATCCCCTCTTTGGATTCGCAAAGATTAGCACCAAAATATTCTCCATTTGGTTTCAACTGTTTGTTCTTAACAATTTAAAGGCTTTGGTGAGATGTCCTTCAACAGTTTTAACAGAAACATCAAGGTATTCAGCGATTTCAATATTTGTAAGACCTTCATTTTTACTAAGCATGAATGTCTCCTTGCACTTTTTTGGCAAATTGCCAATGCCTTCAGTAACTGATTTTATTTTTTCCTTTAGTAAGTCGGTATTTTGTTCATCTACTATTTTATTTAGAGATTCCATATACGCACGTTCTAGTGAAGAAATCGCTCTGTTTTTATGGTACTGATTGACAAACTTGTTGTAAGCAATCTTAAAGATGAAATTTTTTAAAGAATAACTCGTATTGAGTTTTTTTCGATCCTTCCATATACAAAAAAAAACGTCCTGAACTATATCTTTAGCCATAGCTCTGTCATTTGTCAAACTTACAGCATAACTAAAAAGTAATTTATTATAGGTTTTGACTAAAAATACGAAAGCTTCTTCTTCTCCATTTTTTAATCGAGAAATTAAATCCTTTTGTTTTTTTAACCTTTTAAACATCAATAAAAACTTATTAAAACCTATGAAATAAAATGTTAACTACTTAAATATACGAAAAAAACTTAGTAAAAAAGCAAGGGTTTTAAAATTTTGCTTTGTTATATATTAAAGCAAACATGTGAAAATATGACCCCCAAAATTGAAAATACTATCGTTAAATACTTATCCAATTCAGCCAGTATTGATGAATTGAACATCCTATCAGAATGGATTGAAAACGATTCAAACAAAGAAATATTTAAAGAATTTGTTTACACCCATTTTGCAATTAATTATAGTTTGAATGACTCAGAAACTAGACTCGCAACTTATCAATTGTTGCCTAAAATCAGCAAAGAAAAATAATGCATAGCGTTAAAAAACAATCAATATTTAAATATGCAGTTGCAGCATCCGTTTTATCAATGCTCTCTCTCCTCGTGTTCATTGATAAAGATGATGGTGACAAAACAACAATAACTTTAGAAGATGGTTCTCATATCGCTTTGGAAAAAGGAGTTGCTTTTCGACGACACTTTGCACAATTTACTCCACCCCCCTTGTTAAGTCAGTTTTTTACACCTCAAAAAACAATTTAACTAATTGATTAATAGCAGTTTAGTGCTTTTTAATTTGATCATAAAATGGAAATAGGACAATATATTTTATAAACTCAATACTAAAACTATGAAAAAAACAATTACACTTTTAAGCATTTTGTTCGCCGCTACAATGTTTTCACAAAACTTTACAGCAGCTACTGACACACCTTTTATAGGAACAACGGATGGCTCTGCGCATTTAGTAGATGTAGACGGTGATGGTGATTTAGACTTTTTTAATACTGGAGATCAGGGAGGTTCTGGATTTCAAGGCATCGCCCAGTTATTTACAAATGATGGTTCAGGAACATTTACATTGGTAGCGGGCACCCCTTTTCCAGGTGTAGAAAGTGCTGGGTCAGAATTTGCAGATATTGAAGGTGATGGTGATTTAGATTTAGTATTAACAGGAAGTATTTCAGGAGGTAGAATTGCTCACCTGTATTTAAATGATGGTACTGGAACATTTACATTAGATGCCTCTCAACCTTTTAAAGATGTGAGTGTTGGTGATGTAATCATTGAAGATTTGGATGGAGATTCCGATTTAGATGTTATTATTTCAGGATACAACACAGCAGCTGCAGCAAGAATTACAGAGGTATATAAGAATAATGGAGCAAACCCAGCAGTATTCACGATATTTACAGCAAGTCCTGCATTTGCATTAGCTAACGAAGGTGATGTAGATGTTGCTGATACAGATGGCGATGGCGATTTAGATTTATTAATTACAGGTGATGATGGGCCTGGAGAAGTGACAAAATTTTACACAAATGATGGTACAGGTGTTTTTACGGAAGATGCCACCGCTTCAGCCTTGTTCACAGATATGAGAGATAGTGATGCAGATTTTGCTGATGTGGATGGAGATGGCGACCAAGATTTGTTGATTAATGGGCGGTTTGGAAGTTCAGATAGAGAAGCGGAGTTATACTTAAATGATGGTACCGGTACATTTGCATTAGCAGCAGGAACACCTTTTTTTGGTGGAAATTCCGGAACCGTAGACTTTTTCGATGCAGACAATGATGGTGATGTGGATGTATTGCTTTCAGGCTATGAAAACTCTAGTCCAAACAGAAACACAAGGCTATATAGCAATGATGGTGATGGAAATTTCACAGAAGAAATATCAGAAGTAATTACAGGAATAAACAACGCAGATATTGCCATAGGAGACATCGATGGAAATCTTACAAAAGACATTGTAATTGTAGGGTATTCAAATACACGAATAGCAGAACTATACACAAATAATGGTGCCGCCTTAAGCATAGACAACACAGAAGTATTGAATGGAGTCTCTATCTATCCTATTCCTTGTAAAGGAGAATTGTTTGTTAGATCTGAGGGAAGTGATATAAAGAACATGCAGGTACTTGATATTACAGGAAGTCTCTTGAAAAATATCATCCCTAACAATTCTACAATGGATGCTTCTTCAATGGATGCTTCTTCGTTTCCAAATGGACTCTATGTTCTTAAAATTTATTTTGAAACAACTTCTCCAATAATTAAAAAATTTATCAAGAATTAGCTTTGTTAAAATCCAAGTGAAATTAGCAAGCCTATTTAAGGTAATTAAATCACCGTATAAGGCATTCAACAGGAAAGGGCTTCTTTCGTGTAAAAAGAAACCTTACACGGTGATTTTAATTACTTATTTGACCTTAGAGAAAAGCGAAGTAAAACTGGGCTTTTCTTTGCAATACCTAAACAAATGACAATAAGTAAAATTATTTCTTTTCAAACTCAACTGCAAACACAAAACCACGATAAAAAAAACAACAAATTTCTACAGCGCTTTAGCAAACAAAGAAACAAGTACCTCATAACGAAAATATTGCACGTAATTACAAACGTCTTAGATGGCGCGTCTTTATTTCTGCAACGATTAGGCTATACAGTTTGTTTTATGGGTGTAGATTGAGTTTTAGTGGTGTTTTTAGAAACTATGATCGCTGGAATTGTTTCAGATAATTTCTGATTTGAGACTATTCTTGTTTTGTTAGCGTTCGTATTATTTCTTTGAGAAGGCTATTCATTATTTCCAAAAAACAGCATAAATGGCTGTTAAAATAATCATTATTGCAAAAGATCCAATATTGAATAATGGACTTGTTTTGAATAATTTTTTTGAAATTAAAATTGCTTTTTCATCATCTTTCCCTTTGTGTTGAATCAAACTTACAAGTACAATTATTATCATTGTTAAAATTGCAGTATACCCCATTTGATCCATCCATGGTACATCCACAAAAAATAAACTATTCGACCATCCCTTTGGAGCTACCTTAAAATACATAGCAATCGGGATTGAAGACAAAGCTCCAATAATTGCAGCTTTGTTTGTGGCTTTTTTCCAGAAAAGACCTAATAAGAATATCGCTAAAATACCAGGACTCACAATACCTGTATACTCTTGAATGAACTGAAATGCTTGATCAATCCCTCCAAGTAATGGAGCAGTAATTGATGCTATTATCAAAGCAATTGCAGCGGAAATTCGACCAACATTTACCGTTTTCTTATCCCCTGCATCCTTGTCAATATATTCCTTGTAAATATCCATCGTGAAAATTGTTGAAGTAGAATTCAACATGGATGCTAAAGAAGATACTATTGCGGCGGTTAATGCAGCAAACGCAAGACCTTTTAATCCAACAGGTAGCAATTGTAGCAACCAAGGATAAGCTTTGTCCGACTGACCTACTGATGGTAGATTTTGCAGTCCTATTTCACCCAAACTTGACAATAATTCTGGGTTGTTTACTATCGTGTAAGCCGCTATGCCAGGAACAACAACAATCAGAGGAATGATAAGCTTTAGAAATGCAGCGAATAGAATTCCCTTTTGAGATTCTTTTAAGGATTTCGCTGCTAAAGTCCTTTGGATAATGTACTGATTGAAACCCCAATAATATAAGTTAGCAACCCAAAGACCCCCAACTAAAACACCAATTCCTGGTAAGTTTTTAAATTCTGGATTTGATGTATCCAATATCATGGAAAACCTATCTGGAGCTGTTTCGTAAATTGTTTTAAATCCTGCTATCACACCTTCTCCTCCTGACACCGTATTCAAAACCAAATAAGTAGTCACTATTCCTCCTAAAACCAAAAACACTACTTGTATTACATCTGTCCACGCAACTGCCGAAAGTCCCCCGTATAAAGAATAAGCAGCTGCAAAAAGTGACAACCCTACAACTCCATAAACCACAGGAATTCCCATGATTGTTTCCAAAGCTAGAGAACCTAAATAAAGAACGGAAGCAAGGTTTACAAAAATATAGAGCCCTATCCAGAACACTGCAAGTATTGTTTTTAAATTGGTAGAAAATCGTTTTTCAACAAATTCCGGAATGGTATACAGTCCCTTTTCAATAAAAATTGGCAGAAAATATTTACCAACAATTATTAATGTCAAGGCTGCCATCCATTCGTAAGATGCAATCGCTAATCCCAATGCAAATCCAGATCCGGACATGCCAATAAACTGTTCAGCAGAAATATTTGCTGCAATCAGGGAAGCCCCAATTGCCCACCAAGGCAAAGATTTACTTGCAAGAAAATAATCCTCTGCATTCTTTTGATGTCCTTTTTTATCTCTTGATACCCACAACCCTACTCCAAGTATTAAAACAGCGTAACCTATAAATATCAAATAATCTAAAAATTCGAAATTTCCAGTCATGGGTATTGTTTTGGTTCGTTCTTATTTTTTTTTGGTGTAATGTGTTGTACTCAGATTTTTTAAAGTATCCGCAGCTTGTTCGGCAGTAATATCCCTTTGCGGATTGGCAAACATCTCGTAACCAACCATAAATTTTTTTACTTCTGCTGAACGCAAAAGAGGAGGGTAGAAAGACATATGGAAATGCCATTCTGGATGCTCAAAATCTGTTGGACTTTGATGTATTCCAGAAGAATACGGAAAAGAAATCTCAAACAAATTATCGTATTTTGTCGTTACATCCTTAATCATTTCAGCAAACGCTTGCTGTTCTTCACTGTTTAATTGTCCAATATGACTGTACTGATTAATAGGTACAATCATCGTTTCATATGGCCATACTGCCCAATAAGGAACCAATGCTACAAAATGATCATTTTTTAAAATGATTCTTTTATCTGCTGCTATTTCTTGAGCAACATAATCTACAAGCATACTTTTTTTATTGACATCCCAATATTTTTTTTGTTGCTCTTGTTTTTTCAATACTACTTCTGGAATAGATCGCTGTGCCCATATTTGACCGTGTGGATGTGGATTACTACACCCCATTATATCTCCTTTATTTTCAAATATTTGAACGTGATTTATCATTGGATTGCCCCCTAGTTCTGCATATTCTTTTTTCCACAAGTTAATGATGTCGTGTATTTCTGAAGCAGACATTAATGGCAATGTCAAGGAATGATTGGGA
>CAWVRK010000028.1:0-16706 GCA_963932955.1 uncultured Flavobacteriaceae bacterium
GATGTCGTGTATTTCTGAAGCAGACATTAATGGCAATGTCAAGGAATGATTGGGAGAAAAACATATCACTTTACACAATCCCGCTTCAGCTGAAGCTTTCAACAACCCGCTACTAAAAGTATTTTCTTCTGTATCTTCTAATAATGCGGCAAAATCGTTTTTAAAACTATAGGTTCCTGAATAATTTGGATTGATGTCTCCACTCGCTCTTTTATTTGTGGGACACAAATAACATCCTGCATCATAGTTCGCTTTTTTAATGGGGATCGATTTGTCTGTTTTTCCTTGCCATGGACGCTTTGTTCTATGTGGAGAGACCAATACCCATTCGTCTGTTAAAATATTGTACCTTCTGTGTGGCTGTGTGTTAATTACTGACTCCATATTCTATTTTTTTAACCCCATTACTAATGGTTGTTATAATTGATGACAACTTTATGGCATGCTTTTCTTCATAAGCAGCTGATACATTTTCGATGAATTCACCAACTTTATCTTTATGAACAATATTGATGGTACAGCCACCAAACCCCCCTCCCATCATTCTTGAGCCAACTACAAAGTCTAAAGCTTTCGTTTGTTCAACTAAAAAGTCAAGCTCTTTGCAACTTACTTCATATAAATGCTGTAATCCATGATGGGATTTGTACAAACATTCACCAAAACCTTTTAAATCTTTATCTTTTAAATAATTAACAGCTTTTAAGGTTCTCTTGTTTTCCTTACTAGCATACAATGCTCTTTTGTATATTTTTGCTGGCAGAACATTTTTAAATTCCTCAACTACTTTTATTGGGATTTCTGTTAAAAAATCATAGCTAGGATACTTTTTCTTGATATTAGCAAGTGCCGTATCGCATTCGTCTCTTCTAAAATTGTATTCACTACTTGCTAAGTTGTGAGATACATTGGAATTAAGCAGTACAATTACATAAGGGTCAAAATCTGCTTTTATCAACTCATAATCCAAAGTTTTACAGTTTAAAAGGATCAAATGATCCTTTTTCCCCTTTACCACTGCAAACTGATCCATAATCCCACATTTTGTACCTACAAAAGTGTGTTCTGCATCTCGTGATAATTTTATAATCTCACAATCTGTAAGACCAATATCAAATAACTCATTTACGCCTTTGGCAATGCCACATTCCAATGCTGCTGAAGAACTAATACCTGAACCCAATGGCAGATTGCTTTCAATAACACAATCAAATCCTTTGATAGAAGCTGGTTTTAATACGTTTATATGGAACAACACACCCAATATAAAATTTTGCCATTCCACATCACTTCGTACTAAATTGTTTAAATCAACTTTAAAACTGCTTTTAAAATTACTCGAAAGCACTTCACATGTGTTGCTGTTGTTTTTCCTAAAACTTAAGGTGATTTTTTTGTCTATCGCAGCGGGCAACACAAAACCTCCGTTGTAATCAATATGCTCTCCTATCAGATTTATTCTGCCAGGTGATTCAATAACGATTTCACTAAAAAATGTTTTGTCGTCTAACATCACTAGAGTACTTTTAATTGTTTTTTTAAAAAGCCACAGCACGTATCTGACGATATCTTAAAGTGATTTTCTAATTATAAGATCCGTAGGGTTTTCAATCTTCACATTCTCTTTGTTCAGTATCATTTGAGCCAATCGTTTTCCCATTTCATTGAAATCGGTTGAAATGGTGGTAATCCCTCCTTCAACAATCTCTTTTAGCAAGGTGTCATTGTATGATATAATTCCTATATTCTTAGACAATAGCAACCCTTCTTCTTTTATTTTTTTAATGATTTTAATGAGACTCCTGTCTTCTGGGATAACGAAGATTTCACCATCTATTGGTTTTCTAGTATCCAAAGAATCAACTATTTCATTTCTAAGATTGTTCCTTTTACAAAAAAAATTAAATCCTTCAAGCACCCCTTGTGGCTGCTTATTTTTATCAAACAGAAGAATGATTTTTTCATACTTACTAATTGCATGCAAAGCACTGTTAAGACCCTCTATAATATCTTTTCGGAAGTTTTGATAAATGGCAGGATACTGGGCTAGCTCTTTATGTGTCTGGTCTAAAATATAAACTTTGTCTTTTGGCAATTTATCAATAACCTGGTGGGTATGAGGTAAATTTGCAGGCATTATTACATAACAACTGTAATCCCCAATGTTGTCATAAATCAATTTACTAAACACCTTCTCATTAAAATGATGAAAGAAAATATCTACCTGAACACCATCACCAAGATTATCAATAAAGGAATTGTATAAGTCTTCTTTAAACGAATTGAATTCATCAAACAACAAAAATATTTTTTGATTTAACAAAACATCTTCGCTCGCAACATAAAAACCTTTCCCTGCTATTGATTCAATGACCCCTCTACATCTCAATTCGTTAAATGCTGTAAAAACGGTATCTCTTGAAACCTCGTGTTTGTTTTTTATACTATTCAGTGAAGGCAACTTATCTCCTTTTCTAAGAGATCCATTTACAATTGCTTCTTCAACAGAAGTGATGATTTGTTTGTACCTAGGTACTCCAGATTTTTTTATTATTGAAACAATATCCATAAAGTAAATATAATAAAAAAAATTCAAAAACATACTAGTCCGTACCAGATGGACTTATTGACATGAAATTTGATAAAGCTAATTTTTCAAAAAAACAAACTTCCTTTTCTTATATTAGCCTCGGATACCTCTCTTACGATATGAAAAAAACCCCCACACTTTTGGCTTTGATTTTCTGTCTTCAAAGTTTTGCACAACAAGACAACCAGTACCTTCAAAATTCAAAAAAAGCGAATCGTTTTCAAGTTGCCACGCAAGTCATTAAAAACAACATTCTTACCATTCCAGGTGACTTCAAAGAAATGGGAAAGGCCTTTTCTAATGACTGGAAAAGAACAGCTACTTATGCTGGAGGAATGCTCGGCCTAATCGCTGTAGACAAATACACCACCCAATTTATGCAAGATCACATTGAGGCAAATGTCGTATACAGGCTCCCCAATTACAAAATCTTAAACAGCGAATTTCAATGGTTTAATGGAGAGGACTTGTACATTACTGCCTCAATTGCAAGTTTGTATGCCGGTTCTCTAATTTTAAACAGTGAAAAAGGACAAATTGCTGCGACCAATGCCATCAAATCACTTGGTTATTCTTTTGTCATCTCGCAATTGCTTCTAAAATCTGTATTTGCCAGAGAACGCCCGCAAGCAAAACTCAGTGACCGCAATTTTGAAAGTAGTGGAAACACCAAAAACAACTGGGATTTCGGTAATTTTCGCCCCATCAGTGGAGGTCCTGGAGGACCTGGATCTGCATTTCCGTCGCTTCATGCCACTGCTTTTTTTGCATTTGCCAAAGTAATGCAGATGGAATTTGACAACTATTGGATTCCTTACTCATTCATGACTTTGGTGTTTATGTCAAAATTTGAAGGCCACCAACACTGGGTATCGGACATGGTGTTTGGAGGCATCCTCGGAACGGTTATTGGAAGGTCCGTCGTCAACAACAGCCGAAAACACAGTGCTAAAAAAGAAAACCAACTGGATCAATTCGCTTTTAAAAAGCGTAAAATTCAAAAAAAAGTAATCCCTCAGCTCTCTCAATCGATGGTTGGATTGCAATTGATTGGAAATTTCTAAGGATTTGTTTCTTCTTCGGAACGCAAACCCAAAATAGTGTTTTTGAATTCATCATTTTCCTCCATTCGCTGCTTTCGAGTTGCGTACACTTGTAGAATTGCATTTTCAATTTCTGTGTTTTTTGCATAGCCGTTAAAAACCCTTCGAATCATGGAAGCCGAATAGCGAGTTCCTCTTCGAGAAGATACTTTTTTTGACCGCAACAAAAAACCTACTTCACGTGTATAATTGTGACCTAGAAGTATTTTTAACAAAATTCTTTCCTCTTTTTTTATCATAGCAGCAATCATTAATTGCAGAAACATTCTATATTTGTAACAACTCTATAACAGGTTAGTAACAAATGTTTATCCCAAACGCTATACTAAGTAAAGACAATTAGTTTTAAAAAACAAATAATTATACCTGAATTATGGCATCTAAAGAAAAAATAATCAAGTATCTAGCTTACAAAGGGATTAGTCAAAGAAAATTCTCTCTAAAGACAGGGCTGTCAGAAGGAATTCTTCGGGCGGGCAAAGATTTGGGGGTAGACAAAATGCGAATAATCAAAGAGCACTGTCCAGATTTGAATATGGATTGGGTCATCTATGACGAAGGCGACATGTTGCTGCCCGATCAGGTTAAAGAACCAGCGAGCAGTTATGCCAAATTTCCAGAAGAAAAGTCGCTCAAACAATTTGTTTTTGAATGCATTGACGAATACTTTATAGAAAGAAAAGAAAAATAAACCCTACACCTACTCCACCCGTTTTAAAAACGCTTCTTCCGAGAGCAAAGGTATTCCAAGTTTTTCCGCTTTTTCCAATTTACTTGGACCCATTTGGGCCCCTGCAATTACAAAACTTGTCTTTTTAGAAATGGAACTCGATACTTTCCCTCCATTGTCTTCAATTGTCTTTTTGAGCTCGTTTCGACTCAAAGAATAAAAAACACCAGACACCACGAAAGTCTGACCTCTTAAAATAACAGACTGGTTTTCCAACTGAGTTTGCGACAATTCCAATTGCAGCCCATAGCGTTTCAATCGGGCGATTAGTTGAATGCTAAAAAGGTCATTTGAAAATTCGACAATACTACTCGCGATCTTATCGCCGATCTCATCCACTTGAAGCAACTCTTCAAAGGAAGCCGACATCAAAGCGTCAATGTTCTTAAAGTACTTGGCGAGCTTTTTGGCAACGGTCTCTCCTACAAAGCGAATCCCCAAAGCAAAAAGCACTTTTTCAAAAGGAATTTCTTTTGATTTCTCAATGCCAGCAACCACGTTCAACGCAGATTTCTCTGCCATTCGCTCCAAAGGAATCAATTGGGACACCTCCAAATCGAAGAGGTCGGCATAGTTGCTCACCAAACCTTTTTTGCGCAACAAGTCAACAGTTTCTCCTCCCAAACCTTCGATATCCATGCATTTTCTACTGATAAAATGCTGAATCCTTCCTGTGATTTGAGGGGGACATCCAAACTCATTTGGGCAGAAGTGCTTCGCATCTCCTTCTTTGCGAATCAAAAGGGTAGCACATTCGGGGCAACGGGCTGCATAAATTGTTTTCATAGCTGAAAAAGGACGTTTTGACAAATCCACTCCGACAATTTTAGGAATGATCTCTCCGCCCTTTTCAACAAATACCTGATCTCCAATGCGCACATCCAATTTAGAAATCTGATCTGCATTGTGCAATGAAGCCCTTCGGACCGTGGTTCCTCCCAACTGCACAGGTGCCAAATTGGCGACAGGTGTAATTGCACCCGTTCGCCCAACTTGGTAAGTGATGTCTTCCAAAAGCGTTGCTTGTTGTTCTGTTTTAAACTTATAAGCAATCGCCCAACGGGGTGACTTTGCCGTATAACCCAATTCTTCTTGTTGTCTCAAGGAATTGACTTTGATCACCACACCATCTGTTTCATAAGGCAACTCATGACGAAGAGTATCCCAAGTGCTCACAAAAGAAAATACTTCTTCCATGCTGTGAGCTACTTGCATCGTTGAAGGAACTTTAAACCCCGCTTTTCTAGCAGCTTGCAAAAGCGCTGAATGCGTAGTATAAGAACTGTTTTCTGAAACCACTTGGTACAACAAACAGTCCAAAGGCCTTTTAGACACCTCAGCACTGTCTTGCAATTTCAAACTTCCACTAGCCGTATTTCTTGGATTGGCATACAAATCTTCACCAGAAGCCGACCGATCTTTGTTCATTTGATAAAAGCCTTTCAAAGGCAAAATGATTTCGCCACGTATTTCGAAAGTGTTTAAAAATTCGTTTTGCAACCGCAATGGCAAAGAGCGAATGGTTTTGATATTGGTGGTCACATCATCCCCTTGAAAACCATCTCCTCGAGTGACTGCTTTGACCAATGCGCCATTTTCATAATAAATATTGATCGAAGCACCGTCGTATTTCAATTCACAGGTATAAGACACAGGGCCTTCTACAATTTTTTTGACACGTGCCTCCCAATCCAACAAATCTTCTTTTGAATACGAATTGTCTAACGAATACATGCGATTTTTATGAACCACTGTCTCAAAATTTTTTGTGACGGTTCCGCCAACGCGTTGGGTAGGAGAACTGGGGTCTTTGTACTGAGGATAAGCAGTTTCCAATGCCTCCAGATCCTTCAACAAAACATCAAATTCGTAATCTGAAATTTGGGCTTTGTCCAACACGTAGTAATTGTAATTATGGGCGTGCAGGTCTTTCCTTAGTTTTTCTATCTTCTGTGCTATCGGGTCTGTCATTTCAATAAGAATTCTTTGCTAAAAATAGGGTTATTTTTTGATTATTTCACAGTTCTTAAAACCGTTTTTACAAAGCCAATTGAAATTTTTTCTACTGTATTTGCCAAAAAAAAAAGCCGACACAAAACGGTCTCGGCTTTCAATCAGCAAGCATTCAGCTCTCTTTCCTATCTAAAAATATAGTTTTCTTTTTCTCCGTCAGCATTTAAAATACCCAGTTTTACATAGCCAAACCCAGCCTTTTTGGAAAGTTCTTTTTCCACATCATCAACATTGTTTATTTCTTTTCCGTTGATTTCCAACAACACACTGCCTTACTTTACTCCCAAGGACTTGAGTTGCTCATTTTGAATGTTTGTAATTTTAACACCGTGTGAGAGGCTCTTCTTATGTTGTTCTTTGAAAACCATCTTTTCAACCGAAAACCCGAGTGAATTCACTACTATTGTGTTGTTTTTAGTGAGCCTCAACTCTTTGGTCAGCAAACGAGCGTCTCTGAGTACCGAAACTACAATAGTCTCACCGGGACGTTTGGCATTCAATTGGCCTTTTAGATCCGAAAACTTTGTGATTTTTACATCGTTGATTTTCACAATCACATCCTCCACTTGCAACCCTGCCTTTTCAGCGCCTCCTCCTTCCGTGATGGCCAGTATTTTGACCCCTTCCAGGCTGTCTTCTTTCGGGTCGTATTGAATTCCGATCAAAGCTTTTTGCACATTGCCATACTCCATCAAATCCTCTACAACTTTTTTGGCAATGTTGGAAGGCACAGCAAAGGAATACCCCACAAAAGCACCCGTTTTTGATGAGATGGCTGTATTGATACCGATCAATTCTCCCCGGGCATTCACTAAAGCACCCCCACTGTTCCCTGGATTGACGGCTGCATCTGTTTGAATGAATGATTCGATGTTGGTATTGCCTTCTAAATCTCTTCCCTTGGCACTTACAATTCCTGCCGTTACAGTAGAAGTCAAATTGTACGGATTTCCGACAGCCAACACCCATTCTCCTACCTTCACACGGTCAGAATCCCCAAACAAAATGTACTCAAAATGAACTCCCTCAATCTTTAAAAGAGCAATGTCATTGTTGGGATCTGCGCCCACCAAAGTCGCTTTGTACACTTATCGATTGTTGAGCGTAACCTCAATTTCGCTAGCCTCATCAATCACATGATGGTTGGTAATGATATGGCCGTCAGCAGAAATCAACACGCCGCTTCCTGTACCCACCTGTTCAAAGCTATGCCCATTGCTCCTTCCGTAAAAAAATTCTGCAAAAGGATCTCGTGTGTTTCTTACACTTGTGTTTTTAACGTGAACCACTGCATTCAAACTTCTCTCTGCTGCCTACACAAAATCTGTATTTTCAGCAGCTGCAGTAGGACTGTTTGCGAAATGGGTTGGAATGGGAATGACAGTTCCTGCAATTTTTTGAGGGTGCTGAAAATTTTCAACTTTTTCAAACAACAGGCCAAAGCCTCCCAATGAAATCGCCCCACCCAAAAATGCAGCACTTAACAAATACATTGCTTTTTTCATCATATAAGAAAATTAAATTCCTGTTTTTACACTCAAAGATAAGGCAGGGAATTGTTTTTTTAAAAGGCTTTAACGAATGTTTAATCTATTTTAACGAGCTTTTAACAAACAGCTGAAAAGAGAAAAAAACATGTTGAAATTGTCAAAACCTATTTTCTCAGCAACTGGTGGAGTTGAAACTTAAATCCGAAATCCAAGCTGTAAGGAGTAAAATTGCCCTCTAATGGATTCACTTTCCCAAAATGCACATAGACATTTGACTTGGGGGAAAGTATTCTTTCGATCCCAATAGCATATTGAAAAAGGAGACCACTTCCCAAGTTGATATTACCACCACCTGCAGCCCCAAAAACGGCTTTTGTAACGAACTCCCAATGATTGTAAAACGGAATGCTGTAGGTTGCACCCAAAAGCCCCTCTGCATAAGCTCCGTAGTCTCCTTGATAAGCCCAAACAGTCCCTCCGTGCAAACGAAAGCGGTCATTCAAATGCTTTTGAACTTCAAAACCGAGCAGCTGAAAAGAAGTCAAATAAGGCCTGCCTGACTTGTCAAGCGCCTTACTAGATGAAAAATACGTCCTGTTAAAAGTTGCAAATGACAAGTGATTTTCGCTATAGTCACTAGCAGGCACCTTAAAATGTGTGACTCCTTTCGGAAGCTTTGTGGGGGCTAGCAATTCAAAAGATTTACCGAGGCTCAATTCGAAGTGGTTCGTCGTAAAATCTCCCCAAGGAGACCATGTTTTTCCAGTCATCAATTGGAGGTCGTAGTTATTTTTCAAACGCAGAGAAAGCCCTACCTCAGCTTGTGCAATGGCACCTCCTCCCGATTTGATTGCGCCCCCTCCACTTGGACCAAAAAGAAGATTGGTTTTCAAAGAAAGTCCATCGTTGATTAGCGCATAACGACCTCCCATCCCAACCAAAATCGACATGTATCCATCAATTCCTCCTTGAAAAGCACCATTGGTTTTGAAAACACCATGCCAATAGTTTCCGAGACGTTTCTCTATTTGAATGCCTACCAAACCTGCAGTTCCAAGAGGTTTTGTCGCTTTGTCTGAGCCTCCTCCTTTTTGCAATTGGAAATAGCGAGTGCCTACCAATGCAAAGCGAACCGAACGAATCCGTGGGACACTGATTTCTAGGGCTGAAGAAACAATTTCATTTGTTTTAAAATAATTGTCTCCCTGCAGGCTCAGTCCAAAATGGAGCTGATTTCCTGAAATATTACCCGATGGAAAATCGATTCGAGAAACACCAAGGTGCAGTCCTAGGTTTCCAAGTCTTTTCTCCACAAACAAATGAGGTCGCACAATAAGTCCTCCCCCATCGTCAGCGGCACCGCCACCACCGCCGCCAACAAAACCTCCCAAATCGAGGAATAGACCGCTCTCAAACAGTTTCGTTCGCAATCCGCTTGATACGCCCAAAGTAATCAGACCGGGGCGAATGCCCTGCATGGTAGAATAAGAAGTAATTCCAAAATAACGCTCGGTGGATTGATGTGTGCGGCTAAAAAGGTCAAAGCCAATGCCCACAAAACCCAAATCAGGCTCTTCACTCATAGAAACCGTTTCCCAACTCAAACGGTAACGATTTGGAACCTTTTCAACTAGGTAATCTTGAGAAACTGCTGAAAAGGAAACCACTAAAAATAACCTTAAAAAGAGGTTTGGAAAACTTGCTGTGAATTTCATCGTCTGAATCGTTTAATATGTTGTTAGTTTTTGTAAAGTTGTCGAATTTTAATCTGTAAAGCCGCAAAAAACAGCGTTGTAAAAGGGCTTAAATAATTGAAAACCGCATAAACAAGATAGTCGGCAACGGAAACCCCCAAAACACTTGACTGATAAGCACCACAGGTGTTCCAAGGAATCAAAACCGAAGTTACAGTCCCCGAGTCTTCTAAGGTCCGGCTTAAATTTTCTGGAGCCAATCCTTTTTCTTCGTAAGCCTTTTTAAACATTTTTCCAGGGATCACAATTGCTAAATACTGGTCAGAAGCAATGGCATTCAGTCCCAAACAACTCAGGACAGTACTCGCAAACAAACCAAAAACAGAATCGGCTATTTGCAACAGGGATTCCGTGATTTTTGAAAGAGCACCTATGGCTTCCATTACCCCACCAAAGACCATCGCAGACAAAATCAAAAGCACAGTCCACAGCATTCCTTTCATACCTCCTGAACCAAACAATTCATTCAGTGCAGCATTTTCCGATTCTATTTGCAGGTCTGTAAAAATAGCCATCGAGAGCGTCTTCAAACGAGATCCTGGAAGGCTTTCGATCAGTTCAGACTGAAAAAAGAAAGCAAAAACTGCGGCCATCAGTACCCCGGATAACAAAGCTACTAAGGGCTTTGTCTTTAACAAAATCAACAACACGACCGTTGCAGGTACTGCAAACAACCAAGGAGTGATGTAAAACGTATTTTCAATAATCCTAAGCAAATTGCTCAGGTCTGCCGTACCCGTTGTTTCTATCTGAAAACTGAGAAATCCAAAAACTAGCAAGGTGATTAAAAAAGTGGGAACCGTGGTGTAAGACATGTACTTGATGTGAGTAAACAAGTCTGTACCTGCCATGGCAGGTGCTAAATTTGTAGTGTCGCTCAAAGGAGACATTTTGTCTCCAAAATAGGCACCTGAAATGACCGCTCCTGCAATCATTCCGGCAGGAATCCCTAGTGCAGAACCAATACCAACCAAAGCAATCCCTACAGTTGCGGAAGTCGTCCAAGAACTTCCCGTAGCCAAAGAAATGATGGCAGAAATCAACACCGAAGCCGGTAGAAAAAAAGAGGGACTCAAGACCTGCAATCCGTAATAAACCATTGCGGGAATAATACCACCCACAAGCCAGGTACCTGACAAAGCACCTACCAAAAACAAAATAAGAATGGGCACTCCCACACTTTTAATGTTGGAAACAATCTCTTGAAGCATAAACGGAACCGCTACTTTGTTCGAAAGTCCTAACAGCACGGCAAGCCCTGAAGCGAGCAATAAGATCCATTGATTGGAATAGTCCCCAAACATGACTCCTCCGGCAAAAAAAATATTACAAGCGAGCAGCAACATTAGAAATCCTACAGACAGCAAGGCAAGTCCCAATCTCAATTCACTGCTCTTTTGTCTGCTGTTCTCCATAAACGCCAAGGGGTATTGTTAAAAGTCTAAAATACTATATTCTAAGGAACTGCAAAAAAACAAACACAGTCTTGCAAAACAAAGTGGCCATTGACACGCATTTGGGTGGTTTTCTTAAAAACCATTGGAAGTTATTCGAGGTGTCTGCAAGCCCAATCCCAACCACAACCAAAAGACATGATTGAGTTTCGGAAGCAATGTTGGCATCGACGGCTATGAAACCTTTTTGAAATTCTTTGAAAACTACCTACTCTCATGGGCCTGTTTTCTTCATATCAAAAAGAACAAAATCCAAAACGCGTCAGGCCCCATAAATATCTTGCCGAAAATGCTCCTCTTCTCCTTTGACAATTTGCAAATAACTGAAATAGCGGGAGGGTGCAATGCGATCGGCTTCCAGTCCTAATTTTACAGCGCATTTGGGCTCGTCTATGTGCATGCAGTTGTGAAATTTACAGTCTTGTTTCAATTTGAAAAACTCGGGAAAACAACCCGAAATTTCCTCCTTTTCAAAATCGACCATCCCAAATCCTTTGATACCCGGAGTATCGATGATAAAACCCCCAAAACTCAAGGGATGCATCTCTGCAAAGGTCGTGCTGTGCTGCCCTTGCTGGTGCTGTTCAGAAATCTCCAAAGTTTTTAGGTTTAAGCCGGGTTCAATAGCATTGACTAATGTGGATTTTCCGACGCCAGAATGCCCCGAGAACAAGCTTACTTTGTCTTGCATCAAAGCTTTTACCGCATCGAGATTCTTGCCGTTTTTGGCAGAAACCCCCATACAGTGGTAGCCGATTTTGGTGTAGATGTCACACAATTCCTCTTTGATTTCAGCTATTTCATCAGAGTACGTGTCCACTTTATTAAACAATAGAGTCACAGGGATGTGGTAGGCTTCTGCAGCAACCAAAAACCGGTCGATAAAACTCGTTGAGGTTGGTGGATTGTCAATCGTAATAAGTAAAAAAGCACGGTCGATATTAGAAGCAATGATGTGGGATTGTTTGGACAAATTTACAGATTTTCGAACGATGTAATTTCTGCGCTCGTGAATCTTTGCAATCACGCCGGTTTCCTTCTTTGGCTCCAAATCAAAATCCACTTGATCTCCGACAGAAACGGGGTTGGTACTTTTAATACCTTCCAAGCGAAACTTCCCTCGAATTCTACATTTATAAACAGAAGCACCTTCCGTTCTTACAAGGTACCAACTTCCGGTTGATTTGATTACTACCCCATTCATACTGTGCTGGTTTTGAACAAAAATACCACAAAGACCTCAATAACAGTGGGAATTTGTGGCATTTAATAAATGATTGTCAAAAAAAATTGCAATCCAATCTATTTGGAACTGACAATAGTTTCTTGATGGTTGATCGATTCTTGGTGAATAGATTTAAAAATAGACTCTACAAAAGCATCACTCAATCCTCTTGCTGTTCCTTCTTTCTTAACCGATTCTAAAATAGCTGCCCACCTGTCGTCTTGTAAAATAGAAATATTTTTTCCTTTTTTTACTTCGCCAATCTGTTCCACTACTTTCATACGTTCTGACAAAGTGTCTAAAATATGGTTGTCGATGACATCGATTTCTGCTCTCAATCCCAGCAGTTGATCCAACGCTTCTCCCTCTGCTTTGGGCTCTCTTACTTTCAAATCGTTCATAATCGCTACTAAGCGATCTGGAGTGATTTGTTGAGCTGCATCTGACCAAGCGTCGTCTGGAGTGACATGTGTTTCAATCATCAATCCCTCAAAGTTCAAATCTAAAGCGATTTGAGAAATTTCTTGGATCCCTGTTCTGTTTCCACAGATGTGAGAAGGGTCGTTGATGATTGGCAAATCTGGGTATTGTTGCTTCAAAGCAATTGGCAATTGCCATTGAGGGACATTTCTGTATTTTGTCTTTTTGTAAGAAGAAAATCCTCTGTGGATAACTCCTAACTTTTTGATGTTTGCTTTGTACAAACGCTCTACCCCACCCAACCATAAGGCCAAGTCTGGATTGATGGGGTTTTTGATCAAAACGATTTTATCTGTTCCTTCCAACGCATCTGCAATTTCTTGCACAGCAAAAGGATTTACCGTCGTTCTTGCACCCAACCAAAGGATGTCCACATCCGCTTCTAATGCCAGCTGAACATGGGCCAAATTCGCCACCTCAACAGCGATCATCATTCCCGTTTCTTTTTTGACGCGTTGCAACCAAGGCAATGCCAAAGCGCCAACACCTTCAAAACCTCCTGGTCGTGTTCTCGGTTTCCAAACGCCTGCTCTAAAAACAGTGGCATCTGTATCTTTCAATTCGTGAGCAATTTTTAATACTTGCTCTTCCGTTTCTGCACTACAAGGTCCTGCAATCACCAAGGGATGGTCTAACTGCATGTCATCTAACCAAGTTCTGAATTCTTTTGTGTTTTCCATTGTGTATTTATTAATCGTCTTGTTTAATTTTTGCTTAAATCCTGTATTTACTTTTTAATTCCATTTAAAATTTCTTTTATATAATTGGTCTCCTGCATAGTTTGATGCAATGCCAATGTGTCTTCAGTAGCAATCATGTCTCGAAACGCTGACAAGTTTTTGATAAATGCATCCAAAGAAGTAAGAACGTTTTCCTTGTTTTCCACAAAAATGGGCGACCACATTTTGGGCGAACTTTTGGCCAAACGAACAGTAGATTCAAAACCACTACCCGCCATATCAAAAATATTCTGCGCTTCCTTTTCCATTTCCAACACCGTTTTGCCCAACATAAAAGAGCTGATGTGCGACAAGTGAGATACATAGGCTATGTGCTTGTCGTGTTCCGTGCTATTCATAAAAATCGTACGCATCTGCAAAGCTTCAAAGATCGACAAGGTTTTCTCTAACGAGGCCTCACTACTGAGTTCACGATCGCAGATGATATTTACTTTTCCATCAAACAAATTGAAAATGGCTGCTTGGGGTCCAGAAAATTCAGTACCCGCAATGGGATGAACGGCGACAAAATTAACTCTTTTTGAATGCTTTACAACTTTTTTACAAATGTTTTCTTTGGTAGAGCCCACATCGAATACCAAAGCAGAGTCTTTCACCACATCCAAAACCTGCAAAGCCAGTTCTGGCGCATAATTGACGGGAACTGCCAAAACCACAATATCTGCAGATTCCACAATGGAAAAATCCGATATTTTGTCTACAATACCCAATTCCACGGCTTTTCTGGCATGATCGGCATTGGAATCGACTCCAAAAACAGTCCAATCGAAGTGCTTTTTCAGCTCTAAAGCCAAAGAACCTCCGATCAAACCCAATCCAATTACGGCTACTTTTTGTTTCATTTTCTTATCGTTTACAGACCTTACTGCAGTCTCTTTAAGACTTCTTTTAATTTTTCTTCTGTCACACACAAAGACAGTCGGATGTAGCCTTCTCCATTGGCTCCAAAAACAGTTCCCGGTGTAAGAAATACATCTTTTTCGTACAACAGCATGTCGGTCATCTGCTCCGAACGAATGCCTTTTGGCAACTTGGCCCAGACAAACATACCTCCGTTTTCTTTGTTGTACTCACAGTCCAAGGCGTCTAAAATATTCCAAGTAAGCTGTCTTCTCACTGCGTAAACTGCATTGATTTTATCAAACCATTCGCGTGACAATTCCAAGGCTTTGACTGCTCCTTTTTGAATGCCGTAAAACATCCCCGAATCCATGTTGCTTTTCACTTTCAAGATCTCAGACAAATACGCTGCAGCTCCACTGACCATCCCAACACGCCAACCTGCCATGTTGAAAGACTTGCTCAAAGAATTCAATTCCAATGCGACCTCTTTGGCACCTTCGTATTGTAAAATACTTTTTGGAGCTTCATTCAAAATAAAGCTGTAAGGATTGTCATTGATCAAAAGAATCTCGTGTTTTTTTGCAAAAGCGATCAGCGCTGCAAACAAAACAGCATTCGCATCGGTTCCCGTAGGCATGTGAGGATAATTGACCCACATGATTTTTACTTTAGACAAATCCTTTTTTTCCAAGTCCTCAAAATCTGGCCACCAAGCTTTCTTTTCCGTTAGGTTGTAATATACCGGTTCGGCTCCGACCAACTTGGTTACTGAACTATAGGTTGGATAGCCAGGATCGGGAATCAAAACCTGATCACCTTCGTTTAGAAAAGCCATCGAAATGTGCATGATTCCTTCCTTAGAGCCCAACAAAGGCAAAATTTCATGTGAAGGATTCAAATCTACCCCGTAATGAGTTTTGTAAAAGCCCGCCATGGCATCTCTCAACTCGGGAATTCCTTGGTAACTTTTATAGGCATGTGCCATCGGATCAGAAAGTGACGCCGACATGGCTGCCACAACTTCCTTGGGAGGGTCCAAATCGGGACTTCCGATTCCCAAACTAATAATTGGTTTTCCTGCGGACACCAACTGAGCTACTTCTCTCAATTTCTTGGAAAAATAATATTCCTTTACCTCAGCGAGTCGGGTTGCTTTTGCAATCATCATTTGTAATTGTTTTGATATTCTCCCAGAATTTTACAACTGGACACTTTGGCATTGATGTCTTTCAACGCATTTTTATACTCTTGCACATCCTCAAATACCAAATCGGCAAAAAAGGCGTATTCCCATGGTTTTTCTATAATGGGCAACGATTGTATTTTGGACAGGTTCACTTGGTGTTTTGCCAACTCCATCAACACTTCTCCCAAAGAACCACTCGTGTCTTTCAAAACGAATTTGAGAGAGGCTTTGGTCAAAACCGTCGGTGTTTCTTTTTTCTTTAAAATGACAAACCGCGTATGGTTGTCTTTGATTGTTTGGATTTCAGAGGCCAAAATATCCAAGCCGTAGATCTCCGCAGCCAACGAACTCGCAATGGCAGCCACCCCCTTCAATTGTTCGTCTTGGATGCGCCTGGCAACTTCTGCCGTATCCTTGTCTTCTACCAAATGAATGTGAGGGTACCTGTTAAAAAACTTACGGCACTGCAACAAGGCCATGGGATGGGAATACACTTCCTTTACATCCTCTATCTTTTGACCTTGCAAAACCATCAAATTGTGATGGATGGGCAAGTAATACTCCCCGGCGATGGACAAACTGGATTCATCAATCAAAGCGTAATTGGGAAGAATCGCTCCCGCAATGGAATTTTCAATTGCCATCACCGCAACGTCCGCTTCCCCGTTCAAAACCAAGCTTGGCATTTCAGCAAATGTCATGCATTCCAAAAAGGCATTGTCTTGCCCAAAATAATTTTCGGCAACAATGTGGTGGTAAGATCCTCGTATTCCTTGAATGGCTATTTTCATTTGCTATTTTTTCTTTACACAAAAAAAGTCCCGATTTCTCGAGACTTTCTTAGTTGTATTCTTTTGTTTTATCTAAACAACACACGGAAAGCCTCGCTTCTCTTATAAAAATAAAAGAAGAAAAAGAAACTTGTAAATGTGCTTTTGTAATCCATAATTATTGTTGAATGACAAATTTAAGTTTAAATTTCTAAATAACAACTTTTTCTGTAAAAAAATGTTTGCCCTCCCCTTTAGACAAAATGCTTAAAAAAAAAGAAAACTTCAGTTTGGCGATTGGAAACAAAAAAAGCCAAAGATGGGAGTA
>CAWVRK010000029.1:0-11545 GCA_963932955.1 uncultured Flavobacteriaceae bacterium
TAGACATGGGCACGACCCAATTGATGAGTGTGCCATTTGCTTTGTATGCACTGAACTCGGGCACGACCAACAGTGCAAGTTTGCCACAGGGTACAAATGATGGAGACGTGCTTCGATGGAACAGCGCTACCAACTCTTGGAAAGTTGAAGATGTTAATGCTACTATGTCCCCCGTGTACTTGGCTGAAAATGGCATTACGGTAAAAGCAAGAGACTGGGCAGGAATAGGTGCCAAAGGGATGCTCAATGGTGTCGAGTAAACAGTAGTAGATAAGCATATGCTGAGAGGTTCAGATACTGATGACTATGAAACTTTAGAAGATCTTACAACTGTTTGTACGTCGAGAATTACAAATATGAAATATTTGTTTACTAATATCGAAAACTTCAACCAGGACATCAGCGCTTGGGATGTGAGCAATGTGACAACTATGAGATATATGTTTAATCATGAAGAAAACTTCAACCAAGACCTCAGCGCTTGGGACGTGCGCAATGTTACTGAAATGGAAGGAATGTTTGCTAATGCACAAAACTTCAACCAAGACCTCAGTGCTTGGGATGTGGGCAATGTCTTAATTTTTTGGTCATTTGACTATGAAACACCTCAATGGACACTCCCCAAACCAAATTTCAACTAAACGAAGGCATGTCTTCTTATTTAAATTCAGCGATTTCCAAGCCCTCTCAAATAAGTCAAACTAACGTTTATAGAGGAATGCCCCATAGCCTTTTGAAGTGTTGGGCTTATATGACACAAGCTTTGTTTTTTGGGAGAGTTGTGAATAAGCAAAATCCTCCCCAAACGAAAGGCAAGACATTTATGGGTTTCCCGCGGTCAAAGTATGGAGAGAAGACATGCGCCTCTCCTAAAAAAAACAATTTGCTATTGCTTGCTTTTTTTGCCAAATAAAAAAAGCATAAGAATGGGAACTGCTAGCAAAATGATCAAGGTTTTGTGAGCAACCAAAACCTGAGGGTACAAAAGTATTGTTATAAAAAACCCTCCAATAGCACCTCCTAAGTGGGCACTGTGCCCCACAGACCCCAACTGTTTTTTGATTCCGTACATCGAATAGAGCAAATACCCGATGCCAAACAAATACCCCGGAATAGGGATGGGAAGCGGAAAGAGGTATAAGGTCATTTCTGGATAAAGAACGATGGCACTGTAAACTATGCCCGAAACCGCTCCTGAGGCACCAACGGCACTGTAGTACGTTTCTTTTTTGTGGTAAAAAAGCGTGAACACATTTCCTAAGAGCAAGCTTCCAAAATACAAGATCAAAAAGGGAACATTGCCCAAGGTTCCCAAAACGGGACTCGCAAAGAGGTACAACGCATACATGTTAAACCCCAAGTGCAGATAATCAACATGTAAAAAACCTGAACTAAGCATTCGAATTCGCTCCCCTCTAAGAATTGCGGCGATTTGAAATTTGTATGTATTTAAAAAAGACGGTTCCGTTATTCCTTTGTATGAAAACACAACATTCGCCACGATCAAACCTACTACGATGCTATTCATAAACTGCTGTTTTAAGTAGCTCAAAGATACGACTATCTCCAAAAACACACATTCCGCAAACGAAATATATTTAAAAACCTGCAGTTCGAATGCTCAAGGACAAATACTGGTACAGCAGCTAAAAACACAATGGCGCCCCCTCAAAGAAAAACAAATTGAAATATTTTCAAGAAAACTAGTGGTTTGTGTACCTTTGCAGTTCAAATCTCACAACAGGCATGCAAAGAATTTTATTTTATTTGACGTATCCCATCATTTGGTCGATTTCAAAACTTCCTTTTGTCCTATTACACCTTCTCTCGGACTGCATGTATTTGTTGGTGTTTTATGTATTTGGTTACCGAAAAGAGGTGGTCTTAAACAATTTACACCTAGCTTTCCCTGAAAAAAGCACCAAAGAATTGAAAAGCATTCAGCGAAAGTTCTACAGGCATTTTGTTGACCTTTTTATCGAAATGATCAAATCGTTCACCATCTCAGAAAAAGAGCTTGAAAAACGTTTCAAATACACCAACAAAGAAATTTTTAAAGAAATCGAAGCACTCGACAAAAGTGTCATCATGATGGGTTCTCATTACGCAAATTGGGAATGGATCATCAACCTCCAAAGCAAGACAGGACTGAAATGCATTGCTGCTTATACGAGACTCACCAACCCCTACTACGACAAACTCGTCCGTAAAAACAGAAGTCGTTTCGGTTCGGAGTTTGTTCCGACTTCCAGAACCATCAAGAAAATGATTGACAACAAAAACAAAGGCACACTTTCTTTGTACGGTTTGTTAAGTGACCAATCGCCACATATTAGCAAAACACATTATTGGGCTCCTTTTTTGGGCGTACAAGTTCCCATACATACAGGCGCCGAAATGCTGGCAAAGAAACACGATTTTTGTGTGGTCTATTTAAATATCGTCAAAACCAAAAGAAGCCACTACGAAATCTCTTTTGAAATACTCGCCGAAAACCCGAGGGACTTTAAGGACTATGAGATTACCGATACTTTTTTGAAAAAAGTGGAACAACAAATCACCGAGAGACCAGCACATTATTTTTGGACACACAAGCGATTCAAACACAAGGACAAAGCGCCCAAAAAATAAATTCTTGATCGATTGACCTCCCAATATTGGAATGCATTCCCCTTTAAAAAATTGAAAATCGACCACCGATGACCAGCGTAGGTTCAAGATAGCCAAAACTTTGACTCGCTGAATCCGAAGCACTTTGAGTGGTTCGAATGTCAGGCATGTAGATATAGCCTGTTTTGAGTTCTGTCATGACAAAGAAATACTTGTAAAATGTAAAGTCGATCCCTACTCTCGCAGACAATCCAAAACCGGACAAATGAAAGGCATCGTAGCGTTCTTTGGACAACAAGGTACTGTTGGTTCTAGGCAGCATGACTCCCAAACCAATCCCTTCGGTCGCATGGATTTGAAAATTTTCTTTGTCCAAACCGAAAAACGTCCCAATTGCATCAAAGCGGCTGATTTCCAAACTTATAAAATTCAAACCATCTGTGTGTTCAAATTTTAAAAAATCAGCTGTCAAATCCACCGAACTGCCTAAATCCATTCCATAAGCTTCGTCAATATGCCCTTCAAATGGGACGTTTTGATTTTGAGCTACAACATATTTCATATGGTCAACTCCCAAAGAAATGGTGTAGTTTTCCTTGAAGAAATAACCAATTCGATAATTTGTTTGAGGGGTCGACAAGTGGCCTGGATGAAAATAATCTTTGACGGTAAAAGGGGTTGGTCTGTCAGCAGCTTTGACGTCTTTCAACGTAAAATTGTAGTCGGCTCCTTTGAAAGAGATGTTCGAATCTGAGTAGTAGCCTCGATTCCACCCCCAATAGAGAAAAAACTTCCCTTTGTTCTGTATTGAAGATGTGGATTTTACCTGAGAAATTACAGGGGTTGCCATCCACAACAAAAACAATAGCAATGTATTTTTCATAGTTCAGTATTTGTACGAGGTTAGGTTTCTTTCGACCGAAAATAATTACAAGTTAACGTCCTGCGATTTCTTTAATTTTGGTGAGCAATGTGTGCGCCAAAGCATTTGCTTTTTCCTGCGAAGTACTTTCTGTATAAATGCGAATGATCGGTTCTGTATTGGACTTTCTCAAATGCACCCATTCGGAAGGAAAGTCAATCTTGACTCCGTCGATCGTGGATACTTGTTCATTTTTAAAATGGTCAGCAATTTCTCGTAAGATTGCATCGACGTCCAAAGCAGGGGTCAATTCAATTTTATTTTTACTCATAAAATAGCTCGGATAGCTAGCTCTCAAGTCTTTGCAGGACATTCCTGACTTGGCCAAATGTGACAAAAACAAGGCCACTCCTACAAGCGAATCACGTCCGTAGTGGGACTCCGGGTAAATGATTCCTCCATTTCCTTCACCTCCTATAACGGCTTGTGTTTCCTTCATCGCAACAACCACATTGACTTCTCCTACAGCACTTGCCGTATAGCTGCCGCCGTGTTTTTCAGTCACGTCTCTCAAAGCCCTGGAAGAGGACAAATTGGAAACGGTATTTCCTCCTTTCAAAGCACCTAAAACATAATCTGCACAGGCTACCAAGGTGTATTCCTCTCCAAACATAGCGCCGTCTTCACAGACCAATGCCAAACGATCGACATCTGGATCGACCACAATTCCCAAATGGGCCTCTTCTAAAACCACCTGTTTTGAAATTTCTCCCAAATGTTCTTTCAAAGGCTCTGGATTGTGAGGGAATTGTCCGTTGGGTTCGCAGTACAATTTGACACAAGTTACACCTAAAGCATCCAACAGTGCTGGAATAAAAATCCCCCCAGTGGAATTCACCGCATCCAAAACGACTTTGAACTTGGCTTTTTTAATAGCGGCAACATCAACGAGATCGAGTTGCAAAACTGCGGCTACGTGTTTTTCTATATATGAAACATCTTTGGAATAGGCTCCCAAATCATCGACTGCTGCAAAATCAAAGTCTCCGTTTTCTGCGAGTGTCAAAATTTCTTGTCCGTCAGCGGCATTTAGAAACTCACCTCGTTCGTTCAATAATTTGAGCGCGTTCCATTGTTTTGGATTGTGGGAGGCCGTAATGATGATCCCCCCATGAGCGGATTCCATTGGAACGGCAATTTCTACAGTAGGCGTTGTAGAGAGACCGAGGTCAAGCACATCAATCCCCAAACCGACCAAGGTATTGGCCACCAAACTGCTGATCATTTTTCCTGAAATACGAGCATCGCGCCCCAAAACCACCTTGATTGGGCTATCACTCGGAAGAGATGTATTGCGTTTGAGCAACCATGTCCCGTAGGCACTGGCAAATTTTACTGCATCTAAGGGAGTCAAATTGTCGCCCATAGTCCCTCCGATGGTTCCTCGAATTCCCGAGATAGATTTGATCAAAGACATCGTGTTTGTTTTTTTTTAGTTTAGCGCTGTAAAAGTAACAAAAATAAGTGGAGCGGTATAGGGATGTAAAAGGAAACTGCAATTGGCAAACCGCTGTAAAACTAAAAATCAACACGCGCAAAAAAACGTTCAAACCTTAACTTGGAAACAAAAAAAAAGAGTTGTTTTTTCAAACAACTCTTTTCTGTATTTAAAAAAGGAATAAACTATTCTTTTCCTTCCATTTTCTTCTTCAAGTCAGCAAGACCAGAGATATCTCCAAAGGTAGCTTTGTCAGCAGCTTCTGCTTTTTTGCTAGCCGTTTTGATATTTCTTTGCTCTTCGGCTCTAAAGATGGCTGTATGAGAAGCAACAATTCTTCTGTACTCTTTGTTGAACTCCAATATTTTGAAGTCTGTAGCATCTCCTTTTACAAGTTTGCTACCGTCTTCTTTTTCCAAGTGACGTCCCGGGACAAAAGCCTCTACTCCATCTGCAAAGGTAACAATCGCTCCTTTGTCTGTTTTCTCTTTGATGGTTCCTGCATGCACAGAATCAATTGCATAGACTGCTTCATGCGCATCCCATGGATTGTCTTGAGTTTGTTTGTGTCCTAAGTTCAACTTGCGGTTTTCAACATCCAACTCCAATACTTGAACATCTAAGATATCTCCCACATTGACAAAGTCAGATGGGTGTTTGATTTTCTTAACCCAAGAAAGGTCAGAAATGTAAACCAATCCGTCGATTCCTTCTTCCAATTCTACAAAAACACCAAAGTTCGTGTAATTTCTTACTGTTCCTTTGTGTGCAGAACCGATTGGGTATTTTTTGGTGATGTCCGTCCATGGATCTGGGTGCAATTGCTTGATCCCCAAAGACATTTTACGGTCTTCTCTGTCCAATGTCAAAATCACAGCTTCCACTTCGTCTCCAACTTTTACAAAGTCTTGAGCTGAACGCAAGTGCGTAGACCAAGACATTTCAGATACATGAATCAACCCTTCCACTCCTTGGTTTACTTCAATAAAAGCACCGTAGTCTGCAAGGACTACTACTTTTCCTTTTACTTGATCACCAATTTTAAGTTCCGAATCCAATGCTTCCCAAGGGTGTGCATTCAATTGTTTCAATCCGAGTTGGATTCTTGTTTTTTGATCGTCAAAATCAAGGATTACCACATTCAATTTTTGATCCAATTCGACCACCTCAGATGGGTGATTGATTCGAGACCATGACAAATCTGTAATGTGAACCAATCCATCTACACCACCTAAATCGATAAAGACTCCGTAAGAAGTAATGTTTTTCACAATACCTTCCAATACTTGTCCTTTTTCCAATTTGCTGATGATCTCTTTCTTTTGAATTTCGATATCTGCTTCGATCAAAGCTTTGTGAGAAACCACAACGTTTTTGAATTCGTGGTTGATTTTAACCACTTTGAATTCCATTGTTTTGTCTACGTACTGATCGTAATCTCTAATAGGCTTCACATCAATTTGCGATCCTGGCAAGAACGCTTCGATGCCAAAGACATCTACAATCATTCCTCCTCTTGTTCTGCATTTCACAAATCCATTGACCACCTCACCTGTTTCTTGTGCGTTGATGACACGATCCCAAGCTTTGATGACTCTTGCTTTTTTGTGTGACAATACCAATTGCCCAGAAACGTCTTCTCTCTTATCTACCAATACCTCTACAATATCTCCAACAGCTAAGCTAGGATTGTAACGAAATTCGTTCATGGAGATAACACCTTCAGATTTGGAATTTATATCGATGATGGCATCACGCTCAGTAATTCGAGTGACTTTCCCTTCAATGACATCCAACTCATTTACGAAACCTACGGTTCCTTCTAAAGCGATTTCAAATTCTTTCAATTTAGATTCATCAACTGCCTCAATACCTTCTTCGTATTTGTGCCAATCGAAATCTGCTAAAAATTGTTCTGGGTTTACCGTTTCCACTACAGGTACTTCCTGTGCTTCCACTTCGTTTTTTAATTCTTCAGACATGTTGTCTATTCTTTTGTATCTCACTATCGACCAGATTTTTTAACGAAATCCATAGGAAGAGCTGTTAGTTGTGTTTTGTTTTCAACCCTTTTTAAAATCTGTAACCGCAAAAAGGAGTGCAAATTTAAGGTTTATTTTTAAATTAACCTCCTATCTCTGATAATTTTAACGCTTGTTTTTCTTTAGAAATCTCATTCTAAAAAAAAGCCAAACACATTTCAAAGCACAAGCCTAAAACCAAGCCCCCCCACAAAACCATTTAATGAAGGGAATTGCCTCTCAAAAAAACTAATTTATAAATTAGATTTATGCAAGTATTAAAGCTACCTTTGCAGACTTTTAACAATGACTAGCAGGGTAGCGATATTATTTTGTAAGTCAATAACTTATAGAACATGTCGACATTTACAGAATTGGGATTGAATGATGAAATCCTAAAAGCCCTTCAGGATTTGGGCTACGAGAAACCTTCGGAAATCCAAGAAAAAGCAGTACCCCAAGTCATCAACTCCACAAACGATTTAAAAGCATTTGCGCAAACAGGAACTGGTAAAACAGCTGCTTTTAGTTTGCCAGTCTTACAATTGTTAGATGCCAAAAGTAAAAACACCCAAGCCATCATCCTCTCTCCTACGAGAGAATTGGCGGTGCAGATTGGAAACAACATCAAAGAATTTTCTAAATATATGAAAGGCGTCAATGTCCTTACCGTATATGGAGGTGCTAATATTGATGAACAGATCAGAGGCTTGAGAAAAGGCGTCCAAATTGTAGTGGGAACTCCCGGTAGAACGGTGGATTTGATCAAAAGAAAGCAATTGCATTTGGACAACATCAAGTGGTTGATTTTGGACGAGGCGGACGAGATGCTCAACATGGGTTTCAAAGACGAATTGGACCAAATACTCGAAGTGACTCCTACCGAAAAACAAACCTTGCTGTTCTCGGCTACCTTCCCAAGAGAAGTAGAAGCCATTGCGAGAAACTACATGAACAGCCCTATAGAAATAACTGCGGGTCAAAAAAACACAGGATCTGACAACGTAAGCAACGAATACTACGTGGTCACCGAAAGAAACCGCTATCCAGCCTTGAAACGAATTTGTGATGCAAATCCGGACGTTTATGGAATTATATTTTGTAGAACCAAAAGAGAAACCGCACAAGTAGCAGAAAACTTGATGCAAGATGGCTACAACGCAGATGCCCTTCACGGAGATCTTTCACAGTCACAGCGTGATGCGGTGATGCAAAAGTTTCGAAACAAAACCCTGCAAATATTAGTCGCTACTGATGTAGCTGCTCGGGGACTAGACGTGAACAGTTTGACTCATGTCATCAATTACAAACTGCCAGACCAAACCGAAGCTTACACACACCGAAGTGGCCGAACAGGTAGAGCGGGAAACAAAGGGATCTCAATAGCGCTGATCACCAACAAAGAAGTGGGACGCCTCAGGCCGATTGAAAGAAAAATCAGCAAAAAATTCGAAAAGAAAGAAGTTCCTACTGGTGAAGAAATTTGCAAGAGTCAATTGTTTAGTTTGATTGACAACGTAAAAAAAACAGAAGTAAACCACGAACAAATAGACAGCTACCTCGAAACTATCTACAGCAGCCTAGAGGGCCTAGAAAGAGAAGAATTGATTCAGAAATTTGTCTCTGTTGAATTCAATAAGTTCTTGAAATACTACACAAATTCTCGTGACCTCAACGTCGCAGAAATAGAACGCGGAAGAGACGACAGAGGAAAGGAGAGAGACGATGAAAACATGAGCCGTTTCTTTATCAATTTGGGAAGAAAAGACGATTTGAACCCCGGGAAGTTGATTGGCCTAATCAATCAGCAAAACATCACAAACAACGTGGAAATTGGTCAAATCGAAATTTTAGACACTTTCTCCTTTTTTGAATTGGACAAGAACTTTACCGATGAAACCATTACTGCATTTACAGACGCTACGTTTAACGGACGAAATGTAAACGTTGAAATTACAGAAAAAAGAAAACGCAGCGGCGGCGGCGGTGGCGGAAGACGCGAAGATCGAAGAGGTCGTGGAAGAAGGTTTGAAGGAGGAAGAAGAGAAGACCGAAGAAGTGATCGACGCGGAGGCAGCGGAAATTACGACAAAAATAAAAGTGGAAAATCTTACGGCCCTGATCGAAGTGACAGAACAAGTTCTGACAAGCCCGATCGAAGTGCCGGCTTTGGAAGACGCAGAAGTTAACCACTCCCTAAACACTCAAAAAAATCCCTTTGTGCTTTCTTTACACAAAGGGATTTTTTACAAAAGGAAAAGGCGGTATGCCTTACAAACTTTTAAAAAATTCACATAAAAAAGTATCTTTGCCAGATGAGTAGAAAGAAAAAAAATTATCTTTTTGAAAACATTGAGGTTGTAGATGCCGGTGCAAAAGGAAAGTCAATTGCCAAAGCTCCCGATGGGCGCGTCATCTTCTTGACCAATGCCATTCCAGGAGATGTTGTGGACATTCAAACGGGAAGAAAGAGAAAAGCTTATTTTGAAGGGACTGCTGTCAAGTTTCACAAGTATTCCGACAAAAGAGCCACTCCCAAATGTGCCCATTTTGAACATTGTGGCGGTTGCAAATGGCAACATATGAAGTACGAAGACCAACTCTTCTACAAAGAAAAAGAGGTGACCAACAACCTGAAGCGTATTGGACACTTAGAATTGCCAAAAATAACTCCTATCCTTGGATGTGAAAACACTTATTTTTACAGAAATAAGATGGAGTTTTCCTTTTCAAGCAACCGTTGGTTGACCTACGAAGAAATCAATTCGACCGAAACGGTGGACAACAAGAATGCCTTGGGCTTTCACATTTCGGGAATGTGGGACAAAATTCTTGATATTGAAAAATGCCACTTGCAAGAAGACCCCTCAAATGCCATCAGAAACAGCATCAAAGAATTTGCCTTGGCAAATGACATTGCCTTTTTCAACCCCCGAAGCCAAGAAGGCTTGTTGCGTACTTTGATGTTGCGCATTGTTGCCACAGGAGAGATCATGTTGGTCGTTCAGTTTTACAAAGAACACACAGAAAAACGGGAGCTTCTCTTAAACTTTATTCAAAAGACCTTCCCAGAGATCACTTCTTTGCAATACATAATCAACGGAAAAGCGAACGACACCATCTACGACCAAGACATCCATTTGCATGCAGGGCGCGATCATATATTTGAGGAAATGGAAGGGTTAAAATTTAAAATCAATGCCAAGTCCTTTTACCAAACCAATTCCAAACAGGCCTACGAATTGTACAAAATCACACGAGACTTTGCAGGATTGACTGGCGAAGAACTGGTCTATGATCTTTACACAGGAACGGGAACCATCGCTCAATTTATCGCCAAAAAAGCGAAAAAAGTCATCGGTGTGGAATCGGTCCCCGAAGCCATTGAAGATGCCAAAGGCAATGCAATAAACAACAACATCGACAATGTGGCATTTTACGTGGGAGACATGAAAGAGGTATTTACAGCTGAATTCATCGACACACACGGAAGGCCTGATGTTGTAATCACCGACCCACCAAGAGACGGCATGCACAAAAAAGTAGTCGAACAGCTTTTGCGAATTTCTCCAAAAAAAATCGTGTATGTCAGTTGCAACTCTGCCACACAAGCACGTGATTTGTCCTTGATGAAAGAGCAATACGACATCGTCAATTCACAAGCAGTAGACATGTTTCCACAAACTCATCACGTAGAAAACGTGGTTTTGTTGGAATTGAAAAAATAACAAAACAAGGCGCATAAAAAAACCCGAACACTGTAGTGTTCGGGTTTTTTTTGTGACGGCTTGTCCTGTTCTTTCGAAGAATTACAAGGCGTCCAATTTGGATTTGGTCTCTTTCTGTTTGTCATACATCTCCAACAACTCGTACAATCCGATCAATGTTTTCATAATTTCAGGACTCTTCTCATTGTATTTCAACGCATTTTCATAATAAGGCAACGCCTCTCGATAGACCTCTTTTTGTTGCAGGAGCAACTCATCGTATTTGTCAAAATCAGACAAATTGTTGTTCATTTCTTCGATGATGGGTTTTGTTTTTTCCAAAATGGAAACTCCGATGTTGTTGTAAGCATCCGAATAATCGGGTTTGAGACGGATTGCATTTTGAAAGTGTGAAATGGCTTCTTCCGCATAGCCTTGATCCAAAGTGAGCACTCCGACATTGTAATGCAATTGTGGATCGTTGGGCTTCAATTCAATGGCTTTTTTCAACAGTTCCAAAAACTTTTTGTTGTCCCCCAACTTAAAGTAGATATTGGCTTCGCTGATGATCAGCGTGTAGTCATTTGGAAATATTTTTTTGGCATCATCAATGGCTTTCAAAGCCGCGTCTTCATCTCCTTTGGCGATGTAGCTCAAGGCGATATTTTTGGCAATGTTTCCCGTTCTTGATTCCGAAACCAGCACTTCTGGAGCAGCGGCCAGTTTGAGTCTTACTTGGTTCTCCATGTCCTTTTGGGAGTTGAAATACATGTCTTCCCCACTCAACGCATTTGTTGCTTTGTATTGGGTTGTGATTCCCGTATACCCAATAGACAAAAGTTTTTTG
>CAWVRK010000030.1:0-10309 GCA_963932955.1 uncultured Flavobacteriaceae bacterium
CAATTTTGTACAGCTTATCGATTTGCGCTAGCCAAGAAGCTATAGCAACATTTTTTCCAAAACATCTCCTACATAATAAGCGACCAATGCTGCAAAAAGCCCCATCAGTAAGGTGGATAGCACACTGTAAAATTTGTTCTTTTGGTTGACAACGCCTTTTAAATATCCAATAGCGGCAAAGGAAAAAAGCGTCAAAGAAGACGACCACAGCAACAAGTTTCCATTAGTTGTAAAATCTTCAAAAATAAAATCTGCTACGTAAACAAACAGCGGAATAAAGCCTAACAATAAAAAAGAAACAAAAGTAATCAGGCCTATTTTAAATGGAGACTTCGAGTTCTCCATCATTCCAAGTTCTTCTTTCATCATGACATCTACCCAACGATCTTTATCGGAAGTAATCACATCCACTACCTGCTCTAACAACTTGCCTTCAAAGCCTTTTTCTTGATAAATTTCACGAATCTCCTCCTTTTCCTTTTCTGGAATGTTTTCAATTTCCCAATATTCTATTTGTTTGTGTTTTTGGTAATTGTCTTTTTCGGACTTGGCGGCCAAATAAGCGCCTATAGACATGGCGAATCCATCCGCAAATAAATTGGCAAAACCCAATATAATGATCACAGAGGATTCCAGGCCTGCTCCCACAGCTCCAGCAACCACGGCAAAAGTAGTCACACTTCCATCAATTCCACCGTATACAAATTCACCCAAATACTCTTGAAACCTTTCTACAAAAGGACTTCCAATACCGTGCACTTCTTTTTCTGATACCATACTTTTCACCTATTTCTTATTATTCCTTTAGCAAAGACACCCCGTTGAGATCTGTCGTGAGTACATCACTCATATAATCAAAAAAGGGTCGCAAAGCGTTGAAAGACGCCTTAACTTCAGAGCGAAAGTCTTTAGACAAGACTTCTTCGTCTGTAAAACTGCGCGTCGCTAAAAAAGACTTTTTGCGAATCAAATCAATCGCAGGATGTGTTTTGTCAAATCCTCTTGGAGCTGTCTTTACAGAAGCCCCTTCTAAAGTTCCAAAATATTTTTGAAAGGCAGGAGCCTTTGTCAACGCTCTTATTTCTGTAGCATCCGTTTCAAACTCTTTGCGAATCCGAAGCAAATCAGTGGGATTGGGCTGAAAAAAACCTCCTGCAAGAATTGAGTTGCCAGGTTCTATCCTCAAATAATATCCCCCCCTCAACTTCTCAGTCGCCCTCGAAAAACCGACACTGCGATGAACGTTATAAGGAATTTTTTCTTTAGAAAAACGAACGTCTTTGTAAATCCGATAAATTTTCATTTTATCGATTGTGTCCGCCGAATTCAAATCCGCCAACACAGTGTTGAAAAAATATTTTAGTTTGGTTTCTTCCCCTTTGAAGTAGTCCTTGTGTGCATCAAACCAAACCCGATTGTTGTTCTCTTTCAATCTGGACAAAAATTCAAGGGTGGATTGCGATACTTCAGTCATAAGCAAATCTGTGTTTGAGCTATGAAAATACAAAAAAGTGACGAATGTCTTGTCCACGGTGTTGCGATTGTTTTGAACAAAAAAAAACGAAGTCTTTCAACTTCGTTTTTTTCTTAGTTTTCAACCAACACCCACTCACCTTTTTCAAGCAATGGGATTGCTTGTTTGTATTTTATTTCTTTGTTCTCTCCACTGATTACATTCTTTATTGCAACCCGTTCGTTTCTCCCTATTTTTCGTTCCTCACGCACTACTGTTTCTTGTGCTTTGGGCACTTGGGCAGGATGGGCATTGGGCAATTGGCTGGAATTTTGAGCATCGTCTTTTCGCAGCTCTAACTTTTCGCGTTTTTGTTCGTGCGCTTCCGAAATTTGGTTGGCCGTTTGACTTGGAAGCTCTCCTTTGAACAAAAAGGACAAAACTTCTCGATTTACTTTATCCAACATGCTTTTAAACAATTCGAAAGCTTCGAACTTGTATATCAGCAAAGGATCTTTTTGTTCATAGGAAGCATTTTGTACAGACTGCTTCAATTCGTCCATCTTGCGCAAATGCGTTTTCCAAGTATCGTCAATAATTGCCAAAGTGATGTTTTTTTCAAAATCATTGATCAAATCCTTTCCTTCAGACTCATAGGCTTGTTTAAGATTGGTAACCACCTGTAAGGTCTTTGTCCCATCAGTAAAAGGAACGACAATCCGTTCGTATTTTTCTCCTTCGTTTTCAAAGACATTTTTAATCACAGGATAGGCAGCAGCTGCATTTCTTACCACTTTTCCTGTATAATACAAAAGCACTTTGTCATAAAGAGCATCAATCAATTCACTTTCTGGACGACTCTTAAATTCTTCTTTTGAAAAAGGTGATGGCATGGAAGAAAACTGAATCAACTCAAATTCAAATTGTGTGTAATCGTCTGAAATCTTAGCTTCCGTCACAATGGCCATACAAGTATCGTATATCATATTTACGATGTCAATTTGCAAGCGCTTTCCATCCAAGGCATGGCGACGGCGTTTGTAAACCACTTCACGCTGTGCATTCATTATATCGTCGTACTCCAACAAGCGTTTTCGAACACCGAAATTGTTTTCTTCTACTTTTTTCTGAGCGCGTTCAATGGATTTTGAAATCATGGAATGCTGGATCACCTCTCCTTCTTCCAAGCCCATTCGATCCATCATTTTAGCGATTCTATCCGATCCGAAAATCCGCATCAAATGATCTTCCAAAGAAACGTAAAATTGAGAGGAACCGATGTCACCTTGTCGTCCAGCACGCCCTCTCAACTGACGGTCTACACGTCGTGAATCGTGTCGTTCTGTTCCGATAATTGCCAGACCTCCTGCCGCTTTAACTTCGTCAGAAAGTTTGATATCTGTACCACGTCCTGCCATGTTGGTGGCAATGGTAACCATTCCTGAATTTCCAGCATCTGCAACAATTTCTGCTTCTTTTTTGTGAAGTTTGGCATTCAGAACATTGTGTTTGATTTTTCGAATCGAAAGCATTCTCGACAGCAATTCTGAAATCTCGACAGAAGTTGTCCCCACCAATACCGGTTGGCCTTTTTCGACCAACTTTACAATTTCATCAATGACTGCGTTGTATTTTTCACGTGTTGTCTTGTAGACCAAATCTTCTTTGTCATCACGCAACAATGGACGGTTGGTAGGGATTTCGACCACATCCAATTTGTAAATCTCCCAAAACTCCCCTTCTTCAGTGATCGCAGTTCCTGTCATTCCACTGAGTTTGCGGTACATTCGAAAGTAATTTTGAAGTGTCACCGTGGCAAATGTTTGGGTGGCCGCTTCAATTTTGACATTTTCTTTGGCTTCGATCGCTTGGTGCAAACCATCCGAATAACGACGCCCGTCCATAATCCGACCTGTTTGCTCATCGACAATTTTTACTTTGTTGTCCATCAGCACATATTCTTTGTCTTTTTCAAACAGTGTGTATGCCTTAAGCAATTGATTCAACGTATGAATGCGCTCGCTCTTGATGCTGAATTCCTTGTACAACGTTTCCTTTAAAGCCACTTTTTCTTCGGGTGACTGCTCAATCGCATCAATTTCACCAATTTTCACCCCGATGTCCGGCAACAAAAAGAAATCTTTGTCATCATCTCCTGACAGGTAGGCAATTCCTTTTTCTGTCAATTCAATCCCGTTGTTCTTTTCATCGATGACAAAGTAGAGTTCTTTGTCAATCTTAGGCATCTCCTTATTGTTGTCAGCCATGTAGGTATTCTCTGTCTTTTGGAGCAATTGTTTGACACCTTCTTGACTCAAAAACTTGATCAGGGCTTTGTTTTTTGGAAGTCCTCTGTAAACTCTCAACAATAAAATACTTCCTTTTTCGGTATTTCCGTCGAGAATCATTTTTTTGGCTTCTGACAAAACACTGACCAAATACTGACGTTGGATTTTTACAATCCCATCTACTTTGGGTTTCAATTCATTGAACTCGTGCCGATCTCCTTCAGGAATCGGACCAGAAATGATTAGAGGTGTTCGCGCGTCATCAATCAAAACAGAATCTACTTCATCAACAATGGCGTAATTGGGTTTTCTTTGGACCAAGTCTTTTTGAGAATGCGCCATGTTGTCTCTCAAATAATCAAAACCAAATTCGTTGTTGGTTCCATAAGTAATGTCGGAATTGTATGCTTTTCTTCGAGCTTCTGAATTGGGTTCGTGGTGGTCAATACAATCCACCGTCAATCCGTGAAATTCCCATATGGGTCCCATCCATGCAGCATCTCTTTTGGCGAGATAATCATTTACCGTTACTACATGAACTCCCTTAGCTGTCAAAGCATTCAAATAAATAGGCAACGTTGCGACCAGTGTTTTTCCTTCTCCAGTCATCATCTCTGCAATTTTTCCTTTGTGCAAAACAGACCCTCCAATCAACTGAACATCGTAGTGAATCATCCCCCATATAACCGGAGTTCCTGAAGCATTCCAAGAATTCTTCCAAACAGCATTGTCACCATCCAACGTCACATAGTCACGTGTTGCTGAAAGTTCCCTGTCAAATGTGGATGCCGAAACGTCAAGGCTGGTATTTTCAGTGAATCGTTTGGCAGTTTCTTTGACAACTGCAAAAGCCTCTGGCATGATCGCTTCCAAAACGGCTTCTGAAGCTGCATATGTATCGTCGTTCAAAAGATCTATCTCTTTGAAAAGCTCCTCTTTTCGATCGATATTTGCAGCAACCGTTTCTTGTTCTAAAAGTGCTATTTTATCTTCAAAAGGCTGAACCGCCTTTTGTATGCTGTTTTTAAAGTCATTCGTTTTGGCGCGCAATTCATCATTTGACAAAGCATTCATCTCATTTTCAAACGCTCGTACCTTGTCTACGATTGGCTGCAACAATTTCAAGTCCTTTTTTTGTTTGTCTCCAACAAAAAGTTTTAAAACTGTATTCAATACACTCATAATGTTCGTATTTATTTTGATTCAAAAATACACAAAAAAAAAGCCTCAATAGAGACTTTTCTGTGTTTTCAAATATATTTTTTTTAGTATTCATCCTCATTCCAGAAATAATCTTCTTCTGTAGGGTAATCGGGCCAAATTTCTACTATCGAATCGTAAGCATCTCCTTCGTCCTCCATGCTTTGAAGATTTTCGACAACCTCTAAAGGAGCTCCTGTACGAATTGAATAATCAATCAATTCATCTTTTGTTGCTGGCCAAGGCGCATCTGATAAATAAGAAGCCAATTCTAAAGTCCAATACATTTGTAATAGTTTTTATTCTGCAAAAATAATTTTTTTAATCAAAAAGTCAAGTTTTTTTTTGTCTTTTCAAAAAGGGAATGATCGTAGGATTCAGAAAGTTACGGAATCCACTTGATTTCATCAACTTTGCAATCAAAAGTCAACTTCCGTGCCAAGACAAACAAATAGTCAGAAAGTCTGTTCAAATAGCTTAAAATAGCGGCGTCTACCTCAATCTCTGTCGCCAATTGCACTACCATTCGTTCTGCCCTTCGACAAACACAACGAGCAATATGACAAGTTGACACACTTGTATGACCTCCCGGCAATACAAAATGGGTCATGGCAGGCAAATCCAAATTCATCGCATCGATTTCTTTTTCCAAATACCGCGTGTTTTCAGGAATTGTTTCTGAAACCGGACTAAAATTGTTCTTTTTTTGAGCAGAAGCATATTCCTCTGGTGTGGCGAGGATCGCTCCAATAGAAAACAACTCCCCTTGAATTTTGACCAAAGTCTCGAAACAGTGTTTGTCAATTTCTTGGTCACGGATTAGACCGATGTAGGAATTGAGTTCATCCAAAGTCCCGTAAGATTCAATTCGCATGTCAAACTTTGACACCCTGGCACCTCCATAAAGCCCAGTCATTCCTTGATCTCCTGTTTTCGTATAGATTTTCATGTCTTAAAAATTAAACGCAAATTATATGCGTATTGTAAAATGTTCCTTTGCTTGTTCTTTTCTAAAAAAAACCATTCCCCAAGAAAAAATATCAATCGTAACCCTTACTCGTGAATGTTCCTGAATGCGATTCCAAATCTTATCTTTCTCAGCATTGGTGTGAATGCCTTCAAAGATAAAGATTGTTTCATTAGCAACAGTCACCAACGCTTTTTGAAAATATTCAAAAATATTTTCAGTTGGCAAAGTATTCCCAAAAACAACCAAGTCGTATTTTTTGCCATGTAGGAATTGTTTTCCTAATTCTTTGACACCTCCAACACCTTCCTTTAGAATCGCAGCCTCTTGAGCACTCTTTTTAGAGTTCCCTCCAACAGTACTTTCCTCATTTTTCCAACGAACAATCCGCACTTTAGGCGCGGCTATTTGTGCGCAATGGGTAGTCAAAGGAGAACACACACCAAGTTCTAAGTAATTTTGAATCTTTCGGTAATCAAACAACCGGAGCAATAAAAAAGCTTCTTTGTCTTTCAACACAGGAACCGCTTCGTAAGCATTGTTTTCTATAACTGCTTTTTTCAACAGCGCATACCTTTGCTTCATGTGCAGAGCTGTCTTGGTGTAAAAACATTCGGTCACCAAGGCAAACACAAAAGGCGAATGTACCCCGTGCTCGTTTGTGGATTTTTTTAAAAAACGCCAATACGCTCGAATTCTGTAAAACATGTGCAGACAATTGCTCCCGCAAAAATAAGAGATTTATAGGTGCCAAAGGATGCAATGATATTATATTTCAAGCCTAGAAGCTTAAGAAATGGTTGGAGACATTGTGGCGATAAAATCAACTGATGTTTGACCACATACTGCTATTTTTATCAATCTCTTGAAAAGTCGTTGCAATATTTTTGTGTGATGGCAATTGCAAAGAGGGATCTTCCTTTAGAACTTGCGAGGCTGCCTCTCTCGCGAGCTTTAACAATTCGTGGTCTTTTACGAGGTCTGCAATCTTTAAATTCAGCACGCCACTTTGTTGGGTGCCCATGATGTTTCCAGGACCCCTGAGCTTTAAATCCACTTCGGCTATTTCAAAACCATCAGACGTGCGAACCATCGTGCCTATCCGTGTTTTCGCTTGTTCTGACAGCTTAAAACTCGTCATCAACACACAGTAGCTTTGATCCGCGCCTCTTCCTACCCTGCCTCTCAATTGATGCAATTGAGACAAACCAAACCTTTCCGCACTTTCAACAACCATAATGCTTGAATTGGGTACATTGACCCCAACCTCTATCACCGTTGTGGCGACCATCAACTGTGTCTCTCCCTTGACAAAACGATCCATTTCGAATTTCTTATCCGCAGCCTTCATTTGCCCATGTAAAATACTCAACTGATAAGTAGGCTTAGGGAATTCCCTGGAAATACTTTCAAAACCATCCATCAAGTCTTTGTAATCCATCGCCTCTGATTCTTGAATCAAAGGATAGACAACATATACCTGCCGCCCCTTGGCAATTTCTTCTTTCATAAATTTAAAAACGGCCAAACGGTTCTTATCGTAGCGATGAACTGTCTGAACGGATTTTCGCCCTGGAGGCAATTCATCGATGACTGAAATGTCCAAATCCCCGTATACGCTCATGGCCAAAGTTCTCGGAATCGGAGTCGCTGTCATGACCAAAACATGTGGCGGCAAAGAATTTTTTAACCACATTTTAGAACGTTGTGCCACCCCAAAACGATGCTGTTCATCGATGACTGCCAAACCGAGATTTTGAAACACTACTTTTTCTTCCAACAAAGCATGAGTTCCAATTAAAATATGAAGATGCCCCGATTCCAAATTCTGATGAATCCCTTTTCTGTCTTTGGCTTTTACGGAACCCGTTAACAATGAAACGGTGACATCCATTCCTTTCAAAACTTCAGAGACAAATTCGTAATGTTGCGTGGCAAGAATTTCTGTAGGCGCAATCATGGCAGCTTGAAATCCATTGTCCAAAGCCATCAACATAGACAAGAGCGCAACGATTGTCTTACCAGATCCTACATCCCCTTGTAAAAGCCGGTTCATATGGATGCCTGAACCCACATCTTTGCGGATTTCTTTTAAAACACGTTTCTGAGCGTTGGTCAACTCAAATGCCAACCTGGATTTATAAAAATCAGTAAAATAAGTCCCTATAGAGACAAAAGGAAAGCCTTTGATCTTTTGATGACGAATGATTTTTTTTTGCAACAATTGCAATTGAATAAAGAAAAACTCTTCGAATTTCAATCGAAATTGAGCCTTTGCAAGTAGTTCTTGGTTTTTGGGAAAATGCGCGTGTAGCAAAGCTTCGTTTTTAGGAAGCAAATTGTAGTTCTCCATTAAATCTGAAGACAAAGTTTCTGGAATCGCATGGTAATAGGTCTTGAATAGATTTCTCATGATGTTGGAAACCACTTTTTGACTCACTCCCTTGTTGGTCAATTTTTCAGTAGAAGGATATACCGGCTGCAGAGCAGTTTGTAAACTTCTTTCGTAAGAAGACAGCAATTCCATCTCAGGATGCGCCATGCTAAAAGTTCCATTATAAAAATTTGTCTTTCCAAAAATTACATAAGTTGCATCTACTTTTAACGAGTCTTTGATCCATTTGGCACCTCGAAACCAGACCAACTCCATCTCGCCTGTAGCATCTGCAAAAGTTGCTGTCAAACGACTGCCCCTTTTTTGTTTGACAGTGCGAATTTTTGAAATTTTACCCACCAGTTGAACTTCAGAAGAGTTTTGTTGCAATTCTCTTATATTATAAAACCGTGTTTTGTCAATGTACCGAAAAGGAAACAAACTAAACAACGCTTCTATCTTACGAATACCCAATTCCGAAGCCAAAAGTTCGGCCCGAGAAGGCCCAACACCTTTTAGATATGCAATGGGAATATGTAAGTCTAGGTGAGACATGATAGAAACAAAATTAAAAAAAACCGTTTCTCAAAATTAAGACTTTTTAAAGATATGACAGGTTTCAATACACTACTATTTCTAAAAAAAAAGAAAAAATAAGAACCGATAAAAACCGAATTGAAATAAGTACCTTTGCATTCCTAAAATAAGACAATGCGACTACATAGAAACTTGGTATTTACCGTCATCGATTCTTTAAATTCAATCTTTAACGAAGGTGTCTATGCAGACAAAGCAGTAGAATTCGCTTTGAAAAAAGATGCGCGGTGGGGAGCAAGAGATCGGAAGTTTGTTGCGGAAACCATCTACGAAATCGTACGTTGGAAACGACTCTACAACGAAATTGCTGAAACCAAGGACCACTACTCACGAGAAAACATATGGAAACTCTTTACCGTATGGGCAGTCTTAAGAGGCATTCAACTGCCCGATTGGAAATACTTTGAAAACGCTCCCGAAAGACGCATCAAAGGGAAATTTGACCAAGTACAAAACATTCGTAAAATCAAAGAGTCCATCCCCGATTGGCTCGATGAACTCGGAGCGCTTGAATTGGGAAAAACATGGGGTCAAGAACTCACTGCACTCAACAAACAAGCACCCGTTGTTTTACGAACAAACACCTTGAGAACCTCGCGTCAGAAATTGGAAAAAATACTGGCAGAAAATGAGATTGAAACAAAGATTGACCCTAACTACAAAGACGCATTGGTCTTAGCAGAACGTAAAAATGTCTTTCGCACAGATGCTTTTCAAAGTGGTTTTTTTGAAGTACAGGACGCCTCTTCGCAATTGGTTGCCGAATTTTTAGAAGTAAAACCGGGAATGCGCGTCATTGACACCTGTGCTGGTGCCGGAGGAAAAACCCTCCATTTGGCAGCTTTGATGGAAAACAAAGGGCAAATCATCGCAATGGATATTTATGCTGGTAAACTCAAAGAACTCAAAAGAAGGGCAAAAAGAGCGGGAGCACACAACATCCAACCCAGACTGATTGAATCCTCAAAAACAATCAAAAAATTAAAAGAAAGCGCTGACAGGGTATTGATCGATGCACCCTGCTCTGGACTCGGTGTTTTAAAAAGAAATCCAGATGCCAAATGGAAACTCCAACCAGAGTTCATTGAAAACATCAAAAAAACACAAGCAGAAATCTTAAATAACTATTCAAAACTAGTTAAAAAAGGTGGAAAACTAGTGTATGCCACCTGCTCCATCTTGCCTTCAGAAAACGAAGAACAAGTGGCTGCCTTCATCGAAAACAACCCTAATTTTAGTCTTGTCAATGAAAACAAAGTATCCCCCTCAAAAAGTGGTTATGATGGATTTTACATGGCGCTGTTGGAACGAAACTCATAAGAAAACCTTATACTCATCCTAGCAAACACTCCAAAATCGGGAGTGTTTTTTTGTTAAATCCATTCCTTTCCCCACTCCTTTAAGAGATTTATACAGATTTGCTTGTAAAA
>CAWVRK010000031.1:0-8991 GCA_963932955.1 uncultured Flavobacteriaceae bacterium
CTATTTTTGAGGGGGATAGGGGACTGAAGTCTTGTAAAAAAAGAATTATTCTTTTACAAAACCCATTTCTCCCTGTTGGTAATCCACGAGGGCTTGTTGTATTTCTTGCTGACTGTTCATCACAAAGGGACCGTAAGAGACTACTTTCTCTTGCAAAGGAGTACCAGTAAGCACTAAAAAAATACTGCCTTCTTCCGATTGGAGTAAAAAATGGTCTCCATCTTTATTAAAGGTAATCATTTTAATTCCTTCTTCTTCCAAAACTTCCGATTCGTTGATGCGCAATTTTCCTTTGATGAGATACACCAAGGCTTGGTGTCCTTCTTCGATGTCAATCGAGGTCAATCCTGTAGCTTTGCTTACTCCCCACAACACATTGACGGGCGTCTGAGTTTTGATTTTCCCCTTTGTTCCTTTGTAGCTTCCCGCAACCACTTTGATCTTTATTTCGGAAGCATCACTTTTTATTACAGGCATTTCTTCATGTCGGATGTGTTGGTAGGCGGGCTCCATCATCTTATGGCTACTAGGCAAGTTCAACCACAACTGAATGCCTTCGAGCGCCCCTCCTTTTTGCACAAAATCTTTCGTTGGTCCTTCAGCATGTACAATTCCTTTTCCCGCTGTAGTCCATTGTACATCTCCCGCTTTGACAACGCTTTGATTCCCAAGTGAATCTCGGTGCAGTTGCTCTCCTTGAACCAAGAGCGTAATGGGCTCAAAGCCTCGGTGTGGGTGCGGCCCCAAATCAAAAGGATTGCTCTCCGCATTTATCTGATAAGGTCCGTAGTGATGGAGGAGTATAAATGGATCGACATCGTTGATTTGAATACTCGGCAAAGGTTGTCTCAGGCGAATGGGCCCCATGTTGACAAAGTTGCTTGTGCTCTTATTTTTGACGGTACTTCTTTTCATAAGGTGAACTTTAAATTCTGTATTTCTATTGGGCGTGAATTAAATGAGTGAAGCGTTCAATTCTAATGTAGTTTGTCTAGCAAAAAATTCAACTGTTTGGCTTCTTGCGCCGTCAACGGATCCATAAAACGCTCAATTTTATGGATGGGAATGGTTTCTAAAAGCGACAACCCCAATTTTGTGATTCCTATATAGACCACCCTTCGGTCATTTTCACAACGGTGCCGATAGACAAAATCTTTAAGGCAGAGCTTATCTACCAAACGCGTTGTATTAGGCGATTTTTCTACCATCCGTTCTTTGACAGTCTGGACTGGTATTGGATCTTTTGCCCCCCTCAGAATTCGCAAAATATTGTATTGTTGCATCGAAATGTCAAAAGGATTTAAAATAGCCGAAGTCTTGTTAGCTATCCAATTGGCTGTATATTTGATATGCACCAATGCTTTTGCATTTTCCGAAGGAAAAGTCGATTGAATTTCTTTGGAGATATTTCCCATAGGTCTAGGCGTCAATTGTTTTTTGAAAAAGCGTGATTTGTTCGAACAGCTGTTTTTTTAGAAAGGCATCTGTGATGTCAGAATCTATAAAATTTTCGTAGAAGGAAGGCAAGGAAAAAGTACCCGTAATTTTGGCTCCCATGTACGGAAATCTTGATGCTGCCGCTTCCAAAACAGACTTTCCCCCTCGCGCTCCAGGAGACGTCGCAAGTAACAAAACAGGCTTTTCGCGCCATACCTTTCCCTGAATCCGGCTCAACCAGTCAAAAGCATTTTTAAAAGCAGCCGAATAAGAGCCATTATGTTCTGCCAAGGAAACGACAAAACCGTCTGCACTTTCAAAAACGGCATTCAATTTTTTTAATTCAGAAGGCATGCCATTCGCTTCCTCCAAATCCACACTGTAGATTGGCAAATCGTAGGCATTCAGCTCTACCACGGTCACTGCGGAGTTTCTCAGCTGCGCTGCCGCGTACTTGGCCAATTGTTTGTTGATCGATTTTCGGCTGTTACTTCCACCTAAAGCGATAATTTTTTTCATGTTTTTATTTTTGAAGTACCCTACAAAGGTAGGTAAAAAAAATATAATTACCCTGTAAAATAAAAACAGGGTAACTAAAGAAGTGTTTGTCAGGACTATTTTGTAATTTAGCCGCATCAAAACAATGCACCTCAATGGATATCAATTTCAATACAAATGAAGATTTCAACAAACTTCAAACTTCAGATTTAAGAAAGAAACTTCATAAAATCTACCAAGGTGGTGGGGAGAAAAAAATCAAAAAAATTCACGCAAAAGGAAAGTTAACGGCTCGAGAACGCATCGCTTACCTCTTAGACAGTGACGAAGCTGCGATTGAGATTGGTGCATTTGCGGGGGAAGGCATGTACAAGGAACACGGAGGCTGCCCTTCTGGAGGTGTCGTGGTAAAGATTGGACATGTTTCAGGAAAGCAATGCATTGTGGTTGCCAATGACGCAACTGTCAAGGCAGGTTCCTGGTTTCCTATTACGGCAAAGAAAAATTTGCGCGCCCAAGAAATTGCGATGGAAAACAAAATTCCCATCATTTACTTGGTCGACAGTGCCGGGGTATACCTTCCGATGCAAGACGAAATTTTTCCCGACAAAGAACATTTTGGACGGATTTTTAGAAACAATGCTTTGATGAGCAGTATGGGAATCACTCAGATTTCGGCTGTCATGGGGAGCTGTGTTGCTGGCGGTGCATATTTGCCCATCATGAGCGACGAAGCGTTGATCGTCGACAAAACAGGGAGCATCTTTTTGGCGGGTAGTTATTTGGTCAAAGCGGCGATAGGCGAAAGCATCGACAACGAAACTTTGGGAGGAGCGACGACCCATTGTGAAATTTCTGGAGTTACAGACTACAAGTCCAAAGACGACAAAGACGCACTGGACACCATCAAAAATATCATCGATAAAATTGGAGATTTTGACAGTGCCGGCTTCAACCGAGCAGCGTCAAAAGAACCCACTGAAAATCCCGAAGATATTTTTGGAATCCTGCCCAAGTTGAGAACAGACCAATACGACATGAATGAAATCATCAAACGCTTGGTAGACGACTCTCAATTTGAACCTTACAAAGACGGGCACGGCAAAACATTGATTTGCGGATACGCACGCATCGATGGATGGGCAGTGGGCATCATTGCCAATCAAAGAAAAGTCGTCAAGACTGCCAAAAAAGAAATGCAATTTGGTGGCGTGATCTATTCAGACAGCGCAGACAAAGCAACTCGGTTTATTGCCAACTGCAATCAAAAGAAAATTCCATTGGTTTTTTTACAAGACGTCACTGGGTTTATGGTAGGAAGTAAATCGGAGCATGGAGGCATTATCAAGGACGGCGCAAAGATGGTAAACGCTGTCAGTAACACGGTCGTCCCAAAATTTACCATTGTCATCGGAAATTCTTATGGCGCTGGAAATTACGCCATGTGCGGAAAAGCCTACGATCCGCGATTGATCTGTGCTTGGCCCAGTGCTCGACTGGCCGTGATGGGTGGCACACAAGCCGCGAAAGTCCTGTTACAAATAGAAACCGCTTCGTTAAAGAAAAAAGGAGAAATCATTACTCCTGAACGCGAACAAGAGATTCTAAAATCCATTGAAGATCGGTATGCAAAACAGACCTCTCCTTATTATGCTGCAGCACATCTTTGGACCGACGGGGTGATCCATCCCTTGGACACTAGAAAATGGATCAGCACCGGAATTGAAGCGGCCAACCATGCGCCGATAGAAAAAAAGTTCAATTTGGGGATTCTTCAAGTATAAATTTGAAAACATTTTTTTTTAATTGCTTTCTTAACACGTTAGAATCATCCAAATTAAATCCTTCTGAGCGGCCTTCTTTTTCCAATATGTCTTAATTTTGTAGGCAAACTCAAAAGTGATGAACAAAGCGCTATTTATTGCCACTATTGAATCTCACAGTGGAAAATCCTTGATCTCGATGGGACTGCTTCGGATGATGCTTACAAAATCCAACAAAGTAGGCTATTTCAAACCGGTCGTCAAAGACCGTACACATGACACTCACATTCAAAATGCGCTTGATTTTTTCAAACTCGACATGGCCCCTGCAGAGTGTTTTGTTTTCGATCAAAACGAAATAGTTGCCCTTCTTGGCAAAGGCAAACAGGACGAAGTACTCCATAAAATCATTGACACTTACAAAAAATTAGAAGCTCGGTTTGACTATGTATTGGTCGAAGGAGGCGATTTTTTTGGAGAAGGAAGCGTCTTAGACTTGGATTTGAATTTGGCCATTGCAAAAAACCTAGGCATCCCAGCTTTGTTGGTCGGATCGGGAAAAAACAAACCAATACAGGAGTTTGTCAACAACCTACAACTCGCCTACCAGTCTTTTGAAGAAAAAGAAGTAGACGTCATCGGATTGATCTCTAACAAAATACTCAAAGAAGACATACAGTCCGTTGCGGAAGCCTTGAAAAAAGTCATCCCCCCCACTGTACAAATAGATGTCATTCCTGAAAATGACTACCTAGACGCTCCGACCGTAAAAGAAATCTGCGAAGCCCTGAATGGAAAAGTGCTTTTTGGAACACAATTTCTCAACAATTCCATTGGCAGCTTTAATTCTGGAGCGATGCAATTGCGCAATTATTTGACACGCATCAAAGACAATGCTTTGGTCGTGACTCCTGGAGACCGTGCAGATCTTATTTTGGGAGCACTGCAAGCAAACGCCTCCTCCAATTATCCAAAAATAGCTGGCATCGTACTTACAGGAGACCTTATTCCCGAACCCTCCATTCTAAGTTTGATCGAAGGGGTACAAGCGACTGTTCCCATTCTTTCGGTTGCAGGAGGTACTTTTGAAGCAACAAATAAAATAGGGGCCGTGAAGTCCAAAATTTATGCGAGCAACACAAAAAAAATACTGCTTGCATTAGATGTTTTTGACTCCTGTGTAAACGCAGAAGCCCTTGCCAATTCCTTGACTTCCTACCAATCGGAAAAAATGACCCCCAACATGTTTCAATACAACATGTTGCAAAAAGTAAAACAAGAAAGAAAACACATCGTACTCCCGGAGGGAACTGACAAAAGAATCTTGCAAGCAGCAGCTCGATTGCAACTTTTGGACTTGGTGGATTTGACCTTATTGGGCAACCGAAATTCCATTCAACAGCTTTGTGACCAATACGGCTTGCAGATCGACACAGACAATATCAATATTCTCAATCCGGAAGACTCAATCCACAACGAATCTTTTGTACAGACTTTGGTGGCTGCCCGAAAGCACAAGGGAATGACAAAAACGATTGCAAAAGACTTGGTCAAAGACGTTTCTTATTTTGGCACTTTGATGGTTTTAAATGGCTTGGCAGACGGTATGGTCTCTGGAGCTGCTCACACCACACAGCACACCATAAAGCCCGCCTTGCAACTGATCAAAACAAAGCCGGGCGTCTCTGTAGTTTCTTCTGTTTTTTTTATGTGTCTTCCCGACCGTGTTTCTGTAATGGGAGACTGTGCCGTCAACCCAAATCCAGATGCCTTACAACTGGCCGAAATAGCGAGTAGTTCCGCATTTTCTGCAAAAGCTTTTGGCATTGAACCCAAAATAGCCATGCTCTCCTATTCTTCAGGCACCTCCGGAAAAGGAGCAGAAGTGGAAAAAGTGAGAACTGCTACTGAATTGGTCCAACAAAAACACCCCGATTTTAAAATCGAAGGACCCATCCAGTACGATGCAGCAGTGGACCCAATTGTGGCAAAAACAAAAATGCCAAATTCAAAAGTTGCGGGTGAAGCTACCGTGTTGATCTTCCCCGATTTAAATACCGGCAACAATACTTACAAAGCCATTCAAAGAGAAACCGGTTCTTTGGCCATCGGACCGATGCTACAAGGATTGAACAAACCGGTGAACGATCTGAGCAGAGGGTGTACAGTAGAAGACATATACAACACGATTTTATTAACTGCCATTCAAGCACAACAAGAATAAACAATGAACCTACTTGTTTTAAACGCAGGATCTTCTTCTCTGAAATACCAATTGATTGAAATGCCTTCAGAACGCGTAAAGTGTATGGGAATAGTGGAACGTATTGGAATGAAAAACGCTTTGTTTTCTCATGAAATTACAACAGAAGTACACAAAGAGACGTTGTTGATCGTGAACCACGAACAGGCGCTAAATAAAATTGCAGAGACATTGATGCACCCTGAAATAGGAGTGCTTCAACACGTAGACGAAATTGAAGCGGTCGGTCATCGAGTAGTTCATGGAGGTGACAAATTCAAAGAAACCGTAGTGGTGACCGAGGAAGTAAAAGACAGCATCCGTGAATTGTTTGCGCTAGCTCCCCTCCACAACCCCGTCAATCTAAAAGGAATTGAAATCGCCGAAACGGTTTTTACGCGTGCCAAACAAGTGGCAATATTCGACACGGCTTTTCACCAAACCCTCCCAAAAGAAGCCTATCAGTATGCTCTTCCAAACGAATACCTTGACGTTCACAAGATCAGAGCCTATGGCTTTCATGGAACAAGTCACAAATACGTATCTGAAAAAGCGATTGCTTACCTAGGAAAAAAATCAAAACGCATCATCAGCATCCACCTTGGAAACGGTTGTAGCATGTCTGCGATCAAAGAAGGGAAAAGTATTGAAAACTCCTTGGGATTTGGCCCTATGAATGGATTGGTCATGGGAACCCGCTCGGGTGATCTTGACCCTTCTGTGATTTTTTATCTGAATAAAAAACTCAACAAATCTACTGCTGAAATCAATGAACTCCTTCAAAAAGAATCCGGTCTGAAAGGCCTGACAGGGTATTCGGATTTAAGAGACATCGAAAAAGCAGCGAACCAAGGAGACGAAAACTGCCTCAACGCGCTGAAAATAGTGAGTTACCGCATCAAAAAGTTCATCGGTTCTTACACCGCCGTTCTAAACGGTCTAGACGCACTTATTTTCACAGCCGGTATTGGAGAAAATTCCAGTTTGATGCGTCTTCTTTCTTGCGCAGACTTGGATTACTTGGGCATCGAATTGGATCCAAAAAAGAACGAAATTCGGTCGAAAGAAATACGAGAAATGCAACAAACAAATGCCCCTGTAAAAATACTTGTGATTCCTACGAATGAAGAGCTTGAAATTGCCAAACAATCGCATGCACTGCTCAAAAACACAAAAAAAAGCCTAAAGCACTGAAATCATTTTCTCACTGAGATTGCAACGTGCTAAATTGCATTGCCCTCGGAAAAGACTTGGCAAAACTTGTGATACAGGTCTGTAATATTTACATTTGCTTTTCTAAAAAAGCAGCAACTAAAAAAGAGACGAGAAATGGGAAGAGCATTTGAATTCCGAAAAGCGAGAAAGATGAAACGTTGGTCTGCAATGGCCAAAACGTTTACACGCATTGGCAAAGACATTGTGATGGCTGTAAAAGAAGGAGGACCCAACCCAGACACCAATTCTCGATTGCGAGCAGTCATGCAGAATGCCAAAGCTGCAAACATGCCTAAAGACAATGTCGAACGCGCTATTAAAAAAGCCACCGACAAAGACACCGCCAACTACAAAGAAGTACTCTTTGAAGGCTATGCACCCCATGGAATTGCAATCCTATGCGAAACCGCTACTGACAATAACAACAGAACGGTTGCCAATGTCCGGGCAGCTTTCAACAAATGCGACGGAACTTTTGGAACTTCAGGTTCCGTGATTTTTATGTTTGACCACACTTGTAATTTTAGAGTAAAAACAGAAGACCTTCAAATGGACTTGGAAGAGTTTGAATTGGAATTGATCGATTTCGAAGTAGAAGAAGTTTTTGAAGACGAAGATGGGATTTTAATCTACGCGCCTTTCGAACAATTTGGGGCCATTCAAAATTACTTAGAAGAACAACGTTTGGAAATTTTGTCTTCTGGATTTGAACGCATCCCTACCACCACCAAAACGCTCAATGACTCCCAAAAAGCAGACGTTGAAAAATTATTAGAAAAACTAGAAGAGGACGACGATGTACAGAACATCTACCATTCCATGGAGTTGTAACCACTCAAAATCACTTGCGTAAAAGATACCAAACACCAGTACAAGCCTCTAATATCTGCCAGCGCTGTTTATCCTTCAACAAACAGTCGTCCACAGGATCAAGTACAGAATTCTTTTTTTATTGTGTGCATCTAAATTAAAGGCAAAAGGAGGGAGCGTTTCATGAGGTGGTTTTAACAACTAGAATAAATTGGAAACCTAGCTACCAATAGACTGCAAAAACAGTCCAATTGTATGGGTTTGAACATGATTTATTTGGAAGGAGATGGCTTTGGACTTTTTAAAAAAAACACTTTACAATTGATTTCCTTTAATTTTCCTACTTCTATTTTTCAAACCGAAGTACTGCTGTTTTTTTGGGAATTTATTGTATCTTGATACAGGTTGGTTTCAACCTTCCTCCCCTGAAACTAATTGCCCTCCTTCCCCTTCAGCAAGCACCCCTCATTTTTTAGAATGTTAATTTTTTTCATCTATGAATTTGAAAGCATCCTTCAACAATTGCTTATTGGTATTTGTAACAATGAATTTGCTCCAATCCTACTTTAGTCCCATTCTCCAGGACGAAGCCTTGTATTGGAATTTTGCACAACATCTCGACTGGGGGTATTTTGACCACCCGCCAATGGTCGCTTTGCTAGTAAAAATTGGAGGGATATTCTTTTCAAAAACACTAGGAGTAAGATTGATGACGGTCCTATTGATGGGTATTCTGGTCAAAATTATTTGGAATTTTATCCCACTACATCAAAGAAAAAACAAACATGCACCACTCCTGTATTTTGGAATTCTCTTTTCCATTCCCGCATGCAATGTTTATAGCTTTGTAACCACTCCAGATGTACCGCTGCTGTTTTTTTCAGGACTCTATTTGTTGGCATTTCTAAAATTCACAAAAAAGAACAACACAAAACACCTACTTTTCTTAGGCATTGCTGCAGCGCTTTTGTTGTACTCAAAATACCACGGAGCGCTTGTCATCTTTCTGACTGTCTTGTGCCAACC
>CAWVRK010000032.1:0-6471 GCA_963932955.1 uncultured Flavobacteriaceae bacterium
ACTAAAATTCATTAAACTAAAGAACCATGAAATTTTTTATAGACACAGCAAATCTCGAACAAATCAAAGAAGCCCAAGCCCTTGGTGTATTGGATGGTGTGACTACCAATCCATCATTGATGGCCAAAGAAGGCATTACGGGAGCCGAAAACATTTTACAACACTACTTGGACATCTGTGAGGCTGTTGAAGGAGATGTCTCTGCAGAAGTAATTGCTACAGATTATGAAGGAATGGTCAAACAAGGAGAAGAACTGGCTGCCTTACATCCTCAAATCGTGGTAAAACTTCCTATGATTGCCGCCGGTGTAAAAGCGTGCAAATACTTTTCAGACAAAGGAATCAAAACCAACGTAACACTCGTTTTTTCAGTAGGACAAGCCTTGTTGGCTGCCAAAGCAGGAGCAACTTATGTGTCTCCTTTCCTAGGTCGTTTGGACGATATTTCTTCCGACGGGATGCACTTGATCACTGAGATCCGACAGGTATACGACAATTACAGTTTTAAAACACAAATTTTATCTGCTTCAGTTAGAAACACCATGCATGTAATTAACTGTGCTAAAATAGGATCTGACGTCATGACAGGACCTTTGTCCTCAATCACAGGCTTGTTAAAACACCCATTGACGGACAGTGGATTGGCCCAATTCTTAGCGGATTACGCAAAAGGAAACTAAGATCGAAATCTAAGAAATCCTAGAGGTCGTTTCTCAAACGCGTCGCGGTATTTTGAGAATGGTGGACAAGGTGAATCCCGTTTATCCCGCTGGTTCTTTGGACTGTACAGAATGTTTTTAGTGGCTTTGTACAACGAGGTCGAGACCTTAAAAGAAGACTTCTCTATGGACAAGTATTGGAGAAGGTGTTTTTTACAGTGTATTGGCACGCATGGCATGGAAAAATCGCTACTGATGAAAATTGGCTTGGCTCAAAACCCAAAATCCTCAGGCGACTAGTAGTCGAGGGGTCAAATTCAATAAAATATTCATTTACAAAAGTTGGATTTTATCCTTTGTTTTGTCACTGATTTCATTGTTCGTTGACGAATGCTTGTCTCATTCACAAAATGTATTTTTTTAGATTTTATCTTCTTGAGATAATTTCAAAGGTCTCAATACTTTTTGTTATCTTCGTTAGAGAAATTGCTACCCCTCCCAAAACACCGTTGAATCTCCTCCTTATTTTTGAGAGCTGACACAAACAAATTACTACTAAGAATCCGATTGCCCCAAGTCAAAGACGGCCTACAAATTCATTTTAAAAACAAGGACCATGTTGACCAAAGTCTATGGAGCTGCCGTATTCGGTATTGAAGCAACCCCCATCACCATTGAAGTAAATATCGATCAAGGTATTGGGTACCACCTCGTCGGTTTGCCGGACAATGCGGTTCGAGAAAGCAGCTACCGAATTGCTGCTGCACTCAACAATATTGGCTTCAAACTGCCCGGAAAAAAAATCACCCTCAACATGGCTCCTGCCGATTTGCGAAAAGAAGGCTCTGCCTATGACCTACCCTTGGCACTTGGAATTTTAACAGCATCTGAACAAATCAAAGGAGAAGGAATTGAAAACTACCTCATCATGGGAGAACTTTCGTTGGACGGGAGCTTGCAACCCATCAAAGGAGCACTGCCCATTGCCATCAAAGCCAAAGAAAAAGGATTTCAAGGATGTATCCTGCCCAAACAAAACGCAAACGAAGCAGCGATTGTCGAAGGTTTGGACGTCTATGGCATTGAAAACATCACCGAAGTGATTGCTTTTTTTGAAAAACAAAAAGCTTTAAAACCAACGGTCATCGATGTTCAAAAAATATTTCAAGAAACCTTAGCACACCCCGAATTTGATTTTTCGGATGTCAAAGGACAAGAGTCCATCAAGCGATGCATGGAAATTGCAGCTGCAGGAGGGCACAACCTGATTCTGATTGGACCCCCAGGCTCTGGAAAAACCATGTTGGCGAAGCGTTTGCCAACCATTTTGCCTCCCATGACCCTAAAGGAAGCCTTGGAAACTACCAAAATTCATTCCGTCGTCGGGAAGGTCAAAGAAGGCTTTGGCTTGATGAGTCAACGTCCATTCCGAGCGCCCCACCACACCATTTCCGATGTGGCACTCGTCGGCGGGGGCCAATACCCACAACCCGGAGAAATCTCAATGTCCCACAATGGTGTCTTGTTTTTGGACGAATTGCCCGAATTCAAACGCGGAGTATTGGAGGTAATGCGACAACCCTTGGAAGACCGAGAAATTACCATTTCAAGAGCCCGATTTACCGTCACCTATCCCAGTAGCTTTATGTTAGTGGCTAGTATGAATCCCAGTCCAAGCGGTTTTTTCAAAGACCCCAACAACCCGATGAGCAATACCGCTCAAGAAATGCAACGCTATTTGGGAAGAATTTCAGGGCCGCTTTTAGACCGAATCGATATCCATATAGAAGTAACGCCTGTGCCCTTTGAAAAGCTGTCAGAAGAGCGCAAAGGAGAGCTGAGCAAAACCATTCGAGCACGTGTTTGCAAAGCAAGGGCCATACAAACCGAACGGTTTTCAAAAATTGAAAACACCCATTACAACGCACAAATGTCTGTCAAACAGCTTCGCAAATTCTGTCCCTTGGAGTTAGCGTCCAAAAACTTGTTAAAGGCGGCAATGGAGCGCTTGAACCTGTCCGCAAGGGCCTACGACCGCATCTTAAAAGTGAGTCGAACCATTGCAGACCTAGAAGCCGCACCCTGTATTTTGCCAAATCACATTGGAGAAGCCATCCAATACAGAAGTCTCGACCGAGAAGGGTGGCTGGGCTAAAAAACAAAGACTGCAGATTCAAATCTCAAAACAAATTAAGTTTGTGTTTTTAAAAAGAAAAACCTAACTTACAAAATGGTTCTGTCTTTGCAGCCATCTAAGAATTGAAAACTTTTTGACCTATGTTGCCTTTTCGAACGGAAATCCGAAACTCACCGAAAGAACAAACACTTAAAATCTATATGAGTGACCTCTCTTTGGACCAAACACTAAAAGTCCTTCTCGAAAAAAAGGAAGGGGTTCGCCGTGTAGAAATCCAAGACAGCATCAGTAGAAATCGCGTAGCTGAAAATGTAACCGTCTTTGCTAAAGAAGGTCAAAGCCTCAACAAATTGAAAGAAGAAATAGACGCTTTTTTAAACGACTACTTCTCAAAAAGAAAGGCCTAGCTTTTCAAAAGCTAAAAAATAATTCGCTTTCCCAAACAAAAAACTCCTAGAAAAATTCTAGGAGTTTTTTAGAAATAGCATTTTGCAGCTTTTTATAAATCTTAATACCTGTAATATTCTGGTTTGTAAGGGCCTTCTTGTTTGACGTCTATATAAGCAGCTTGCTCCGGATTCAATTCGTCCAATTCAACACCGATTTTCGCCAAGTGCAAACGCGCTACCTTTTCGTCCAAATGTTTTGGCAACATGTAGACATCGTTCTTATAAGCAGCACCGTTCAACCACAATTCCAATTGAGCCAATGTTTGGTTCGTAAACGAGTTACTCATCACAAAACTCGGATGTCCAGTGGCGCAGCCCAAATTGACCAAACGTCCTTCTGCCAAGACCAAAAATTCTTTGCCGTCGATGGTGTATTGGTCTACCTGTGGTTTGATTTCTACTTTGGAAGCCCCGTAATTCCCGTTCAACCAGGCCATGTCTATCTCATTGTCAAAATGACCGATGTTACAAACAATGGCTTTGTCTTTCAAAGCCTTGAAATGACGGCCGACAATGATGTCTTTATTTCCCGTCGTTGTGATGATGATGTCCCCTCTTGAAATGGCATTGTCCATTTTGCGAACTTCAAAACCATCCATTGCTGCTTGAAGCGCACAGATGGGGTCAATTTCAGTAACGATGACACGAGCTCCTGCTCCAGCCAATGAGGCGGCTGTTCCTTTTCCAACATCTCCATACCCTGCGACTACGGCTACTTTCCCGGCCATCATGGTATCTGTTGCTCTTCGGATGGCATCCACAGCAGATTCCTTGCAGCCATATTTGTTGTCAAACTTCGATTTGGTCACCGAATCGTTTACGTTGATTGCTGGCATGGGCAAAGTTCCTGCTTTCACACGGTCGTACAAACGGTGAACTCCAGTTGTCGTTTCCTCAGAAAGCCCTTTGATTCCTGGAACCAATTCTGGATAACGGTCCAAAACCATGTTGGTCAAATCCCCGCCATCGTCTAAGATCAAGTTGAGTGGCTTCTTGTCTTCACCAAAAAACAAGGTTTGTTCGATGCACCAGTCAAATTCTTCTTCGTTCAAGCCTTTCCATGCATATACAGAAATTCCTGCTGCCGCAATTGCTGCCGCTGCTTGGTCTTGGGTAGAAAAAATATTGCAAGAACTCCAAGTAACCTCAGCGCCCAAAGCTACCAAAGTCTCGATCAAAACCGCCGTTTGAATAGTCATGTGAAGGCAGCCTGCAATGCGTGCGCCCTTCAAAGGCTCTTGGCCTTTGTACTCTTCTCTCAAACTCATCAGACCCGGCATTTCTGCTTCTGCCAAATGAATTTCTTTGCGGCCCCAATCAGCCAAACTGATGTCTTTTACCTTATATTTTGTGTAGTTTGCTGTTTCTGAAGGCATAGTTGTTATATTTGTGAAATTAAGTTGCAAATTTACGAAAACACATTGACAAAATAAATGCCTTTTATCAAAACAATTCCCGTTGACAACCACACGACGGTGTTTCTTTGGAAAATTAGCGAGCCTCTGGACGAATTGATGCGAATCTCCTTAATTGATTCCAGTTTGCAACGCATTTCCCACATGCGTTCTGAGGTTCATAAAAAGGGTTTTGTGAGCATCCGCCATTTGTTGAAACATGCCGGTTATTCAGACAGCGATCTTTATTACAGTGCCACTGGAAAACCTCATTTGAAAGACGGCAAACACATTTCCATCACCCACTCATATCACTATGCAGCCCTTGCCGTCGGTAGCAATGCCGTGGGAATTGATATGGAAAAAAATCGCGAAAAAATAAAACGCATCGCTCCTAAATTTCTCGGAACGGAAATGGACTTTGTGAATTCTACGTCAAGTGTGGACTTTTTAACGGTTCTTTGGGGGGCCAAAGAAGCTTTGTTCAAAAGTTCCTTTTTAGAAGGACTGTCTTTTAAAAAACACATTTCCATCAATTCTTTTGATCTTAAAGATAGACAAACAAGTGGCTGTATCAATACTGACAATGCCAAAGAAACATATCAAATTTTCTTTGAACCCATAGAAGAATTTACTTTGGTTTACGCGATCCCCACAACTTCATAAATTTCAAAAAAAAATACATGGACTCCCTGTTCGACTTTTTTACTGCGCCTTATTCAACAGCTGCTCCCTCCGACATTGTCTTGGAGCTTACGGGTGCTGTCTTTGGAATCATCAGCGTTCTGTTTGCCAAAAGAGAGCACATATGGGTTTACCCAACAGGATTGGTGAGTACCGGGATTTACACCTTTGTTTGTTTTCAATTCGCCTTGTACGGGGACCTACTCATCAATGTATATTACACCTTGATGAGTGTGTATGGATGGGTGGTTTGGTCCAAAAATTCAGGGGGCAATCCCCTTTCCATTTCTAGATGTGATGCCAAAGATTGGCGCAAAGTTGCCCTTATTTTTGTGTCTACCAGTATTTTGGTTACTGCCGTGTATTGCTATTCAGGAAGGTTCCATCAGATGACGGATTATTTTGACACGCTGACCACCGGTATCTTTTTTGCCGGGATGTGGTTAATGGCCAATAAAAAGTTGGAAAACTGGGGGTTCTGGATGGTCGGAAATGCGATTTCCATTCCTTTGTATTTTGTCAAAGGTCTTGGGTTTACTGGCATTCAGTTTGCTGTTTTCTTTTTTTTGGCCTACCAAGGACAGCAACAGTGGAAAGCGCGACTGGACCAAAAGTTGCAAGGCGCTTAAAAGGACTTTTGAAAGCACCCATAATTCAAAACCCTATGGCCACAAAGAATTGCCTAACTTTGAGGCGATGGACACAAAACAAATTCTTAGCGAACTTCGCTTTAAAGCCATTCGCAGCAGCGGTCCTGGTGGACAACATGCCAACAAGGTGTCTTCAAAAATAGAACTGACCTTCGCTCTCGAAAACTCAAAAGGTCTCTCCGAAAAAGAAAAAGAAAGCATCTCTCTGAAATTGCGATCCAAATTGACCTCAAGGAACACGCTCGTTCTTCAATGTGAGGAGACGAGAAGCCAGCATCAAAATAAAAATTTAGTGCTTGAACGTTTTTGGAAGCTGCTCTCCGTAGGGTTACAAGAAGTAAAACCTAGGAAAAAGAGCAAACCTACAAGGGCTTCCATTGCAAAACGACTCCAACGAAAAAAGTCACAGGGAATGAAAAAAGAACAACGAAAAAAACCAGATCTCTGAGCAGGACCCCAAATAAAAATCGATTCTTGTTTTTTTATCCAACTTTCTGT
>CAWVRK010000033.1:0-6060 GCA_963932955.1 uncultured Flavobacteriaceae bacterium
TTTATGCTTTTTTAATTAAAAGCACATAAACTGGAAAGTGGTCGCTGTAACCGCCCGTAAAATTTCCGTTGGCAAAACTGCGAAAGGGGTAGCCTTTGTACCTTCCTTTTTGAAGGTACAGATAGTCGGGATTGAAAACAGCACTTTTAAAAAAGCCCAAGGAATGGAATTGTTTGTCTTTTGAGAGAAGCGCACCATTCAAAAGGATTTGGTCAAAGAGGTGGAGGTTGTCCCGATAGCCCAAACTGCCATAGCCTTTTTTAAAAAGTTTTTCAAAAGGGTTGTAAAAAGTGGTGTCGGCGAGGTTTTTTGGCGAGGACTGTGTTTTTAAAACCGCTTTTAAGCTCGTGTTGATAGGGTCGTCATTCAAATCGCCCATCAATAAGATTTTGGCGCCGGGTTCGCGAAGAAAGAGGCTGTCTACAATGTGTTTGTTGAGCAAAGCGGCCTGTTCCCGAAAACGACGGCTTTTGGCTTCGCCTCCTCTTCGAGAGGGCCAATGGTTGACGATGATGTGAAGCATGTCATCACCGAGGTACCCACTGACCACCAAAGGACTCCGGGTAGGGATGCGGTGGCCTTTGTCAGACCAAATTCTAAGCGTATGGGATTGTTGAGACAAAGGAATGAATTGGTCTTTTTGGTACAAAAGCGCCACATCGATGCCCCGCGCATCGGGAGAATCGGCATGCACAATGCCATAGTTTTTGGGGCGTAGAATCGCTGTTTGAACGAGGTCTTCCAGCACCCTGCGATTTTCTACCTCTGCCACACCAATCAGCGCAGGACTTGTCTTTGTCTTTTCAAAACCAATATCCGCAAGGACACGGGAGAGCTTGTTTAGTTTTTGTTGATAGACCCCTTCGCGGTCTTTTTTAAGTTCCATCAACGGACTGGCTTCGTCGTTTTTTTCGGGATCGTCGATGGGATCAAACAAATTTTCCAAGTTGTAAAAGGCGACTGTATAAACTTCGTATGTGTTCGTTTGTGCTGTGGAGAGTTGGACACAACACCACAAGTACAGGGTCAAATAACCGAGTTTCTTCATAGGGATGTTTTCCTTAAAGTTACACCCTTTATCAAAACCAACCAGCGTTATTTTACGTAACTTATAGTTATCTTTTTCTTGATTGCTATGGAGAAGAAAGTGAACATGCGTTTTTTAAAAAAAATATGCTGTGGTTTTTGCTATTGTATACAGGTGCTTTTGTGTGCCCAAGAAGTGAGCGTTCTAAAGGGAACTGTGGTGTTTGAAAATACGCAACGCCCGTTGGAGGGCGTGTTGCTTCGTCTTGGAGGAACGCCTGTTTTCACCCATTCCAATTCCAAGGGGTTTTTTGAGTTGGAAACGACTGTTCAGGGACTTTGGATGTTGGAAATTTCTGCAAAAAATTTTGTTTCCAAAACCTTGCCCTTGGAGCTTGTCCATGGAGCTTTAGTGGATTTGGGAGTACTTTCTTTGTCAGCACTTCCTTTTGAAGAAATACAGCGCCCGACGGTACTGCTCAGCCAAGCCGAATTGCTTGAGGAGGAAAACGGAGGCGCCGACAACATCCCTGGGTTGATGCAAGCTTCCAAAGATGTTTTTTTAAATGCGGCCGCCTTTCGTTTTGGTCAAGCGCGGTTCAAAGTTCGGGGCTATGACAGTCAGGAAGGCCTGATCTTGATCAACGGAATCGAAATGAACAAACACTTTGACGGAAGGCCGCAATGGAGCAATTGGGGAGGCTTAAACACCGTTCTTAGAAACCAGGAATTGGCTTTTGGGATTGCAGCTTCAGAACACAGTTTTGGAGGTTTGGCTGGAGCCACCCATTTCAGTACGAGAGCGTCTCAATACAGGCCTGGAAATGCAGTTTCTGTGGCCGCAACCCGAGGGAGTTACCGCTCGAGAGTTTTGGCTTCTTATGCAACAGGCCTTTTAGAGAACGGCTGGGCACTCACGCTTTCAGCCTCTTTGCGCGCTGCTGAAAATGGGGTGATAGACGGAACCCATTATTGGGCTTGGTCTTCTTTTATCGCCCTTGAAAAACAACTCCATCCCAAACACAGTTTGAACCTCACCGCTTTTGTAGCTTCCAACAAAAGAGCCAAATCATCGCCCAACACCCAAGAAGTTTTAGACCTTCGGGGTGCAAAATACAATGCTTATTGGGGGCTACAATCAGGAAAGGAAAGAAATGCGCGGATCAAAGAAATTCGAGAGCCGATTTTCCAATTGACACATACTTGGAAAGTCCACAAAAACACAGAGGTTGGGACCACGGTGTCCTTTCAAAAGGGGCACGTGGGCAATAGCCGTTTGGGCAATTTCAAAGCCCCCAACCCCTCGCCGACCTACTACCAAAAATTACCGAGCTATTCCCTGCGCTTTCCAGAGAACCCCAACTACGAAAACGCCTATCTTTCCTTGCGAGAATTTCAAAACTACGGCCAAATATCTTGGACAGACCTCTTTCAGACAAATGCCTTGAACCCGTCTGCAAAATATTTTCTCTACGAAGACCGCAATGAAGACCAAACCTGGACTTTTCATTCAAAAATAGACCTACAGTTTTCCAGAAAATGGCGCGCAAATATCGGGTTTTCCTTCCAAGACCTCTACAGTTTGAACTATGCGAAAATGCGAGACTTATTGGGGGCTGCCACTTTTGTAGACTTGGATCCGTATGCAACTGGAGTTGCGAGTCAAAACGATTTGAATCGTCCCAATAGAAACGTAGAGGAGGGAGACTCTTTTTCGTATCGCTATGCCTTGCGTTCCAAAAAAGCCTTCCTTTTTTTTCAGAGCCATTACCACAGTAGGCGTCTGGAAATGCAGGCAAGTTGGACGTATCGGACTTCTTTGTACCAAAGAGATGGGGGCTATCGAAATGGGAGCTACCCCGACAACTCTTATGGCCGCTCTCCAAAAAAAACCTTTCGGAATTTCAGTGGGAAGGCAAGCCTCTTATACAAACTGACAGGCAGGCACCTGTTTGGGTTCAATTTTGGATTGTTGTCACAGGCTCCTACAGCAAAGTCGGTCTTCCCTCAGGTGCGGGTCACGGCCGATTTTGCACCTGAGTTGCGCAGCGAACTGAGACAAACGGTTGACTTGAGTTACCGCTACAGGGCCCCAGGGATCCAAGCAAGATTGACAGGCTACCACACGCGGTTTGCGCAGGGAACAACCACCTCCTTTTCTTTTGCGCAAGGGTTGAGAGGTGAGGAAGCTGATTTTGTGGCTTTGGTACTCACAGGAATCGAAAAACAGCACCAAGGGGTGGAATTTGGAATGGAAGCAAAGCTCAATTCATCTTTTCAATTGTCAGCTGTGGCCGCTTTGGGAAGCCATGTCTATGCCAACAACCCTCACTTGTATTTGCGTTCCGATCAGTTTGTCGGAGAGAAAGGAGACTTTGGTTCCGCCTATTTGAAAAACGCCCGCTTGGGAGGCAGCCCACAACGGGCCTATTCTTTGGGGATTGAATACCGAGACCCTGCCTATTGGTGGTTACAGGTCAACGGGAATTTTTTATCACACCGCTACCTAAATAGTTCTCCTCTTATCCGAACGGCCAATTTTTTTTTAGATGCTGACGGACTTCCCTTTGTCAATCCTGATACTGCGGAACCGATTACAGTGAAGGAAGTGAAAGAATTTTGGCAGCAAGAACGTCTTAAAGACTTGTTTTTGGTCAATTTCGTCGGAGGAAAATCCTGGAAAACACCCACGTATTATTTGAGTCTTTTTGCCAGTGTGACCAATCTTTTGGGAACCGTTTTTAAGACAGGTGGTTTTGAGCAATCTCGAAAAGCTAACTACAGAGAACTAAAAGAAGACATGGGTTTGGAAACCCCTCTTTTTGGCCCAAAATATTGGACGGCCCCTGGAGTGGGCTATTACTTGATGCTCTCCATTTATTTTTAATAGAAACCATAAAAAAAGGATTATGAAAACACCCTATTCATTTGCACTACTTTCTTCTGTCGCTTTGGTCTTTTCTTGCGTTGACGATGTCCCTAGCACGCCTTCTGTTTTTTGTAGAGAACCTGTCATGGTCACGAACAGTTCCCTTTTGGCCACCAAAGACAGGGCGGGTTTTGGCACAGTGCTCTTTGAAGAGGATTTGGTAGTGTCAGGTTATGTGGTATCTGACGACACATCCGGGAATCATTACAAGCTCCTCTAACTACAAGACGCTCCTGAAAACCCAAAGGTTTCTTTGCCAGTTTTGATAGATCAGACACAATTGCATGCCGACTATCCGGTAGGAAGAAAAGTCTTTCTAAAATTGAAAGGACTTTCCATCGGTTACCGTTTTGGCGTCTTGAGTTTGGGCGTCAACCAAGGGGGTACTTTGGCGCCCATTCATTCCTCAAAAATTGACGAACACCTCTTTCGGTCTTGCGAGCAAGTACCGATTGTTCCCAAAAAAGTAACACTTTCTGAACTCAATAACTCTATGGTGGGCATGTGGGTTGTTTTGGAGCACATGCAATTTGCCGCCAAAGAGCGCGGCAATTCTTATGCCGATACGGGTACCCATTCGGCAGATAGGATGTTGCAGCAGGTTTCAGAAAACTGTCTTTTGGTGGCAGAAATCCCTCTAAGAACGAGTGGTTTCGCCTCCTTTAAAAGCGAATCACTTCCTTTGGAAAAGGGGCCTGTCAAAGCACTTTTGACCGCTTATTACTCCGACTTACAGTTGGTTTTACACAGTCCTGAAGACCTGGATTTTTCTGAGGAACGTTGTGCTGACAGTGCGCAGCTGTCTGCAACGCTTGGTTTTGAAGAAGTGCTGCAAATGTACCAGGGGACATTGGTGGAGTTTGGTGTAGAAGAATCGATGGTTTTGGAGGGCTTTGTGATTTCTTCAGATCGAGAAGGGAATTTCACCAAACGCATTGTGCTGCAAGACGCCTTTGAAAATCCTTCGTTGGGACTTCAAATACTAACAGACGAAGAGGAAACACACCAACAGTTTTCTTTAGGGCAAAAAGTGTTTTTCAAGTTGAATCGATTGTATATGGACCGCGTGGATGGCGTCCTGAGTGTGGGTTATACAGACGGAAAAACGGTGGAAGAAATTGAGGAGGGTGCCTTGTTCGATTTTGTCGTGCCTACAGAAGAAATCCAAACGCTTGTCCCTTTGTACAAGGAGCTGTCGGAGTTGGATACAGAAAGTTTTCAAAACACGTTGGTTCGCATTGAAAAGCTACAGTTGGTGGCGCAGGAATTGGGCAAGGCCTATGCCTATTATTCAGGAGATGCTGCTGCAGATCGGACTTTGGAAATCTGTGGTGTCTTGCAAAAAATCAACTTGCATACTGAAGGAGGGGCGAGTTTTGCCCACGAATCCTTTCCAAAAGGACTTGGATCCATCACCGGGGTGTTGTCACGTGATGACCAAAAGCTAAAAGTGGAAATCCGCTCTTTGGTTGATGTCGAATTTTCAGAAACAACCGAAAGATGCCCCCTCATAATTCCAAAAGTATTGCTGACCGAAATTGCCGATCCACAAAACAATAACATGGCTCGTTTTGTGGAACTGTACAATGCAGGAGCAGACCCCGTTGATTTGGAAGGCTGGTCGTTGCACAAATACCTGAACGGCTCATCAGTGGTTTCGGGAACGCCACTCCGCTTGTCGGGTGTTTTGCCACCCAAGTCTTTTTTAATTTTGGCCAATACGAGTTTCGCTTCAGTATTTGGTTTTACGCCTAACTTTGGTTCTTCCTATGTCTCAGGGACGGGCGACGATGTCTATGAGTTGGTAGATGCGAATCAAAAGGTGCAAGATGTATTTGGAGATCGGGGGGTGGATGGTTCAAACACTGGATGGGAGTATACCGATGGAAAAGCGATTCGCAAGTTTGAAGTCACCGAGCCCAACCCTGACTTTGAGCTTTCGGAATGGACGGTGTTCTCGAAGGCCAACGGGGCTGCGCAAGAGGCTCCTGCCGATTTTGGACCGAAAGAAAGGTAGCGGTTTTAAAGAGCGGAATGGGCTCGAACTTGAAGAAGTACATAAACTGGAAAGTGGTCGCTGTAACCGCCTAGGTAGTATTTTCCCG
>CAWVRK010000034.1:0-5239 GCA_963932955.1 uncultured Flavobacteriaceae bacterium
ATTGAAGGCCCCTATTTGGAAATGAATGGCGTGGACGCCTTCAAAAGAAACCTCAAAGAAGGCGACATCGTCGTGGTCAAAAACAACCGTGGTGAAACGAGAGTTCCCGTTAAAATAAATTACGACATCCGAACAGGTGTTGTCTTTATGCCCATGCACTTTGGGAAAATTCTAAACCAAGACTACGGAAGGGTCAACAACCTCACCCATAACTTGGTCGACCCAGTCTCCAAAGAACCCGACTTTAAATACGCAGCTGTAGCAGTCAAAAAATACGAGAAAAAACAACAAAAAATATGCATTATCGGAGCCGGGGCTGCTGCCTACCGCTTTGTACAGACGTATCGTGAAAACAATGAAAAAGATGAGATTGCTGTTTTTTCCAAGGAGGAAACACCATTTTACAACCGGGTACTGCTTCCCGAATATGTGAGTGAGGAACTGAGCTGGGAGCAACTTCAAAAATTAAAAAAAGGAGAACTCGAAAAATTGAACATCACCTTGCACGCCAATGTTTTTATTCAGGCGATTGATCGGACACAAAAAACAGTGACTGATAGCAATGGTGACTTACACTCCTACGATTTGATTGTCATGGCCACTGGAAGCCGTGCATTTATCCCCAACGAAGCACAACTCGACTTGCCTGGGAGATTTACCATGCGCAACAAAACAGATGCAGACGGCTTGAAAGATTATTTAGAGCACACTGAACTTCCTGCCGCAGAACAACACGTGGTCATTGTCGGAGGGGGGCTTTTGGGCTTGGAATTAGCCGCTGCTCTCAACAAAAAGAACATCAACATCACTTTGATCCAAAGAGCCTCTCGCTTGATGGAACGTCAGCTGGACAGAGTCGCCAGTCGACTTTTGGCGCAAGATGTTCAGGAACGAGGAATCCAGATTTATTTTGACAATGAGGTCAACACCGTCTTCGAAGGCGAGGAACAAAACAGTTTGTCCATCAATTTAAAAACAGGTAAAACCATTTCAGCTAATGCCATTGTCTATGCCATTGGAACCCTTCCCAACATCGAACTGGCAAAAACGTCCAAATTGACCTGCCAACGAGGTGTTGTGGTCAACGATTATTTACAATCCAGTGATCCTGCAATTTTTGCGATGGGAGAAATTGCAGAATTTCAAAACAATCTTTTTGGAATTACTTCCGCCGCAGAGCAGCAAGCTGACATCGCTGCAAAATTTATTTTGGGGAACCTAAACAGCCACTACAAAGGGTCTGTTTTAATGAATATTTTAAAATTTGACGACCTAGATCTCTGCAGTATCGGAACCATAGGGTTTCCAGAAAACGATCCTGCTTATGAAGAAATCATCTTGATGGATGTCAGCAGGCGCTTTTACAAAAAATGCATCGTCCACAATGACCGCCTAATCGGAACGGTATTGATGGGGGACAAAAGTGAATTTGCCGAGTTCAAAAGTTTGATTGAAGACCGAACCGAATTGTCAGGAAAACGCGAGGAACTGCTCCGAGGCAAAAGCAATGCCGTTCCCGTATTGGGAAAACTGATTTGCTCTTGTAGCCAAGTGGGAGAAGGCAATTTGAAAGAATGCATCGCAGCTGGGTGTAGCTCTTTCAATGAATTGTGCAAAACGACCGGTGCCGGTTTGGGTTGCGGAAGTTGCAAACCCGAAGTCCGAGACCTATTAAAAAATCACAAAGCTGAAAAGCCCAGCGTTTAAAAAACACATCTTATGAGTCAAGACATCCAACGTGTTCTTATAAAAGGAGGAGTGCTTTCTCCAGGAGAATTGAAGCAAGTCATTGAGCTTGCAGAGGCCTCAGGGCAGAAAGAAATCTTGTTTGGTTCTCGACAAGACATCCTTATCCCTTCCGGAAAAGAGGACGAAAAACCCTTGGAATCCTTTCCTGACCTGTCTCTAGATGTCGTTTCTGAAAGAGATTTTCAAAACATTGTATGCTCCTATGTTTCTGCCGATATTTTTAAAAACACCCCTTGGCTAAATGGAGTGAAATACCTCTATGTCTTGGAGGAATTCAAATACATCCCAAAACTCAAAATAAACATTACAGATCCAAAGCAGCAATTGGTTCCCTTGTTTAGTGGGCAATTGAATTTTGTCGCTTCTGAGCACGAAGATTATTGGTACTTGATTTTAAAATTGCCACATTGGGAAGAAGCCGTCACTTATCCTGTGTTGATTTTTAGCTACGACATCGCCAAAACAGCTCAAGAAATAGAAGCCATCGCTACGGATGCTGACGATGTAGAAGAATTGTTTGACTTGGTGAATGCAAATTTGGAAACCAACAACCGAAGTATCGAAAAAGAATTGTCTGTCACCTACGAACCTTTTCCTTATTATGAAGGCATGAATCAAATTGGAGACAACCTATACTGGCTTGGTTTGTACTGGAGAAACAACCGATACGACTTGAAGTTTTTAAGAGACTTTTCGGACTTTTGTATGAATCATAAAGTGGGGAAAATATGCATCACTCCATGGAAATCCTTTGTCGTAAAAGGCATCTACAAGGAAGACAAATTGGAATTGGAAAAATTCTTAGGAAAAAGCGGTATCAACATTCGGCATTCCTCTTTGGAACTTAACTGGCACCTTCCCGTGGCAGACGAAGAAGCCTTGGCCTTGAAAGAATTTATTGTCAAAAGTTTTGACCAAAATGACATCAGTACTTATGGCATGACCTTCGGAATCAGCCACCAAGGACGAAATAGGGCTTATTTTACATCGGTGATGGTGGAAAAAAACAAAACACCAGACATTGTAAAAAATTTTCAAGTCCGACCTACTTTCAACGTATTGCACTCTAAAAATTTCGACCCCAACACGGATGAATACATCGTCTATGCGCAAGACATTGACAAGATTGAATTGCCTGGGTTGTTAATGGAACTGAGTAAAATGTACTTTGAACAGTTGGGAGACAACACAGAAAAGAACAACCGCAAAAAAACACAGAAAGAGACTCCAATGCTATCAGAGGTCTATCAATGTAGTGAATGCATGACCATTTACGACAGCCGATTGGGTGACGAAAAAGCAAACATAAAGCCGCATACAGCTTTTGAAGATCTCCCAGAAGAGTACCAGTGCAATGTCTGTGAAGGACCAAAAGAACTGTTTGAAAAAGCAGTTGTCAAACTGGCTTCAACCTAAGAAAGGTCGGTGTTTTGATCTCTTACTTTTCAACCACCCAGCTATGGGTTCTTTTTCCTTGAATGCCGTTGGTTGTCAATGCGGAAACTCCTGTTTTCAAAGAAGAAATACCTTCCCGAAGATGCTTTCCCTACTTGGCAAGAATCACGGCAGACTTCTCGATTGGGTCTTTTGATGTTGGGCTCGAATACACACTCATTTGTTCGTTTGACAAATCCGAAACCAAAGTCGGAATAGTCGGCAGTTTGTACCCCGGACCTTGGGACTGCCCAAATGGATGAAATACAGATCAATTCGCGCAAGAAAATGGCGAACCAAATCTAAAAAGTGGCAAACAAGAATTATTTGAAAACATCATCCACCAATATCATTAAAAAAAACCTTAAGTTTGAAAATTAAAAAAATAACAACCTCAATTTTTGTATCATAACATCAATGCTATCTATAATGTTACGCGTTACGAGAGCCTTTCATGTTTCAATAAAACCCCTAAAAATGAGGGAGATGTTAATTGAATATAAATAAGCAAAGAATAAAATCAAAAATCATGAATAAAAAAACTTTTTTATTATTAATAACCGCAGTATCCGCATTAGGTGGATTGTTGTTTGGCTATGATACTGGTGTCATTAATGGTGCTCAATTTTACCTTAGCAAACATTTTGATTTGGATTCAGCAATGAAAGGTTGGGTTGTTGGAAGTGCTTTATTAGGCTGTCTCGTTGGAGCCATTGTAGCAGGTCCACTGAGTATAAAATTTGGCAGAAAGCACTCTTTAATTCTTTCAGCTATATTGTTTTCTTTGTCAGCATATGGTTCTGGTTTACCAGTTATTTTTTCAGAGTCTGTTTCTTTATTGGTGGTCTTTAGAATTATTGGAGGATTAGGTATTGGTATCGCATCCATGAATGCGCCGATGTACATTGCCGAAATTGCACCTAGTGATATACGGGGGAAAATGGTTACCTACTATCAACTCGCTATAGTTGTTGGCTTTTTTGTAGTGTTTTTGGCTACCTATTTTATTGGAAATAATTTATCTGAAGCCGAGAATATTGAGTTTGGCTGGAAATATATGTTTTGGTCAGAACTAATTCCAAGTTGCTTGTTTTTTATATTGTTGTTTTTTGTTCCTAAAAGCCCAAGATGGTTAGCACTTAAAGGGAATGATATTGCTGCATTAGAAATATTAACCAAGATACATGGTGTAGACCAAGCAAATAAAGAAATAGAAGCTATAAAAAGTTCTCTTAAAACTAGCATTACGAATACGAGCACTAACAATAAAGTGAATTACTTTTCAAAATTATTACTTGGAATTATCGTTATTGGAACAGCACTTTCTGTCTTACAACAATTTACAGGTATAAATGCCGTGCTATATTATGGAGCCGATATTTTTGAAAAAGCACTTGGTTTTGGTAAAGAAGATATTTTGGTACAACAAATACTATTAGCCTTTGTGAATCTCATATTCACATTTGTTGCGATGTTTACCGTAGATAAATTTGGAAGAAAGCCCTTATTATACATTGGGTCTATTGGTATGATCGTTGGATTTCTATTATTAGGGATTACATTACAGCAGCAATCTGTTGGGTTCTTATCATTATTAGGCGTATTGATTTTCATAGCTTCATTTGCGCTATCTATGGGGCCTATTGTTTGGGTTTTGCTTTCAGAAATGTTCCCAAATAAAATTCGTAGCGTAGCAATGTCTGTTGCTGTAGCAGCTCAATGGGCGGCAAACTATGTGGTGTCACAATCTTTTCCAATAGTGATGGATAGTGAAGTAAATAATGGTACAACTTGGAACGGTTCACTACCGTATTTTATTTTTATTGCATTTATCGTAATAATAATGATTGTTACCTATAAATATATCCCAGAAACAAAAGGAAAATCCCTTGAAGAAATTGAACGGTTCTGGAAAGTATAGCTTTAAAAGTTATTCATAAATATCGAACTCTAAGAATCAACGATGTTTTTCGATATATCTTGCAGATAAACAAAGACTTAACTAAAATTCATTAAACTAAAGAACCATGAAATTTTTTATAGACACAGCAAATCT
>CAWVRK010000035.1:0-4920 GCA_963932955.1 uncultured Flavobacteriaceae bacterium
CACTTCGTAGGTAGTTGATTTCTCTATCCTTGGCAGCGCATTTAAATCAATCAACGGTATCGGATTGCCAATAAAATCTAAATCCAAATATTTTTGTTACTGTATCTAAACAGGATCAATCCTTTTCTCTTAAAGGAATGTGATCTTTTTCATATCCGTTGTCGTCATGTTCCCAAATTTAATTTGTATTTTGAGCCGGTAATTGTTTCAATACCCCCTTTTATTGTTATGAATTCATTGTACTCTTTTGTGATCATTGCCTGCCTGTGTATCAATTTGGCAGCTGTCATTGTGTTTCTCAAAGTCATCCGAAAAAAGAAAGCGCTTCACTATAAAATTCTCTTGTTTTTGATGGTGGCTTTTAGTCTACAACTGTTCAAAAGTTTCGAATATATATATGAATGGACAAGCTATGCGACGCCCATTAAAATAGTTGACGCCCTGGTGACCGTTTTGGTTCCTTTGTTTATTTATTTGTATGTCAAAGCTGCTACAGCTTACAAATTCAAATTAAAACCAATACATTATTTCCAAGGCTTTTCCATCATTTTGGCGTATTTTTTACTCGTCTATGAATACAACAGTTTGAGGCTAAATTCCTTTGCTCAAATCCTCGAAGATATTAAAATACCTATCGCTTTCCCGTTGATCCTAAACTGGATTTATGTGGCTTATGCTGCTAAAGCCATTCGGTCGTTTACAAAATCAACCAAAAGAAAACATTACAAAACCTATTTATATGGAAGGCGGTTTTTACTACTGAAAAAATGGTTGTTTATCTTTCTAGGAGTTCGAATATTTGCACTCTTGACATACATGTCAATATCAGTGATTGACACCAGTCAATTTCAAGATGTGTTTTTGAGGTTGCTTGCCTTGGCTTCCCGTTTGGCCATTGTTTTGAGCATCCTATACCACCCTTTGGTGAATTCCTTTTTTTTCGATCCAAGAACGATGCATTCATCGAAAAAAAATAAATCTAAAAGAAAAATTACCAAACTTCTTGATACTTTTACAGATTGATTCAAAGTCCATTTTCATTAATAAAACTTTCTTCGTTTTTTGTTTGCTCAAAAAAAAATTTGAATCGGTGCTTTGAAATACATTCCAAATGTGTTCCAATACCATTTTGAAACCAAGCCAACAACAAACATCAAAATTTCAAAGAAATAAATAGTGACTGCCCATTCCAAAAACAGCTGGCTATTTAAAAATATCTTAACATAAATATGCCTGATTATTCTTATACTTGTAAGATGAAAAAAATAGTTTTTTTAGTTTTTCTAATCGGTATTTTCTCTCCAAGCATTTGGGCACAAGAAGGCCCACAAAAAGTAGCGCTACAAGGACAAATTCTCGATGGGATTTCAAAAAACGCCTTGTCGGGTTCACACATCCTAAACTTGAATTCTGTAGTGGGGACAACCACCGACAGCGAAGGACGATTTCTCATTCCTACTGCTGTAAATGACACGCTGATGATTTCTTACATCGGTTACCAATCCATCAAACTCAAAATCACAAACGACCTCTTAAAGGGAAACGAATTGTCCATTTCGCTGCACGAACAAACAAATCAAATCAGTGAGATCATCGTCAAAACACACCAACTGATTGGTGTTTTAGAAGTAGACATCAAACAGGTTCCCAAAGACAAATATGCACGCATCCATATCAGCGGTTTGCCACAAACTTACGAAGTCGGGAAACCCAAAGAGAGAAATTTTACCTCCGTAAGTGCTGCGCTATTTCAGCCAATCGACTTCTTATACCACACTTTTGGAAAGAAGCCAAAGACACTTCGGAAACTCAAAAAACTAAAAGAAAAAGACAACTTAAGAACTATTTTAAAAGACAAATTTGACCGCGAAATCATGTTAGAATACCTGCAGATGAACGAGCAGCAATTGAAAGAATTGTTGGACGACTGCAACTATTCCGAATACTTTATCCAAACAGCCAGTGACCTTCAGGTTGTTGAAGCGATTTTGGATTGCCATGAAAACTACAAAGCTTTGAAAAAAGGATCAGTTGAGCCGAAATAACGAACACCTTTGGGGAAAACACTGAGTGTTCCTATCGAAAATTAGGAAAAACGCTGGTTGATCAAGGTGCCCAAACGGCGCTGCATTGTTTCCCAAATCCAATACCCTAAACTCCTTTTTGTCTTTGAGTACACGAGAGCCTCTCCCAATCATTTGGCAACACAGCCTGATAGATTTGGTTGCCATCTTTCCTTTCAATACACCCATATACTCAGGTTTTGAGACTTTCGGAGGAATCGAACAGACCAAATGAATGTGGTCTTTTTGGACATTTAATTCAATCTCTTGGACATCTTTCCATGAACTGATTAATTCAAAATCATTTACAACCAATGCTTTGACCATACCTTCAAGTACCTGAAAAAAACGATACGTAGGAGTGAAAACAATGTGATCGTCACATTTGTAATACACATGAGTTAATTTTCTATCCCTACTCATCTTAAAAAGTTTTAGATGGGAAAACCTAAAAAAGGGCACAGCCTTTAAAAAATGACCACCGTCAAAGACGGTGGTATTTCAATGATAAATAAATATATGAAAAACACCTATTTGTGTTCCCCATATGTTAGCCCAAATAAAAAAGCCAAAGATTTGCATCCTCAGCTTTTTGTATTTCGATGTGCGGGCGGAGAGACTCGAACTCTCACACCTTGCGGCACTAGATCCTAAGTCTAGCGTGTCTACCAATTCCACCACGCCCGCTTTGAAATGTGGATGCAAATATACACAATACTTGTAAACTTCAAAGAAGTTCATTTCTTTTTTATTACATTTGATTTGTACATCCCCTCCCTACATGAATCCACGAAAAGAATACATTGAAAATCATAAAGATAGGTTCCTGTCAGAACTTTTTACCCTCTTAAAAAAACCGTCCATCAGTGCCGATTCCACGCACTACCAAGATGTAATTGAAACAGCAGAACTCGTAAAAGAATCGCTTAAGGCGGCCGGATGTGAACTTGTGGAAATATGCGAAACCCCTGGCTACCCAGTCGTTTATGGTGAGAAAAATATTTCCCCAGTACTTCCCACAATTTTGGTCTATGGACATTATGACGTGCAACCGGTAGAACCGACGACCTTGTGGAACTCTCCCCCTTTTGAACCCGTCATCAAAAAGACCGAACTCCATCCTGAAGGAGCTGTTTTTGCGCGAGGAGCCAGTGACGACAAGGGGCAACTATTTCTTCACATAAAAGCATTGGAATACATGCTTGAAAACGAGTCGCTCCCCTGCAATGTAAAATTCATGATAGAGGGAGAAGAAGAAATTGGCTCTCCCAACTTGGAATGGTTTGTAAAAAACCACAAAGAAAAACTACGCAATGACATCATCTTAATCTCGGACACCGGGATGATTTCCAACACACAACCCTCCATCACCACCGGACTTCGTGGGCTTTGCTATATGGAAGTCAGTCTTTGCGGTCCTAACAGGGATTTGCATTCGGGTCTGTACGGAGGTGCTGTTGCCAATCCGATCAATATTCTGTCACAGATGATTGCAAAATTACACGACCAAGACAACCGCATTACCATTCCCGGTTTTTACAAAGACGTTGAGGAGTACACATTTGAAGCGCGTTCCGAAATGGCCAAGGCACCATTTTCCTTAGAAGCTTATAAAAAGGCATTGGACATCGATATGGTTTATGGTGAAAGTAGTTACAGCACCGTAGAAAGAACCTCTATCAGACCTTCCTTGGACGTCAACGGTATTTGGGGAGGACATACCGGTGAAGGCTCAAAAACGATCATTCCCTCTGAAGCCCATGCGAAAATATCCATGCGCTTGGTCCCCGGACAAGACTTTGAAGAAATTGAAACGCTCTTTGAAAAATACTTTGTCAGTCTCGCACCTGAGGGGGTAAAAGTAACGGTAAAACGACACCACGGAGGCTTGCCATACACCACACCCACAGACCATATCGGATACCTGGCTGCCAAAAGAGCCTACCAAGAAAGCTTTGAAGTGACGCCAATTCCGCAGCACTCAGGAGGAAGCATCCCCATTGTGCCATTGTTTGAAAAAGAATTGCAAAGCAAATCCATCTTGATGGGATTCGGCTTGGACAGCGATGCCATTCATTCTCCAAACGAACATTTTGGACTGTTCAATTTATTTAAAGGCATCGAAACAATCCCTTTGTTTTATTCGCACTTTACAAAATTGCACCAAAAAAAACAAAAATAAGTACTCTGTTCTTATAAGTAACCTCCTCTCTTTTTTACAAGCCCAATTGAGTCCGTGCCTTGCTGCTCATCTTTTGAAAAACGAGCTCATATGAGTAGTCGATTAGCTGTTTGACCAAATCGTTTGGAAGCACTATAAATTGAATGGTATTCCAATGTCTTTTGTTCATATGGTAGCCTGGGAGTATCGATGGATACTGCTCCCGTAAGTCCAGTGCTTTTTCAGGATCGCATTTCAAATTTACGGCAGTTGGCTGGCGTTCCAAACTCGTCAATGCAAACACTTTTTGACCTACTTTAAACACCAAGGTCGTTTGATCAAAAGGGAAACTTTCCGTCACACAGGGCTTGGAAATACAGTAGTCTCGAAGTTCTTCTACATTCATTTTTCTTCTCAATCAATTTTTATGAAATTACAAAAAAACCATTACAAAGCCTGTCTGCACTACATTTTATAACAACAGAAGAGCCGTCCTTCTCTCAAATTTTAGTATTTTATTAGAAAACAAACCATGAAAACAACTCATAAACCAAAAGAAAAATTTTACGGATTGGATCATTTACGAGCTTTGGCCATCTTACTCGTTTTGATTTTTCACTATGCTTATTTTTTTGAAACCCCTGCTTGGTGGCCGAAATTTGCCAAATTTGGCTGGACAGGTGTTGATTTGTTTTT
>CAWVRK010000036.1:0-4247 GCA_963932955.1 uncultured Flavobacteriaceae bacterium
AAATTGTTTTCGAAAACAAAAATTATAAATTCTCATTTACAATATAAAAATAGCAAAGAACTCTTTTTTAAAAGCTTATTTTCGATGAATAGCAATTTAAAACAGACGAACGGTCTTTTTGTGAAGGTTAGTTGGTTTTTTGAGGTTTCAAGAGTCAGCTGTATTTTTGCGGATACGTCTTAAGACCGGATGAGTTGCGTGATTTTTACAGCTTGTACTGCCTCAGCAACATCGTGAACACGTAAAATTTGACTTCCTTTTTGCAATGCAAGCGTATGAGCAACTGTGGTAGCGTTGAGCGCTTTTTCGGGGGTCAACTGCAAGGGCTTGTACAACATCGATTTTCTAGAGACCCCTGTAAGGATTGGACACTGCAATTCATGAAACAAGTCTAAATTTTGAAGGAGTTCGTAATTGTGCGCCACGGTTTTTCCGAAACCAAAACCCACATCAAAAATCAAATCGTTCAAGCCCATGTTTTTTAATTGAAACTGTTTTTTTGCAAAACTTTCTCGTATTTCTGTTACGATATTTTCATAGTGTGGACGTTCTTGCATGTTTTGTGGTGTTCCTTGCATGTGCATTAAAATATAAGGCACTTGAAAGGAGGTAACAGTCTCAAACATGTTGGGATCAGCATCACCTCCAGAAATGTCGTTGATCATACAAGCTCCTTTTTCAAGGCACTTGCGTGCCACACCACTTCGAAACGTATCGATGGATATAAGAAGGTCCGGAAATGTATTTAGGAGAAGGTCCACAACAGGAAGCAACCGTTTTGTTTCTTCGGCTTCGGAAATTGCTTTTGCACCCGGACGGGAAGAATAGGCACCGACATCGATAAAGGCAGCGCCTTCCTCCTTCATTTTCTGTACTTGTTGAAGAATGGCTGCGGCATCAGCATACCGACCGCCGTCGTAAAAAGAATCTGGCGTAGTGTTTAAAATCCCCATTACCTTAGGAACGCTCAGGTCTATCAGCCGACCTTTGCAATTGAGGCTTTTTGTGTTTTTCTGTTTTCCGTGGGATGCAGTCATTGCTGTCTTATTTTTAAAATCCTAAAAATTGCGGAAACTTCCCGCATTTTTTTTTATTTTCGTTTGCAGATAGTACCTTGCGCACTGCTACTTTAAAAGCGAAGCGAAATTTACATAATTTTTGATTAGGATACATGGCAAACACTTCAAAACAATACGATGCAATCGTCGCAATTTGCAGCGCTCTCTTTGAGAAAAAAATGAAAGATTACGGAAGTGCATGGCGCATTTTGAGATTGTCCTCTTTGACCGATCAAATTTTTATCAAAGCCCAACGCATTCGACAGTTGCAAGAAAATACAGTTCGAAAAGTAGACGAGGGTGCTGTATCTGAATTCATAGGCATCATCAATTACTGTATCATGGCGCTCATTCAATTGGAAAAAGGCGTGGCAGAACAACCTGATCTGAATGTGAATGAAGCGACAGCACTTTACAAAAAACACAGTGACATCACCAAACGTCTGATGGAAGATAAAAACCACGATTATGGTGAAGCCTGGCGCGAAATGCGTGTCAGCTCCTTGACGGATTTGATTCTGCAAAAATTATTGCGTGTCAAACAAATTGAAGACAATCAAGGTAAAACCCTTGTGTCAGAAGGAATTGATGCCAATTACCAAGACATGATCAATTATGCCATTTTTGCTTTGATCCATTTGAAACAAGCCGAATAACATCAAAAGAGGAGCAATTGCTGCTCTGCAAACAATAGAAATCTCATCGCAGCATCCTATGAATCGCATTCTCGTCTTTGTAGCTAGAATTTTAGTATCGGCAACGTTCTTGTTTTCCGGCTTTGTGAAACTGGTAGATCCCTTAGGTTCTGCTTACAAGTTTGAAGAGTATTTTGGAAGTGATGTGTTGAGCCTTCCCTTTTTGATCCCTTATGCCTTGCCTTTTTCAATGGGTTTGATTTTGGTAGAAATCCTTTTAGGAGTGACGCTTTTGATCGGTTACAAACCAAAACTTACGCTCAGGGCACTCCTGGGAATGACCTTGTTGTTTTTGTTCTTGACTTGGTATTCTGCTTATTTTGACAAGGTCACCGATTGTGGTTGTTTTGGCGATGCTTTGAAATTGAGTTCTTGGGAGACGTTTTACAAAAATGTGATCCTATTGTTACTATTGCTGTTTTTAAGCTTTCGAATTTCGTATGTAATTCCTATTTTTTCAGACGATTTATTAAAGTGGATCACCTTGTGTTTTTTAGGTGTATTTGTATACATCCTATACCACGTACAGGTGCATTTGCCACTTTTGGATTTTCGTGCTTATGCCGTTGGAAAAAACATCAAAGAAGGCATGCTTTCCCAACCCGGGAGTGACGCCTTGCCGCCAGTACACGATTTCTATTTGGAGTCGGAAACAGCAGACCTAACAGATTTTATTTTGGCGGCTGAAAAATGCCTTTTATTTGTGAGTTACAACATTCAAAAAGGGAATTTTGTCGGGTTTTCAGAAGTTGCCCAATTGGCCCAAGAAGCTAAGAAACGCGGTTATCTAGTCTACGGACTCTCCGCTTCAGGATCTGCTGAACTTCAAGCCCTTCAAAAGGAATTTGATTTTCCCTTTGAATTTTTGTTTTGTGATGAGACCACTCTAAAAACCATCATCAGAGCCAATCCTGGAATTGTCTCCTTGGAACGAGGAACCGTAGTGGGCAAATGGAATTGGAGAGATGCCGATGCCGTTTTTCAAGACTGAGTGTTTTTGTCTTTAGATTCCAATCCGTTCAGCAATACAGACCCGTTTCCTATTTTATTTTAGGGCTTTTTTACAAATCCATTTTGGACCCCCGCTTCGATCGAGATGGCGAGGTGGTTTTCTGATGGCGGGATGGGGCACGAATAATTGGGGTTGTAAGCACAGTAGGGATTGTAGGATTTGTTGAAATCGAGGATCCATGTATTTTGCTGCAACTCACTGACAAATACGTTGAGGTACCGACCTCCGAGGTAGGTCGTATCTCCATTGCTCAAATCTTTAAAAGGCAAAAGCAAATGGTCTCTGTATTGCAGGTCGTATTTAGAAGCTTGACTTTGGTAGAGACTCAACTGCATCTTTTTTCCCAGAACAACAAAGTGAGCGATGGCGTATTGTTGGTACAATGCCGATCGCTTGTCTGTGCTTTCCATTAAAAACAAGGGTGCATCTGGTGTTTTTTCAATTGTCGCCGTTACGCAATAGTCCGGATTCCAATCGTAAAATGGAAGGGAGGCAAACATCAGACGGTCCTTAGTGAGCAAAGGAGACCCATTCTTAGTTGAAAATTGAAGGGTCAATTCTTTTTGAAAGGCCAGCGCCGCTTGTTCGCTTTGCCCAAAGGCAAATGAGATCCAAATAAGACAGAGGAGGTGTGCAATAGTTTTCATCGTTTAAAGGTGGGTTAGTTTTGCGAGGTAATCGTAATTGTCTCCTTCCAAAAGCAACTCGCACTGCAATCCGTTGAAGTTTGCACAGCGCTTTAAGGTGTTGAAGTCTACATACAACCAGTCAAAAGGGGCTGTTTTTTGATTTTTGTAAGCCATCTGAAAAGAAACTTCTCCGTAATACGCAGCTTCGCTATCGATCCAAAATTCTCCTTTTTCATTTTCGAACATGTAAATCAAATCTGAAGAGTCTATGAGGATTTGTCCTTTCGTTCTCAGTAGTTTTTTTAAGTGGTTCAAAAAAGGGCCCAATCGTTTGAGGCTGCCGCAAATTCCCACACCATTCATCAAGACCAATAAGGTGTCAAATTTTTGATTTGTCAATTCCCAAACATCCCTTTGCGCTGTCTTTTGAACCCCTCTGTTTTTACAGGCTATCACCGCGCCTTTCGAGATGTCTATCGCTGTGACGTCTTTTTGCTGTTCTTGTAAGTAGAGCGCATGGCTGCCCGATCCAGCACCAATGTCTAAAATAGTGCCCTTTGCTTCCTGCAGTGCTTTTTGTTCGATGGCAGGCATTTGTTTGTAAGATCGAAAGAGGTATGGGAGTGGAAGGACATCTTCTCCTGCAATGGAGGAATGGGTGAAAAGGTCCTCCGTATACATGCCCTTCTGATAATCTGTCAAAGCTGTTCCAAACAAGTCTAAATCCATGGATTTTTTTTGCAAAATTAAGGAATTTGAAAGGATTTTGGGAGGATTTTGTTTTCACTTCTTTGTGGGAGGATTTTGTTCACTTCTTTATAGGAGGGTTTTGTTTTCACTTCTTTGTGGGAGG
>CAWVRK010000037.1:0-3736 GCA_963932955.1 uncultured Flavobacteriaceae bacterium
AACAGTAGAAACCGCTGTTAGGTTGATGAACTTTGGGTTGTTGTTGTCTTTGTCTCCTTCCAATACGGTAGAGAATCCTGCAATCGTATGCTTGATGTAGGCGTTTTCAACGGTTCCGTTCCATCCTTCTGTCCAATCGATAGAATCGTCCTCGTTATTTTCAAGGTATACGTTTTTTACCGATACTGTTCCTCCGAAGAACTCCACACCGTCATCAGCTCCATTGATGACGGCAATGTTTTCAACAACGGTTGCGGAACCGACTGCGTAGAATGAAATTCCGTTGTATTGCGATTCTGTATTGATTTGAGCACCCGTACCTACGATTACTAGGTTCTTTATCGAACCTGAATTGTCTGCATCAGTAGATCCTCCGTATTTGAAACCTCCTACTTCCGCTTCGGCATCTACTCCAGCAGTGGTTGTTGCATCTCCACAAAGGGTCAAACCTCCCCAGTCACCAGATTCCCCTGCATCCGAAGTCATCAAAACGGGATTGTCAACAGATCCTTGAATGTCTATTTGTCCTCCTTTTAATACGGCAACATATACATCTGCTCCTCCTGCATCAGCTACAATTTGAGTTCCTGCTGGAATGGTCAATTTTGCTCCATCAGCAACAATAAAAGCGCCGGTGAGGTTGTAGTTGATTCTAGAATCCAAAATATAATCCTTTTCTAAAAGGCCGTTCAAAACCCCATTTTCCAAATCGCCCTTTTCAGTATCCCCTGATGACAATGTTTCACCAGTGTCACAGCTTGCGAATAAAGTCGCTAAAATCCCTGCAAATACAACTTGTTTTAAATTTCTGGTTTTCATTTTATTTTATTTAGTTTAATAACACCACAAATATGGGGGTATTATGAAAAAGTAAGCTTAGGTAAAAGTTAAGGCTACGTTATAAAAAGTAGCTGTTTTCACTAGGATGTTAGCAAAATGTTATGCAAAAAAAATCGGCTCAAATAAATTGGAACCGATTGGTATTCTTTTTTGTCTTGTGTTTAAAATTTGTAGGCCAAACTCAAAGTTACTTGACTTCCTTTTTTGTAGGATACTACGGTTTCGTCTGTTTCAACACCATTTACCAACGAACGCACCAATTGTGTTTGTTCAATGGCTGGATTCAACAAGTTTTTCCCTCGAATTCTCAAAGACAATTTCTCTGATAATTTTTTACTCATCACCAAATCCAAGGTTACGAAGCCTTTTTCAATAATCTCATCGTTGTACAAAGTTTCAGAACTTGACTGATCTTCTGGAGATCCTAAAACAGCAATTTTATCTGAAGAATAATTTACGGCTGTTGTTGCTACAAATTCTCTTTCTGATTTGGTGCTAAAGCTCAACGCTGTGTTCAAAATAAAATCGGAAGCTCCTTGCAAATTCGTTTCGGTTTTCCCTTTGTATTGGAAATTCTTTTTCAAATCTTGGTTGAACCACATTTTGGTCATGTTGACATTCAGGTTCAATTTGCTATTGTCCGTATCTATGAGGTCTTTTCTCCCTTCGAATTCCAAACCATAAATGTTTGCCTCTTCTCCTGTGTTATCAAATACAAAGTATCCTGACGATCCTCTTGTTAGCGCCAAGTTGATTGGGTTTTTTATTTGCTTGTAAAATCCAGTAGCTGAAAGGAGTCCTCCGTTTTCAGGAAACATTTCCCACTTCAAATCCACATTGAAATTGTCAGATTTCTCTAGGTTTGGATTTCCTTTTGTAACACGTCCGTTTGGAGATACATATTCAAAGGGTGCCAATTCCTTGAATTCTGGCAACGTATTTGTTTTACTCAATGCAATTCTTACAAACTGAACCTCGTTCAACTCGTACTTCAAATTCAAACTTGGTAGCATTGAGTTGTAGGTCTTTGAAGTTCTTGGAGCACCGCTAAAGTTTGCCACATCCCATTCCAGGTCTATTTTATTAAATTCATACCTTCCTCCAATATTTCCTGACAGTTTTCCGAAAGCAAAATCGTAATTGGCGTACGCTGCAACTACATCCAAGCTCGCAAGGTAAATATCTGGATTTGGTGTTCGCAAAATGGTGGTTCTATTGTTGAAATTGTACTGTGTGAAAACACTGCTCAAATCATCCACATCTGGAGCTTGAACACCTTTCGATCTGACTCCGATAAACAGGGAACTAAACGTTCTTTCCTTGTGACGAATGTTCGCTCCAGCTCGTAATTTGAAAGCGCCGTCTTCGTCTAAATTCACAAATGTCATTTCGTCTTGAATGCGCGCGTTGTACTCTAAATCCTCTACTTTTTGTCCTGATTTTCTTTGTTGAAAATCTCCCACGTGAGCAAATTGGAGTGTATTGTCATCTGTAAAGATGAGTGGACTTACGTTTTCTGGCAAATCGGTAGCTTCGATATTGACTTCGTTTCGAATTCGGTTCGGCTCTTCTGACAACACGTAATTCATACCCGCGGCCCATGTCAATTTATTGTTTTCTGAGAGACGGTGTTCTGCCAACAACTGATTGACATACATCATCGTTTGTTTGGTGTTTTGATCTCTTACAAAAGCACCATATTCTGCTGGGTCTTGGTCAAAAACATAGCCTTCTCCATTACGCCCCTGCTCAAATAAATTTTCTTGTGTTTTATTCACAAACAAGGAGTTGTAACTGATTTTATTGTTCTCGTTGATTTTCAAACCAATGTTCAACAAAGCCGTTGTGTTGATATTTACTCGATAGAGCTCTGTATCTGTATATGAATTGTTCAATACATTTGATCTGTAACTTTTAAAAATCCCTTGTCTATAGCTAAAGGACTTGGAATGACTTGCCGTCGCAAAAACAGTCAAATCTTTTTCTCCCAAAAAGAATTTTTTACCTCCTGATAGGGAAACGCCAAAATTTCCAGCTGCATTGGTCGTTTGGGTATTCCACGATTGTTTTGTAATCGCATTTTTAAGCGTTTGCTGTTTGGAATGAAAACCAAAAGTCAAGTCGTCGTAATTTTGCGTCACACGAAAGTTGTCGCTGATATCACCTTTTAATAGATTCGTATTTGCTCCTGTTTGTAAACCGATAGAAAATCCGTTTTTCGAATATCTTTTAGAAATTACGTCTACATTTCCGGAAGCTTGGTCAGCATAGTTGGAAGTCGTATAGGTCTTACTAATGCCTACATTTTGAATAATTCCTGTTGAAAACAAATTCAAATTGATGTTTTTATTTTCCACATCGTCCGAAGGAATCGGCAAGCCGTTCATGGTCGTAGACAGGTAACGATCTCCCAAGCCACGAATAAACACCGCGGACGAACTTTCGTTTTTGGTGACTCCTGCAATTTTTGTCGTCGCACCCGCCGCATTGGACACTCCTACTTTTGCCAGTCTTTGCGCACCAATACTCTCCTTGATCACTACTGCTTTTTTCTGCTCCACGAGCAAAGCTGTTTCTTTTTCTTTGGAAACAATCGCTTGGACCACGACTTCGTCCATGGTGATCCCTTCACTCGCTCCCAACAATTGGTTTAGTGTGTAGCTTTCTCCGTCCACAACCGTCAAGGGAACCTCAACTGTTTGGTAACCCACAAAACTAAAAACCACCACCACAACTCCTTCGTCAACTGAAAAACTGTAGTTTCCGTCAAAGTCTGTCGTCACGCCAATAGCCGCTCCTTTGACGAATACATTGGCAAAAGGAAGGGGCTCGTTGTTCATCTCTTTGTCTGTAACAAGTCCTTGAATGGTTGCTTTGTCTTGAGCATTGAGTGTGA
>CAWVRK010000038.1:0-3219 GCA_963932955.1 uncultured Flavobacteriaceae bacterium
CCATGCAGTACCTGCATGCCAATAAGAAAACCGACAAATTCAATTTAAGCGCTTTGGTAATCAATACGGAATTTCAAGATGCGACAGCAGGAGACGACACCGTGAAAAGCTTGTTGACTGCAGGGCTGCATGCAGACTTCAAAATCAGCAGTGTGAAACTTAGTGCCAATGCCTTTGTTCAAGATGGAGACAGGTCCTCAGAAAGCACTCCGTACTTGGCCAGTTTGGATGCTGGATTTAAAGGAACCGACAAAACAATGTTTGGCTTGGGTGCTGAGATCATTTCAGGAAAATCTTCTGACACCTCTTTTGGCTTCTTTCCCGTATACGGCACCAACCACAAATTCAACGGATTTATGGATCGTTTCTACGTAGGAAACCACGCCAAAGGAAACGGATTGATTGACCTGCATGCAAGTGTGAAGACCAAACTCGGCAACGGATACGGACTTATGGTAAAAGCACTTCACTTTCTAGAAGAATCAGAAAGCAAAACACTGGGCTCTGAAATTGACCTTGTCCTCGCAAAAAAATTCAAAGGATACGCGCTGAAATTAGGGTACTCTCAGTTTTTTGAAAGCGATGCTGCCCCAACGGCAAAAGACTCTCAAAGCTGGGCTTGGGCGATGTTGGTGATCAAACCAAAATTCCTTTAAAACCCATATCCCTACGTATTTAAAAACTGCCCGATCGGGCAGTTTTTTTTTGAAAAATACTTCCTGTGTGTAATCCAGTAATTCAAGTGGCAACCAAAAACAAAGTATAACTACTTAAATTATTACTTAAAAAAAAAATAAAGCCAAGAAATTATTTTATCTTTGTAGAATAGACATCAACCCTTTTGGAAAAAGCAATTAACATATTATTGGCTGACGATCATTTGTTAGTAAGAAACGGCATCAAATCTCTTTTGGAGGAGGAATCGTACTTGCATGTTGTCGGAGAAGCGGCAAATGGACAAGAAGCCTTGGACCTTGCTAAAAAAATCCAACCCGACTTATTGATCATCGATGTCAGAATGCCTGTGATGGACGGAATTGAAGCCGTAGGTCATTTGAAAAACTACGCTCCCGAAACCAAAGCAATTGTCTTATCGATGCACGATTCCGAAGAATACATCTTAAAGTCGATCAAAGCAGGGGCAAGTGGCTACCTGCTTAAAGACACTGGAAAGGCCGAATTTCTAAAAGCCATCAAGACCATCTACCAAGGAGGGAAATATTTCAGCGGAGACATTTCGAATGTCATCGTTTCCAACTACCTCCAAAATGCCGTACCTGCAGAAAGGCCTATGTCCTCTCCTGACAATGCCGCAAAGCTTACCCGAAAAGAAATCGAAATTCTACATTTTATTTTGTCAGGAATGACCAATACTGAAATCTCAGACAGACTTGGCAAAAGCAAACGGACCATTGAAACACACCGTTTCAATTTGATGAAAAAAATGAATGTAAAAAACCTGATTGAACTTTCTAGCAAAGCCAAAGAATTAGGTTTTTCTTAGCAAACCTGCGTTTTATCATACATATATCAATTCCAAAAGCATCTATTGAAATACTCGTAAAAATTACGTACTTAAATACGTATCGCTACGTAATTTTGTAGCTTTGTCGTACCAAACGTTGAAAAAAAGTTCAAAAAACAAGCTCACAAAAAGGTGGAAATTCGTTTTTTAAACGCCAATTTGAAAACCAAAGACTTATGTCAATTACAAAATCCTACAAAACTACCTGTTCTTATTGTGGCGTGGGCTGTGGCATCCTTGTAGACAAGAACCACAAGGGAACCTTGACTGTCAAGGGAGATCCTGACCACCCCACAAACAAAGGAATGCTTTGTTCAAAAGGGATGAACTTACACTATGTAACTCAAGACACTTCAGACAGAATTATGGCTCCAGAAATGCGGTGGAGCAAAAACCATCCGCGAGAAAAAGTCTCTTGGGACACCGCCTTGGAGCGCGCAGCCGCAGTATTTAAAAGCATTCTTAAAAAACATGGCCCAAACAGTGTGGGGTTCTATGTCTCCGGCCAATGTTTGACCGAAGAATATTACTTGGTCAACAAATTGACAAAAGGTTTTTTAGGGACCAACAACATCGATACCAACTCCAGACTTTGCATGAGTTCTGCAGTGGTCGGTTATAAAAAAGCCCTTGGAGATGACAATGTCCCCATCGCTTATGACGACATCGAATTGGCAGACACCTTCTTTATCACAGGGGCCAATCCTGCATGGTGCCACCCCATTCTATTTCGCAGATTAGAAAAACACAAAGAAAACAATCCGGACACCAAAATTGTTCTCGTAGACCCCAGAAAAACGCAGTCGGCAGCGATCGCTGATTTGCACTTGCAAATTCTTCCTGGGACAGATGTGGTCTTGCACAATGCCATCGCCAAAAGATTGATTGACACCAAAAAAATAGACCTCAAATTCATCCAAAAAAGCACCAATAATTTTGAGGCGTTGAAAAAAAAGGTCTCAGAAACATCGCTTTCTAAAGCGGCTGAAATTTGTGGCATTTCTTCAAAAGAAATCAAGTTGGCAGCGCAATACATCGGCAATGCAAAAGGATTTATCAGCATGTGGACCATGGGCATCAATCAAAGCGTGATTGGGGTAGACAAAAACACGTCACTCCTAAACATATCTCTACTAACAGGACAGATTGGAAAACCAGGATCTGGTCCTTTCTCTCTTACTGGACAACCCAATGCCATGGGTGGCCGTGAAGTAGGAGGCATGGCAAACCTATTGGCAGCTCATAAAAATTTGGCCGATCCAAAAGACCGGAAAGAAGTGGCAGATTTCTGGGGATCTCCACCAATCTCTCCTACCCCTGGATTGACAGCTACAGAGATGTTTGACGCCTTGGACAAAGGAACCCTAAAAGCCATTTGGATCATCTGTACCAATCCCGTTGTCAGTCTTCCAGATTCCAACAAGATAGAACGCGCCCTTAAAAAAGCAAATTTTGTAGTGGTGCAGGACATCTCTCACCATTCTGAAACTGTAGAATTTGCAGATTTGTTATTGCCCGCAGCAGGATGGCTTGAAAAAGAAGGAACCATGACCAACTCTGAAAGAAGGGTCAGCTACCTTCCCAAGGGAATCGATCCGCCTGGTGAAGCCTTAGCAGATGCGGAAATCCTATGGAAATTTGCCCAAAAGATGGACTTTTCAGGCTTCAACTACAAAAGTGTTGGTGAAGTCTAT
>CAWVRK010000039.1:0-2354 GCA_963932955.1 uncultured Flavobacteriaceae bacterium
CCTTTCACCTTCTATCGTTCGTGCAGTCACCATGTTTTCATTTCTTTCGGTTGGCCTTGTTTTTAGACACAAAAACCCTGTAGAAAGAACCTTGGTCAGTTCTGCACTGCTCCTATTGATTTTCAATCCTTTTTACCTGTTTGATTTGGGATTCCAGATGAGTTATACAGCTGTTTTTTCAATTGTTTTTATCCAACCTATATTTGCTCGTTTGTGGAAACCCAAGCGGCGAATTTTGAATTATTTTTGGCAATTGACGACGGTCTCACTTGCGGCTCAATTGGGTTTGTTGCCCATTAGTTTGTACTATTTCCATCAATTTCCAGGACTGTTTTTGTTGGCAAATTTAGGTGTCATTCCTTTGCTTGGTTTTGTCTTGGTATTTGGATTTTTACTCTTGTTTTTGGGGGCTATTCATTTTCTACCTCCGTGGATCTGTGATTTTTATTCCTTTTTGATCGTTTCTTTGAATTCATTTGTGTCTTGGGTGGCTGCTCAGGATACTTTTGTGTTTGATGAAATTTCTTTTTCCAAAGGGAAGCTTCTTTTTTCATTGCTGTTTTTGGTGGCGTTTTTCGCATTTTTAAAATCCAAAAAGTTTTTAAAACTCGCTGTTTCTTTGCTCTGTATCTCGTTGTTGCAAGGGGTTTTTATCTTTGAAAAAATCCAAACAACCTTGCGGAGCGAACTGATTGTTTTTCAACAATACAAAGAAAGCAACTTGTTGCTAGTCAACCGTGGAAAAGGGGTTTTACACACTACCAATCGCAAACTGATTTCGAAACTTGCTCAAAACTACCTTCGAGAGACAGGAGTTGACCTTCTTCAGACCAAAGACAGTATTCCTCAATTGTTTCGTTTTGGTGCCCTATCTTTTCTACTGATAGACCGTTTGGGGATCTATCAAATTCAAAATTTTCAAAAACAGTGTGTTTGGCTTCGAAATTCACCCAATATCAACTTGGAGCGCATGATAGAATTGTTGCATCCCCAGCAAATTATTGCGGATGGCTCCAATTTTCCCTATAAAATCAAAATATGGGAAGCGACCTGCCTTCAAAAGAAAGTCTCTTTTCACGCTACTCCAATTTCTGGAGCTTTTGTGTTCAAGCCTCCAAAGCTTCAAGCAGTTCCACTTTCACATTATTGAACACGAACAGACCAACTTTTGCTGATTTTTTGATCGTATAGGTTTTTGGAGCCGAGCAATAGGAATAGTGCGTAGTCTCCTTTTGGAATATTTTCCTTTTTCAAGTTCCAGCCCACGGAAAGTTCCTCTGTCGTCTTTTCAAGAATTTTATTTGGGTTTTTATAGTGCAGCGGAATCTTGTAATGGGTTTTGTTTTTTGTCAATAGAAATGACAGTGTATAAGGAAAGTCTTTTCTTTGAAAATCCAACACTAAAGAGGTTGGGTTTTGGATTGTTATGTTCGTTGTTCCCGCTTCGTCTCGATAGAAAACGAGAGGTGTTTTGTTTTTCAAGCGACCTATCGTTGCGTTGAATCTAGGAAAGTGCTCAATCTCTCGGTAAAATATCCAAGTTCCCGAGCTTGTTTGAATGCTGTCAAAAAGTGTGGTTCCTTTTTTTTTGACCAACAAAATAGGTTTGTTGTGGCTTTCGCTTTCAAAAGCCCAAAGATCGAATTGATTTTGACGACTTTTGGCAGTGTTGACAGAGACAGCTTGTTTTTTCGTGTAATAGTTGAATTTCGATGCTCTCTGGTAGGAATTAAGAAAAACAACTTTTCTATCCCCTGCGAGCTTTGAAATCGATTCAAAAAAAGTGTTCTTTTCCTTTTGGAATTCAGATGCGACAGGAAGTTGAAGAGCGATGAGCAGCCTTGCCGAAAACAAGAATAAGCTGCTGACCAGTGCAATGTATTGGATTTTTTTTCTCGCTTTCGCGTTGGAGTTTGCGAGATTGAACAACAGAACAGCCATTGGAATCATGGCAAATGCGACCCAGTGAGCTTCGGGTCTGCTCCGAAAAGAATACAAGAGAAAGAACGTGAGGTATCCAATGAAAAGGCGAAGCATTAAAGAAAAACTCTTCTTGTAAATTCTCCTATTTTTGCGAAGGGAAGTAGCTAGTAAGATGACAAATCCTGGATTGAGAATGCCTACAAAACCAAAAAAAGCCCCCAGAACATTGCTGCTTTCAAAGCCCACTTTGCTTCTTTCAAAAAGATGGTATTGGACACTGATAAAATCGTGCTTGTACTGCCAATAGAGGTGTGGTAGGAGCAATAGTAAGGCTACCAATCCGGCAAGGTAGGTGCTTCTCTTTTTGAGAAGCTTTGGTTGGCACAAGACAGTCAGAAAGATGACAAGCGCTCCGTGGTATTTTGAGTACA
>CAWVRK010000040.1:0-1934 GCA_963932955.1 uncultured Flavobacteriaceae bacterium
CCAATCCTGCGCCTTAAAGACCCAATACGTGATTCTTAATTGATGATTCGTTTTTGGTGGTTGATAGATTGGGGGGGTAAAGCGATGCGGTGATTTGTGTTCGGGAGCCGTGAAGAATGACAACAAAAAATTCTAATATTGAATTCTTTAGTTGAGGATAACAGCACGGTAACGAAAACCGCGCTTTGACTACTTTTTTTTGGAAAACAACACCCGAAAGTAAGGTAAAAAAACAGCCATTTTAAAAAAAAACAGTAGGGTTTGTTTAAAATGCAGAAAGAATACACCTGTAAATTATATCTTTACGAGAAACAAACAGCTTCTTTATGAACAAGCCCCCTCTTTTAGCCTTCGTTCTTTTGTTTGCCTTCTGTGCGCATTCCCAAACCACATTGTTGAATGTCGCCAACGGCACGACACTTTGCATTTCTGAAAACACTACTTTTCGGGTAGGAGATTTGACCCTGAGACCTTCGCAGGACATGGTTCTCTCCAACACAAGCCTTGTCCAAAGCAGCACGCCGCTTCCCTTAGCATCCAATGACCAAAGCATCGCGAAAGTATTCACCTTTAGCGAGCCACAAGTTGGTTTTAGAGGGGTTTTGCGGATGGACTACCAAGACGATGAACTCAACGCAGTACCAGAAGAAGAATTGCACATAGCAACACTTGCGCGTACAGACGATACAGATTGGAATATTGACATGAATTCGTTGCGTAACAGTGCTGTAAAATGGGTGAGTTGTATCCTCACAGAAGCAACCTCTTTGGGTCAAATTACGATGGGTACTGAATACCTTTCTGTTGAACTTCCGGAAGGAGCCACAGAGATTCGTATCTACCCCAATCCCACAAAAGGAGTCCTCATGGTCGCCACGAAAACTCCTACAGACAAAAGAATTTACGATTCCCAAGGCTTGTTGTATTTGGAGAGTAGAGATCGCAATCTCAACCTACAAGAATTTCCAAGTGGTATTTACCTCCTAGAAACTACAGAAATCGACAGCCAAAAGCGCCATTATTTTAAAGTGATCAAACTCTGACCGCAAAGTAGCAATAGATAGTTTACTCCAAAATCCCCCAATTTATGAGTCCCTTTCAAAAAATTACCTTTTTGTTTTTCGTCCTTGTCCTTGGGCTGCACACACAAGCCCAGGTAGGGATTAATACGGAGAACCCCGACGCCTCCGCGGTTTTGGAATTAGAGTCCACGAGCCAAGGCTTTCTTCCGCCTCGAATGACAGCAGACCAGCGCGATGCCATTGTCTCTCCGGCGACTGGATTGATCCTCTATTGCAGGAACTGTGGCCCGAGGGGAGAGTTGCAAATTTACAATGGATTCATTTGGACCAATGCCATAGGAGGTGTGGCTGCAAATGAAACAGCTGTTGGTTCTGATACTGGTTCTGATTCTGGAAGCGGTTTGACTGCCGCCCCAACACCGAACAAAGCAAGTGCAGATGTCATCTCTGTTTACAGTGATGCGTATACAAGCATCGCCACCAATCTAAATCCTTTTTGGGGCCAACAAACATATGCAACTGAAACCCAAATCGACATAAACAATACGTTGAAATACGAAAACCTCAATTACCAAGGCTTGGAATGCCCTGTAACAGATGTTTCTGCCATGGAATATTTGCATTTGGACTACAAGACCGATGACGCTACCGCGTTAGAATTTTTTCTAATCAGTGCGAATCCTATGGTAGAAAATGCTTATACTCTTAGTATTGTCACAGGAAACTGGCAAAGTATTGACATTCCATTGTCTCTATACAATGCCAATTTAGACCGGGTCTTCCAATTCAAAACCGTAGGAAATGGAACGGTTTGGTTTGACAACATCTACTTTTGGAAAGGACCATCAGCTGCAGGCACAGACACCTCTTTGAGTGCTTTGACTGTAGATGGCAGCAGCATTGCTGATTTCG
>CAWVRK010000041.1:0-1793 GCA_963932955.1 uncultured Flavobacteriaceae bacterium
GTTTTGGGGGTTTGTAAATCGACGATTCTTATCTGCCTATTTTTGAGGGGGATAGAAATACAAACAAGGCCTAAAAACAAAGAAATATTTTGAAAAACGAAAGATTGAAAAGAAAAAAGCCTGTCGAATTCGAAAGAATCCGACAGGCTGATAAAAGGTTCCTTGTGAGTTTTCTTAAAAACTAGAAAAACTCCAAACTTGGCCGATTGCTTGCCCACCCTTTCCATCTTTTACTTCAACTCTCCAATAATAGGTAGTTGCAGCTTCTAAAGAAACAGCATGGGTTGGAGTCGCGATGTCTGTGGCCACTTTTTCGACGGGTGGATTGTTCGTTCCAAAATAGAGGTCATAGGTCAATACATTATCGGCATCCACATCGACAGCTGTCCATTCCAACGTTGCATCAGATGACTGAACTTCAGCTTCCAAAACAGGTGCCACTAGCTCAGGAGCAAATGGCAAATGATTGGTTGTTGCCAATCCCTCTGAATGCATTTTGTATGCTGAAGAATAAGCACTCGAATTGCCTTGGACATCTGTTGCTTTGACCCTCCAATAATAAATAGCATTGGCGTCTAAGAAAATTGATTTTTGAGTACTTACTCCTGAAAGGCTAACAACATTGGAAGCAAAGACTTCATCTTGAGCGATTTGCACCTCATAAACTATCGAATCTTCTTCGGGATCCTTAGAAATACCCCATTGAAATAGCACTGGGTTCTCAACACACAAGGAGTAGTTTGACGGGTAGACCAAAGCAGGAACCGAAGGAGCTGCACCTCCGTCATTTTGATTGTCGGAAACTGAACAAGCTCCTAGTAAGAGAGAGGCAAATACGCTGTATATATATAAATTTTTCATAGTTATTGTTTTATAATTTTAAGAGAAATTGGTCTGCCTAGGTGAACTTTTGCAAAATAAACACCTTTGGGCTTGTTTTCAAGTGTCAAAAACACTTTGCCATTTGGCGCTGCTTGCAGTTCTGAAGACAGTAACTGACCGACCACTGAATAGAGATCTACTCGAATAACCTCTTCTGAACGAGGTACACGAATTTCAAAGGCTCCTTGAGTCGGATTTGGAGAAACCGCTACATCTTGGTACAAGTCGATTGCTTTTGAAAAGATTCCTTCACAGGCTTCTGTTGTCTTTACTTCCAACAAATCTCCATGAGCGATTTTTACCTCAAAAGAAGCAAACGATGTTTGCAAAACCTTTTCTCCATTTACCAACACCTCAAAAGGTGCAGTTCCTTCAAGCACTTCTACAAAAGCCGCTTTGGCTGATGTAGTCGCTTTGGCAGCGATGGAAGCACCTGCCTCGACCTCAAAAGAAAAACACTGTTCGTAATTCCCCGCAGCTACTTGCAAACAGAGCGCGAAGGAACCAGGTGCCAAATCGGAAACCGTTAGGTTGTTGTTTGTAAAATTGTAAGATGTGCTATTTAGCGTTGCGGTGTAGGAATGGCTTTCGGAAGCGACAACCTCCAAAACACCATTCCCTTTGTCTTCACAACTCTCATTGGTAATTTGAATGTCAAAATTATCAGAGGGCAATTCAAACTGCGTAAGACATCCCTTTTCATCTACATACCTTCCTGCAGGAGTTCCGGGACATTCATCCAAAACATTGTTCACGCCATCATTGTCACTATCCAATTGACTTTCCGCGCATCCATTTGTATTTACGGATGCTCCTGAAGGAGTGTTAGGACAAATATCAAAAGCGTCGTCAACTCCATCGTCATCTGCATCGGTATCTTCGTCTTCACAATCTTGGCCTACCACATAATC